>JAEWMQ010000023.1 GCA_023393125.1 Bacillota bacterium
GCTTTGCACTGACAATCTCAAAATCTTCCCCTTGGCCATCTGCTAGCCAAAGAGCACCTTTGTCTTTAACAGATTTAGCATTTACGCCCTTATCAATAGCTAGTGCCCTGCAGAGCTTTCCTGGTCCATTAGTTAGATCTACTATCTTTTTTGATTTAATGTTTCTATTTGATTTTGCAAAGGAAATAGATGCTTCATCTAAAGGTTCTACTGCTCTAATAAGAACACACTGAGGCACCTCTTCCTTATTTACTACAATATTTAAGCAGTGATACATCCCATAAATCAGATAAATATAAGTAATGCCACCTAACTCAAACATAGGTGCTGTGCGATTAGTTCTCTTGCCCCCAAAAGCATGAGCTCCCTTATCCTCTTCTCCCATATAAGCTTCTACTTCTACTATTTTAAAATAATAATCCTTGCCATCTTGACTCCTTACTAGTATCTTGCCTAAGAGAGCCTTCGCAGCATCAATAGCATTTTGTAAGTAGAAATCCTGATTTAATGTCTTCATGTCGTCACCTCGTCAATATTGCTGTTAAAGATTGGGTCCTATTCTTCTTATAATCTTTTCGATACGTATCTCTTGCAGCTGAGCATTAATCTCAGCTCCTAGGAGCAATAAAGTACAACTACCATACAGCCATATCAGTAAAATAAATACACTTCCTATACTACCATATAGTTGATTATATTTACTATAATTATCTACGTAAATAGAAAATATCAAAGAAAATAAATACCAACCTACAGAAGTAAAAATAACACCTGGCCACACATTGGGACTTTTCAAGTATTTTCTTGGAATAAACTTATAAATAATATATAGCACCACAATTAGTGCAATGAAAGGCATAGTAAGTCTAGCCATATTCCAAATAGGCATAAATATTCCTTTTTTCATATCTAATACGCCAAATAAGTAATCACCTAACCTATTACCAAAAACTAGTCCTACCATTAGTACGATTAAAAGTAAGGCTAGCAACACAGTGTAAACTAAAGCAGTTAACCTTGCCTGCCAAAAAGGCTTGATATATTTAGAATTATACGCTATATGAATACCCCTAGTCAGTGCATTAACAGCTGTTCCTGCTGACCACAGAGTAACTAACCCTCCTACTGACAGTAATGCTGTACTTCTATATAAGATAAATTGTCTAATAGTATTTTCAATAACTGGTACAAGGCTATCTGGCACCATTTCAGATAAATACTGTAGTAAAACACTTACAGGAATTTTAGTGTAACTTAACAAACTAATTAAGAAAATAATAAAAGGAAAGAATGCTAGTACCCAATAATATGCCATATAAGCACTTGTAGCTGATACATTATGAGCACTATATCTTCTAATCATCTTTCTCATAAATTGTACTACTCTATTCTCCTTGGCTCTATCCCACATAGGTTCCTCCCATTTAATTCATTATTCAATGACTTTTTATTCTCTACTTTTTTATTATCTATTCTTCACTTTTGCTTTTAATTCTTCATTCTCTATTTTTATTTCTTATTTATGTTTTTAATTCATCATTCTTAATTATTAATCCTTAATTGCTCTTCTTAATTCTTCATTCTTAATTTTTAATTCTTAATTGCTCTTCTGTATTAATATCTCATGATTTTGAATTTATATCCAGAAAAAAATAAGTAGCTCTTCCTAAGTTTAAATCCTTAAGAAGAGCTACTTCATTACATCTATTTTTTAGCTGCTTTTATTTCTTTTTTTGTTTTATCTTTTTTCATAGAGAACAAACCTTTTTTCTTAGTCTCTGGTAGTTTTCCAGATACTACATTTACAATAAGGATTCCTGCTAATTCTACTTTGATTTGTTTTTTAGTAGGAATACTATCAAATACCTTTTGATCACATAAAAGGGTTTGAATCTGTGGTCCGATCTTAGCAATAACAACAGGCATTTTACGTTTTTTATAAATCCATGGAAGTTGTTCTTTCATTTGCTTTGGTAGTTTAAGATTATTTAGATGATCCTTCTTTTTATCAATAACAAATAGTGTTAAAGCTTGTTTGTTTTCTGTTATGAGTTGTTGTTGTTCATCATATTTCTTTTGCATCTTTCTTCCCCAGAAATAGAGACCAACTAGTATAGCAGCAAGTACCGCCATTACAATCCAAAAGATTGTCCAGTTCATTACAAATACCTCCTTGTTGTGCATTTCCTTCAGGCTTTTATAGATTTAGCCAAGCTTAGATAAGTATATCATATGAGATGTTAGAACACAATGCACAAAGCAGAAACCAACTGTAAATTACTTTCTAATTTTTCCATTTTTTCATCTTATATTTATCTCTGTAACGTATAATAGAAAGTATAATCATTAAAGGTGGTGCAGAAATGTCATTTTTACTTTCTAGTTTCGGATGGCTTGATGTTTTCCTCTTTATTAATATCCTACTTGTTATATCTGTTGTATTCCTTGAACATAAAAACGCTAGTGCTACTTGGGCTTGGATTATGATTATGCTTTTTGTACCTATTGTAGGTTTTATCCTTTACCTACTTGTAGGGCAAGATTTACGCAAACGAAAGACCTTTAGCAAAAAGGAAGAGGAAGATACTTACCTCGCCCTCATTCACACACAACAAGCAGCGCTTAATTTTCACTTAGGTGCTTACACCAATCCTCTTCTTGACTCCTATAAGGATTTAATCCATTTACATTTAAGTGGTCATGAAGCCCTTTATACCGAAGATAATGAATTAGAATTATTTACTGATGGCAGCGCCTTATTTAAAAATCTTTTTGAGGCTATTAACAATGCCAGAAACTATGTACATATTGAGTCGTATATTATTAGAGATGATGCCTTAGGGAATCTTTTTAAAGACCTGCTTATCAAAAAAGCAAGCGAGGGGGTTAAAATCTTTGTTTTATATGATGAAATGGGGTGTTTTGGTAATTCTTATAAATTCTTTGGTGAAATGCGAAAAGCAGGTATACAGGTAAGCTGCTTCTTCCGTTCTTATATTCCTTTTATAAAAAAGCGTGCGAATTACCGTAACCATAGAAAGCTTTGTATCATTGATGGAAAAGTGGCTTATTTAGGTGGTTTTAATATAGGAAAAGAATATATTGGCCTTAATAAGAAGTTTGGCTATTGGAGAGATACCCATATGAAATTAATAGGTGGTAGTGTACATCTCATTAACTTACAATTTCTACTAGACCGCAGATTTGCAACTGGTGAAAATCTTTCCTTAGAAGCTTATATTCCTTCTGGAATTACTCCTTCTTCTGGTCATGTGGGTATGCAGATTGTATCAAGTGGCCCTGATTCTAAATACGCTAGTATTCATAACGGTTATATCAAAATGATTCATTCTGCTAAACGGTCAGTTTATATTCAAACCCCTTATTTTATTCCTGATGATGGTATTATGACTGCCCTAAAATTAGCTGCTTTATCTGGTAAGGATGTACGTATCATGATTCCTAATAAACCAGATCATATGTTTGTTTACTGGGCTACTTATTCACATATAGGCGTACTTTTAGAAAGTGGGGTGCGTTGCTTCACCTATGAAAATGGCTTTCTTCATGCTAAGACGATAGTAATAGATGAGGAAGTTTGTTCTATAGGTACAGCTAACTTCGATATTCGTAGCTTTAAGCTTAATTTTGAAATTAATGCTTTCATCTATGACCAAGAAATCTCTAGGAAACTAACAGAGATTTTTAAACAAGACTTAAAACTCTGTCAAGAACTAACCCCTGAGAAATACAAAAACCGTTCTTTATTCATTAAATTTAAGGAGTCTATTTCTAGACTTATTTCTCCAATTCTATAGTAATCAAAAAGGCAACTATGACTAAAGCTTTCGCATCATAGTTGCCTCTTTGATTATATCTATATTCCTATATATACTTCGCCTTCTACACGCCTTATCACACATTTCACATAACGTTCATCGATATACTTAATAAGGCTTCCTATCTCAACTTTTACCCCTGGATAAATAGAATCTGTTACTTTGATCATTCCCTCTTTGACTTCACTTAGCCTAGTACCTAATTTAGTATACTTAGCTTTTAATTCCTCATACTCTTCTATTAAAGGTTGCCTAGAACTTGTTAGCTTCTGAAGCATCATTTGCTTTTGAGCATCAAGTTTTGTTACCTTACTTTTTTCTAATAAGAACTTAATACTTTGGTCTATCTTATTGATGTTTTCTGTTTTCCGTTTAAGTTCTTCATTAATATCTTTATACTCTTTATAAATGGTAGGTGAAACGCCTATTTGTATAGCCGTTACTGTTCCCATAGGTGAACCGATACTTCTAGCTATAATCATATTAGTAGCCGAAGCACTTCCTCCAACAATAGTCCCTTTTCCTATTTCTACCTTAATACTATCTCCTGCGTTAACGCTAGAGTGTAGTATTGCCTCTGTAATAATATTTCCACCTGACTCAACTTGTACATTCTGTAAGAATTTAGCTATGACATTTCCACCTGCTACAATTTTACTTCTTTCTGTTCCTTGCATACCATAGCTAAGCATAACGTCTCCAGCAGCTATAATAGTTGCATCCTCTACAGATCCTCTAATTTCTACAGAGCCTCCTGCTTTAATTTTAAAACCGCTGTGTACATTCCCATTAATAACAACACTACCTATAAAGTCAATATTACCAATGCCACTATCTAAATCACCATTTAAGGTATATACCGTATTTATATACACATTATGATCATCATACTCTAATTTTCCATCTACATCTGCAACTAAAGTAAGGCCATCTTCTAGTATAGCTGTATTCCTTCCCCTAGGGATTCTAGCTTCTCTACCTTTTTTCCCTCTAATATTCTGCCCCAGGATATTAAAACCATCTTCTCCTGGAGTAGCAGGAATTTTAACAGCTAGTATATCACCTTTTTTAACATTCCTAACAGCATCTAGATTTCTAAAATCTACGGTTCCATCATCATTTAAACGAGGTTTAAACTCTTTTAAGCTAGCAGTATCAAATTTAAATTCTATTTTACCATCACTACCATCTATAGGTGCTATACCCTTAGCAATAATATACTTATAATGGTATTGTCTCTCTCTACATAGGGTACTAATTAACTCTTGGTCAAGACCTTTTACTATTCCTTTTAAAGTAATAGCATCTCGTATTTCACTTTCACTCAGCATAACACCGCCATTTTGAGGTTCTTCAAACCAGATAACACCTAGCATCTTATCATTAGACATTTCCACATTAACTTTTTCTCTTATTAATTGGTTCATTCCGTTGTTCTCTGCCATCATTAATCTCCCCTTTACCCGCTATACCTTCATCAAAAAGTTACTTTTCTTGTTCAATTAGTTCTTGTAACAGGCCTCTGACGCATTCCTCAACTTGCTTTGGAAGTTTTTGCTGTCCTTCTTTATCTAAATGCTTTGTTTCGATAACAGTTCCAATATTCATTTGTACTTTAGCTTTTTTGACTCTATTATATTCCTCAAATACCTTATCGGTATGACGTAGTGCAATTGGTACTATAGGTACCCCCGTCTTTGTAGCTAATCTAAAACTTCCTTCCTTAAAAGGCTTCATCTCATCTCCCATAGTTCTTGTTCCTTCTGGAAAAATAATAATAGATTGACCAGACTTTAGCTCACCAATCCCTTTTAATATACATTCTAGAGATTGCCTTTTATCTTCTCTATCAATATAAATACACCCTAATGCATCAAACCATTTATTAATAAGAGGCATTTTAGCCACTTCTTTCTTCCCTATAAAAATACAAGGTTCGTTTATCGTATTAACAAGGAGCACCGTATCGAAAATACTACTATGATTGGCAATATATAATGCCGGACCTTGTTTAGGCAAGTTTTCTTCTCCCTTAATACTTACCTCCATACCAGCTCCCTTCATCATATCACTAGTAAGCTTTTGCATTAAACGATAAATCTTTTCCCTACTTGTTTTAACGTCATGTTTTTTATTACCATAGCCATATTCACTTCGAGCTTTTCTTCCTATAATACTCATCTTTACCATGGCACCTAAAACCCTTGTACTTTCTAGCATTTTACTCCCCCTTAATCCTTCTTATAATTTTCTAACATTTTTTCCTTTAAAGCATGAAGCTCATCAGATAATACAACTTGCATAATCTGTGGATTAACAAGACGTTTATACTCTTCCCATAAGGTACCTAGCTCTTCTTTGGCATAGGCTTTAATATTCATAGTACTTGGGCCTTCATATACTTTTTTACCTGCCTTAAATACAGGAACTAAAAGCTCTCTTACTGTATAACTATTAGCTTTTAGCTTGATTTTCTTCCACCTTGCATTAGCAGTATATAAAACTAGGTCTTCTGCTTCATTAAACTGTTCATGCTCTAACGCTATAATATCTGCTGTAATCTTATTAGTTGCTTTATCATAAACTCTAACTACCTTTTTGACACCTGGATTAGTTACTTTCTCTGGGTTGTCCGAAATTTTAATTTTTGGAATTTCTTCACCATCTTTGTGTAGCTCAGCTGCTAGTTTATAAATTCCTCCAAAAGATGGACAGTCTGAAGAAGTAATCAGATTAGTTCCTACGCCCCATAAGGTAATTTTAGCCCCTTGTCTTTTAAGATCTGCAATAAGCATTTCATCTAAGTCACAAGATGCACTAATAACAGCATCCTTATATCCTGCTGCATCTAACATAGTTCTAGCCTTTTTAGAAAGATAAGCAAGGTCACCACTATCTAGTCTAATCCCATATGAAGTCATTGGAAGTCCTGCTTCTTTCATTTCATCAAATACTTTAATAGCATTAGGTACTCCTGATTCTAATGTATCGTAAGTATCTACTAGCAAAATACACTTTTCAGGGAAAAGCTTAGCATAAGCTCTAAAAGCTTCTATTTCTTCATCAAAACTCATCACCCAGCTATGTGCATGGGTTCCAGAAACAGGTACATCAAACATCTGCCCTGTAAGTACATTAGAAGTACCCGCACATCCTCCAATAATAGCTGCCCTAGCTCCATAAATACCAGCATCTGGTCCCTGTGCACGACGAAGACCAAACTCTAAAACCGGATCACCTTCTGCTGCTTTTACCACTCTAGCTGCTTTAGTTGCAATAAGACTTTGATGATTGATGATATTTAAAAGTGCTGTTTCTACAAACTGAGCTTCAAAGATAGGTGCTTTGACTCTAAGAAGTGGTTCCATAGGAAAAACAACTGTTCCTTCAGGAATAGCATATATATCACCTGTAAATTTAAATCCTCTTAAATATTCTAGGAAATCCTTCTGAAATAAATTAAGGCTATCTAAATATTCGATATCTGCATCATTAAAATTTAGATTTTCAATATATTGAATAGCTTGTTCTAATCCTGCACAAATTGCATAGCCATTCTTAGATGGATTATTTCTATAAAAGAGGTCAAATACTACCTCGTGATTATTCGTATCGTTTTTATAATAACCTTGCATCATTGTAAGCTGATATAAATCTGTTAATAAGGTTAAATTTCTCTTTTCCATTTTACAGTCTCCTATCTTTGACTTTCTCATACTGTTTAACTATAATGTTATCCTATATACTTATTATAACATAATTTCTGAATCATATAATTTATTATATATAAATTTTAACTTTTACCCAAAGGAGTATCATATGTTAAAAAATAAATCTAAATCAAGGCTCATATTAATGACCACCTTAATAGCTATATTCTGTAATCTATTATGGGGAAGTGCTTTCCCAGCTCTTAAAATTGTATATGCCGAAATGGGCATTGCTGGTAGTGACTTAGGTGGTACTATTGCCTTTATCAGCCTTCGCTTCTTCTTAGCTGGTCTAATTTTATTTGTATTCGGCCTTTTAACCCATGCACCACTTTTTAAAATAAGCCTAAAGCAGTTATTGCTTATTACTATTTTAGGGGTATTTAACACTACTTTGCAATATTTTTTCTTCAACATAGGTGTAAATAACACACCGGGTATAAAAGCTTCTATTTTAGGACAAGTAGGAATATTCTTCTCTGTTGTGTTAGCTCACTTTATTTATAAGGACGATAAGCTTAATTTAAGAAAAGTACTAGGTCTTGCTTTAGGCTTTTTAGGCCTCATTCTTATTAGCTTAAATAAGAGTAGCGATGGCCTTTTACGATTTACCTTGTTAGGAGAAGGTTTTATGATTCTTTCTGGCCTAGTAAGTGCCCTAGCCATATTCCTTGCTAAGCGAATTGGTAAAGAGCTACCTTCTATCGTCTATACCTCATGGCAAATGCTTATAGGATCTGGTTTACTTTTTATAGTAGGTCATTTCATGGGGGGTAATATAAGTAATCTTCATTTCACTTCAAAAGGCATCATACTCCTCTTCTACTTAGCATTACTCTCAAGTGTTGCTTTTTGCCTCTGGTACTATATTTTACAGTTTAGAAAAATTGGTGAAATTTCACTTTATAAATTTGTAGTACCTGTATCAGGGACAGTTCTCACTGCTTTATTTGTTGAGGCAGAAAAGCTTCTACCTATTCATATAGTAGCACTCCTTCTCGTTGCTCTTGGGATTATTATTGTCAATAAGAAGCCAGAAAAAACAGCCACATCTAAGTAATTCATCTTAGATGTGGCTGTTTTTATACTTTAGGTTTAGTGGTCCTAAAATTCCTAGCACAACTTAACACTCCTTTCGAGTTAAAATGTTGCTTAAATGGTAGCTTTTAATAGAAAAGCTATACTCCTTTTTATATCAAGTGTAGCTTTTCTATTTTATTAACGGCGAGAACATGCATTTTCACAGAATAATATTTCACCTCTAACTACTTCTCCTCCTATATTAACGCCTGCTGTATTAATAGGGGCTGAATAAGCAAAGAACATGGCTGCTGTACCTCTTGAACACACGATAGGACTTGCTTCTACAACCATTTCAAAACGACAGCAACCATCATCTGAAGTCATACAAAAAACACATAAAAAACCATTTTCATCTCCTGTAAAAAACAAAAGATCATTGGAGTTAAATTTTTTCCTTCTATCAAAATTAACTATGTTGACTTCTCCCTCAAATTTATCTTCATTTCTACATATACGAATATTAAAATCTACTTGTTCAGTATCAGTTATATTACACCCAACACTAGGTACACCTACACTATCCACGGTACCAAATCCCCTTACAACTTCTACTCTCCTTCTGGATCTGCTACTTTCTCTTTCTCTTTCTCTACAATCTGTACTTCTACTTCTGCCTCTATCAGATGAGCGATCACAACTCTCACAACTCATGTTAGCTTCTCCTTTTCAGACTCACTCCTTATATTATATGTTAACTTTTCTAATATGTTTACTTTATAAGGTTCTATACACTGATTTAATGCCTTCTTCAATTTATTTCTTAACTACAAATTTCATGTTTTACCTTTACAAACCTTCTTTTTAATTCTATAATGTTAATATTAATTTTTATATGTTAACAAACACAATGAAAAGGACTAGTACTATTTTTGATGCGTCAAAGCGAGTGGGGTCGGTGGAAGCCCATACGATAGAAAATACGAAGAATCACCTTGGAGTGGCAGACCGAAAATAGATTGATATCTAAGTAGGCTCTGACGGTTTCCTACCGTTACCGTAAGGAAAGGTATAACGAGCGGCCTTTAAATAAGGCAAATCAGGTGGTACCGCGGAAGATGACTTTATAGTGCTCTTTCGTCCTGTTAATGGATGAGGGAGCTTTTTTGATGCTCTGAAATCCAACACCATTTATATTATTTATTTAGGAGGATGACTATGTACAAAAAAGTTGACACTGCCCTTAACTTCGTAGACAGAGAGCTTGAAGTCTTAGAGTTTTGGAAGAAACATAACGTATTTGAAGAATCAATTAAATCTAGAGAAGGTGGCCCTGTATTTACATTTTACGATGGACCTCCTACAGCCAATGGTAAACCACACATTGGACATATCTTAACTCGTACAATGAAAGATATTATGCCACGTTATAAAACCATGAAAGGCTATAAAGTACTTCGTAAAGCTGGTTGGGATACTCACGGTCTTCCAGTAGAGCTTGAAGTAGAGAAACTTCTTGGTATTAGTGGTAAACCACAAATCGAAGAATATGGTATTGAACCTTTCATCTCTAAATGTAAAGAAAGTGTTTGGAAATACCAAAGCGAATGGGAAAAGATGTCTGACCGTGTAGGTTACTGGGTAGATATGGAAAATCCATATGTTACTTATGATAACAACTACATCGAATCAGTATGGTGGTCACTTCGCCAGATTTGGGATAAAGACCTTATCTACAAAGGTCACAAAATCGTACCTTACTGCCCACGTTGTGGAACATCTCTTTCTTCTCACGAAGTGGCTCAAGGCTATAAAGATATTAAAGATCAAACAGCTACATGTAAATTCAAAGTAGTAGGTGAAGAAAACACTTACCTCTTAGCTTGGACAACAACACCATGGACACTTCCATCTAACGTTGGTCTTTGTGTAAATCCAGAACACACTTATGTAAGAGCTACACTTGACGGTTCTACCTATATCTTAGCAGAAGCTTTAGTGGAAGCTGTTCTTGGCACAGAAGGCGTAGAAATTGTTTCTAAATTTGCAGGTAAAGATTTATGCGGCACAGAATACGAACCACTCTTTACTTGTGCTAAAGTAGATAAAAAAGCATTCTTTGTAGTAGCTGATAACTATGTAACACTTACAGATGGTACAGGTATCGTACACATTGCTCCTGCCTTCGGTGAAGATGATGCTAGAGTAGGCCGTGCAAATGGTCTTCCATTCGTACAACTTGTTAACGAGCAAGGTCACTTTACAGAAGAATTCACAGCGCAATTCCCTCAGCTTAAAGATGTATTCGTTAAAAATGCAGACCCAGAAATTCTTAAATATTTAAAAGAACAAGGTACTTTATTTAAAGCCATGCCTCATACACACAGCTACCCACACTGCTGGAGATGTGATACACCACTTCTCTACTACGCACGTGACACATGGTTCATCGAAATGACTAAAGTTCGTGATCGTTTAGTAGCTAATAATAAAACAGTAAACTGGATGCCTGAATCAATTGGTGAAGGACGTTTTGGAAACTTCCTTGAAGGTGTTATTGACTGGGGACTTTCTCGTTCAAGATACTGGGGTACGCCACTTCCAATTTGGGAATGTAAATGTGGTCACAAACACTTAATCGGAAGCATCGAAGAGCTTAAATCAATGAGTTCTAACTGCCCAGACAATATCGAACTTCATAAACCATATATTGATAACGTTCATCTTAACTGTCCAAAATGTAATGGTACAATGACAAGAGTTGCTGACGTTATTGACTGCTGGTATGATAGTGGTTCAATGCCATTTGCACAACTTCACTATCCATTTGAAAACAAAGAAGTATTTGAAGAAAACTTCCCAGCTGACTTCATCTCAGAAGCTGTTGACCAAACTCGTGGATGGTTCTATACCTTAATGGCTATCTCAACTCTTATCTTCGATAGAGCACCATATAAAAATGTTATCGTTCTTGGTCACGTAGGTGACAAAGATGGTGTTAAAATGAGTAAGCACAAAGGTAATGTAGTAGATCCTTGGTCAGTTCTTGACGTACAAGGCGCCGATGCTGTTCGTTGGTACTTCTACTCTGCTTCTGCTCCATGGCTTCCAAGCAGATTTGCTGGTGAAAATGTAAGTGAATCTCAACGTAAATTCATGGGTACTTTCTGGAACACTTATGCCTTCTATGTACTTTATGCAAACATTGATGAGTTTGACCCAACTAAGTATGAACTTAAATATGATACATTAAACATGATGGATAAATGGGTCCTTTCTAAACTTCACACACTTGTAAAATCAGTAGATGAAGACCTTGAAAACTACCGTATCTTTGAAGCTGCTCGTGATATGCAAGACTTTATTGATGAAGTATCTAACTGGTATGTACGTCGCTCTCGTGAGAGATTCTGGCAAAGTGATATGCCACAAGATAAGATTAACGCTTACAAGACACTTCATACTGTACTTGTAACCCTTGCAAAACTTGCGGCACCATTTACACCATTTATGGCAGAGCAAATTTATCAAAACCTTGTAAAATCAGTAGATGCTGATGCTCCAGCTAGTGTTCACTTATGTGACTTCCCAGTATATGATGAATCTATGATTAACAAGGAACTTGAAAAATATATGAATGAAGTTCTTGAAATCGTAGTTCTTGGACGTAGCTGCCGTAATGAAAGTGGTATCAAAAACCGTCAACCAATCGGTACACTTTATGTAGGCGCTACAGAAGTACTTCCTCAGGAGTTCATCGATATCGTAGCTGAAGAATTAAATGTTAAACACGTAGAATTCACTACAGAAGCTGCTGAATATATTTCTTACAGCTTCAAACCACAAATGCGTACGTTAGGGCCAAAATACGGTAAAATGCTAAATAGCATTAGAACTGCTCTTACAGAACTTGATGGAACAGTTGCTATGGCAGAGCTTAATGAAACAGGCGTTCTTAAACTTACAATTGAAGGTTCTGAAATCGAACTTACTAAAGAAGACCTCTTAATTAGTACAGCTCAAAAAGAAGGTTATGTAGCTGCTGCTGATAAAGGTTATACAGTAGTAATCGATACAAACCTTACAGAAGAACTTCTTGAAGAAGGTTTCGTACGTGAAATCATCTCTAAAATTCAAACTATGAGAAAAGAAGCTGACTTCGAAGTTCAAGATCACATTGAAGTAGCTTACACAGGTAATGATAAAGTAGCTGCTATCATGGCTAAAAATGCTGATTACATTGCTTCTGAAGTACTCGCTAATAGCGTAGTAGCAGGAACAGTAGACGGGTACACTAAAGATTGGAAAATCAATGGTGAAGAAGTTACTTTCTCTGTAAAAAAAGCTTAAAAATGCTTGCTACCAATTAAATACCGGAGTGCCATATAACTGATGGTTATATGGCACTCCGGTATTTTATATTACATCCTATTTTTCATATTACTATTTTAAAACACCTTGAATCTCTCTAACGACTTCATCAAGCCCATCTATCTGAGTAACAATTTGTTCAATGGCCTTCCTATTTTCCTCTATTAGGCTAGCAATATTTTCTACTCTATTCACTTGCTCTTCAATACTATTAATAACATCATTATTATATTCAACTACTTCATTGGTATGAGCAGCCTGTTCTTTAGTAAGCTCGTCTATATGCTCTACTCTTTCAGCTGAATCTTGTAATTTTAATACCATTGAACCTAGCATTTCTGCTGTTTCACAAGTGAGTTTATTTTGTTCTTGTATTTGTCCTACATTTTTCACCATTAGACTCTCTACTAATGCAGTATCCTGTTTAAATGCTTGAACTACTTCATTAACATTCTGAAGGGATTGCGCCGTATTTTCGGATAACTTCTTAACCTGATCTGCTACCACAGCAAATCCACGTCCTTCTTCTCCTGCTCTCGCAGCTTCTATGGATGCATTTAGTGCTAAAAGATTTGTTTCTTGTGCTATATTTTCTATAAGTCTTAGAAGCTCATCTATCTTCTTCACCTTATTCTCTAAAATTTGCATAACCTCTAATGTATGAGTTGTAGCCTTCTCTATAGCTACGCTAATATTAAGCACATGATTGAGTGCCTTTCCATTTTGATCTGAAATCTCTACAATTTCTTTTGATATGACCTTAGTCTCTTCCATCTTATCAGAAATATTTTCCACCTTATCTTGTAAAAGTGAAAGATTCTGCTTACTATACTTAGATTTTTCTAGCATTTGATCGTTATCATTAACAATATGTTCACTCACACTGCTCATTTCTTCCATGGAAGCACTTTCTTCTTGTGTAATACCTACTAAAGTATTAGAAGCTGATTGGAGCTTCACCATAAGTACATTAACTTTACTAATAATGGATGTAAGACGCTCTGTGTTCTCATCCATTAACTCTTGCCCTACATTAGCTAATATATGCCCTGAGAAATAGTTACTTATCACAGCACCTGAAGCACCTAATACTAATACTAGTGCTCTTGCAATCCATTCATCTATATCCGTTGCTGCCTGTAAACCTTCAAGTGAGTGAGTAAAAAAGAATATTAGGATGATAATTAAATATGCAATGGTACATTTCAAAGTAAGTTTATAATCTTGAAATACACCTATTATCATTAAGAAAAATACAAAAATCACCCACATAAGCTGGCAGGGCATCAAATTAATAATGAAAGTATAATTAATAATACAAATAGCAGAAACAGAATACTTTAAAATATTATAATTTGCTATTAAAACTTCATCTGTAACAAATACCTTCTTATACACCCATGTAAAACCTATGATTTCAAAAATACAGACTATAATAAATAATCCAAATGCCCATCTAGGTACTGAGCTATATAACCCAAGCATTAAGCACATAATGCATGCTAATATAGCTGAAAAAATAGCACTAGTTGCTATAAAGTAAATTGCTTTTGATACCTTCTTTTTATAAAATTCTAAGGTATTAAATTGATCTTTCATTCTGTTTCTCCTATTCTGTTATAAATTTAAATTGATTGTATCAATTTAAATTTTTGTATCTTACCACTTCCTGTAACAGGAAATTTTTCTATTATTCTAATGTATTTAGGTCTTTTACATTTTAATAAGTGGGTTGCTACATATTTCTCTATATCTACTATAACTTCATCTTTTTTTAATGCTTGACCTACTTCATCTAAAATAACAAATGCAGCCATCTCTTGCCCCATAATATCATCAGCAATCCCTACCACTACTGCATCTTTGATTCTTGAATATTGCTTAAGACTTCTTTCTATATCAGCTGGAGAAATATTTTCTCCTCCCCTAATAATAATATCCTTCTTTCTTCCAGTAATCTTTAAATAACCTTCTTCGTCTAATGTACCTAAATCTCCTGTATGCATCCAGTCATCTATAATAACCTGATTTGTGGCTTCTTGATTTTTATAGTATCCATGCATAAAATACTTTGACTTTATTAATATTTCTCCTTGCGCATAGGCCGGTACCTCTTGAAGCTTGTCATCGACAATCTTTACTTCTACTCCTTCTATAACCCTTCCTACTGTTGTCTTAACCTTTTCAATAGGGTCTCCTATTCTTACTTGAGTATAGCCACAAGCTTCTGATTGTCCATATAACGGTACGATATTTTTCATATTCATTCTATTTATAATATCTTCCATTACTTCTTCCTCACAATGAGAACCTGCTATCATTCCCTTATCTAACGATTCGAACTTTCTATCACCCATTTTATTTAAGATTAACTTAAACATAGTAGGTACGCCATGAAAACATGTACACTTCTCTTCAATTAATGCAGTTATTGCTCTCTCTGTACTAAACTTTTTCATAATCACCAGACTACCTCCTACCATGAAGGGTAAAAGGCAGGAAAAGAAACACCCCATTACATGATACATTGGTAGAGACGAAAATAATTTATCTTCACTTGTATAATTAAATAATTCTCCCACCTTTTTCATATTATTAAGTACCTTGTAATGTACTGACATTACTGCCTTCGGCCTTCCTGTTGTCCCTGATGTATATTGCAAGGCTAAAACATCATCATATCTCACTTTTTTTCTAGCCTCATCTAAATCCTTCTCGTCTATCTGTTCCCCATTTTCTATAAATGCCTTAAAGCTCATATGTATTCCTTTTGAGCACTGACTTTGCCTATCAACTAAAACTACTAAACCTAAGCCCATTTGTGCTTCATTACATCTTATTTTAGTATAAGTTGTTTCATCAGTAATAACTACCTTTGCATCAGCATATTGTATTTCGTACAAAAGTCCTTCCTCAGTATTCTCATGGTTTAAACAAACAGGAACTGCTCCAATATTAATAAGTGCCAAAAATGTAGCTATCCAAGTAGCACTATTAGGAAAGACTAAAGCAACATGAGTTCCTCTAGTGATATGACTACCTATTAATGCTTTTTCTATTAGCTTTGATTTATAGAGTAAATCTCTATAGGTATATCTAGTATGTTCACTTATATCTATAATGGCTATCTTATCTTCATTTTCAATAAGCCTTTCTTGTAAGTAACGGCCCCAAGTCTCTTTTATTAACATTGATTTCACCCTTCTTATCTAGTCCTATTTATGCTCTTTACTTAATATTTCATTTCTAATACAACATGCTGGGTTCCAGCTCCATAAGTCCATAGAAGAAAAGTATCTCCTCTATTAAGCTTCCCTTGTTCGATACCTGCTTTTAATGCAAGTATTGGACTGCTTGCCCCTGTGTAGCCATATTGATTTCCTATATAAGGCACCTTTTCAGCATCAATCTGACTCATCTCTATATACTTTTGACAATTAACATATGCAAATTGAGACATACAAATAAGCTTCATATTATCTATTTTATCTTGACTATATTTCTCGGCAATTAAATTTGCACCTAGCTCAACTCTCGCATCTAGCTGAGGGTCTGTATATAAAACCGGATTTGGTCTTGAATATCCATCTTTTGGATAAACAATATTCATTCCCATTGTTTTATCCATAAGAAAATATCTTGATTGTATGCCACTTTCATCATCTCTTTCTAGAATAACCGCACAACCAATATCCCCCAGGCATCCAAAGAATGGAGAATCCTTTTCTACATTAAAATTCGAATTGCAATCTCCTTGTACAACTAAAATTTTGTTTATTTCTTCATCTGTATTAAAATATCTATCTGCCATGTCAAGAGCTACTAACATTCCTGTACAATTCACATTCATATCTAAGCAATTGACTGTATCTTTTCCTCCTCCTAAAGTATCAAATATCATCCTTGCCATAGTAGGAGATACGTATTCTGGTGTATGTGATATGCAAATAACCATATCAATATCTTCAACATTTACCTTGTTTTCTTCTATAGCCTTTTTAGATGCCTCAATAGCTAATGATAAACTTGTTTGTGTTTCATCAGCTATATATCTTATATCTCTCCCCATAACATCATGTAGAAAGTGTCTGCTTCGTTCTCTACTAGCCTCATCTATTTGATTTAGATAGTAGTCATTACCTAGCTTTCTATTTCCTAATGAAATTCCAATATTTGATAAAATTCGATATCCCATAACTTTTCCCTCCAGTTTCGACTTAACATTTCTAATAATAATACATTATTTTTAAAAATATTATAATTATTGTCATTTTTATTTATAACAAGTATTTTTATTCATATTTTTTTATCTAATAACAGCCTTGGTACTAGATTCTGGTATAATTAATACTTTTAAATTCCAATAAATAAGAGGCCTATAAAACTAGCTTTGCTAGCTTATAGACCTCTTACTATTTAATATTAATATTAATATTAATATTAATATTTATTATGTCTTCTAATTAGGTATATTACCACCTACTAACTCATTGTCATAAAATATAGCTATATTACTAGCATTGTTATAAGAAAAGTCATTACTTTGATCAAAATTAGACCAATTTTCATTAGCTATTCTAGTTGCAATCTGTAACTCTGCTTTTGAATCTAATAAATCAGTGCCTGTAAAAGTTAATTCTACAAAGGTGTCTGCAGTTGCTGTCACCTCTGCCATCTTTACAATCTTATGGCTTACTTGCTGATTGATATTGACATACCAAGGTGCACGCGTATATTGAACAGCTGCATTATCCACCCATGAATTCTGTTTAACACTAGAATCTTCTACCTTAAAGTAATAACGTATACTTATTTTTGATAAATCATAAGACTGATCATTCGTTACTTTTAGTTTAAATGTACTTCCTATTGTATTGGTACTTACACCACCAGTTGAAGTTAAAGTTAAGTTAAAAGCATTTGTTACTGGAGGTATTACTACGGAACTATCCTTGACAGTGACTACAAAGTTCTGAGCATTTCCTTCGCTAAATTCAAATACTAAAGTATGATCTCCTTTAGATAATGTCTTCAAATAATTACTTAAAAGTGTAACACTTTCACCGTTTAATTGATAATCCACTCCTGCTACTAAAGCCTTTCCATTAACGCGAATTGCTGTCAGCGTCGTTCCATTTAGTTTCATTTGCACGCCTATATCCTGTGGTGATGCTAAATCAATTTCACCCTTGGTTTGTACTAATGTAGCCTGATTAACTGTTTTATTTATAGTAATAGTTAAAACAGGATCCACACCTTTATTAAAGTCAAAGGTTAAAGCCAATTTACCTTCTGCTTGATTTGCTAGATAACTCTTAAGTATAGTCACCTTATTACCTTGTATCTGATAATCTACACCGGCAGTTAAAACTTTATCTCCATTTTTAATAGCCAGTAACTCATTACCATTTGGCACTATATCTACAGTTACATCAGCTTGTAATTCAGCTCTCTTATCAAACGCTGCTGCTTGAGTACTCAAACTTGCACTATTAACTGTCTCCTTAACGGTAATAGTTAGAACAGGGTCTTCACCTTTATTAAAGTCAAAGGTTAAAGCCAATTGACCTTCTGCTTGGCTTGCTAAATAGCTTTTAAGTATAGTCACCTTATTGCCTTGTATCTCATAATCTACACCCGCAGTTAAAACTTTATCTCCATTTTTAATAGCCAGTAACTCATTACCATTAGGCACTATATCTACAGTTACATTAGCTTGTAATTCAGCTCCCTTATCAAAAGTTGCTGCTAGAGTACTTAAGCTTGCACTATTAACTGTTTCCTTAACGGTAATAGCTAATGTAGGATCGGTGCCATTATCAAAATCAAAGGTTAGTTGGGCTGTACCATTAGCTAACGTAGCTAGGTAACTTTTTAGAATAGTAACCTTACTACCTTCTATTACATAATCTGATCCTGTTACTAGGACTGTTGCTCCATTTTTAATAGCTAATAGCTTATTTCCATTATCTACCACATCTACGTTTATATCTGCTTGTAGTTCTTCTTTTTTATCAAAGGTTGCTGATTTAGGAGTAATGCTACTACTTACTATAGGTGTATCATTGCCTGTATCTGCATAAACAATACCACGTCCATTAGTTCCTATGTATACTCTACCATAAACATCAGGGTCTCCTGCAACATCACAGCCTGGATCAACTAAACCATATTGATGATTATCATCATTAATTCTTGCCCAGCTTTGTCCTTTATCATCGGACCTAAAGAAACCATGTTGGCCTTCCACTTTTCCAACAATATAAATGGCTTTATAATTAGAGCCTTCTTTGCCTTTACCAAATCCAAAAGAAGTTACTGCATCAACATTAGGAATTTTGACGTAAGTTTTACCATAATCTTCGGAGAACCAAAAACCATTTTCTTCTTCAACTGTAGCCTTACTAGTTCCCATCCATACATTTCCTTCGTATCCTCTCACCGCCTTGATGTTCATATCTGTTACATCAGGTAATCCATCAACTGTTACTGCCATAAAGGTCTTTGCGCCATCCATACTTACGTAAACCTTACCATCTTTATAACCGTAGAATACTTTTGAATTTACACGGTCAGAAGCAATTCTAGCGCCTTTAGGAATTCCTGTAGAAGCAGTCCAGTTATAACCTCCATTAGCCCAGCTTACAGCTTCATCTGGTGTTGCCCAAACCACCGTATTACCATCAGCTGATAATGCAACTTTTCCTCCTCCTGCACTGCTACCTATTCTACTACTAATAGGAGAGAAGTTTTTTCCACCATCTTTTGACCACATTAGGCCATTTAAGTAATTGCCGTAGCCATCTACTTCTTTTCTTTCCCCTACACGCACAACAATATTAGGATTTAGTTCTGCATAATCCACATCTACTGAGCTGTTTAAACTAGAATATTTATCTCCAGCCTTCACATTGGCCAGAATACTAGGTACTTTTGTGACATCGCTATGATAGAAGCCATTAACATCATATAAGCTACTAATGAGTCCATCATCTTCACCTGGTACTACTACTAAAGCATTAGATACAACTTCTTCTATACCATCTGCCATAACGGTAATATCCATCTGTCCACCTTGATCCCAGTTGGTTAAGTTATTGGTACCATATAAAGTAGCACCTGTACCGTACATTAAACGACCTGAGTTAAATGGGTCAATATCTATAGCCCCTACGCACCAACCTAACTTAGGGAAAATTTCAGCACTTCCACCTGCTTGGTTTTTATTCCCCCAATCTAACCATGGTGCATCTGAAATATCCATCTTATAGTAGAGCTTACGATCTGGATAACTTGTCCATTCCCAAGCATTCTTCCAAGTTTCTCCACCATCTGTACTTCTATACATGAAGATATCTGGCCACCAGGATTGGCAAATAACCACAATATTATCTTCATTTTGTGGATCTACAGCGATGCCATTATAAGGATAGTAAGGGTCATCAGGTGCTGTTTTACTTGATTTAGGACTAATAAGTGTCCACACATCTGTATTCGTATCATATTTCCATACATCACCATAACCTGTTTCATAAGGTCCTGCCGTAGTTGAGTAAGTCACATAAAGAATGCCCTCTTTAGTAAGATAAGACTGATAAGGTAAGTAGGTTTTCCCAGCTTCCATGGTCCAAGCACCAGTTGCTTCATTAGTTATTTTCCCTCTTGGTTCATTAGGTAATGGCTCCCAAGTTGCTCCACCATCTTTACTTCTATAAATAGAGTGGTCTCTATCCCCTACACCTACATAAATGGTTTGAGAACCTAATCCTGCTTTATTTGAGTTTTTATCATAAAGCACCCAAGTAAGCCCTAGATTACCTTCCCATTGTGTACCTTTATCATATTTAAAAGTACCTTTCGTTGGGAAAGAGGAAACTTCTTTCCATGTGCGTCCGTAGTCTTGACTCTTCCATAAACCATTGTTACGTGATGCAAGATACAAGTTGGAATTTTTATTAGGATCAACTACTAATCTATCTCCCATTAGTCTTCCTTGCATATTACTGCCACAGAAAAATGGTAATTCTACTACATCCCAAGTCTCTCCTTTATCATTAGAACAAAATACTGCTCCGGGTACATCTGTCCATCCATTATCATATTCTCCCATCAGCGCATAAACACGGTTAGGGTCTGTTGGGTCTGTAGCAATACCATCACAACCTAGATTACTCCATGTTTCCGGTCCTACCCAGTCAGTAAGAGGTTTCCAGCTCTGAGTATCTTCCTGCCAACGGTAGATACCACCCATATCCGTTCTGGCATAGATAAGATTTTCCTCTGCTTCACTAAAAGTAATACCTGTAATCATTCCTCCGCCATAAATTTGTACATTCTTCCACTCATTGGTTTCTGTACTATAGGCATATACACAATTAGGGGCAATACACATAATTGCTAGTCCAATAGGTAAAACAAATTTTCTTGCATAACAACTAATGGCTTGTCTTAACTTACTTAATATCCTTTTACTCATCGTACCCCTCCTAAATTAATAAAATACTTTAATAAAGCCTCTTTATTAAAAACCATTTGTAGCTTTATTATAGTATTATCATTATGGGGTAGAATGAGATTATCATAAGATGCCTTGTTTTCATACTTAACATGTTTTATGAAAAGCACTAGAGTTATATATTCTTACCAACTTAAGTTAGAAATGTCTATTCGCTAAATTTTCATACTCCTTCTACATCACTAAGGTGTGTTGCCTGATTGTTAATATTTTGAATATGCTCCTCTATGGAAAGGCTGGAAGATTTAATTTGATGTATAGAATCTAGTATATGAAAAATAGCCTCTTGATTTCTTTTGGCTCTTTGAAGAAGACTTCCTATTGACTCTGTAACTTCTTTTGAAACAATGCTCATTTGATCACTATGTCCTGCTATTTCCACTGCTTGTTTTTCTAATTTATTTTGAACCATATTTGTTCTTTCAAAAACTGTCATTGTGTTATTAATGATCTCTAGTGCTAAGTTGACTGTTTCATAAGTTTTTATAACCATTCCATTGGCTGTATCTGTATCAGTTTTAATATTTCCTACTATATTTTTTATGTTATTAGCAGATTCATTTGATTCATTAGCAAGCTTTTTAACCTCTTGTGCAACTACCATAAACCCTCTTCCTAACTCTCCAGCTTTTGCTGCTTCAATAGATGCGTTAAGTGAAAGTAAATTAGTTTCATTAGCAATATATGAAATAGCTTTAATTAATTCCTGTATGTAATCAGATTTTGCCTTAAGCTCTCCTATAGTATTTTTGGTAATTTCAATCAGTTCTCCCATCTCTTGAACCTCTTCACTTGATTGAAGTATTTCTCTTTGTGAGCTTAACGAATCCTTTACTAATGCTTTAATTTCTTGAGCTATATACTGAGCTAAATCCCAATTGCTTTGTATAGAATCTTCTATTATATTTACTTTTTCTACTGCTCTACTCATTTCTTCAAACAGTTGCTGTGTATCCGTTGCTATTTCTTCAATAGCTTCTCCAATATCATTAACCGCCTTAGTTAACTCTTTTATTTCTAACCTAACTTTACTTACATACACCTTTAAATCCTCGGAAGAGTTATCTATTTTTAAAAATGTATTTTTGAGTTCTGTAATAAATAGATTATTTTTCTCTAGCATAATTGTTGCACTAACGACTACTTTCCTAAATAATGCTATAAGGATCACTAAAATTAGCGCATATACACAGAAGTGCAGTGGTATCCATTCATATCCACTAATATGAACCAGCTGATTTCTAGTTGCTAGTACTTCTCCTGCAATAAATGCCGGTAAATTCAGTATCAACGTAAATCTTAATAGCTTTCCATCAAAGTAATTTAAAGCTATAGCAAAAGGCACAATAAAGAAAAGGGTCGCATCAGCAAAGGCAACACTATATAACATCATGGCAAATACTGTGGCATAAACAACAAGTATATATTTAATAACTTCTGTTTCTATCCACTGTTTGTTGTACATATAAGGTAGAAATAAGGAAATGAGTCCTACTCCAACAAGCATTAATACATTTAAACTAGTAAGCACAAAGATACCTAACATATTTAAAAAAACACTTATAGCAATTGGTATAATCATCCATTTCAATAACCCCATAAGACTTACTGAAACGGCTATTTCATTTTCTTTTCTTAGCTCTCTTATCTGATTCATCATATCCCCCGAATATTATCTATTTTTACTGTTATTTTACTATATTCTAACTATTATAGGAAGTCTTTTGGTATAATTTGTCGAAAAAGTGTGTAATTTATTCTAAAGTTTGCTTCTAAGCATGATAAACCAGTATAGTCATCTCTCTCTTTTCTAAGAAGGTTTGGTTGATGAGTATCATCTACCATCAGGGACCTTTATGAGCTTAATAACGTTTGATAAAAATGGGAGAAGGGAGACTCTTTGGAAGAGTTAGCTTTATAACACACAAAATAGCTATGACTATACCAAGTTCAAACTTGGTATAGTCATAGCTATTTTATTACTTTTATCTATTAGAATAATTTCTTTTTAATCATAAATAGTGCTAATAATATTGTTACAACAATTGAAAATCCTACGATTCCTATAAAAGCAAATGGGTTACCATCTTGAAAAGGTACAATAACATTCATTCCCCAGAAACTAGCAATCATTGTTGGTATTGACATAACAATAGTAATAGATGTAAGTGTCTTCATTACAATATTAAGGTTGTTGGAGATAACAGAAGCAAATGCATCCATAGTACCACTTAAGATATTACTATAAATATTGGCCATCTCGATAGCCTGTTTATTTTCAATAATAACATCTTCTAGTAAATCCTCATCTTCTGGATACTGCTTTACATTTTCCATTCTCATCATCTTCTCAAGTACAATTTCATTAGAACGAAGAGAAGTCGTAAAGTAAACCAAACTCTTTTCTAAATCAAGAAGCTGAATAAGTTCTTTGTTCTTCATAGATTTATGAAGCTCTTGTTCAATCTTATGACTCATACGATCAATGTGTCTTAAGTATTGTAAATAGTAAGAAGCATTTTTATAAAGAAGCTGTAATATAAACCTGGTTTTCTTATAAGTAAAGAACCCTCTTATCTTACCAGAACTAAAATCCTCTAGTAACTGAATATTCTTTAAACAGGTTGTAATAATAAACTTATCTCCTAAAATAATAGTCATTGGGATAGTTGCATAATCCCCCATACCTTCTTCTGTTTCCTTAATAGGTACGTCTACGATAATAACTGTACAGTTATCATCTACTTCAATACGAGCTCTTTCCTCTTCATCCAGTGCGGATAGAATATGGTTCACTTCAATATTGAAGGCTTCAGACACTTCATTAATCTCTTGAGGTGTGGGATTAATCAAATTAATCCATGCTCCCTCTTCGAAAGATTCAATAGCTCTTAGTCCTGTATCAAATGTTTTATAAATCTGTTTCATTTTCTCACATCCTCCACCCCTCACCTATTTAGTGCAAGCGGTGATTTTGTGACAACACAAAAAAGCTACCTTTGCATTAAAACAAGGTGAGTATTTTTATTATTTAATTGAATTTTGAAACGCCTATAACTCGGTCCGACGTCCACGGATACTCACACTCCTTTTAGTATCTTCCATTTTATGTGTTTCATACAAAAAGCTTTTATTAATTTTAGCCTCTTCTATACTATTTTATTATATATCACCTGTCAAGCTAATTTGCTTGCAGAAATTAAAAAACTTTATTCCTACAAGCAATTAGGGTTACTATTCTTTTAAATTTATTTTTTCTAAAACATAGTACAATATTTTCTTTTGCTCCGTAATAATATACGCATTACAACTCATTCCTATTTTTAAGTCAGCAGGCTTATTTTTATAGCCATAAAGATCTATAGCCTCCAAGCTTCCCATTATCCAATAGCCACTTACTCCGCCTAATTCCATTTGGCTAACATCTGTAGAAATACTCGTGATATGTCCTTTGATTTTCCCATACTCTCTATAGGGAAGTGCATCAAATTGATATTCGATTTCTTGTCCCACCTTAAGACCTGCTATATCATTATTAGGAATGAAAACCTCAACCTTATAAATACTATCACTAGTAGGAATTATTTTCCCTAGCTCTGTTCCTTCCGTTAATAAATCGCCTCTATTAACTTCTTGTACCACGTTTAATGTCCCATCTATAGAAGCACGTATAGTACAATCATCTATAGCTATCTGTATACCTTCTAAATTCCTCTTATCAGATTGATATTGAACTTCTAATTCTTGAATTTGATTGTCTAACTTTACTAATTCTCCTGTTTTAAACTGCTCAAGTGCTAATTGTCTTTTTGCTACTTTATTTTTAAGGAGTCCTTCATTAACAATCAGTTTATTACTCTCTGTAGTAGTTGTTTCTATTATTGTTTGGTTAGCTTCAATTTTTTCTTCTACTTCTTTTAGTAAGGTTAACTTTTGCTTATCTAATTGATTTTTAAGCTCCTCTACTTTTTGCTTAGAAACTCTTAGCTCTTCTTTAGCTACTAAATCCTGTTCATCTAACGCCCTATTAAGTTCATAAAGTGTCTTTGCTTCTTCTAATTTACTTTCTATGGCATCTCTTTCATATAAATACGTCTCAAACTCTATAGCATAGATATTATTCTTGTCCACGAAAGCAGACTGCTCCTCATTAACAGATTGCTTTAACATTTCTAGTTCTTCTATGTCTTTCTGTGCTTTACTTATTTTTTCCTTATAGCTTGCTTTATTTAAACTCACCTGCTTTAATTCTACTTCTTCATTTTGACTATCAATCATCTGGTTTGTCTTTAGAGCTTCAAAATCTTGTTTATACTGAATATACTTTTGTACATAGGCCTCATCATGTTCACTGCTAAAACTACTCTCCCCACTTGCAATACTCTTTTTTAAGGCTCTTAAATTCTCCAATGTATTCTCTTCTTCGTTAATCACTTCTTGTAACTGTAACTTTCTTACTTCCTGCTCTGCATAGTCAATTGTTACTAATATATCTCCTACTTTTACCTGTTTCCCCTCTTGTAGATTACTGCTATTAACTACTCCTCCCGTTCTATTTCTTATGATACTCAGCTGCTCATTGGGCCTAATCATACCTCTGCCCTTAGATACAATATCAATCTCCCCATAGTACATCCATACAACAGCTGCAATAACAATTCCTATTAATAACCCTATAAAAATTGCGAAGAAGGGATTAGGTTTGGTCTCATAGAGTTCTTTACTATCTGATAACTCATTTATATTTTTAATAATGGCTTTCATTAGTTTACCTCCCCCACTTCTAATCCTGATATTTGTTCTCTCCATAATGAAGCATATCTACCCCCTACACTTACCAGTTCCTTATGTGTTCCTTCTTCTATAATTTTCCCTTTATCTAATACATAAATGCGATCACATAATTTAATGGTACTTAATCGATGTGCAATAATAATAGTACTCATGGACCTGCTTAACTGCCTTATGGTAGATTCTATAGCTCCTTCAGTAATGGAATCTAAATTACTAGTAGCCTCATCTAAAATCAAAATATTAGGTTTCTTTAGTATAGCCCTAGCTATAGCTAATCTCTGCCTTTGACCACCTGATAAATTAGCACCATTCTCATCTAAAAGTGTTTCATATCTTAGTGGCAACTCATTTATAAAATCATGTGCTTTAGCCATCTTAGATGCTTCAACTATTTCCTCCATGGTAATATGCTCTAGTCCTAAAGCTAGATTGTCCATAATACTTCCACTAAATAAAAAGGTTTCTTGTGGCACATAAGCAATCTTAGTTCTAAGAACATCCTTCTTAATATCTAAAATGTTATTCTGATCTATTAATATTTCTCCTTCCTCTAAAGGATATAAATTAAGTAATAGTTTAGCCAAGGTCGTCTTCCCTGAACCGCTCTCCCCTACTAATGCAATTCTTTCTCCTGGTTTGATTTCTAAATTAATATCGTCTAATACATTTTCCCTTTTTCCATATTTAAAGGAAACATGCTTATAAACAATTTCACCCTCTAAACGTTGGGGTGCCAACTTTCTAGATTCTTCTTCTCCATTTTCTATTTCTAAATCTAAGATTTCACCCAGACGCTCTGCCGCTACCATAGCCGTTTGAAGCTGTGGCTGTAAATTAATTAGGTTCTTAATAGGATTTAAAAAATAAATGAGTAGTGAATTATAAGTAATTAAATTACCTACAGACAAATATCCTTTAAGTACTTGGTCTGCGCCTACCCATAAAATAACAACACCCCCTAATAATTCTATTAAGCCCTTGAAAAATCCTTGTAAGTTAGTAGCAAAGCTAAGTTTAAAAATACTTCTTAATAGCTTAATGAATCTTGTTTCTGTTTCAATCCCTACTTTTTTTTCTGCATTAAAAACTTTAACGGTTTGAATACCATTTAAGGACTCCACCATATAAGAGGTTAGCTGCGCATTGTCTTCCATAGTAGCCTTATTTCCCCTCTTTAAGGTCTTATTAAAACTCACTACCACTACTCCATAGAGCAAGGCAACTAATAATGTGATGCTAAATAATAATGCATTTTGCATATACAGAATAGCACCGCCTACCATGACCATAATGGTATCAATCATAATCGTTAAAGTTGCCCCTGATATAGCATCCCTTACATGACCTGCATCTTGAAACCTAGAAATAATCTCACCTATTCTTCTTGTCCCAAAAAAGTTCATAGGTAATTTTAAAATATGCTCATAATAACCTAGTAATAAGGCTATATCTAACTTTTGACTTAAATAAAGCAATAAATGTGATCTAAATAAACTCAGTAACATTTGGAAGGTATAAAGCACTAATACTCCAATTGATAAAACCTTTAAAGTCTTAGACATATTGTAGGGCAAAATGTCATCTAATAGAAACTGCATATAAAATGCACCCAATATCCCCAATAACGTATATAAAAGTGATGCCGCAAATACTTGTAGCACAATACCTTTTTGAGGTTTAAGTAAATAAATAAAACGTTCGAATAAACCTTTTGTTTCCTTACCTTTTTTAAACTCACTACTAGGTACTAATAAAATAAGTACTCCAGACCATATACTTGCAAAATCCTCAAAGGTATAAGTTACTAATCCCTCTGCTGGATCTGCCATAATGACTTCTTGTTTAGTAATTTTATGTACAACGACATAATGCATTAAACCTCCTTCTTTAATCACATGAGCAATAGCCGGCAAGGGAAACTCACTTAATAATGCTTCTGGTTCACCCTTAACCCCCTTGGCACTAAATCCTAACTTTTCCGCTGCCTCAAGCATCCCTGCTACATTAGTCCCTTCAGTATCCGTCCCTGCTGCTTCTCTAATTTTAGTAATAGGTGTGCTGAGTCCATATTGCTTACAAACTGTTGCTAAGCATGCCGCTCCACAGTCTGTCATATCGTATTGCATGATACAATAATATTTCGCCATACCGCCCCTCTTTTCTACCCCATCTCATATTTATAAATAAAAAAAGAAATACTAATAAAATATTATAATATTTTAAGTAGTATTTCCATTTTTATTTTAAGTATTTTTATTAATCTGTTTTTTTAAATTTAACTATACAATTACACTTATCAATTACTTAATTATGGAATAAATATCGCTATAAGTTCTCTCATCATAGAACTACCATACGCAAGTGCACCACCGGAAATCTTTTGTTTCTCTTTCTTAGATAATTCCTTAAAACACTCTACTTTATTTACTCCTTTAATCTTTTTCATATACTTACCTCCTCATTAATTAATAATATTACCCCTGATAACTTTAATATAAACTATTTTTATTACATTTGTATTGTAATTGCTCAAAATGTATGTTTTTAACACCTAAGCTGTTATACCATAGCTAACAGGTATATCTATCTCTAGATAAAACTCCTCTTCTTTACTTATAATATTCATATTACCATTATTTTTTTGTACACTCTTTCTAATATTAGCCAGTCCAAAACCATGATTAATACTATCTTTTTTATTAGTAGGAATTTCTTTCTTATTATTCATCTCCACTCTACCATTGGCTGTATTTTTTATGTTATAGAAAAAATAACCTCGATCGCATACTGCTTTCATTTGAATTCTTTTTACTCTACTAGCCTCTATATTTTCACAAGCCTCTATAGCATTATCTAAACTATTAGCAAATATAACGCATAAGTCCATATCATCTAGACCTAACTGCTTACTTAATTTTACTTCATATTCCATTTGAATATTTTTTTCCTTAGCTATTTGCAATTTATCATTTAAAATAGCATCTACAATAGAATGTCCAGTATGAATAATACAACCTAGTCGCTCAGTTGTATGTTCCATTTCCCCAATATATTGCTCTAACTTATCTAATTCTCCTCTCTGTGCTAAGCTTCTAATAATAATCATATGATTACGCATATCATGCTTGATGGCTCTTGTTTCTTTATTAAATTCTTCTAGTTTATGGTAATATTTAAGCTGTTTTTCTAGTTGCTCACCCATACATTCATTACTCCATTTATAATAGAGTTTGTTCATTTCTTCGTTAATCCCTAAAATTAATATTATTATACAAATAAAAAATATTAGAATATACGTCCCCACACTAATACTTTGTAAAAGCTCAATATCACCAAAGTAAGCCGCATCACATATAAAAAGTGTGTACATCGCAGTAATAGTAAGCACTATAATGGCCAAAGCTTGTCTTCTAGTAACTCTTTTATACTGTCCATTGGCTTTATAAATGATACTACTTTGTTTAGCAAAAAACCATAAAATAGCACCTTCTAAAGCACATCTTATCTCTGTTACTATTTGATTCTCAAGCCAAGTACCTCCATAGTGTTTTATAATATAGTCAACAAACATCCAATCTAAGGTGCCTACACTATATATCACTGCAAACCCTAAAAAATTGACCCAAACTTTTTGCAGGAGATTTCCTTCAAACAGAAGATTTGCAAAGCAAACACCAAAAAACAATATTCCAAATGCAACTCTTTGACGGGTAATAAGCATAAATACAATTATTATACTAATGTAAATACTATATCTTATGATTCGCTTTCTAGTTAATTGAGCTTTATCCAAAAAGGCATTTAAACACATAGCTTGCATCACAAAACAGTTTATTAAACCTGCTAATAATTCTAATTTATCCAAGCCTATGCTCCTCCTTTAAATAGAGACGAAAGCTTTCTTTAAAAGCTTTAATCCTTAGGCGACTCATATATACTACATCTCCATTTTGCATAGTCACGGTTGTTTGATCGTACTCTTTCACATAAGCTAGATTAATAAGGTAAGATTTATGAATTCTAAAAAAGTTTTTATCAGCTAGAAACTTGTCCACTTCATTAATTTTATTATCTATCAAGTATTCCTTATGAATTGTAATAGCACGCAATTTTCTATCTACTGTTTCAAAATAAAGAATTTCTTCAAATGGCAATTGAAAAAATCTTTGTCCTTGATTAAGTGTAATCAACTTTGAAAGCTTTTCTTTTCTCTTTTTTAAAATTAAATCCAGTGCTTTAAAGAGTTGTTCTTTCTGTATAGGCTTTAATAAATATCTTAGGGTATTAACCTCAAAAGCACAGTGAGCTTCTTCGGGATGACTGGTAGTAAAGATAATATCTGCTTTAAAATTTTTCATTCGTATTTTCTTTGCTAGAGCTATTCCATTAATACTATTTTCTATTTCCACATCTAAACAAAATACATCACATTGCTCATAATTAGCTTTTAAAAGCTCTTCTGCCGAGGAGAAGTACTTTATTTCATATGACTTTATACGAGTTTTTAAATATTCTTCTAAAAGCTCCTCTAAATGTTTGCGAAAAATCTCTTCATCATCACACACAAAAATCCTAAACATGTTATCCTCCCCCCTAAATGATTAATATACTTAATCCTTCATTATTCTTTTACACTTAAATATTAACACATTAGACTAATTTTTTTAACTATTTTTATTATTTACTGTAATAATTTACGAAAAATTCACCTAATTTTAATCCATTTGTAATATATTATAAAAATTGTAAAAAGCGATATATTATTCCACTGAATAATATATCGCTTTTTGTCATTTTTACTCTATTTTATTTAGAACGTTTACTATAGTTCATTAACATATTTAATCTATGGCTCTATCCCCATAATTAAACTACCATCATAATAAACACATACTTTGCTAGCATCACCATATGAATAATCATTACCTTGATCATAATTGCTCCAGTTAGATTTTGCTGTTCTAGTAGCTATTTCTAAATTGGTGCCTGCTGAAATCATTTCAGATACATTAAAGGTAAGTTGAATATAGCTATCTGCTCCTGACTTAGCTGCATCCATTCTAACAACTTGCCCTTTTACTTTGCCTGTCAATGCACTATACCAAGGTGCTTTATTCATTTGAGCTGCTGCATGGTCACACCAAACAGTTTGGTCCTCACTACCATCTGCAGTATAGTAGTAACGGATTTCTAGTTTAGATAAATCAATATCACTACCACTCTTATGTACTAGCTTAAAGTTATTGGTAAGCGTATTAGTAGTTGCTTGACCACTACCTATATTACTAATACCTAATACAAAGTCAGTTACTGGTGCTTCTACTACTTCAAGCTGTACATAAACCTTAGCAGCATTTGAGGTCGTTACCTTTCCTTTTGTAGAGGTTGCTTTAGCTGTAAAGTTAATTGGTGTTAAATTACCCATTGCTGAAGTTGTACCTTCTACTGTATAAGTAGCTGTATATATACCATTTACTGCACTAGTACTTTCTGCAAACTTTTTACCATCTGCATAGAATTCAACTAATTTAATAGTGTCTTCTTCTACATCTGATGCAACACTTACTTCTATTTTCTTTGTTACTTCTGCAAAAGTTGTTCCATTAGTAGGTGAAGTAATCTCTACCACTGGTGCTGCTGGTGCTACTACTACTGGAAGTTGTACTGACACATTAACAGCCTTAGACACTGCCTTAGTACCATTAGCTGCAACTGCTTCAGCTGTAATGGTATACTGAGTTAATTCACCTAACTTACTTGCTGTACCTGTTGGTAAATAAGTAGCTGTATATGGTGCTACTTTACTTTCAGCTACCATATTGCCATTTACATAGAATACTACTTTTTGAATAGTAGATTTTTCTACCTCAGCTACTGCGCTCATATCTATAGCGGTAATTCCTTTGCTCATATCTATAGTTGTTCCATCAATAGGAGCAGTAACTACTACTGTTGGTGCTGCTAATACCGGTAACACAACGGATACTTTAACAGCATCAGAAGTAGTAGATTTACCATTAGCGGCTGCTACTTTAACTGTGAAACTATAATCCTTTGTGGTACCTGCTACTGTAGCAGAATCACTTGGAACAAAATTCATTGTGTAAGGTGCCTTAGTACTTTCTCCAATTTTAGTACCATCTGCAAAAAATTCAACTTTTGAAATAGTACTTTCTTGTACTTCTGCATTTGCTTTAATCACAATTGGAGTTGTAGCTGTTACATCTTTAAAAATTGATCCTGCTACTGGTGATGTAATACTTGCAGTTGGCGCATAAACTTTGATAGCTCCCGATGGTTCCTGACCAAATATTAACTTACCATTATCATATAATGCAAAGTGATTTGCTTCTGCTAAACTATTTGAGCTTGAAGATGCTATATCCACAAATGATGGGCTCTTTGTGTAATCCCATCTTCCTGGAGCTGCAATTCTAAATTGTAACTCACTCTTATGTTCACTTTGACCACCTGGATAGATTTTAGCACCGGATAAGTTGATTTCTACATAATAAATACCATTTTGCTCATCCCAAGGTTGTAAAGTAGATATCTTTGCACCATGTTGGCTATAATTGGCTGTAATCTTCATATCACTTGCTTTATAACCTGCTGCTAAAACATCACTAATATCCACAAAATATCTATAAGTAAGCTTATCTGTTACTCTTGCTGGCCAAGCACTTCTATTATAAACCACTGCTTTAATCTCTATGAAATTAATAGTATTTTGTTTATCTTGTGCATTGATGCCCGCCTCAATAAATACTTCTTCTCCAACTTTCTCTATAGCATTTAGGCCTTGATTAATAGTGCCGCCGTAATCTTCATACATTTTTGCCATTAATCCTACAAATCCAGCATTGTAATCACAAGCTACTTCATTCATTACATAGTCTGAAATGGTATCTTTATAGTTATCATTTTTATCTGGTCCTCCTACTAAAGCACCAATAAGTACGTGTCTTGGTTCATAAGGTTGACCTGATAAATTATTTTCCCATGCACCATGAGCTGTTCTATGATGTGGTTTAGTAGGTGAATTTTCTCCAAAACCAACTACAAAGCTGCGTCCTGTACTACCAAGAGCATAATCTGCCTGTGATTTAGCAAAGTCTTGATATGTTTTAATCTTGCTTTGATCTGCACCACTCCAATCTGCATAAATACTAGCTAAAAATGCTGTTGTAGTAGCATATCTTAATGATCCCCATTGGTCTCTCCAAGCAAGTCCTTTAGGAGTATAAGGTACACGATCCCCATTAAGACCTACTGTCCAATAATCTAAGTGGTTTTCAATTACTTTTTTAAATTTTGCATCATTACCATGCTTAGCTAATAAAAGTGAAGTACCGATATGTACATCATCCCAAGAATGTGCCCAGCTATAAGCAATCTGATCAGTTTGTGGTACCTTCTCCCAACCAGAAGAATAGTCTTTGGCCTTTTGTAAATAACTTGCATCATTAGTAGCTAGATAAATCCACATACTTGCCCAAGAAATCTCATCACTATAACCACTAAAAGATGAGTAGTAGCCACCAGCTTGTTTCATATAACCTGCATCGCTCTTTGTAGCCTCTGCAAAGTTTAAAAGCTCCTTCGCATGTTTTAAACAAGTTGCTGCATAGGCAGGATCACTATCTTTAAAAACAATAGAAGCTGCTGCTAATGAAGCTGCTGTTCCTGCTGATACTGCTGAACCTGGATTATTCATATCTAGCTTATACGCTGGTCTTTCCATCTGCATAATTTCTGCAGAACCCCAGAAAGCATGATCTAATCCACCATTACCTACTTGATAGTAGTATTCATTAGCAGAAGGATGACATTTAATAAAGTAATCATTAGCCCATTTGATTTCATCTAGCATATATTTATCTTGTCCACTAGCTTTATATACATCTGTATCTTCTATATAAGACCATGCTAACATAGTAGAAGTATAGGACATTGGTAAGTTGAATTTCACATGGTCACCTGCATCATACCAGCCACCTGTCAAATCTAATCCTACATCTGCTCCATCTTTTAAACCAGAATCACCTCTCCAGTTATTTCTCTGAGTATCAGATAAATCACCAGACTTTTGAAACTCATAAAACATAAGTGCTTTTTGAAAAGCATCTCCGTAATTAAAATTTGTAGCTGCTTTTACATCTATACTATTAAAAGCCATGGTACCTAACGTTAACCCTACAGCTAAAGCAGAACTAACTATTTGTCTTGACCTTTTCTTAAATCCTATCATTTCTTTTCCTCCTTTTAGAGTATAATCTCGGCAACCGAAGTTACCGAGATTATGTTGAAATTAGTATATTAAACTTTTAGGGGATTTAATAATTACTAGTATGGCATAGTACCACTTACAACTTCGCCATTGTATACTACAACTACTCCTGAATTGTATGAGTAGTCATTAGTTTGATCAAAGTTTGACCAATCATTCTTAGAAAGACGAATACCCATATCAATCTTTCCACCTGCATCTAATACTTGGTTTGATGCAAATGTAATTTCCATATAATATTGATTTCCACTAACTTGAACAACATTTAATGAAACATCTGGAGTAAGGTTTACATACCAAGGTGCTTTATTAAGGTTCATACCAGCATTATCCTTGTATGCTGTTTGTGCTGCATTACCTTCTAAAGTATAGTAGTGACGAATAGTAAGCTTAGATAAATCTACTGGACCATCTGATGTTACTACATATTGTCCACCAATTGTATTTGTAGTTGCACCGCCTTTATTATTATGTGCTACATTAACATTTACACTTGGTTCAACTACTTGTTCAACTGGTAATTTAACTTGTACTTTAACTGGATCAGATGTAGCACTCATATCTTCTGTAGTAGTTGTTTTTGCTGTAAATACTACATTAACAATGCCATCTGGTTTTGGACCATAGCCATCTGGTGTAGTATAGGTTGCACTACATGTTGCACCGTTACTTCTACCAATTTCTTTTCCATCAGCATAAATAATAGTTTCTTTAATAGTGCCATCTTTTACAGTTGCTTCAGCTGTAACAGTTACAGATTGTTTACCATTTGTAGCATCAATTTCTGTATTAGCTGCTGGAGCTGTAACTACAACAACAGGTTTGTTAGCTACTTTAAATTGAACTTTAATTTTAACAGCTTCAGAAGTTGCTTTTGCACCTTCTGCTGATGTAGCTACTGCTGTAAGCGTAATTTCTTTTATGCCATTTGCATCCATACCATCTTTAGTTGGTACAAATGTTACACTACCATTACCTGTCGTTTCACCAATCTTTGTTCCATCTGCGAAGAATTCAATCTTAGCAATTGTACTATCTTTAACAGATGCTTCTGCAGTTACAGTAATAGGTGTTTGAGTTGTTTTATAATCAACAACTTCACCTGCTACTGGTTTTACAATATTAACTACTGGTAATTCAACTCCTGGGAATTGAAGTGTTACTTTGATTGGTGCTGATTCTTTAGTAACATTTTTGTCTGAGTAAGCAACTACTTTAAATGTTACTTGTTTTGTTCCCGCTGCTGTTAAATTGTCTTTAGTTGGTACATAGTTAGCTTCATAAGCTGCATTTGTATCTTCTGCAAACTTAACACCATCAGCATAGAATTCTACTTTAGTAATAGAACCTTTATCAATAGAAGCATCAGCTTTTACTGCAATGCCAGTTGAATCTTTTGCTACGTTAATTACATCCCCATTTTGTGGTGTTGTAACTGCTACATTCATAACCACTTCATCACCTGGGAATAACATTGCCATTGTACCATTTGCAATAGCGATTTCTGCTTGTGCCCAGAATCTGTGGTAGGTGATTTCAAAGTCTTCACCATTTTTGTAAGCTTGTTCAAGTCTTGCAAAGTCTGGATCATTCTTATATTTAGTACGTAATTCAATAAATGTTACACCTGGTACGATTTCATCTCCATTTGCCATCTTTCCAGTGTAGTTACTTGGTACATAAACTTCTTGTTCAAAGAAACGTTTGTAGTCAGCACGAACTTCAGGTGCAGCTACACCTTTATCATCTCTGTAAAGTGTCCACATACGGTCTAATACTTCTTTTGTTACATCTACATAGCTTTGGTAATCTTGTTGTGGAGAGTATTTCTTAGTTGCTGCTGCATAGAAAGTAAGTGTATTAGCCATAGAAGCCACTGTACCAAGGTCTGTTCCATAGTTCATAACCTCTACATGAAGGTTCTTATTACCTGTGTAAGAGCCTGTCCATGTATCTGGTTGTCCACTCCATTTAAGTGTAGAAGGAACAGCAAAAGTACCATCATCATATAACTGAATTTCTGACTTAGCCCATGCAGCCCACCTATCAAGAAGACCTTTAACTCTTGAATCTCCTGATTCATAATAGTACTCAGCCATACGTTGCATTGACCAACCTTGCATACCAAACCATTGGTTACTACCTGGATCTTCGTATACTGGATGAGCATCATAAGCCATACCATAGAAAGTGCTAGTGCCTGCTGGATATTTATCATAAGAACCATTGTATGAGTTAGTTGCACCACCAGCAATAGCTCCTTCAGCAGATTGTAACCATTGATAGAATTCAATTTGTCTATCTAAGCTCTTAGCCCAGTCATTTTTAGCATTTGGTGATTTTGGAATCATATCGCTATCTGTTGAAAGGACCCAAGCTGCCATTGGACTTTGGTAACCAAAGTGATTATGGCTACTACCAATTCTCCAGCTCCAGTTAGCATCAAGACCACCACCCCAAGCATAATACCATGACATTAAGTAGTGTGCTGCTTCATATCCATTTCCTGGTGTTTTACTTTGTGCACCTATCTTCATGAAATACTTATCAAACATCGCATATCGTAAATAGTCACCCATTTTACTTGCTTTAGCTACATAAGTATCAATATTTTGTCCCTGCTCTTCTGCCCAGTCTTTTGCCCAGTACATAGCTTGTACTAAACGTGCATCAGCATCTGGTGCATTAGTGTATCTCCATTGTTTAGAGTAACTAGCGTCACCTGTGAAGAAAGGTAAGAAACCATTTTTTCCACCCCATTTGAAATCTTCCCATGATGGCTGAGGAATAGTTTCCCAAGTAGACTCTTGTTCTCCACGTTGGAAAGTATTGATATAAGATGGAGCAGATACACCATCTCCTCTTCTACCATAACCGTAGAAGTTATCACCATCTATAAGCCAGTGCATACCATAGATTTTAGAAGTTCCATAAGTATTTTTAAGTTCATTAGCAATAGGATCGGAACCTACTGGTAAACCAAATTGTAATTGACTAGGATAATAATCTGGTAATGAGTATTCTGATGCATATGTAGCAGGGCTACTAGGGTTATATCCTGTTTGACCTGGTTGATCTAAATCTGTTGGAATATAATATTTTTCAATAACATTCCAAGCTTCTTTAAGACCATTAAAATCTCCTGTGAATTTACCATTCATAGCTTCTAACCAAACATAATAACTAGCCGTTTCACTAGTTGATTCATGTCCATGGTCAGGTGCTTCAACCATTAAGGTTTCAATAGAGTGATAAGGTACACCTTGTGGACTAAAATAGCCATTACTTTTGTCTTTAATATCTTCATAAAGGTCTAAAAATCTTTGTTCATACACATTTGTAGATTCTGGTACAACCACCGGTGTATTTGCCGCTGCAAAAACACTTAGTGGATTCAAACATTGTGCTCCAACTAATAAAGCACTAATAAGCCCCATTGTTTTTTTCTTATTCATACTGTTCCTCCTTTTATTTGCTTTTTCATACAGTTTCTCTCACATTTTCATCTTATAGGTCACAATTCCCCCTTTATTATCTAGTACCCTACTCATACTTACACCAAATTGCTTTGATTCCATTTTTCTTTGGTATTAGACAATTTAAATAGTGATCTTGCCTCTTGATATTTTTATTATAAATTTCTAAATTTAATTATCAATTCATATTGAGTATAGTGTAGTTAATCCATACATAAGTTGCGTAAGTCATTAATTAACTAAAATTTGCACAAAAAAAATAAATTACCACAAAGACTTTCTTTGCGATAATTTATTTTTTACATTTTAATAGATTTTTCCAGCTTTTTTATTCCCTGTTTTTGCTTTTCCCTGAATCTCTGGGACAGGTTGCATAGGGTTTTTACTATAATGCCCTTTACTATTGCTTTCTGTACCATGCGGTTCATTAACCCCTGGTCTTCTCATACCTGCTTTAGCCATTTGCTCGCCTCCTTCTACGCATTTCTTCATTAGTATGAAACACTTCATGGCAATTTATTCTTATGGCCTAAAGCTTACTTTGTGTTATACCACTTTTCTTTTCTTTTGAAATTCCACCTGCCATATGATCTAACTTTGATCCGACAAAAGCAGCTCTCATTACTGCATCTTCTCCATATTTATTTCTAATAGTATCTATAGCTTTATCTAATTTCTCATTTTTCTTATTCTTAGGTGTTTCAAATAAATTAAATTGATGATGACCTTCCTTTTCTAATTTCGTTGTATATATACCTAATTGTCTAATAGGTGTCTTATGATCCCATAATTCATCAAAAACCTTACATGAATAACTATAAATCTCTTTCGTAACTGCTGTTGGATGAGGCAATAACATTTGATGTGATTTTCTTTCAAAAAAAGTATCTACAATACTTACTGATAAACAACTAGCTTCTACTCCTACTGCCCTTAGCCTAGTTCCCACAGTTTCACATAGTGATAGTAAAACAAGGTGAGCACTATCTACGGAGTTCACATCATATGGAATCGTCATAGAATTACCACAGCCCTTATGAGGTGCTTTTTCTTCTTGTACTAGTGAAGTATCTATCCCATTAGCATATTGATGGATGAGCTCCCCTTGCTTTTTAAGATGAAGCTTTAATAATTTTACATCTGCTCTTGCTAGTTCTCCTATGGTTCTAATTCCTAGTAACTTTAAAGTCCTTTCCGTAGCTTTTCCTACGAAGAAGAGCTCTCCTACAGGTAATGGCCACATTTTCTTTTCAATTTCATTTGGAAATAAAGTATGTACCAAATTAGGTTTCTCTAACTCCCCTGCCATTTTAGCCAGTAACTTGTTACATGAAATTCCAATATTAACTGTAAAACCTAACTCCTCATAGATCCTATCTTTAATCTTATGTGCTATGCCCAGCGGCTTTCCATATAACCCTTCTGTTCCTGTCATATCTATATAAGCTTCATCAATGGAGTATTGCTCTACAACTGGTGAATACTCTTTTAAGAGCGTCATTAACTTGTTAGAGTAGTCTACATATATATTAAAGCTAGGCTTTACAATAGTAAGTCCTGGGCACTTCTTTAAGGCTGATACAATAGGTTCACCTGTAACAACCCCATGTTTCTTAGCCATGTTAGATTTTGCTAAAACAACACCTTTACGTTTTTCCATATCACCACCAATAATAGCTGGTATATCTCTTAAATCTACCTTTTCTCCTAAAACTTGCTTTCTATAGCTTGCTTCCCAACTTAAAAAGGCTGAATTAACATCCACATGAAAAATAATTTTCTCCATTATCAAATCACCATTTCGAACATTTGTTTGGTTTTATTGTATCAAACTCTAACCTTTATGTAAATACACAATCTCTATAATAAGAACAAGCATCTCTAATAATCTATGGCATTTGGTATTAACCATTTTCCCTCCTACTACATATAATGACTATAGACACTCCTTTCATAAGTCCGAAGGAGGGATACTATGAAAAAAGAATATATACAATGCATCTTATGGCTTTCCATTTTTTTATTAGGCATCATTTTTACTATCTCTGCTGCTTTACTACAGACTATTCCTAATTCCAGCAAGAGTGCATTACTGCTTTTCTCCATTTGTTTTATAATCATCGGTTTAATCGCCTTAGCTGTTCATTATAAAAAATATGTGAAAATTAAAACCCTTACCAATCATCATGCTCCTGTGCTTGCACACTGGACTTATGATATTAGCAGTTCTTCTACTCTTAAAGAAACTTTATCTGAGCAAAAGTGCAATACTATTTCTACAGCCATTTTAACTTTAGTACTTGGTATTATTTTTTGCCTTGTATTTGCTTATAGTGGCGGTATTCACGTCCTCTATATAGGTTACATCTTTGCTATTTTAACAGTACTTGGATTTATTATAGCTATTCGTATTATATTAACTTACTATAAGGAAGCTTTGAAAACTTCTACAGAAGTTATTTTTGGAGAAGATTGTATTTACTTCATGGGTCAATTATACACCTTACAAAAATCTATTTATTTTCTTGAAAACGTCATCATTGTTCACGGCCCTGAAGTTGTCCTTCAACTTATTTATGGCCAATATGATGTAGATGACATCCCAACTCACATTATTTCTATCCCGGTTCCAGCTCATAAACTTCAAGTAGCAGAACATTTACGTAAATACTATTTAGATCTAATAGCTTATGAATAAATACGTCCTTGAAAATAAAGAGGAATGTTACTAAGTAACATTCCTCTTTATTTTCAAATTATTTTACTCTATCACAAATAGAAATTTGAATAATACTGTATAAAGTTAAGCTGCCGCTATATAGTCCGACTAGTGTACTTGCTTCCAGCTGCTATCTCACTCCGCTAAGAAACTCTAAATTCGTAATCCTTATGAATGGGTGAAAACTCGCTATGCTCAGACACTCACCCTAAAACCCATAAGGATTACTTCATTAAGAGTTTCTAAGCTCTGCTCCAAGGCATCTTCCAGCAAGTCCACTAGTCTCCCTACATAGCTACTGCTTTACAAGAATAAACTACAAAGAA
>JAEWMQ010000086.1 GCA_023393125.1 Bacillota bacterium
GGCGCAAGTTATATTGCTATAACTTACAAATCTATAATTGTTGTAGTATTTGTTTTTCAAAGTACGATGATTACTTACTAAGTAATCCTTTATTTTGTCGCTGCTTACTGCCGACGACTTGTATAATATTACACCATCACATTACATAAGTCAACACTTATTTAAAACTTTTTCTGTTTAATTTTTTTGTGCTTTTATCTCCATTAATTATTCCTGAAAACTCAGCTCTTGAATAGTGATTAGTGCTGACCATTTACACTTTATAAAAGGCTAAAAAGACACTGCCCTACTCATTGAAGATAAGTAAATTAGAGTGTCACAAAACCAGTTACCTAGTTTCGTGACACTATCCTAATAGCCCTCTTATAAGCTTATATCATTTCTCCATTATCTTCTTCATAAGAAGTTAGACTACTTATTTATAATGAAGCCCACTCCAGTAAACATTTTCTTTCACAATAGTCTCTGGTAGTAATTCTACACCCTCTAGAATCCATTTCTTGAATTCCATGAAACCTGTACGATCTACAATATACCCTACGTGTTCTTTACCACCTGGAGCATCTTTATCAATATATTCACTTACGTACTTATAAGCATTATTAATAATCTTAATAATACTATCTTCATCTGCCCATACTAAGAAATCTTCTGCAAGTCTTGGATTTACTTTTCCTGTACGCCCCATAATAGCAAGACGATAGTATTTTTTCTGGCTTCTTGTCCATGCACCTGTTGGGCACGCATTAATACATACACCACAACCTACACATTTATCAGCTTGACGCTCTACACGATAATTTTTTGCAGAAAGACATCCTACTGAACGCTTTGCACAACCTTTTACACAAGCACCACAAGAGACACATCTAGTGGCATCATATTGTGGCATTGTCATACCAATAATACCAAAGTCATGCATTCTTGCTTTAATACAGTCATTTTGGCAGCCTGTTAACGCTATTTTAAAGTGAAGATCATTTGGGAAGATTTCTTTTTCAATACGTTTTGCAAAATTCGTTGTGTTGTAATTTGCAAATGGACAAACTTTGTTCCCAATACATGCAGATACGTTACGTGTTCCTGCTGCTGTATAGCCTTTGCCAGGTACTTCTTGATTAATATCTAATTCCTCAATAATAGGTTGGAGAAGCTCATTAACTTTATCAATGTCTTCCATCTTAATTCCTAATATTTCAAAACCTTGTCTTGTAGTAAGATGAACCTGCCCGTTTCCATACTTATTTGCAATCTCTTGTACTTTGCCTAAAAGGTCAGCTGTAATTAAACCTCCAGGTACTCTTACACGAGAAGCCGTGATTCCCCTAACTTTTGTAACCCTAAAAGCATTCTTTTTAAGTTTCTTTGTATTAATATCCATCACGCCACCTCCTATTAATCTCTTAATAATTTACCTTTTGTGTAATTAAATACTGGTCCATCTAAACAGATATACGTATCATCTATTTTGCAATGTCCACATTTTCCAATACCACAGCACATCTTTCTTTCTTGTGAAATCCAGATGTTCTCTTCTTTAATACCACGTTTTAAAAATTCTTGAACTGTAAACTTCATCATAATAGGAGGTCCTACTACAATAACCTGTACATTTTCTAAGTCTTTAATCTCAAGCTCTGGTATATACTTAGTTACTAAGCCAGTATGACCTGTATATCCTTCTGGTGCTTGGTCTACTGTTACAATGAGATTCATCGTATCTTTCCATACTTTCATATCCTCTTTGAAAAGCATATCTTGAGGACTTTTGAAACCTGTGATAAGCGTAAAGCCTTTACTTTCTTGTGGGTTTTTAGAGAAATGCTCCACAATTCCTCTTACTGGAGAGAGACCTGTTCCACCAGCAACTACCACAATCTCATGATTTCTGTAATCATCTAAATTGAAACCATTTCCATAAGGTCCTCTTATAAAGAGTTTATCCCCTTCGTATTTTTCAAAAATCTCATTTGTTACTTTCCCTACCTTACGAATAGTCAGATCTACTGTTCCTTCTCCAATACCACTTACAGAAATAGGAGCTTCTCCATATTTAGGTAGAGACACTTCGAAAAATTGACCTGGCTTAACATCCCCTTCAAAAGCCATGCGGAAAGTGTACTCAATATCAGTGTGTTTAATCACCTCTTTGATTTCTGATAAAAAAGGAATATATTCGTTTTTCATTAGCTTTGTACCTCCTTCATAGCTTCTGATAATTTATTAATGCATGCAGAGAATGAGATATACTCTGGACAAATATCATCACAACGTCCACAACCTACACACATGTGATATCCAAAACGTTTTTTATAATCATGAACTTTATGCATTACTTTAAAACGCATACGTTGGCCTTTATTTAATCTAAAGGCATGTCCCCCTGCCATATTAGTATAGCCATCTACTTGACAAGATGCCCACACACGGCGTCTTTCTCCTGCTTTTTTATAATCAGAGCCTTCATAAAAGACATCTTGCATCGTAAAACAAGTACAAGTTGGACAAACAAAGTTACATCTACCACAAGCAATACATCTTTGGTTATACTCTTCCCAAATACTACTATCCATTACATCTAGAGAAAGATTCTCAGGGATGTGTACGTGAGTTTTAGTTTCTGTAACAAAGTCTGGTTTCACATCTATTTCTTGTACTTCATCTAAACGCATCATAAGAGCATCAAATGTGCCATCCATATACACATAGTCATCTTCTACTTTTATAAATGCATCATAGTTACTGCAAGTATTAGTCCCCATATCCACACAGAAACAGCTTTCATAAGCTTCTTTACATCCCATTAAAATGAATTTTGTTTTCTCACGAATACGTTTATAGTACATATCCTCAAAACCATTTTTAAGGTAAATATCATCTAAGCGTTTAACAGCATGTAAATCACAACTACGAAGAAATACAACTGCACCTTTAATTGGTCCATCTGCTTCCTTCACTTCATCTTCTGTAAAGTAGAAAAGAGTTTGAGAAATTGGTGTTAAAATTTCCTTATAAGAGAACTCTGATTTTTCATCAAAAACAATTTCTTCTAGAGTCGTTACTTCCCCATAGCGAATACGATCTGTGTCCGAGTAAGTTCCTCCACCTATAAATCTCTTAGGTGCGTAAATGTTATATTCTTTACTTAGATCTTTTAAGGCCTGATTAAATTTTTCAATCTGAATTTGATATCCCATTTGAATACTCCATTCTATTTAGTTTAGTTGTCCGAAAATTAAATTGCTTTTTGTCATTTTTTTAACAATCAATCACTTTAATATAGGCGATGTTTTATTTACACCGCTTTACTTCAATAAATAAAGTATAAAATGTCTAGACTTAAAATAATGTGATAAGCATCACGCTATTTTTAAATATGTAAGAATCCCGTATATTGATTCATGCATTTAAACATTGTAGAAATAATAAACATTTTCATAAGCATAAATTTGTAATAAAATACCAGATATAAAGATTACTTAAATCATCAATAATGGGAAACTTTTAGTTTATAGATGCTACAATTATTTAAAATAATATATACTTTAAACGCCATAAATAAAGAAGTAATAGGATTAGAAACCATATTTTTAGTATCGTTATTTTGTGATACACTAAACATAGCATAAATCTCCTTTAGTTTGTTTTAGTGTTGTAACTTAGTTATATCATTGTAAGGGGTATTTATGCTTTTATTTTTCTATAACACTTGATACTCAAGGTATAGAATGTTTATTTAAATGATGAAGTTTAATTTTTAATTTAATGATTACTATTTAAAAGGAGGGTCACTATGGACTATTTAACAGCTGATTTTCTAAGCCAGCTTTCCATCTTCTCCAATATTAAAAGGAGTACTTTAACTGCCCTTCTAGAAAAGGGACATCTTCAGCATTATTCTGCTGATTGCTCTATTTTCTTTGACAAGGATGTACTTCCTTGCGTTTATTTTGTATTAGATGGTACAGCTTCCTTATATAAAACTCATACTAATGGGCAAAATAAAGTCATTTTTATGCTTAGCAAAGGAGATATCCTCAATGAATCCCTTGCAGATGAGCTGCCTTCTGCTATTAATTGTAAAGCTTATGATGACTGTGTCATTCTAAGTGTTTATAAAAAGGACTTGCTTGAGCTGATGCAAATAGATTTTACACTAACTGAAAATATAATGAATGCCTTTTCTAAGAGGATTAGAAGACTTTATAGGCAACTCAAAAACTCTACCTCCGTTATCAAAATGGAAAAAAAGCTTGCTGCTAAGCTATGGAAATTAGGTAGGGACTATGGCGTACCTTGTGAAGAAGGTGTCCTTATCAACTTCCCTATTACAATTACTGCTCTAGCAGATTTTCTTGGCTCTTATAGAGAAACAATCTCTCGTTCGCTCAAACTTCTTATTCAAAATGAACTCATTATTTATAGGAATAAATATATTATTATTCCTGATCCAGATAAGCTTTCATTATTTTTTAAGACTTCTTAATCAGAAATCTCTCTTCTTATTCAATATCTATTAATTGCTAATACTAATTTCGTGATGATAATCACAGAACAATATTAGCTAAACGATTACACTTATTTTATCGTTAATTAATTATCAAAGAGAGGTTATTTCATGAATAAAGTTCAATCAACATGCAACTTATGTGCATTAGCTTGTAATCTTGACTTCTATGTAGAAGATAATCAAATAAAAAAAGTTATTCCTACACCTCATTATCCAGTTAATAAAGGATTCTCTTGTATTAAAGGTATCTCACTGGATAAGCAACACACTAAATTTAAACCTTCTATTTACCCTCAAATCCGTACGGAAAATGGTGAAATGAAAGAAGTAAGTTGGGGTGAAGCCTATAAGGTCGTGGCTGAAAAATTACTTCAAATCAAAGCTACTTATGGGGGAGATGCTATTGCGGGTATTAGCACAGGCCAAATTCCTTTAGAAGAAATGGCTCTTTTCTCACATGTTATGCGTGACTTCTTAAGAGGTCATGTAGATGGTAATACAAGACTTTGTATGGCAACTTCTGTAGTTGCTCATAAACAAAGCTTTGGTTTTGATGCACCACCTTATACTCTCAATGACTTTGAACTATCAGATACAATTTTTTTAATAGGAGCAAATCCAGTTATTACCCATCCGATTATTTGGAGTCGTATCAAAAAAAATCATAATAAAAAAGTTATTGTCATTGATCCTAGAAAATCTGAAACTGCTAGAAATGCAGATTACTACTATGGTTTAAATGGTAAAACTGATATTTATCTTTTCTATGGAATTGCTCATATTCTAATTGAAAAAGATTACCTTGACCATGAATACATTAATGCTCATACAGAAAACTTTGATGGTTTTAAAGCATTAGTGGCTAAGTATACACCTGAAATAGTAGCTGAAAAAACTGGTTTAAGTGTAGATGCCCTTTATGAAATGGTAGAACTCATTCACCAAGGTGAGCGTGTTTCCTTCTGGTGGACAATGGGTGTTAATCAAGGTTATGAGGCAGTGAGAACAGCTCAATCTATTATTAACCTTGCTCTTATGACAGGTAATATAGGACGTCCTGGTACAGGTGCTAATTCTATTACAGGTCAATCTAATGCTATGGGGTCTAGAGCATTCAGTAATACAGCCGGTCTTTATGGTGGTGGTGATTATGACAATCCAGTAAGACGTAAAGCTGTTTGTGAAGCTCTTCAAATGACTGATGAAGAACTTATTGATAAACCAACACTTCCATATAACGCTATTATTGAAAAAATCGAAGCTGGTGAAATCAAAGCTTTATGGGTGCTTTCTACTAACCCACGTCATTCATGGACTAATAATTTGACATTCCAAAGAGCTATCGAAAAGCTTGAATTATTTATTGTTCAAGATTTATATTCAGATACTGACACCAGCGTTGATGCTACTGTTTACTTCCCTGTAGTACCAGGTATTAAGAAAACAGGAACTTTCATTAATACAGAAAGACGTTTATCAGCTCTTCGTCCAGTTCTTCCAAAAACTGAAGATGAAAAATCTGACTTTGAGGTATTCCTTGGTGTAGGTGAAGCACTTGGTATGGGGCATCTCCTTGATTTATGGCAAACACCAGAAGCTGTTTTTGAACTTATGAAGAAATGTTCTAAAGGTATGCCTTGTGATATTTCAGGAGTAACTTACGCTGCTCTTGAAGGTTCTAATGGTATTCAATGGCCATTTAGAGAAGGTGAAACACTTACAGAAGATGAACGTCGTCTCTTTGAAGATGGTAACTACTATACACCTTCTAAAAAAGCTAAATTTATGTTTGATGAAATTAGAGAAAATCCATTACCTACTACTCTTGAGTTTCCTTATATCTTAAATACTGGTAGAGATACAGTAGGCCAATGGCATACACAAGTGCGTTCTAGAGAAATTAGAGTTGTAAATGATGTTTGCCCTGAAACAGCTTACATCTACATTCATCCAACACTTGCTGCCAAAAAAGGTATTGTGGAAAATGAATTATTTAAAGTAGCTTCTATTAATGGTGAATCATCATGCTTTACAGCTAAAATTACAGAAAATGTGCCTGAAAACCAACTTTATGCGCCAATGCATTACATTGAAACTAACGTTTTAACACCATCTCTTTATGATCCATTTTCTAAAGAGCCATCATATAAAACAACACCAATTAACATCTTTAAACTGTAGGAGAAGCAAAATGAAACGAATAAAAATTGATCGTTCTAAATGTGTGGGATGCCTTACTTGCGTTACAGCTTGTATGGTAAGTAATGATAGCTTAGACCCAAGAAATAGAATTGTGATTGATAGTGAAAAAAAACATGCACCTATCTTCTGCCGTCACTGTGAAGAACCAGAATGTACTTTTACTTGTATGACAGGTGCTATGCATAAGAATCCTGAAACTGGTCTTGTAGAATATGATAAAGACCAATGTGCAAGCTGCTATATGTGTATTATGGCTTGCCCATATGGCGTGCTTAAGAGTGATTCACTTTACCAAAAAGAGATCATGAAATGTAATATGTGCACTCATCGTGAAAACGGACCTATGTGCGTAGAAAAATGTCCAATGAGTGCCATCACTTTAGGGGAGGTTTAAGAAATGAAATATGTTGTATTAGGCGCTTCCGCTGCTGGTATAAGTGGCGTTAGAAGACTTCGCGAGCTTGACCCTACTGCAGAAATCACATTGATTTCTAAAGACACTCATATTTATTCAAGATGTATAATGCATCACTACATTGAGGGAATTCGTGACCTTAAGAAGCTTCAGTTTGTGCCACAAAACTTCATTGAGGAAAACCACATTAATTGGATAAAAGGTGAATCTGTAACAGGTGTTGATACCGTGAAAAAAGAGGTTGTTACTGACAAAGGTAATCATGTTGCTTTTGATAAACTATTAATTGCTACAGGTTCTCATGTTTTCTTCCCACCTATTAAAGGGCTTAAAGAAGCTACTAATGCTATTGGTTTTCATGACTTAGATGAATGTGAAGCTATTATGGAAAGAGCTAAAACAGCTGAGCATATCGTTATCATGGGAGCTGGGCTTGTAGGAATTGATGCTGCATCAGGGCTTTTACATCTAGGAAAATCTATTACTATTGTAGAAATGCGTGATCGTATGCTTTCTATCCAATTAGACCATCGTGCAGCAAGAACTTATGAAGACGCTTTTGCTAAAAAAGGTGTTAAACAGCTTTATAGCGTAGGGGCAAGTGAACTGATTTTAAATGATAAAAATGAAATTACAGAGATTAAATTAAGTAATGATGAAACCATCCCTTGTGATTTACTCATCGTTGCTTCAGGTGTTCGTGCTAACGTTAGTTTCTTAGAAGGTAGCGATATTGAAACAGACCGATTTGGCCTTATTATAAGTCCACTTGGTGAAACTTCACATCCAGATATCTATGGTGCGGGAGATGTTACAGGACGTAATCCTATCTGGCCTGTGGCTGTTAAAGAAGGGATTGTAGCAGCAAGTAATATGGCTGGTCATGCTAAAGAAATGACTGATTTCTTTGCTAGTAAATCAACTATGAACTTCTTAGATATTCCTACTATGTCACTTGGTCTTGCACAACCAGAAGACCCAGAAAACTATTGCATTGAGTTAGAAGAAGATTCAGAGGGGAACTATAAAAAGCTTGTTCATAAAGATGGTAAAATTTATGGCGCTATCTTACAAGGAGACTTATCTTACTCTGGTATATTAACTCAGCTGATTAAAAATAAGATTGATGTATCTAAAGTGAAAAAGCCTCTCTTTAAAATCGATTACTCTGATTTCTTTAATATCAAAGAGAACTTTGAATACACTTATGATGAAGCTTAGAAAACTTTTTATCTTATAAAGCAAAATGGCATCTTCATGTTTATGTAGATGCCATGCTTTATGATTTAATATAAAACTTAATATAAAAACTTAATAATATAGGAGATTGAGCGATGACAAAAAAATCTTTTAAAGATAAACTTGCTGGTATGCCAGTAGCTATTGTACCTACAATGGTAGGTGCAGCCACTCTTTCGAATATGTGGGCTCCACTAGGTTTTACTTGGATTAGACATCTTACTATGTGGACCGCTGCCCTTATTTTAGTATGTTACCTTGGAAAAATTATTTTTCACTTTAATGTAGTGAAAAAAGAATATACTAATACAGTTCCTGCTAGCTTATATGCTGGTCTCACTATGATTACTATGATTTTAGGAAGCTATGTATTTGATTATAATCCTGTAATTGGTAAAACCATGTGGGCCCTAGGTCTTATCCTTCATACTATCCACCTTTGTATCTTTATTTATCGCAATGTTATTCAAGGTGTTAATGTAGATACTTTTGTTCCAAGCTGGTTCGTTACTTTAAATGGTATTATGGTTTCATGTGTAGTAGGTGTTCCTATGAATCAACCAGCTATCTGTAAAATGGTGGTTTACTATGGTATTACTGCACTTGTAATAACTATGCCATTTATGATTGTAAGACTTGTAAGAAAACCACTTCCTGATCCTCTACTTCCTACAAAAGCTATTTTACTTGCACCATCAAGCCTTTGTCTTGTAAGTTATTTAAACTTTATCACTGAGCCTCATACATGGGTTGTTTACTGCTTATATGCAGTTATATTTGTTACTATTATTTATATCATTATCAACCTTCCAAAATTCTTTTCCTTTGAATTCCACCCAGGTTTTGCAGGCCTTACTTTCCCAATGGCTATTGGTATTGTAGCTTCTAATAAAATGTCTGGTTTCCTTACAGCTCAAGGCTATGAAACTTTTGGTAATATTGTAAAACAAATAGCCGGTTTACAACTTTATATTACAACTGCAATCATTGCTTTTGTTGTTTTTAATTTCTTTATGATGCTTCGTAAAAGCTATCAAACAGAAAACTAAATAACGGTTAACTTTAACGGGGATTGCACTTACTCGCAATCTCCTTTATTATTTATAAATCAATCTCTTAGTATGTATACTCTACTTACTTTGTTTTCTATTTACTAAAACGAAAGGGTGATTTTTAATGACACTTCGTATAGAAGCTCTTATTTTAATGGGAGGACAAAATAAAAGAATGAATGGCAATCATAAAGCCTTTTTGAGCTTTAATGATATGTCCTTTTTAGAGGTTATTTTAAAAAGCCTTGATGGCTTCTCCAAGGTCTATCTATCTGTAGATGACAAAAATAAATTTTCGCATCTTCCTTATCCTTTAATAGAGGATCTTTATCCTCAAATTGGCCCTATGGGCGGCATTGCTTCTGCTCTTACTCAAATTGATTCACCTTATTTATTTGTAACTGCTTGTGATATGCCCTTTATCACTAAAGATTATGTGGATTATATGATTCATACCCTTACTACGCTTTCTCATGAAGTAGACTGCTTAGTACTTTGTGATGAAGATGGCTTTTTCTATCCACTAGGGGCTATTTACTCAAAGAAAATGTTACCTAGACTATTAGATATGATTAACAATGGCCAATATCGTCTTCAACAACTTATTAGACAATCCCAATATTATGCTCTCCCTATAAAAGATACACCTATCAAAAAAGAGGTATTAAATAATATTAATACCCCTGAGGACTATGAGAAATTTGTTCATAAGTAAGCAGTGAAGAATTAAGAAACAAAAGAATTAATGAAGAACTATCAATGAATAACAAGTACTTAAAACAACTAATGAAGAATTATGAACAAATGATAAATCATTAAAATAACTACTAATAAGCAAAGAAGAACAGTAAATCATTTATGATAAAAAAGAGCAATAAATAACGAACAACGCGAAATAAGAGGGTCTTAATTAACCATTATTCATTTTTCATCATTCATTATTCATTGCTCTTTATTCTTTACTCATTATTTGTTAGCAGCGTAGCTTCTAATAATCTCACAAGTTTTCTCAATGTCTTCATCTGTATGCGCCAGTGAAAGGAATAAAGCTTCAAACTGTGCTGGTGCTATATAAATACCATTTTCTAAAAGGTAGTTAAAAAAGTCTGCATATGCTTTTGTGTCTGATGCTGTAGCTGTTTCATAGTTTACCACAGGTTCTGTTGTAAAAAAGATGCTTAATAATGAACCAATTTGATTGACTACTGCTTGCCCTTTTAAATGCTCTTCTGCAACCTCTTTAAGACGCTTAGCTTTTTGCTCAAGATTAGTATAAAATGCCGGATCTTCTTTTAAAAGCTTTAAGGTTTCAATCCCTGCTGTTGTGGCAATAGGATTCCCTGAAAGAGTTCCTGCTTGATAAACTGAACCAATAGGTGAGACCATCTCCATAATCTCTTTTTTGCCGCCATAAGCCCCTATTGGCATGCCGCCTCCTACAATTTTACCTAATGTAGTTAAATCTGGTTCAACTCCAAAATAGCCTTGAGCCCCACTTAGACCTAATCTAAAGCCCGTAATGACTTCATCAAAGATTAGTAAACTACCTTCCTCCCTAGTAATCTCTCTTAAAAATTCTAAGAATCCTTCTTTAGGCAATACTAGGCCCATATTAGCTGCTACAGGTTCTACAATAACCGCTGCTATTTTCCCTTTATAGCACTCAAAAAACTCTTTAACAGAAGCTTCATCATTATAATTAGCAATTAATGTGTTTTGTGTAGCACCACTTGGTACGCCTGCACTATCTGGCACAGCTGTTGTAAGAGCAGCAGAGCCTGCTTTAACTAATAAAGCATCCGAATGCCCATGGTAACAACCCTTGAATTTAATGATCATATCTCTCTTGGTATAACCTCTTGCTACTCTAATAGCACTCATAACAGCTTCTGTTCCCGAACTCACAAGACGTACCATTTCCATTGAAGGTATCATTTCTGAAATTAGCTTAGCTAAAGTTACTTCATTTTCTGTAGGTGCACCATAGGTCAGTCCTTTTTCACAAGCCTTTTTAACTGCTTCTATTACTCTAGGATGGCTATGTCCTAATATGTTTGGCCCCCAAGAACAGACATAGTCTATATAAGTATTTCCATCGACATCTACCATTTTAGAACCTTTAGCATGATCTATAAAAATAGGATTTTTCCCCACTGCCTTAAAAGCTCTTACAGGACTATTAACACCACCAGGCATTTTCTCCTGTGCTTCTTTATATAAACTTTCGGATTTTGTGTGTATCATCTTGTAATCACTCTCTTCTCTTATTCATTACTATTATTCACTACTGTTATCTATTGCAATAATCTATTACTATTGTTTACTGGTGTTAATTTGTTATTTGTTTACTTTTTTTAACCAACGAGCTACATCTAAGGCATGGTAAGTAATAATTATTTTTGCCCCTGCTCTTTTCATGCCAATGAGATTTTCCATAACGATTCTTTCCTCGTCAATCCAGCCTCTTTCACTTGCAGCTTTAACCATGGCATATTCACCGCTTACATTATAAGCTACAATAGGATGATTGAAACGATCTGCTGCCGCCCTGATAACATCTAAGTAGGCTAAAGCAGGTTTTACCATAACAAAATCTGCTCCTTCTTCAATATCAGCTTCTATTTCTCTAATAGCTTCTTTTACATTGGCATAATCCATTTGATAAGTCTTTCTATCTCCAAAACAAGGTGCTGAATGAGCTGCATCTCTAAAAGGAGAATAGAAACCAGATGCATATTTAGCACTATAAGCCATAATCGGTATATCTTGATAACCTTCATGGTCTAATGCCTCTCTTATTGCTTGTATACGACCATCCATCATATCAGAAGGTGCAATAATATCTGCCCCTGCTTTTACAAGGCTAGTAGACATCTTAGCTAAAAGAGGAAGTGTCTCATCATTTAATATCTTCCCTTCTTTTACAAGTCCACAGTGTCCATGAGAGGTATATTCACATAAACACACATCAGCGATAACAAGTAACTTAGGATAATGCTCTTTAATCCATCTAATAGCTCTTTGCGTAATGCCCTCTTCATCATAAGCACCACTACCTACTTCATCCTTATGATTAGGAATCCCAAAAATAAGTAGGCTAGATATACCACTTGCCACTACCTGATCTAATTCTTCATTTAAACGATCTATAGAATATTGATAAATGCCAGGCATAGAATCAATAGGATTTTTGATCCCTTCACCTTCAATAACAAATATTGGGTAAATCAGCTCAGATAACTCTAAGCGAGTTTCCCTTACTAAGCTACGTATTGTTTCATTTTGTCTTAGTCTTCTCATTCTGTTAATCATTATCCTGCTCCTTATCTGCTATTATTTTCTCTACTACACCTTCTGCTGTATAGGGATCTGCTATAAGTAATTGTGTATATCCGTACTGCCTTAAGGTCTTTGCTGTAGGTTCCCCTAAACAAACAATTTTCGTTTTTTCTAATAACAACCTTGCCTTAGTAGCATCACCTTCTATAAAGTGCGTTACCCCAGATGAACTAGCAAAAACAATATAATCTAAATGCTCTATACCACTAAGCTGCTCACTTACTTTTTCCTTTTCTGAAACAATATCATAGATTTTAATATCATCAAAAGCTATATGAACTTCTTGTAAGGCTAAAGGCAGTTCTTCAGAACCTTTTTCTGCTCTAGGGATTAAAAGCCTATCTGTCTTTGACATTACTTCTCTTAAACCTTCACCTAATGCTTTGGCTGTATAAGTAGTAGGCATATAGTCTGCTATAAAGCCTTGCTTTCTTAAAGCCTCCTTAGTCCCACTCCCAACAGCAGCGAATCTTATATGATTTAAGCTTCGGTAATCTATATGATTTTCTTTTACTTTTTCAAAGAAAATCTCTACTGCATGTGTACTCGTAAAGGCAATCCACTGATAAACTTTAATATTTTTAAGAGCCTCTATAAATCTACTATTCTCATCATAGACCTTTAGGGTACTTGCACATAAGTCTACTACGTGTGCTCCATAACCTTGAAGCAAGCCCTTCATCTTATTGGTTAGAGTCTTAGTTGCTGTAATTCCTACCTTTGTACCAATAAGCTGCTCTTTTCCTAAGTATTTCAAATCAAGTCTTGCCACCTCTCCAATAACAATGATTGCAGGTGGCTTTATACCAGACTTATTAACTAATTCACAAATCTCTTTCAGTGGGCCTCTTATGCTCTTTTGTATCAAAGTTGTACCATTAGAAATAATAGCCACAGGTGTCAAAGGATCTTTTCCATGTCGTATTAAACCTTCTACTATTTTAGGTAAATGTGCCATTCCCATTAGGAAAACTAAGGTGCCTTCTAGCTTAGCAAATACATCAAACTGGTCTGTTACACCACTCTCAGTTGTAATGGTATATCCAGTAATAACATGAAAGCTTTGACTAACACCTCTATGAGTAACAGGAATCCCTGCATAAGCAGGCGCCGCAATGGAAGATGTTACGCCTGGTACTACTTCAAAAGGAATATCCTCTTCATTAAGAGCCAGAATCTCTTCTCCACCTCTTCCAAAGACGAAAGGATCTCCTCCTTTAAGCCTTACAACCCTTTTTCCTTCTAATGCTTTTGCTACTAGTATCTGGTTGATTTCTTCTTGTTTAATACTATGATTTCCCACTACTTTCCCCACATTAATGCGTTCACAAGCCTCTGGCACTTCCTCTAAAAGTCTTGGAGAGGCTAGGCGGTCATAAACAACCACTTCGCAGGTTCTTAGTAACCTCATCCCCTTTTGAGTAATAAGCTCTGGGTCACCCGGACCTGCTCCTACTAAATAAACAATGCCCTTCTTTTTCATATGACTTTCACCACTTTTCTATACTGGTTTCTTTAATAAATGGAGCAATTTACTAGCCTATATTTTTTAAGGATTGTACTAGACTGGTAGCTAATGTTATACGTTCTGCTATTTTTGCTTTTCCTTGAACCCTCTGAGTAGGGTTTCCTTTTCCATATAAAATAGATAAATAAATGTCTTCACCTTCTATAAAGCTATATACACCAATAGGTTCATGACAGCCTGCATCTAATAACTTTAATACTAAACGTTCTGTTTCTAAACATATTTCAGCAGAATGATCAGTAATTTTTTTAAAAAGTTCCTGTAAATCATTATCATCTGCTCTTCCTTCAATAGCAATAATACCTTGGCCACCAGCTGGAATCATCGTATCACAATCAAAATAATGATAATTAAATTTCTTTTCCTCTAATAGCCCCAGTCTTTTTAAGCCTGCTACAGCTAATACAATGCCATCATATTGACCTTCTTCTAGCTTTTTTAGCCTCGTATTTATATTGCCTCTTAAATCTTTACAGATTACTTCTTGAAGGCCACTTATTTGTAACTGTCTTCTTAAACTACTAGTTCCGATAATAGGTCTTTGGGGAAGCTCCTTATCTTTCATTGTTATTAACACATCTCTTGGATCTTCTCGTTCTAGGATTCCTACAATAGCTAATCCATTAGGAAGCTCCATAGGCATATCCTTTGCACTATGTACAGCTAGGTCAATAGTACCTTCTAAAAGTGCTGATTCAAATTCAGAGACGAAAGCTCCCTTCCCACCAAAGCTTAAAAGTGGTCTATCTAATATACGGTCTCCTAATGTTTTAGTAGGAATAATCTCCACAGCTATTTCCTTATTAATTGCTTTAATTTGATCTATTACTAATTGGGTTTGCGCCATAGCTAATTGACTTGTTCTTGTTCCAATTTTAATGGTCTTCTTCATCTTCATTCATCACCCTATCTATCATTTCATCTGTTAACTTTCCTTTAGTCTCTAATCCTAAATCTACTAATTGCTTAAAATATGCCCTTCTTCTATGGGCTTCTTCGACTTCATCTAAAATGAGCTTTCTTGCTTTTCCCAGTTGCTTAAGGAGTGTTTCATAATCTACACTTAACTGACTTTCTATATCCTGTTTTACCTTTTGAGCTACAATAGGGCTATTTCCTGAAGTGGTTACCCCAATGCTTAGATCTCCTCTTTGAATAGTAGATGGAAAAATAAAGCTACTTTCTTCTTTGGAATCAACAACATTAACTAAAACGCGTGCTTCATGACACCTTTGGGCAATCCTATGATTTACTTCTCGGTTATCAGTAGCAGCAACCACAAAAAAATAAGATGATACATCTTTATCCACAAAAGGTCCTTTTTCAATGATGACTTTATCCACATATGATTCCATTTGTTCACAAATATGCGGTGCATTTACTACTAATTCTACCCCGTAGTTTAAAAGTGTCTCTACTTTTCTAGCTGCTACTGGGCCCCCACCGACTATCAAGCCTCGTTTGTTTTTTAATTCCATAAAAAAGGGAAAATAACTCATTTTGCCTCAGCTTCTTTCTCTTTTGCCACTCGCTTAATGACATCTAATATAATTTTTAATTCCTCACTACTTGCTTCATCTCTTAACTTGTATAAAATCTGTTCTATATTTTTATCCTGGAAATAACTTTTATAGTAGTCTACATTCTCTATCCACTCATGAAAATAAATCTTTTTAAATGCACTTTCTACTTCTTCTTCTATAATAAGCTGTCCTTTTTCTACTTCTTTTAACTTAGTTTCATTATTTTGTTTAGAGAGCACTTCAAAATAATCGATGTCATAAAGCTTAGTCCCTTCTATTACTCTAATTTGTCCATCTATATCACTAGGCACAGCTAAATCAATAAATAGTCTTTCCTTCTTTATTGTAGCTGCTTTTACTACCTCATCATAAGTTAATGTATAATGAGGGCTTGTCGTTGCACTAATAATAATATCGGCTTCATTGATATGGGCATATCGCTGGGAATAATGGATTACCTTGACTGCTTTAGATACAACACTGATATGATAACCGTGCTGCCTTGTTGTACCAATGAGTTCTACATCATCTCGATGTGCCACATTCTTCATGATAATAGTGCCCATCTTGCCAGTAAGCCCTATTATGAGTACCTTTTTATTCTTTTTAGGAAAGTTAAAAATTTCATGTGCGACTAAGGTGCCTACAGATATAGGTGTTTTTGATAAAAGGGTCAGATTTTTAACTTTCTTAGCACTCGTTATAGCACTTTGAAAGAGAATATTAAGCTCATAATCAGTAACCTTTATCTCCAGCGCCGTTTGATACGCTTTTTTTACCTGCCCTAAAATCTCATCTTCACCTATTACCATAGAGTCTAGGCCACTTGCCACCTGAAATAAGTGATGAGCAGCTTGTTTTATGCCATAAACTCTATAGTACTTTAATACTTCGCTCTTTTGTAATCCCTTAAAACTTGCTAGTTCCTCTTCCATCACTGCTACTGCTTTTTTATCCCCTGTAAAATAAACTTCACTTCGATTACAGGTTGATAGAACAATACATCCACTTACATGGTTATTTGTTACTACCTTCTTACTAAATGCCTTTTGCTCTTCCAAGGAAAAAGCAAACTTTTCTCTAATGAGTAAAGGCGCAGCTTTATGACTTATACTAATACAATACATAATTCTTTACTCCATCTATGTTTGAAATAGGCTTTAAGCCTTTAATAAATCTTTTATATGGTCTATATAGATTTCTCTAATCTCTTTATATTCTCCTAGTCCTTTTAATATACTAGTTACTTCATAGCCTTCTTTTTCTAACACACATCTCCAAGCTTCTTCTGCTTTGCCTAATAAATCTTGCTGAGCATGATAACCAGCTACTACCATAAAAGGAATAAGTGTTACTTTCTTATAGTTATGTTTCTTTAAAGCTTTTATTACATGGTCTAGGTTAGGATAAGAGCGAATGGTAGCTACATAATAGTTCTCGTATCCCTCCTCTTTAAACATATAGTCTAATGCTGCAAAACTAACACTTAAGTATTCATCAGCCCCATGTCCCATACAGATTACCGCTTCTTCTCTTGATATGTCTGCATGCTCTTTTACAAATACATTTATTGCTCTTTTATAATCCTCTATGGAAGTTAGAAGAGGGCTACCGAATCTTAAAACTTGGAAGGATTCTCTATATTCTTCTGCTCTTTCTATGAGTTCCTTATTTTGAACCCCATCTATAATAAAGGTAGGTTGAATAAAAACTTCTTTAATACCATCCTCTAACATTTGCTCCATAGCATCTTGTATATTAAAGATTTGCTTTCCTTCTTCTCTTGCAATCTTTTTTATAATTCGTCCACTAGTGAACGCTGAATAAATGCTATAGCTTGGATACGCATTTTTTATATCTTTTTCAATTTGAGTAATGGTCTTCTTTCTTGTTTCTTCATAACTTGATCCAAAACTTACTACTAGAATTGCTTTTTCTTTCATCTATTACCCACCTTCTTTCTTATCTATTATCCTAATCTCTTACTTATTCATGCAGAAATAGTAGCTGACTTTCATCCACTACTAACCCCATTGTATCTGTTTTTATTGATGTTTCTATTTCTTTAAAATCCCTATGGCTACAGGTATAAATAAACTTATATCCCGCCCTTGTCCATAACTCTATTTTTACCTTATCTGGCATATATAGAATATCACCAACTGTAACCTCTATTTGATTCTTTCCCTCTACAAAAGGAGTTAAGATAAGGTCTCCTTCACGAACACCTATATAGTCAAATGCTTGGCTAACTTCAATTCCCTTTAAGGTTTGGTCCCAAGCTTCCACTCTTACCTCATCTTCTCCTATCCTAAAGGCTGGTGTTATATTTCTACACCCTGTAAGTCTAGCTGCAACTACTGTTTCACACTTATTAAATAAAAGGCGAGTTGGCCTCATCTCCAATATCTTACCTTGTGCCATAACTGCTGTTTTGGTGCAGTATTTATATACTTCATGTCGATTATGAGAAATATATAGAACCGTTCCTTTAAAGCTACTTAGTGCCTTTTTAAATTCTTTTTCTATGGTAAACACAAGATGACTATCTAAAGCAGAGAAAGGCTCGTCTAAAAGTAAAATATCTGGATTCTGTGCTAATATCCTAGCTAAGGCAACTCTCTGTTTTTGCCCACCCGATAAAGTCTTAGGTTTTTGATTTCTTACTTTATCTAGCTCTAGCAATCTTAAATAATATTCAATATGTTCAGTTTGCTCTCTTCTAGGTATTTTCATACCAATAGCAATGTTTTCATACACCGATAAGTGATTAAAAAGGGCATAGCTTTGAAACATAAGCCCTATGTTTCGTTGCTGAGGTTTTAAGTTGATTTTTTTCTCACTATCGAATAAAGTACGTCCATTTAAAATAATTGTACCTTGATCTGGTTCTACAATGCCAGCAATCATCTTAAGCGTCATCGTTTTTCCTGAACCCGAATAACCTAATAGCCCTACGATTTCATCTTCTAGTTCTAAATCTATTTTTAAATGAAAATTCTCTAGCTTCTTTTCTACATGCATGCTTAAGCTCAAAATGATTACCTCCTATTGTAGTGATTCATAGCCCATAGCATCATACAAGAAATAAGTGATATAATCACTGTCCAAATTGTAGCTAATGCCACCTTACCATTAGCTACTGCAAAATAAATAGCTAAAGGAATGGTCTGAGTCACTTTAGGGATATTACCAGCAATCATTAAGGTAGCTCCAAATTCTCCTAATGCCCTTGTAAATGCCAAAATAAGCCCCGATATAATACCTGGCCAGGCTTCTGGGATAAGAACTTTTATAAATATTTTCGTTTCTGATAGACCGAGTGTTCTCGCTGCCCAAATCAGCTCTTCATCTACTTGTTCAAAGGCCCCTTTAGCTGCCCGATACATGAGTGGAAAAGCTACTACAACTGCAGCTAAAATAGCACCTGTTTCTGTAAAAATAAAAGAGACATTAATCAGCGCAAATAATTTTCCTATAGGTCCATTCCTATTATATAACATAAGTAAAATAAAACCTATTACTGTAGGTGGTAATACTAAAGGTAAAGTAAAAAGAACATCTAAAATCCACTTTAGATGCCCTTTCATTTCCATACATAATCTAGCTGCTAATAGGCCTAGTATAAATACAATACATATGGCCGTTAATGAAATTCTTAAGGATAAAAGAAGTGGACTTATATCAAATACCATCTCTGCCTCCTTGTTTTAAGAAAATATGGGGGTAAACCCATAATGATTCCATATATTTTTTGCTTCTTCCGTTTTTAAAAAATCAATAAAAAGCTGAGCACTTTCTAAATGCTCTGTGTTTTTTATAATACCAATAGGATATACAATGGGGCTATGAAGGCTTTCATCTGCTAAGTCACTGATTTTAACCTGATCACTAATCTTAGCATCCGTTTCATATACTACGCCCGCTGCTGCACTTCCTACCTCTACCCATGACAGTACTTCCCTTACATCCTTAGCATAAACTAAGCGAGGTTTTAAGGCTTCTGTTATACCTAATGCATCAAATACTTGTAAAGTATACTGCCCTACTGGTACACTTTCCACTTCCCCTATAGCAATAGGCTCTATATCATCACTTACTAAAGTCTCAAAGGTAATAGCCTTTGTTTCATTTTTAGGTACAATAAGTGCTAATCTATTCATTAGTATATCTTCTATACTATCTTCTACTAATAAGCCTTTTTCATTTAATGCTTCCATCTGTTTTGTTCCAGCCGAAAAAAATATATCTACTGGGGCTCCTTGCTGAATCTGCTGCTGTAAGGTACCTGATGCCCCAAAATTAAATTGGAGTTTAATCTCTGGATGTTGGGCACTAAAAGCCTCTTCCATTGCCATCATACAATCTGTTAAACTCGCTGCTACAGAAAGAGTCAGCCTCTCTTCCTTTTCATCTTTACTATTTAAATTGCACCCTACCATTAAACATAAAGCGCCTAGGAGTATTATTATTGCTAATTTCTTCATCCTTATTCTCCTATCATGATAGCTTTTCTTTGGTTTTTAATCTTAGTCTCTTGTCTCAGGCATAGCACATTCATTACTGCTTCCCTGTATAATACCAATTGCATGAGTGAGTGTATCTATAATCGCTTCCATATTCTCCTTAACTGCTTTTGGGCTACCTGGTAAGTTAATAATGAGCGTATCCTTTCGGATTCCTGCCTTGCTACGACTTAGCATAGCTCTTGGTGTAATTTGCAAACTATAATATCTCATAGCTTCTGGGATACCTGGTGCTTCTTTTTCTATAATATCTGAGGTCGCCTCAGGTGTACAGTCTCTCTTAGAAAATCCTGTTCCTCCTGTAGTTAAAATCAGATCTACTTCGTAATTATCACACCAACTTGCCATTTGATTTGATAATTGATCCCTCTCATCTGGTAAAACCACATAGTGCTTTACTTCCCAGCCTCTTGTAGTCACTATTTCCTGAAGAACCTGACCACTTCGGTCTTCTCTTTCACCTCTAGAACCTTTATCACTAGCCGTTATAATGCCTACACGAATCACTTTACAACCTCCATCTCATCGCCAACTTTAATAGTACCACCTTTTATAACACGAGCAAATACGCCTTCTCTCGGCATGATACAGTCACCTACTTGTTCATAAATTTGACAATGATGATGACACTTCTTCCCAATCTGAGTCATTTCTAGCTCTACATCATTACATTTAAAAACTGTCCCTACTGGCATATTCTTAAAATCAAAGCCTTTCACAATAAGATTTTCACCAAAAGCACCTGGATGAACATCTCCACCTCTTGCTTTAAAATCTTCAATTTGCTCATAAGAAATAAGACTTACTTGACGGTGCCAGTTTCCTGCATGCGCATCATTTTCAATCCCAAAGTTTTCAATAAATTTACCTTCTTCCACATTCACCTTTTGTGTACCGCGTTTCTCACTAATACAGAGTGCCATTACTTTTCCCATCTTAACCTCCTATTTGTGACATAATCTTATCTTCTAATTGTTTGTTTTCTAGATTATCGAAATGGTGACGCTCTGGTTTCACCTTAATCACTTCTTCAATCTTCTTTGTTAATGCTTCTTCCTCTATGCCACTTCTTAATAAACTTTTTAAATCTAACCCACTCTTAGAATGTAAGCATAGTTTTAAGAACCCATTGGATGTTAATCGTATTCTATTACATTCGTCACAAAAACATTCACTCACTGCACTGATAAATCCAATTTTTCCTTTAAAACCTTTTATCTCATAATATCTTGCTGGGCCATTGCCTAGCTTGCCTTTATAAGGTATAAGTGGGCCATAAGCTTCTTCTAACTGTTTAATAATCTCTTCTTTGCCTATACGCTCCATCTTCATTCCTAATCCAATAGGCATCAGTTCAATAAATCTAACAGTAATAGCTTCATCCTTTGCTAATTTAGCTAGATGAATAAGCTCTCCTTCATTCATATGTCTTGCTGCTAAAACATTAATCTTTACTGATTTTAATGTACTTTGACTTGCTTTATGAATGGCTTCTAACACTTTCTCTAGTCCATCTACCCTAGTAATTTCTTTGAAACGTTGCGGATCTAATGTATCTAAGCTAATATTAATACTTGTAATGCCAGCAGCAATAAGCCCCTCTAACTGAGGAGCTAATAAAAGCCCATTAGTCGTAAGTGTGACTTCTTCTATTCCTTTAATGGCTTTAATTCCTTTGACTAGCTCTACTAATCCTTTTCGAACCAGTGGTTCCCCACCTGTCAATTTTACTTTACGAATCCCTAACTTAGCCATACTTTTACATACTTTTATAATTTCCTCAAAAGTAAGGATTTCTTCATGGGCTATACTCTCTATACCTTCTTCCGGCATACAGTAACGACATCTAAAATTACATCTATCTGTTACTGAGATTCGTAAATATTCGATTCCTCTATTTTTGCTATCTAACATATTTTTTCCTCTGTTCTATCTCAATCATTACTGAATGAGCCCATATCTTAACTACCTGCTTTTTATTGGAATACCTATTTTCTATTATTCACATATTCACTGTTAATTACCACCACTTAAGAAGATGTTGGCTTCTTGGGTAGATTAAAATATTGCTGTTTGATTATTGCCCTATTTTATACTTATCTTTTTTAAGTCTCTAAGCAAAGTATATAATCTTGTATGATTCCTAATAAAGTCTCTATATCATTTAGACTTACCTTCTTCACTCCTGATATTTCTAAATCTGTATCTGTTACAAGAGCTAATAAGGTTTGTTTGTCACAAACACTTTGACTAGAAATAGCTGCTCTAACGATTTCTATCTTAGGGAATTTCGAATATTTCATCCCCTCTATTATAATCAGATCCATATCTTGCTGAAGCTTAATAAGTTCCTCTATAGATGGACTTTCCTCATCTTTAACCATCATTATTTTTGTTTTGGAGTAAACAATTACATTTTTAGCACCTGCTTTTTTGTGCCTAAAACTATCTGTTCCTTCCCTATCTGCTTCAAATTCATGGCCATCATGCTTAATAACCCCTACCTTATATCCTTTACTATTTAAGGCAGTCACTAGTTTTTCAATTAAGGTTGTTTTACCAGAGTTTTTAATGCCGCTTACAGCAAAGACTTTAGGAGCCTTATCTATTGTCTGCATAACACTAGTCATCCTTTCTTATATAATGACCACTTTTACCACCTTGCTTTTCCATAAGCTTGATCTCACCAATGACCATAGCTTTATCCATAGCCTTACACATATCATAAATCGTTAGTAATGCCACACTAGCGCCCGTTAAAGCTTCCATTTCTACACCGGTTTGGCCATTTACTTTCACAATGCAGGTCGCCTCTACAATATGCATTTCTTCGATTAACTTAAAATCTACAGTACATTTTGTAATCATTAATGGATGGCACATAGGAATAAGGTCTGATGTTTTTTTAGCCGCCATAATACCTGCTATTCTAGCAACGCCCAGTACATCACCCTTTTTAGCTGTTCCTTGTTTAATCGCCTCAAATACAACCTCATTAACTTTAATAGCTCCCTTAGCCTCTGCCATTCGACTAGTGGCTGCCTTTTCTGAAACATCTACCATAACGGCATTACCTTGCTGGTCAAAATGTGTTAAGTGTTTTTCCATTAGCTCTTCCCTTTCTTTCTATTTTATCTGAAAATGATTATCCCAGTCCCCCGGCTCATATAGCCAAGTTACCATTACAATAAAATCACATTAACCTCATCACCTATATGAAGTCCTTCATTTCCTGCAGGAATGTCAATTAAGCAGTTACAAAGACTCATGGTATATAATGAACCAGATGAATGATTGTTATGATCAAGAGAGACTTTTCCCTCACAATACTTAGCACGAATAAAGCGTCTTTTTTGACTTGCTTTATTAAATTCACTCATCATATGCCCTTTCACTTGTTTAGGCATAATATCCTCCATTTTCCCCAGCTCCGCCACCACTGCTCTTACTAAAAGCTCAAAATTAACAAGTGCTGCAAAAGGATTTCCTGATAAACCAATAATGAGTTTTTCTTTAAAACAGCCAGCTAATACAGGTGTTCCTGGCTGTATGGCAATACGCCAAAAAAGACGTTTTACATTAAGATCCTTAAAAACGTCATGCATAATATCTTTTTTCCCGACAGATACACCACCTGTAGTGATGATTAAATCTACTTTCTCTATAAGATCTTCAATAGCTGCTCCAACTTGGCCCGCTGCATCAACGCACTGCTCTACCACCATAACTTCAATCCCTAGTTCTCTAATTCTTGCCTCTAACATCACACCATTACTATTGTAAATTTTTCCTGGTAAAAGAGGACTTCCTAAAGGCACAAGTTCATCTCCCGTACATAAAAGACCTATTCTAATCTTTTTTTGCACCTGCACCTTATTTATACCCATACTTGCTAATATGCCAAGGGTAATAGCTGAAAGCTTTTCTCCTTTTTTTAAAATCAAATGTCCTTCCTTAATGTCCTCTCCTGCAAAGCAATAATTACTATATGGTTTAAGACTTTTATAAATAGCTACTATTGTTTCTCCATAATCTGTATCTTCTTGGCGAAGTACGCAATCACAGCCTTCTGGAATAGGAGCTCCTGTCATAATACGTACAGCTTCCCCCTTTTCTACTTTTCCTTGAAATTTATGTCCTGCACATACCTCTCCTATTACCTTTAGGAAAACAGGTGATTCTTTAGATGCCCCTTCACTACTTGCTGATAAAAAAGCATAGCCATCTAATGGAGAACGGTGGAAAGGAGGCTGAGAAAATGGTGCATAAATATCTTGGGCTAATAATCTGCCTCCTGCTTCCCTAGTCATCACCCATTCACTTTCTACTTGGTGAGTTGCATGTTCTCGTAACAATTTAATAGCTTGTCCTAACGTAACATTAACCATTCCTATTCCCCTTTTCCAAAGCTGCAATGTGGGAAAGTACATGGCTTACATCCTGTACACAATCCTCCGTGTCCCAGTCGTACTAAGTCCATTTTACTTAGCTTTTCGCCTGTCATCACTCGTGGTAAGACTAAATCAAAAATAGTTGCTCCTGCATACATGACACATCCTGGAAGTCCCATAATAGGAATACTATCTTTATAATACGCTAATAAAAACATAGCTCCTGGTAAAACAGGTGCTCCATATGAAATAATAGTAGCTCCAGTAGCTTTAATGGCTGTTGGTGTAACATCATCCGGGTCTACACTCATCCCACCAGTACATACAATCATATCTGCCCCTTGTGCTAAAAAGTTTTCAATGGCTTCTGTAATCATTTCTACTTGATCGTCAACAATCACTTGTCCTAATATCTCTACATCAAAAGGTGCTAATTTCTTTCTAATAACCGGTCCAAAAGCATCTTTGATACGTCCTTTGTAAACTTCACTTCCTGTTGTAACTATCCCCACTTTTTTAGATACATAAGGCCTTAAAGTTAAAATAGGCTCAGTCCCCGCCACTTCCTTTACCTGATTCATCTTTTCCTTCTTAATAATTAATGGAATAACTCTAGTGCCTGCTAGCTTATCTCCTTTTTTTACAGTTGTATTAGTATGCCTTGTGGCAATCATAATTTCATCAATGCTATTAATAGCCATAAGCTTTTCTACATCTACTTTTAGTACGCCATCACACTCAGCAATTACTTCAATTTTACCTTCCTTTACTTCTGAAGGTGACATGTACTTGTTTTCACAAAGCTTATATAGGATTTCGGCCGCTTCATTTTCATGTAGCATGGTATCGTCTGTTTCCCAAATATAAAGATGTTCTTTACCTATAGAGAGTAAAACAGGAATATCTTCTTTCCTTACAACATGTCCTTTTTTAAAAGCTACCCCTTTTTTTACATCTTTCACAATTTGAGTAATATCATGACAAAGTATATGTCCCTCTGCTTCTTCCGTACGTACTAATTTCATCCTTAAAACCTCCTTTAAATTAATCTACGCGCTATGAAACAATTCAAAGATTGTTAAAAAATATACTATGTTCACTATAGCTTATTATAGTATCTTTTTCTGTAACAAATATCACACTACAATTAACATTGATAAGGTAACACTATGTATCATTTCATTCCTATTAGTATATCCTATAGGACATAAACCATTCATAGGCTGATGTAGTATCAATCATACTAACATCTAGTTTTTAAAAAATATTACAAAAAAGCACTAAGCTTAACGCTTAGTGCTTCTCATGAACTTTCAAAACAAAATAGTAACTACTAAACCAGCAATTCTTATTCCTTAGAAAGGAGGTGATCCAGCCGCACCTTCCGATACGGCTACCTTGTTACGACTTCACCCCAGTTATTGGTTTTGCCTTAGACGGCTCCCTCCCTTA
>JAEWMQ010000081.1 GCA_023393125.1 Bacillota bacterium
TTCATAAGCAACTAGATGGACGTATTGTATTAGCAGAGAATACTCAAACAGGAGAAAAAACTTATATCAAGATGGATGAAAACTGCGCCCTTTATCCTATAACAGATGATATGGCTATTTGTCATCCTGATATGCAAAATGATAGTAAAAAGCTTGTAGTAAAGGATGCCGAAGCAGGCTGGTTTTTAAGGTTAGATCATGTTACAGGCTATGGTACTTCACCACAACATGAAAAAATCTTCACTCAGCCAGAAGAACCTATCGTATTTTTAAATATTGATGCAGTCCCAGGGTCTACCTGCCTGGTATGGGAACACATTAAGGATTCTGATGGCAAGCCATGTCCTAATCCTAGAGCGATTTTACCACGCAGATTAGTACCTGATGTGATTGATGAACCAGTAGAAATCGATGTGAGAAGCTTTGGGGTAAGAACACCGGCTTGTACGAGAGAAAATCCTTCTTACGGCATTTTAGGAATGTTTCATATTTTGCCACCCGCTCTTGCTTGGGTATGGAGATTAGTAGCACCAAGAGGACATAATAATCCAAGTATTACTGCATCTACAGGACTAGTAAGTGAAGGAGTAGGTTCTTACTGGCCTTTCGCAACAGGAAAAATGGTAGAGCAAGCTAATTTATTATTAAAACAAGTGACAACTAATAGTAATACACGATATATCTTAATACCAAATCAACATATTGGTGTTTATAAGGTTGGTTTCATGCCTCAATGGATTGCTAGAGAATATATTGCAAGACGTGGAAGTGCTAAATTTAAGCAAGAGCATTTAGTAGAAACACGCTGTTCATTACTAGGATATTCTTTAGATTCTATTAAAGTAGATGGACAATATGTAAGAAAGGCCTTCTTATATCCTGAAAGACAAGGAGAGATGGGGGTAGAGGCTTATGATAAAGGAGCAGCTATGCTTAATGACTTCTTTAAGAAGGAATTAGAGAAGTTTAACACACCAGAGCTAGATCCTTTAGGAGCTAAAATTATAGAACTCGTATTAAATGATGCAAAGGTACAAGATTACGTAGAGCTTATACCTATGAGATATTAAGGAAGGCAATAAAATGAAGAAAATACAAGATAATTTTAAAGGTAGCGATTTTATACCTGCTTTATCAGGCTTAATTGGGAAAATTTCACTTATTTCATCCTTTGCAGTAGTTTGGGCTCAGGAGTTAGGGATAACGAATCCTGATTTTGTGTTTGATAATGTACGACTAGAAATATTGATAGGGGGGATAGTTGCTCTCGTAAGCACGTTAATCTCTCCAGAAATAGCAGCTGCAGGAACACTTGCACCTCTTGTAGTTTTGATACCATCTATGGTAAAATTTGGGGTACACCCACTCGTATTAAGTGTATTAGTAGGAATCATTGGACTTATTTTTATTAAGGCAGGCTTATTGTCAAAGCTCATTCTTATGTCAAAGCACGTTAGTAAAACAAGTTTGACGTTAGTTTTTGGGATATCAGGAGTAATACTATGTATCCAAAAACTAGTTAGCTTCTTTAACGAGACGTATTGGATTTTAGCACTACTTTTAGTGGCATTAACGGTCTGTTATATTTATTTGCTCAAGAAAGAAAAAGCATGGCTCATGATTCCTATTTCTGCAGTTATGTCACTTTTGTTACCTCTCTTATGTGGAATAAAAGTTGATTTTTTTGAACCAATGAATAACTTAGTTTTAAATCCTAAGTATTGGTGGGAAGAAGTGTGGGGAGTTGGTTTTGGGCTTAACTTGCCAACTATTTTAAAAACCTTACCTTTTGCCATATTTGTTATGTTACTTTGGGCAATGGATACAGTTGCCATTACTACTTTGTTAGATGAACAAGGTCAGGAAGGACAAAAGAATGAAGAGATCAATTTAGATCAATCATTTATTGTGGTAGCCATAAGAAATATAGTAGGTGGAATCTTTGGTGGTGCACAAACAAGTTCTTTGTGGCGTAGTTTCCTAATACCACTCTTTATGGTAAAAAGGCCTATGAGAGGGGCAACTATTTTATTAAGTATCATATGCATCACAGCAAGCTTATGGGGATTACCAATTAAAATATTAGCATTTCCACCTCTTGTATGGACTGTATTACTTTTTGGTATATTTATGCCTTTATCACTTGCAGGATTCAATAAGTGGAGAAGGGGTAAACAGCTAGGGCAGAAAGTAGGAATTGTTATATTAGCAGCTATAGGGATCGGTTATAGTCCGATCATTACCTGGCTAGGAGCAGTAGTTTTTGAAAAATTAAGTAAAGATAATGACATATAGATTTCAAGAATAAAAAAGAGTATGATGAAACTAGAAAATTAGTTTTATTTTTATAAAAGAGGTCAGAGATTAAAAAAGATTAATGAAACATCTAAATAATGACCTAAGAATGGAGGGATAATAGTGTTTGAAGTATTAAAAAACTCAGATAATAAATTTAAAAATCTATTAAACGGAGAATGGGTAAGTAGTGAGAGTAATCAGTTTGTAGATATTTACTCACCACTTGATCAAAGCTTATTAGGAAGTGTGCCTGCTATGACTAAGAAGGAAGTAGATGTCACTATGATAGCTGCTAAAAAGGCACAAAAGGAGTGGAGGCTCAAAACAGTAAGTGAACGTGCAGATGTTCTATATAAAGCAGCAGATCTTTTACTAGAGCATACGGAAGAACTCGCTCATTTAATGATGCGAGAGATTGGAAAAGATATGAAGAGTGCACGCTCTGAGATATCAAGAACAGCAGATTTTGTTAGATTTACAGCAGATAGTGGTAAAAATCTTTCAGGAGAAAGCATTCCAGGAGATAGTTTTCCAGGATTTAAAAATAATAAGGTATCAGTTGTAAAAAGAGAACCATTAGGTGTGGTACTTGCTATTTCACCTTTTAACTATCCAGTTAACCTAGCTGCTTCAAAGATCGCACCTGCACTGATTATTGGAAATTCAGTTGTATTAAAGCCAGCAACACAAGGTAGCTTAAGTGGTTTATATTTAGCACGTATTTTCCAGTTAGCAGGTGTGCCAGCAGGTGTACTTAACACTGTGACAGGAAAAGGTAGTGAAATAGGGGATTATATCACAACACATAAAGATATTGATTTTATTAATTTTACAGGTAGTACAGAAGTAGGTAGAAGAATATCTAAGATGACAGAAATGGTTCCATTACTTATGGAGCTAGGAGGCAAAGATGCAGCCATTGTTCTTGAAGATGCAGATTTAGAAATGACAGCTAGCCAGATTGTGGCAGGAGCCTTTTCTTATTCAGGACAAAGATGTACAGCTGTAAAAAGAATTATTGTAATGGAAAGTGTTGCAGATGAACTTGTTCAAAAACTTGAGGAAAAAATAGGTCAGCTGAAGGTTGGGAATCCACTTGAGCATGAAAGTCTAGATGTTGTACCACTTATTAGTAAAAAGGCAGCAGATTTTGTTTCTGACCTTATGAAAGATGCTATAGAAAAAGGAGCAGAATTAGTTACTGGAGGACAGCGTACAGGTAATTTAATTGAGCCTACACTTTTTGACTATGTGACAACTCATATGCGCTTAGCTTGGGAAGAACCATTTGGGCCAGTTGTACCTGTTATTAGGGTGAAAAGTAAAGAAGAGGCAATAGAAATTGCTAATGAATCAGAATATGGACTTCAAAGCTCTGTATTTACTCAAAATATTGATGATGCCTTTTATATTGCAGATCAATTAGAAGTAGGAACAGTTCAAGTCAATAATAAAACAGAAAGAGGACCTGACCACTTCCCATTCTTAGGTGTTAAATCTTCAGGTATGGGAACTCAAGGTATTAGATACTCTATTGAGTCCATGTCTAGACCAAAAGCAACTATTATTAATTTGCATAGATAAGTTTTAGGAGGATTTTCTCCATGATAAATAGGCACAAGCTACGAGCTTGTGCCTATTTGCGTTGTCCCAAACTAATTTGCGCCAATGAAGTCTTCTTCGTATCTAGCTCTCATGTCTGCTGATCTGTTCCTCAGAGATCTTAGGAACATACGAGCCAGTCAGAAAAAGACTACTATATTGGCGTTTACCAGTGAGGAACTCATAAAATCAAACCATATGTATGGGCCCGAATGATCTTATGCTTTGGAAAAGGGTAAAACAGTTATTGGTTTAAAAGGTGAGATAAATAAGATTTTATAACACCTGATTCCTTTCACTCTTGATCGCCAGGGCTAGAGCTGACTACAAAGTAGCTGATAGTTGGCGCTGGGGATGACTATGACAAGGGATAGGAAGTTAATGAATTAATCTTATTTACTTCACTTATATATATGTAATGAAAAACTATAATCCCTGAAAATATTTTTAGGAACGTACTAAAAATATGGATGGAAGGAGTAAGAGAAGATTGCTTTAATATATTAGACTGAATAGTTTATAGTATTCTAACAAATATGTTTATATTGATGCTATAATAGGGTGAGATTAATCGTGAAGGATTAAAATTAAAAGTTTCTATAGGTTAGCGCTGGGGGGATATAATGGGGCGTATTAAAACTGTATGTTTTGATTTAGATGATACGTTGATAAAGGAGATTCATTCGGTAATGTATTTAAGCATACTTAATCACAAGTTAGATGAGCTTAAAGAGATTGAACGCGAGGAGCAGAAAGGAAAGTATGATTGGATTGAAGCAGACTATTTAAAAGCTCAGTTAGCTAAGGGTGTGCCTATAAAACAAGTGGAAGAGCAATTTATCACTATTTTAAAACCTATTAAGAATGTTAAAGAAGTCATGAGTATATTACATGAACACAATATAAAAACAATACTCATTACAGCAGGTCCTATTCAAGTGGCTAAGGCAGCTAGTGTGTTATGGGGAATGGATGGTTATGATGGCAGTTTGTATGAATGTGAAACAGCTTTTTTCACTGGAAGGATTTTAAGCCATCTAGGGGATAAAGACAAAGTGAGTGCTTTGGAGAAATTTTGCTTAAAAGAGGGCATACAGCCAAGTGAATGTATGGCTATTGGAGATGGTGCAACAGATATACCTCTTTTTAAATACTGTGGGACTTCTTTAGGGATTAATTGCAGGGAAGAAGTGGCTAAGGAGGCAAAGTATTCTATTAGAACAGATGACTTAATGGATGTATTACAATACATAGAAATTTAAGTAGCATAGGTATAAGCCTATAAATAACCAGAAAGAAGGGAATAAATATGAACTTTGGAATGCCAACATTAATCGAATTAGAAGGTTTAGCAGCAAATGTAAGACTGTGCAATGAACTAAAGCTTGATTTTATAGAGCTTAATATGAACTTGCCAGCTTTTCAAGCAGAACGTCTAGATGTAGAAGTATTGAAGCAGTTAAAAGCAAAGCATAAGATTTATTTTACCTTTCATTTACCAGAGGATTTAGATGTAGGGCATTTTAATAAACGAGTAAGGGAGGCAAATCTAAAGATTGTAGAAGATACCATACGTATTGCCAGTAAGATCAATGCACCTCTTATTAATATGCATATGGGTACTGGTATTTACTTCACTTTACCGAATAAGAAAGTCGAGCTTTATGAGAAATTCGAAGAAGAATATTTAAGGAATATTCTAGGAGCAGCAAGCTCTATTAACCAGATGCTAAAAGGGACAGGTGTTAAGCTTGCTATTGAGAATACAGGGATTTATCATAAGCCTTTTATTAGAAAGGCAGTAGAGATGTTCATAGAGGAAGCCGATTGCTACTTAACTTGGGATATTGACCATGACTATTCAAGTGGTAAGAAGGATGAGGCTTTTATGCTTGCTCATAAAGAAAGAGTGAGACATATGCATTTTCATGATGCTATAGGAGAGAAGAATCACCTTGAGCTATTCACTGGCGAGATTGATTTGCCTTACTTTTTTGATTTAGCAAGAGCAAATAATTGTAGCTGTGTAGTAGAAACTAAAACGATTGAGGCTTTACGAAATTCTGTAGGGCGTTTATGAGAAAGGCTGCTAGGAGGAAATGAGAGTGGAGAAAAGTAAAGAAAGGATTATTTTAGGTTGTACAGAACTTGGCTTATTAATCAAACAAGAAGATGTGAGTATTCCTGTATTTGATACGACTATTGTTCATGCAACAGAGGCTGCACTTTATGCTATAAAGTAATGATGGCTTGTATTCAGGGAGGAGAATAGACTATGCAGATTATTTATACAACAGGTAGTGACCCACGTTTTATTAAGCTTTGTACAGCTTTAGATGAAGACTTAAATAGTACAATAGGTAGTCAAAAACAAGCTGATCAGTATGGTCAGTATAATACGTTAGAAAGTATAAAAGATGTGGTATTAGTAATAGAGGATGGGGAGCCTATTGGTTGTGGCGCATTTAAACATTATGAAGAAGGCATCGCAGAGATTAAGCGAGTATTTGTAAAGTCAAGCCATAGAGGTAAAGGGATTTCTAAGCAAATGATAAATGCACTTGAAGAGAAAGCTAGAATACAGGGATATCAGAAACTCATATTAGAAACGGGAAAACGACTAGTGGTAGCTAATAAGCTTTATAAGCAGATGGGATTTGTAATAATAGCTAATTATGGACCATATAAGAATTTAGAAGAGTCAGTTTGTATGGAAAAGCAATTGTAACAAACAATAGTATGTAAAGCTAAATTGCCGCTATGTAGTGCAGCTAGTGTACTTCCTTCCAGCTGCTGTCTCATTCCGCTAAGAAACTCTAAATTCGTAATCCTTATGAACGGGCGAAAACTCGCTGCGCTCAAACACTCGCCCTAAAACCCATAAGGATTACTTTATTAAGAGTTTCTAAGCTACATTCCAAGGCATCTTCCAGTAAGTCCCCTAGCCTCCCTACATAGCTACTATTTTACAAGAACAATGTACTGGGAAGCTTTATGCGTTATTATTAATGAAGAGAAAGTTGTTCTTCTCATTTTTTCCAAACGTTAGTAAGCTCATAAACGTTCTTGATAGTAAAGTGGTTTGGAAAAATATATAATACCACTTTAAACTTACAAGTGGTTTTTTCATGTTTCACTCCAACAATAATAACGTATAAAGCTTCTTTGTAGTTTATTTTGGTAAAGTAGTAGCCAAAGCAGGAGGGGATGGGGATTGGTGTAGGGTGCCTTGGAGGTGAGCTTAGCAGTTCTTAACGAAGGAGCCCTTATGGGTTTTAGGCTGAGTGTTTGAGCGTTAGCGAGTTTTCAGCCGTTCATAAGGGCTACGAGTTTAGAACTGCTTAGTGAGCTGAGACAGCAACCGGAACCAAGGACCATTTCCTCCTGTCTTGGCGGTACCTTACTATATATGCTGGAGTAGCCTATTTGGTTGGATAAGAAATTTATCAATGAAGTCTTCAAGTAATAAAATTGGAACCTTGAAGCAATCAGGAGATATTGATAGTATGTAAGTATATTAATTATTAAGAAGTAGGTAAAGAAGACATGGATATTACACTTAGATTAGAAGAAATAAAAGACTATGAAGTGGTTGAAAACCTAACAAGAGAAGCCTTTTGGGATGTTTATAAGCCAGGCTGTGATGAACATCTTATATTAAAGCAATTACGTGAATCAGAAGGGTTTGTAAAGGAATTAGATTATTTAGCTATTGATGGAGACAAAATTGTTGGAAACATTGTCTATACAAAAGTAACTGTAGAAAATAGTACTGCCAACAATGAGGTTTTATGTATGGGACCAATTGGGGTACTACCTGAATATAAAGGAAAAGGCATTGGCAGTATGTTGATGAAACATACTATAGAGCTAGCAAGAGCAATGGGCTTTAAGGGGATTATTCTTTATGGTGATCCTAAGTTTTATCATCGCTTTGGTTTTGTAAATGCTGAAAAGTATGGACTTCAAACCTCATGGGGTGCTAATTTTGAGGAGTTTATGGCACTTGAGTTATCAGAAGGAAGTTTAAAAGGTATGAGTGGAAAATGCTTTGAAGATAAGGCGTTTGCAGTAGATGAAGCGGATTTAGTAGAGTTTGAGAAGAAATTTCCTGCGAAAGAAAGCCACTTTCAAGGAGAAGCACCTACACATAAATAATAAGTTGATATGATTTTTGTAAAGTAACTTATTATAAATAGTGATGTAAAATAAAATAGCATTGGAGGTTTATGATACTTCCAATGCTATTTTTATTTATGAAATAAAGAGTTTATTTTATGAAGGATAGAGAGACTTTTCTAGTTCAATAGTTACATAGCCATCTTTAATATGAACAGTAGCTTTATCTATCATCATTCCTATTAATAGTAGTTGGCTAGTTTCACCTGGTTCACCTAAACCAGCTAACTCCCAGTATACATCTTCGATGCAATCATTTTTAGTTCTATTTAAAAAGTCTTCCATAGCATCTAATTTATGGGCAAGAGCTAAGTCGTAGTTAGACGTAAAGGTGATAATAGCCGTATTATTTACTTCTTGTATTCTAGAAGTGATATCATTACCTCCTATACCAAAAAAGAACATAGTTAGTTCTTCGACTATTTTAGTTAATTTATGTTTCTCATACATTACAGTTTATCTCCTATGACACTCTTTCTTGAGTAATTCTTAAAGCTTTCTAGTAGTGGAACCATTATAATAGCAACAAATCCAGCTGAAAAGCCATTGTTATATAAATTAAGACCCGAATACAAATCACCTGTAGACATAACAATAGAAGTGTGTAACATACCTGCGGCTATACCAGCGATTGGACCAAATTGTCCGGCAATAGGAGCTATACCAGAACTAAATAAAGCTGCAATTTGAATACTAGGTGTAGTAGGGGTAAAGATTTTTAAACAAGTTGCCAAGTAGACGCCTAGCATACAAGGAATATAGTTTTTAACATGCACACCAAATGCACCAAAACCAAATATAGTTAATATACCACCTATCACAGGTCCTGATAAATCGCCTTTGATAAGTAAGATATAAGTAAGGCCAACACTCCCCACAACAGACATATTCATTAAGGTTGCTCCAAGTCCGTCCATTAGTACAAAGTCTGCAACGGCACGTCCTGGGTGGCGTAATATTTTAAATAAGGATTTGAGTTCTCCTTTATTAATCCATAGACCATATAAAAAGGTAGCTATAAAGTATCCATATAGACCAAGCACTAACCAAATAGGTCTACCTTCTTGCCAAATTAAAACGGGAGTACTTTCTAATCCAAAGGCCTCTAAAATACTTACAATTCCGAAGCCTAATATACCAGCAGCAAAGCCTACATTAAATAAATTGTAGCCCATATGCATAGAAGCTGTATGCATGGCTAGCGTAGGTAAAGTAAATCCAATTAAAATTCCGATAAGTAGTGCAAGGATTAAATTAATAGGTTGCTGAAGTGGTAATAAAAAAACAAGTTCAGTAACCAATGGTGATAGGCATGTACCAAACAATGCTGTGTAAATATAACGATTCATTCTAGCACCGTGTACACGTGCATATATATAGGTTCCTAATATGATAGGAAGTATATTGACTGGGTTTTTGCCAAAAAGGGCAAAGCCGGCATTAATAAAAATAGCTGCTATGGTTAGCCCTGTAAAAGGAGCTTTTAGTTTAATCACTAATAGCAGTACTAGACTTGAAATAATGGCACAGTTAAAAAATGCAGCGCCATAACCTGCGAGAGCAAAGTAATCCGTTATAAGTGCATCCCTAGAAAAAACAATAACTTTCATACCATTTAATAATTCTATGGGCGTAGCGAATATAAAGGATATTATAAAAAGTAAAGAAATAGTAGCTATACAAAAAAACTTAATCTGAGCATGTTGCTTATTCTCATTATCTTTGGTTTGAATCATCAAAGACCCCCTTCGTTAGTTATTCATTTTAAAATGAATGGTTTATATTAGGTATACTAAAGAAATCAGTATACCTAATATTTTAATTAATATTATAGGCATTGCGCAAGTAAAATTTTTTGGGTGTCTGCGTAAATAGATTTGAAAAATAATCTATGACATATATTGTTGCATATGCAACGAAAATATGTTAAACTTTATTTCGTTGCATATGCAACAATATCGAGCGAGGGAGAGGATAATATGGCAACACAGCAGCATGCAAGCGATCTAGGCACGGAAAGAATTGGAAAATTACTTATCAAATTTTCCATTCCAGCTATTATAGGTATGGTCGTTAATATGCTTTATAACGTAGTTGATAGAATTTATATAGGCAATATCCCAGATATAGGGGGATTAGCTATTACAGGTGTGGGCATTACCATGCCTATTACTCAGATTATCACGGGTATAGGAATGTTAATAGGGATAGGGACTTCAGCAAGTATTTCTATAGCTTTTGGGCAGAAGAAGAGAAAAGAAGCACAAAAGTATTTGGGAAATGGTTTTATCGGCATTGTTATAGTAAGTATTGTTATTGCTATTTTAGGGAATTTATTTGCTGATCCTATTTTAAGGATTTTTGGAGCAAGTGATTCAACCATTTTATATGCATCAGCTTATATTAGGCCACTTTTTATAGGAACTATTTTTAATTTATGTGCATTTGGACTTAATCATTCTATTAGTTCAGATTCTAATCCTAAGGTGGGCATGTACACCATGATGATTGGTGCTGCAATTAATATTATTTTAGATCCAATCTTTATCTTTGGTTTAAAAATGGGTATAGCAGGTGCAGCTTATGCAACAGTCATTTCACAGTTTGTTGCTAGTTGTTGGGTTATTAATTATTTTACAAGAAGCAAGAAATCAACTATTAAACTAACAATAGCTGATATGAAAATAGACTTAAGAATAGTCAAAAACATTATAATGATTGGTCTAGCACCTTTCTGTATGCAGGTTGCAAGTAGTATTGTAACAGTCATTTCAAATAGGGCTCTGATGACTCATGGAGGAGATTTAGCAATCGGAGCTATGGCTATAATAACTTCAATAAGTACTATCTTTATTATGCCTATTTTTGGACTTAATCAAGGGGCACAACCTATTATGGGATATAATTTTGGTGCCAAGCAATATAAAAGGGTAAAACAAACTTATATTTATTCTCTAGTGATATGTACAGCTATACTAGTCTTTAGCTTTTTATTTATCCAACTATATCCTAAGGCAGCAGTAAGTATGTTTAATAATGATCCAGAGCTTACTGATATTACTGTTTCAGGTATGCGTATTTTCTTATTATCTATGCCATTAATAGGGATTCAAATGACAGCTTCCAACTATTATCAAGCAGTAGGTAAAGTGAAGAAAGCAATGATTATTAGTTTAACAAGACAAGTAATCTTTTTAATTCCATCATTTATTATACTTCCCAAATTATTAGGGTTAAAAGGCGTATGGTATGCAGGACCAACAGCAGATTTATTAGCAGTAACTTTATCAGGTATAATTATCTTTAAAGAGATGAAGCACCTGAAACAATTAGAAAATGAGACTAAGTTTAGTGGTGATACAGAGTCTAATGAGAGTGTAGCTTAAAGAAGTGGATTATGATAAGATGATAGCAAATATAACGATATAGAAAAGAGTTGTAGGCTATAATGAAACAGTATGAAACAGAAGGAATAGGTAGATATATTAGCTATTTACATCGCTTAGGTGCGAATTTCTTATCTAAGGAATATGATCAGTATGAAATAGGTTTTGGGCAATATCAGTTTCTTCTGAGACTTTATTTAGAAGATGGTGTTGGACATGATGAATTAACAGAACAAATTTGTGTTGATAAAGCCACTACTACAAGAGCTATTAAGAAGCTAGAGGAAAAAGGGTATGTAAAATTAGTACCTAATGAAAAGGATAAAAGAAAATATCATATTTACCTTACAGAGAAAGCTTTAGAACAAAAAGAAGAGATATTAGAGATCTCAAGAAGATGGGAAAGACAATTAATAGAAGGCCTTGAGCAGGAAGAATTAAATCAGTTATTTTATTTGCTTCGTAAAATGACGAGATATAATTCGGGACATTTATTTGAAGAAGAATGATAAAAGAGCGTTGGAATAGGAAGCTTCCAACGCTCTTTTGTTGTATGAGTTAAAAGAAATGATTCATAATTTAGACCAGTTTACTATTTCAAAGTGATATTAGTAATAGTGACATCAGATGAACCACTACCCATATTGCATCCAAAGGTATAAGTGCTTCCAACTGTTAAAATAGGTTGCCATGATGGATTGGAGATAGTATAGGTATTGCCATTACTACTTACTAATTGTGCATTCCAAATAGAGGTAATAGGTCTGTTAGTTGTAAATGTACAAGTCCAGCCATTTAGGTCTTTACCTGTGTTATTTGTAATTGTTATATCAGCAGTTGCACCATCTGACCAGTCGGAGATAATCTTAATGCTCATAGAAGCAGTAGTTGAAGGAGTCTCAGGAGAAGGTGTAGGTGTAGGTGTTGGAGCTGGAGTAGGAGTAGGTGTTGGTGTAGTACCTCCTGGTGCATTACAAGGCTCAAGTAACCACATCTGACAGCTGTTTTTGTAATAAGTCCACTCACATACATTAGAGCCATCAGCAGTTCCAAAATTATAGACATCGAGAGACTTGGTGTCTACTGAACTCTTAGTTAAAATACCATAGACGTTATTAGTAGCAGTTGGAACCAGTTTAAACTTTTGAGCATCCATGCCATTAGCTGAATAAATCTGGATATTAGTGCCGTCTACATTGGCACCATTAGCTACATCTAACATATAACCTAAACCATTTTTGAAAGTCACATAACCGTTACCAGTATTAGTTAAATACCATTTTTGGCCATTAACACCTGTGCCAGTACCAATTTCAACGTTTTGACCATTTGCACCAGTATTATCTTTTACCTGAAGATACTTTTGAGCATTGGTGTTTTTAAGGTAATACCAACCATCGCTAAGGGTAGCATAGTCCTTTACAGTTGTATCTATTTCAGTAGATTGACCAGAGCCATCTGTTGCTTTCCAGTAATCTAGCTCCATATTGCCACTAAATACAAAGTATAAATCTTTGACACCAGAGATATTAGAAAGAGCTGAACTTACCTCTACAAAGGCGCCAGAGGTATTAGGTACTTCAATATAGCCAAGCGCTGTACCTGAAGGACTATTAGTACATACTTTAATAACGCCACCAGTAGATGATTTAGCAGAAACAGTTATTTTAGATAAGCCATCTGAGAAATTAACACCTTTAACGCCAATCCAATCACCAGCACTAATATCTGTTACCAGGGTATTGCCACTACCACTGATAGTAACTCCGGCCCCAATAGCCATAGTTTCTGCTTCAACTCTTTCATAAGGATTGAGGTATGAAACTTGAGATACACCTGCCATTGTACCTTTTACTTCTGAAAGAGCGCCATTATTTACAGATAATTTATCAAGGTGTGTAGAGCGATAGCCAAGGTTTTTACCAAATTGAGCAAGCTCAAGCGTTCTCGTATGGTAAGCTAAATAATAGCTACCTTTGAACTCAAATATAGAGTGATGGTTGTTACCAGCAGAACCATTAAAATAAACACCTGGATTTTTAAATACTTCACCAGCAAAGGTAAAAGGACCAGTAGGGCTATTACTTACCATGTATTCTATTGAACCACCATTGATTCCTGAGCCAGCAGTACTGAAATTAGAACAGTAGGAGTAGTAGTATTTACTACCTATTTTATTAATGCCAGAGTCTTCAAATAAATAAGGTGCATCAATAGTGATAGGAGTACCTGCTAAACTTGTCATATCACCACCTAATTTAACTACACGTGCTGTTTTTGGATTTGCATTTTGTCCTGTAGGAATACCGCCACCAAAGTAAAGGTAACCGGTACCATCACTGTCTACAAATACAGCTGGGTCAAAGCACCATACAACATCGGCGCAGTTAGGTGTTGATCTAGTGATTAAAGCTTTTCCAATAGGATCTGTCCAAGGCCCTGTTGGGCTATCAGCAACCAAGACACCTATGCCATTTGCATTATTAGCAAAGTAAAGAAAGAATTTGTCTTTACCATTAATATTTTTATAAGTTGCACAAGGGGCCCATGAATTACCAGCCCATTTGGCAGCCCCCCTACTTCCAGCAACCTGAATAGTACCGTGATCAGTCCAATTTACTAAGTCTTTAGAAGATATACAGTTAAGTGTTTGGATAGTGCTGTAGGAGTTTTCTTTTATACTACCGTTGCTATACTCATAAGAATCGTTTGTAGCATAAATGTAAACAGTGCCGTTGTAAACCATGACACTAGGGTCTGCGGCATACCTTTGAGTAATAATGGGGTTGTTTTCTGTTTGCTTTTTATAAGAAGATGTTAGATTTAAGTTGTTAAAAGTGGAAGAAAAGTCTGCAGCAGAGGTGGGTACACTTTGTTGAATGATGATGCCTATCATAAGTAGTCCTGTTAGTGCATATTTTTTGATGTGTTTCATATTTTTTAAATACGCTTTCATAATATCCCCTCATATCTTATAGATTATTTTAAAGACGTATTAGTAATAGTCACCTGAGAGGGACCACTACCCATATTACAACCGAAGGCATAGCTACTTCCTGCTGTTAAAACAGGCTGCCATGATGGATTAGAAATAGTATAGGTATTGCCATTACTACTTACTAATTGTGCATTCCAAAGAGAAGTAATAGGTCTGTTAGTTGTAAAAGTACATGTCCAGCCATTTAAATCCTTACCTGTGTTATTAGTAATGGTAATATCAGCAGTTGCACCATCTGACCAGTCTGAGAGGATCTTAATGCTCATAAGAGCAGTTGTTGAAGGTGTCTCAGGGGTTGGCGTAGGTGTAGGTGTAGTACCTCCTGGTGCACTACAAGGTTCAAGTGCCCACATCTGGCAGCTATTTCTATAATAAGTCCACTCACATACATTAGAGCCATCAGCAGTTCCGAAGTTATAGACATCTAGAGATTTTGTATCTACTGAGCTCTTGGTTAAAATACCATAAACATCATTAGTAGCAGTTGGAATGAGTTTAAACTTCTGGGCATCTGCGCCATTAGCTGAATAAATCTGGATATTAGTTCCATCTACATTAGCTCCATTGGCTACATCTAACATATAGCCTAAACCGTTCTTTAAAGTGACATAGCCATTACCAGTATTGGTGAGATACCATTTTTGACCATTAACACCTGTGCCAGTACCTATTTCAACATTTTGGCCATTTGCTCCTGTATTATCTTTGACTTGAAGATATTTTTTGGCATTTGTATTCTTAATATAATACCAGCCATCTGTTAATACTGCATAATCTTTAACTGTTGTATCAGTAGGAGTAGGAGTAGGGGTTGGTTCTACTGCTGAAGAACCTAAGGTGCAAACGAATGTAGAAACACTGTTAGCAGGAAGGTTAGCCCAGAAGTTGCTGCTACTTGTCTCTATATTAGAGGTTTTTGCTAGGTTTTCATTAGCAGAAGTTCTATAGCGATCTACACTATTGATGTTACCATTACTCACAATGAAATTTTGATTAACGGCTGATGACCCTTTATTAATGGCAACAATAACCGCTTTATTATCGCCTTTATAGGCAGATACATATACATTAGTATTAGGATTGGTAGTAGCATCTACTTTTACATAGCCAGGACGTACAAACTTGGAGTATTGAGCCATACAATAGCCTCGTTTACTAATAGTACCATCTTCTTTCATAGGCCCATATTGCCTACGAATATACCACCATACATAGGATTGGAAGCCGTTTTCTAAGGCGTTATGCATATTGTATGAAACTTCGATTGCCTCTGGCCAACGATCTGCTGAATTATTGTCACTATTAGGAACGTAGACTTCCGTCATCCAAAGATCTTTTCCTACACCTTTTTGTTTAAAAAGAGGATAGGACATATTACTGATACTAGTACCATAAAAGTGAGCACCTAGAATATCCATATTAGCAAGTGCTTGTGAATCATTTAAGATAGGGTCTGACATACTTTTTAGATACTGAAATGACTCAGGAGCAATAACTCTGCAATTAATAGAACCTGCATAGTTCTTCATAAAGTTAAGCATTTCTTGTGGTGTCCACCATGTCCAATCGTGTGCATAATCAGGTTCGTTTTGAATAGAAATGGCATATAAATTAACATTGTTGTTCTTCATATATGTAACAAAATCATTGAGATGCTGTGCATATGCAGCATATTTATCGTATTTAAGACGCTTTTGATTGGCAACACCATTACGAGTAAATGTTTCAATCATATCACTTGGCGGATTCCATGGTGAAGCAAAAACGATTGCTCCTTTTGCTACTGCAGCTTTTGCAGTTTCTAATTCTTTTACCCAGTTATTCTTATTTTCATCTACATGAATTCTTAAAATAGAAAAACCTAATTGATTGTCTCCATTACCAAAAGCTGTTTCCCTTTGAACTGCTGTTAAGTCTCCGGCCCAAGAAGGATGATTCATTCCTCCAAAGCCACGGATTGTCTGATATTCTGTTGACAAATTAATGATTGCATCACTTGCTGCTAAAGCCTCATTAGGTGGCAATATGGTTATAACCAATGCTAATGTAAGTACATAGGATAATAATTTGGAAAACGTTTTTTTTACACAGATAAACATTTCTACATCTCCTTTGTATTTTTATTTTACATAGATGTGTAAATTTAGATTAGGTCATCATCTACTGTTAGATTAATGTTATTCTAGAGTCCAAGATGATACTGTTTTACACCTCCCTCGCATAGTTCTTTTACTTGCATCATAAGTTTTGTTTTATGTAAATAAACCTAAGGAGACTTATGCGTATAGTAGGATTTTTTGTTTTAATGATTAATTTTTATCATCAGTACTTATTAAAATCACTTGAAGTATGATTACTAAGTTATTTGTAGTTGATTATAGCGTATGTTGTTTTATTTTGTGCTAAAAATACACAAGATGTAAAGTAATGCATGATTTGATGTAATTAAAATAGCTTTTTGATTATAAATTTCAAATATTTTGTTCAGGATGTGTACTAAAATGTTAAATTAGATTTATATAAAGCATCTATTATAATAACGAAAATAAATGGTATGACTAGTTTTAAATAGATTAATAAACTAGAAAGGCTGTAAAGAAGTTAGGGAGTATGAATGATTTTTATTAATAGAATAAGATAGATGAACGATTGACAAAATTAAAAAAGAGTTATAATATTAAGTAACACCCCCTAGGGGGGGTAAAAATATAAATTAAAGAAAGGAAGTAAACTATGACAGATAAATCCTTTAAAATAGATGGTATGACCTGTTCAGCTTGTGCCAATAGGGTTGAGAGAGTTGTTAAAAAATTAGAGGGTGTAGAAACAGCAAATGTTAATTTTGCTACAGAGACATTGACTCTAAAATATGATGATGCCAAGCTGCAACCTAAGGAAGTTGAAGTAGCAGTAGAAAAAGCGGGTTATAAAGTACACAAAAATGAAGCCACTTATACCTTTAAAGTAGAGGGGATGACGTGTTCGGCATGTGCTAACCGCATAGAAAAAGTGGTTAAGAAACTAGAAGGTGTGGAAAGCAGCAACGTTAACTTTGCCAGTGAGAAGCTTACTGTTAAAGTAGATGAAGACCTTGTAAAAACAGGGCAGATCAAAGCGGCAGTAGAAAAAGCAGGCTATAAACTCATTACAGAAGAAGAAAAAAGCGCGGAGAAAAAGAAATATACAGAAGAACAAATTTTATTTGGGCGTCTTATTGCATCATTAGTATTTACTGTCCCACTTTTAATTATTACTATGGGACATATGGTAGGTATGCCACTTCCTGAAATAATTGATCCGATGATGAATCCACTTAACTTTGCACTGTTTCAACTTGTTCTAACCTTGCCAGTTATGATTATTGGTTTCAAATTTTATAAGATTGGACTTAAGAACTTAATTAAGCTTAGTCCTAATATGGACTCTTTAATTGCAGTAGGAACACTAGCGGCTATTATCTATAGCTTATATGGCACTTATAAAATTATCACACATCCAGAAGGCGGTATGGAGCATGCCATGCACCTTTATTATGAATCAGCAGCCACTATCTTAGCGCTGATTACATTAGGTAAATACTTAGAAGCTAGGTCAAAAGGAAAGACTTCTGAAGCCATTAAGAAGCTTATGGGCTTAGCTCCAAAGACAGCAACAGTTATTAGAAATAATGTAGAGGTAACTGTGCCTCTTGAAGAAGTAGTAGTAGGAGATTTAATCCTTGTTAAACCAGGTGAAAAACTACCAGTAGATGGAGAAGTCGTTGAAGGTAGCACCGCTATTGATGAAGCTATGCTTACAGGAGAAAGTATTCCAGTAGAAAAAACAGTAGGTAGCAAAGTTATCGGAGCAAGTATTAATAAAACAGGTTTTATTAAATACCGAGCTACTAAGGTTGGTAAGGATACAGCCCTTGCTCAAATTATTAAATTAGTAGAAGACGCTCAAGGGACTAAGGCACCGATTGCTAAAATGGCTGATGTGATTTCTTCTTACTTTGTTCCAACAGTTATTGTATTAGCGATTATCGCTGCTGTGGGTTGGTTAATAGCAGGAGAATCCGCAACCTTTGCCCTTACTATTTTTATTGCAGTACTCGTTATTGCTTGCCCATGTGCACTAGGTCTTGCGACACCTACAGCCATTATGGTGGGAACAGGAAAAGGTGCAGAAAATGGTGTGCTTATTAAAGGTGGAGAGGCCTTAGAAACAACTTATAAAATAGATACTATTGTTTTTGATAAAACAGGAACATTAACAGAAGGTAAACCAAAGGTAACAGATATTCTAACAGCGACTATAGGTAAAGATGAATTACTTGTTTTAGCAGCTAGTGCAGAAAAAGGCTCTGAGCATCCATTAGGAGAAGCTATTGTAAGAGCGGCGGAAGAAAAAGGCTTAGCTTTTAAAGAAATACAAAACTTTAATGCGATACCAGGTCATGGAATTGCTGTAGATATTGGTAATCAGCATGTACTTTTAGGAAATAAGAAGTTAATGTTAGAAGAGCATATTGATATTAGTGCCCTAACAACTCAGTCAGATACACTGGCAGAAGAGGGTAAAACCCCAATGTATATTGCAATAGATGGTAAATTAGCAGGTATTATAGCAGTAGCAGATACAGTTAAACCAAGTAGTAAGGAAGCTATACAAACACTTCATCAAATGGGTATTAAGGTAGCTATGATTACAGGGGATAACAAGAAAACTGCAGCAGCTATTGCTAAACAAGTAGGTATTGACATTGTACTTGCAGAAGTCTTACCAGAAGATAAAGCAAATGAAGTGCAAAAGCTTCAAAATGAAGGTAGAAAAGTAGCCATGGTAGGAGATGGTATTAATGATGCTCCTGCTTTAGCTAGAGCTGATATAGGTATTGCCATTGGTTCAGGAACAGACGTAGCTATTGAATCAGCTGACATTGTGCTTATGAGAAGTGACCTTAAAGACGTACCAACAGCTATTAAACTTAGTAAAGCGACTATTAGAAATATCAAGCAAAATCTATTTTGGGCATTCGGTTATAATGTTCTAGGTATACCAGTTGCTATGGGTATTCTTCATATCTTTGGAGGACCATTATTAAATCCTATGATTGCAGCAGCTGCCATGAGCTTAAGCTCAGTTTCTGTACTTCTTAATGCTTTAAGACTTAAAAATTTCAAAGGATAAGTCGGTGAATCATTCACTGAGGTTTTTATGATAATATTTTGATAGCTAGCTTAAAAAATAAAGCAATGAGATAGAATAATAATAAAAGGAGAGATAAAGATGAAAAAGAAAATAATGATTGATGGAATGAGCTGTGGTCACTGTGTGGCACATGTAAAAGAAGCTTTAGCAGACTTTGCTAAAGGAGATGTAGAAGTAAATTTAGAAGGTAAATATGCGGTATTAGATACTGATAAAGCTAATGAAGTGCTTACTGAAGCCATTGATGAAGCAGGTTACGATGTAACAGCTATAGAAGAAGTATAATAGTGAAGAAGATGTATTAAAATAAGTGAATCTTATAGTAAGTATTAAGATTATAAGAGCATATAGGAAAAGTCCTATGACAACATGTTATTTTTATCATGGTTGTTATAGGACTTTTTTCTATGTGTAAGATAAATCACATATTTATCCCATAAATCTCACATATCTAAACAGTAATTTTTATTTATGATAAGTCCATAGAACATCTTATCTAGATATTTGTGCAGAAGCGGTTCATAAAATATAAATATTATAAGTAGGATAGGAGAAGGAATATGAATTTAGAAAAAGGGAATAAAAAAGAAAATCATATGCAACAGAAAAAAGGTTTACTAAAAGGAATAGGCATGATGGGGGCCTGTTGTTTATTGCCCATTATTATCGTATCCATACTACCACTTATAAGTAGTAGCCTAGGAATGGCAGGCACAAGGATAGCTTATACGCTGTCATCACTTATTTGCCCAATTATGATGATTGGAATGATGCTTGTAATGGCAAAAGGAAGTAGTTGTTGTTCAAAGGATAAAGAAAATAAATCGGAAAAATAATGAGTGGTTGTGGGTATGAAGATGGAAAAACAATACACTAAAGAGACAATAAAGATTGATGGAATGACTTGTATAAGCTGTGAGAGAAGAATAGGAAAGAAATTAAAGCAAACAAAAGGAGTAATTAGCGCTAAAGTGAGCTATACTCAAAATCACGCTGAATGTTTGTATGATGAGGAGCTTATTTCCTTAGAAGAAATAGAGCAGGTTATTGAGAAACAAGGGTACACGGTTATAAGAAAAGAAAATGCAGATAGCATAATAGACCGCATAACTAAAATGCTAGGAGTAATGGTCATTATCTTTGTCCTTTATCGTGTGCTGAAGTATTTTGGGTTTACAAATTTCTTTTATGCTTTTCCAGAAGCCAAAGAAAACATGAGTTATGGCATGCTATTTATAATAGGGTTACTGACATCAGTTCATTGTATTGCCATGTGCGGTGGTATTAATTTATCACAGTGTATACAACCTGTTACTAAGACGGGGGATAAAGAGCATAGATGGGCAGCACTTAGACCTAGTTTTTTATATAATTTAGGGCGAGTGATTTCTTATACAGTAATAGGTGGGATTGTTGGTGCATTAGGCTCAGTTGTAAGTTTTTCAGAAGGGGCAAAGGGAAGTGTTCAGATTATTGCTGGCATATTTATGGTGATTATGGGGCTGAATATGTTAAATGTTTTTCCAGAGCTTCGCAAATTCAACATAAGTATGCCAAAAGCTTTTTCTATAAAACTATATAGCAAACTAGGAAATAAGAGCCCCTTGTATGTAGGTTTAATAAATGGCTTAATGCCATGTGGGCCACTACAAGCTATGCAATTATACAGCCTCTCAACAGGGAGCATACTTAAAGGTGCATTTGCCATGTTTTTATTCAGCTTAGGGACAGTACCTTTAATGTTTGTAGTAGGAGCCTTGTCCTCATTACTTAGCAAGAAGTTTACACATAAGCTTATCTCCATAGGGGCTATTTTGGTTGTGATTTTAGGTGGAGGTATGCTGAGCAGTGGACTTAGCTTAACAGGCATTATGATTCCTGGTAGTGTAGGTGCTAACAATAATAGTGTAGTACGGATAGAGAATGGAGTTCAAATAGTAGAAAGCAAATTGGCTTCAGGTGAATACCCCGCTATTGAAGTGCAAGTAGGCATGCCTGTAAGGTGGGTGATAACCGCTGAAAAAGGATCTATTAATGGGTGTAACAATAGAATCTTTATTCCAGAGTATGAGAAGGAAGTAAAATTCAAATTAGGAGAGAATATAATAGAGTTTACCCCTACAGAAGAAGGGGAGTTTGTATATAGTTGTTGGATGGGAATGATTAGAAGCAGCATTAGGGTAGTTAAGAAATGAAACATAGGTAATTAAGAATTAAGAATGAAGAATGAAGAATTAATAATGAATAATTGGTAATAAAAGATGAGTAGTACAGATGAATAATGAATAATGAATAATGAATGGAGAGGATTTTAAAGATGGGTAATCATAAGAAGAAAAAGACTAATAACTCTAAAAGTATAACATATGTGGTGATAGGAGCAGTACTTATAGCAGTAATAGCAGGGAGTATATTTTTTAATCAGCAAGGTAATAAAAATGAGAGTAAAGCAAAAGAAAATGTGGTAGTATTAGAAGGGAAAGATTTAGTTATACCGATTAATGAAATCACAAATGAGGCAAGCTATTATCCAGTAGAAGTAGATGGAGTCAACTTAGAAGTACTAGCTATCAAAGCTTCAGATGGAACCATTCGTACAGCCTTTAATACTTGTCAAATTTGTTATAGTTCAGGAAGAGGATACTATGAGCAAGATGGAGATGTCCTAGTTTGTCAGAACTGTAGGAATAGATTCTCTCCAGATGAAGTAGAGGTAACTAGAGGTGGATGTAATCCAGTTCCTATCTTCGAGGAGGATAAACAAGTAGATGATACTAATATTACTATTTCCAATGCATTCTTAAAAGAGGCAACAGGTATTTTCGAGAACTGGAAAGAAGCTTACTAAGAATAGAAGGACAAATTAAAAAACTATCTGCGCAAGTAGATGGTTTTTTATGCATAAGGGGATTTATAATAATGAAACAAAAAATGAAGCTTAATCAGCAACTTGCAGTAACATTGATGGTCCTAATACTAGGAAGTATAATGGCTTTTGGTGTTATACTCCCTATAAGTATTAAATATTTTATAGACCACAAGAACTTTAATACACTTATGAGTGAGCAAAATGAGTATATTAAACTTGGAAAATATTATAATACTTCACAGGGTAAGAAAAATGGGGCATATCACCTTCAATTTGATAGCAATAATAATATTGTTATAGATCAAACAGATGATGATCTCATTCATCACCAGTTAATGTACCCTGAGTTTTTTTCGGAGCTAAAAGAACAATGTAGGGCACAAAAAAAGCAAGTGGAAATGAGAAAATTCATTGATGGTAGAGAGACTATTTATTATATTATTAATAAAACAGTTCCAAGTGAAAGAGTTATTTCATATAGCATAGATATTGGTAATCAATATTTATCTCATCAATTATTTATGACGACATTGATCATTATTATAGTTGCGTTAACTATTATTTTAATAAGCTTCTTTAAATGGAATAATAGATTTATTAATAATTTAAAGCAGATTCAATATCAGCTAGACCTTATAGGAGATGGTAGGCTAGAAGAAAGTATTCGAATTAATGAAAGCATTTTGGAGTTTCAAGAAGTCATGGATTCCTTAGAGCATATGAGGAGAAAACTTTATGATAATGAGCAGACTAAGAAGAGGATGATTCATAACATATCCCATGATTTAAAAACGCCTATTGCAGTCATTAAGAATTATTCAGAGGGGATTATAGATGGCGTTTATCCTTATGGCAATGTAGAGCAGACGGCACATGTTATCTTCAGCCAAGCAGAAAGGCTAGAAAAGAGAGTACAGGGCTTATTATATTTAAATAGATTAGAGTATATGAGAAGCCAAAATGAACCCCATAGAGAATTTGCAGTAGATGAACTACTTAAAGAGGTAGTAAGCTATATGTTTGACCAGGATCATCTCATCAATATACAACTGGATTTAATACCTCAAAAGTTTATAGGGGATAAAGAAAAATGGCGTATTGTACTAGAAAATCTATTTGATAATGCTAAGAGATATGCAAAAAGTGAGATTTATATTAAGTTAACAAAGCAGAAGTTATCGATCTTTAATGATGGAGAAAATATAGAAGAAGATTTAGCAGGAAGTCTATTTGAACCCTTTGAAATGGGTAAAGATGGTATGTCAGGTTTAGGACTTGCCATTGTAAAAAGAACGGTCAATATGTATGGATATGATATTAGATATGAAAATGCCGAAACAAAGGGAGTAACTTTTATCATTTACAAGGATGGGAAAACCAATGAGTAGTATAGTTGCATTAATTGAAGATGAGAAAAATCTAAGAGATATTATAAAAAGTTATCTAGAAAAAGAAGGCTACAAGGTATTAGCCTTTGAGAGTGTAGAAGCAGTAGGGGATTTAAATGAAGAGGTTCATTTGTGGATTTTAGATATCATGCTACCAGGTAAGAGTGGTTTTGAAAAGATGGAAAGCATAAGGAAAGAAGACACAAAGGTACCTATTATTTTAATTTCAGCAAGAGACCAAGATTTTGATAAGATTATGGGGCTAGAGAAAGGTGCAGATGATTACATTGCCAAGCCATTCTCACCGAAGGAACTAGTACTTAGAGTAAAAAAAATATTAGATAGATGCTATCAAAAGGAAGAAAGCATTACTTTAGCTGGCTATACTATTGAACTAAAGGCTCGTAAAGTATATGACAAGGGAGAATTAGTTGATTTATCTAATAGAGAATATATGTTACTTTTGTTTTTATATAAGAACAAGGAATATCCAGTTACTAGAAATGAGATATTAGATCATGTATGGGAAAGAAATTACTTTGGTAATGATAGAGTAGTAGATGATTTAATGCGTCGAATGAGAAAGAAAATGCCTAGACTTCAAGTGGAGACTATTTATGGGTATGGTTACCGTTTAGAAGGGAATTAATAAATCACATAACTATTTTTAGTAGCATTTAGAGAGGGGCTGTAGCAATACAGCTCTTTTAATGTGTCACTATTTAGTATTTTATAGTACAATAGAATAGTTAGAAGGTTTAGTAAGACTTAAATAGCTACAATTTTATATACTAAATTTAAGATTTAAAATGACTTTAATTAAAGGGGAGATTATGATGACTAAAAAAGCAAAATTATTTATTCCTTGCTACTACTCGTTTTTAGCTAACGGAATGATGGCTCTCGTTATAGGAGCAGTTATGCCTTATCTTATTGAGGAGGCGGGTATTAACTATAGCCTAGCAGGAGGATTATTATCTACCTTTGCGATTGGCAACTTTTTAGCTAGCTTTGTGAATCCACCAGTAGTAAAGCTATTAGGAAGAAAAATAACAAGTGTCATATTATCAGCACTTATTCCTATTAGCTTGTTAATGATTACGTTATTACCACCGGTACCTGTACTTTATATGGCTTGCATTTTATTAGGGATTGGAAGAGGAACTGTAAGTATTACTAACAACATGGTTGTAAATGACTATGATGGTACGCCAGCAGCACTTAATTTATTACATACTGTATTTGCCATTGGAGCCTTCTTAGCACCATTTTTAACTGGAGTATTTATTAATAATGGGTTTAACTGGCGTCTTATTATTTACACGATTATTATTTTAAGTGTCATTTCAAGTATAGGCTATGCCTGGATGCCACTTGATGAAAATAAAAAAGATAAAACGAATAATAAACAAAAGGCTAATAATACAAATGATAAAACAGAAACTAGTGACTCAAAGGCTTTCTTGAAAAATATAGATTTCTATATTATTGGGCTCCTTTTATTCTTTTATTTAGGAGCAGAAAACTGTGTTAACGGCTGGTTTGTAACCTATTTTAAAAGCACAGGTATTATGAGTGATACTTATGCTACTAATTTAGTATCTATTACATGGTTAGTCATTATGTTAGGCCGTTTAACGACAGCTTATATTTCAAATAAAGTAAATAAGCAAAAGTTAATCTTAATTAACTGTATAGGCACAACTATTTTCTTCTTACTACTGATTTCTACCACTAACCTTGCCCTTATTACTTTAGCAGTAGCAGGCATGGGCTTTTTCTTTGCAGGTATTTACCCAACTTGTATATCTAACGGCGGTATGTATATCAAAGGTTCTACTACAGGAATGTCAGTACTGTTAGCGATTGCAGCTTTAGGTGGCATTATAGCACCACAAATCATAGGCGTTGCAGCAGACCAAATAGGTATGGTAGGAGCCGTTACCATTTTGACTATTAACGTAGTGTGTATGGTGATCTTAGCGATTATTAATTGCGTAAGAAATAAGAAGTAGTGTGAATTAATTAGGTAGATTATGAGACAAGGCAGAAGAGATTAGGGAAAAGTTTATGAGCCTTGCTTTTCCCTACTATCTATGATATGCTTAAATAATAAATTAATAAAAAAGAACCGTCTATTAAGAAGGGCTTTTGGTATTGCGCCGTATGGTGTTGTATGAAAAGCCCTTCTTTTTTTACAACACCAGGTGAGGATATCCATATACTCTCATTAGTTGTAAAAAAGGACGGAATCATAAAAGAACCGTCTATAAGAAGGGCTTTTAAATATTTTTACTATGAAGTAATCGTATGAAAAAGTGGCTTCTATTTTTTATATACAGAAATAAATCCACCAACTATTATATACGATTTCAAAAATGACAGCATAGTTATGGGCAAAAGAGGAATGTGATGAGGCATACCTGTATTTAATCAATAAGTGTGTAAGTTTTTAAAATTAATATATAATTAGGAGGAATAAAAGATGGATATTATTACAGCAGAAAATCGAAATGTGTTAACAAAGGCTAAGCAACTGAGGAGGTCTGGTATTATTCCTTGTGCTATTTATGGTGGTTCCTTACCAGAATCACTTTTAGTTCAAATTGACAAGAGTGCCGCTAGAAAGTTACTCCGGAGTAAGCGTGAAGGTAGCAAAGTTGAGATTGAGCTTGATAGTAAGCGCATTCCAGTACAAATCAAAGATATCGATAGTAATATTGTAAACAATGAAATTCTTCATATTAACTTTCAGGCATTAGAAGCTGATAAAAGGGTTAACAGTAAAGCACAGATTATCTTAGAGAATACAGACAAAGTAGTGGGTGTTTTGGAACAGATGCTATTTGAAGTTCCATATTCAGCTTTACCTTCCGATATGATTGACACAGTAGTTGTTGATTTGGAAGGATTAGCGGTAGGAAACGTCATAACATTAGAAGATATTCCAGCTTTCAAAAATGAAAACATTGACTTGCAAGTAGCTGCAGATAGCATGATCTTGAAAATTAGTGATAGAAAATCTTCATAATTGCGACTGCTAAATAAATTGGTTATAAGAATCAATGGTGTTAAATTGAAAAAAGCAATAGCAAATTAAATCAAGATATTTTTAGAGGGCGTACTGTAGGCATAAGTTAATGTCTACAGTACGCTCTTATTTTTTAATAGACAAATATTAAGTATTTTAAGCAGTTATAGATAAATTCAATTAGTATTAGAAAACAGCCTTACTCCAATAAATCAGATGTCGTTTTTTCGGTTAGTTTTTTATAAATGCACAATTTATTATTACGGTCACAGGTTGCTAAAAAGACTTCAGAAACATCAGAGATATTGTGTATACGAAGTTGCTTAGTGAGCCAGTTTTCATTATTACCTATATGCTTTAAATTCTGAGACATTATTTTTCCATCAATAATAACGTTGGCTACTAAGTAATTTTGTGAAGGAGAAATGTTTAGGTCTTCTCCTGTAACAGGACGTTTATTAGATACTGGAAGAAAGCTGATTTTACCATTAGATTCTAGGAGAGCTGTTTGAATATCAGCAAGGTCAAAGTAGCCATTCACACGGCATTGTACAAGGAATTCACCTAAATCCATTTTGGCTTTTACAAAAGTTTTATAATTGAGTTGTCCGTTATCATATAAAATACTAGGTTTACCTGTTACAAGGCGACGAGCTTTAATTGATTTGTTAGTCAGAAGGGATAAGCAGATGTTAAATACAGCAAAAACAAGCATAGCAGTAAACGGCTTTAAAATGTCTGTAAACTCACAGGTAGCCATTTCAGCCGCAATTGAACCAATAGTAATACTATTAATATAGTCAAATACACTTAGTTGTGACATTTCACGATTTCCCATTAACTTGCTTAGAATAAATAAGGTTACAATTGAACCTAATGCAGTTATAATAGCTTGAATGACTTCCATTATATACACTCCTATTTCATAAAACCATTTAGAAGTAGTATGCCTAAATTAAAAAAAGATATAACTATAAAATATATAAATTAACTTAATAAGAAAACATGGTAGATAAAAACAAGACATAAAAGTGGGACTATACAAATATAAAGTTTGCATAGTCCCACTTTAATATATCATCCTATACTTCTTTAGTCGTAGCTATATTTTTAAAAGGAAAAATTGCTTTACTAGACACGGTGTTCTTCTCACATAATCTAAGGCCATATTTGGGACGTGTTTAATGAAGATGCGGGCTATTTATTGATTTGACTTTCTTCATAAAACGTGCTGCTTAGTAATACAATATCGATTCGTCTATTTTTAGCACGTCCTTCAGGTGTATCATTGGAAGCAATAGGTCTATATTCACCATAAGAAATAGCTGAAAGCTTAGAAGCAGGTAGTCCCCCTTCATCAATAAAGAAGTGAACCACATTAATAGCTCTTATGGCTGCTAGTTCCCAGTTAGAAGTAAACTTGGAATTACTAATTGGAACATTATCTGTATGCCCTTCAACCACCACATCATTAGTAAAGGCTTTCAGAATATCACATATTTCTAATAGATGCTGTTTATATGTAGCTTGAATATCTGCTTTACCACTATCAAATAAAATATTATCATCAAAGCTTAATGTAAGGCCTTTGGGGTCTACATGGATACTTACCTGCTGAGTTAAATTATGACTTTCTAGGTATTGCTGTAATTTCTGCTGAATCTCTCCATCAACACTTAAGATTTGCTCAAAGGAAGTGGAAGAGTTGGTACCATTAGTACCATTAGTGATGCCTGTACCTCCTTGCAAAATTCCCATAGAATTACTAAGTGAACCAGCAAGTTCTTCATACTTTTGACTATCTACACTACTCATGCTATACATAACAACGAAGAAGATCATAAGAAGCGTAATAAGGTCTGAGTAGGTGAGAAGCCAACGTTCACTATTTTCTTTTTTTTGTTTTTTCTTAGCCATTAATTATCACCTAGTTTTAGCTCTTTGAGTACTTTTTCACGTTCTTCTGTTGTTAAGAAAGCGCACATATCATCTATAACAAGTTTTGGATGTTTACCTTGCTGAAGTGCAACAAGAGCGTTAATAATCATTTGATTACTTAGCGATTCTTTTTCGCTAATATTTTTTAAACGAGTAGCAATAGGTAGCCACAATAAGTTGGCTGTACCAACACCATATAGAGTGGCAATAAAGGCAACGGCAATTTTAGGGCCTAAGCTACTTGGATCACTTAAATTTCCTAAAACATGAACGAGTCCCATAACTGTTCCGATAATCCCCATAGTTGGAGAGTAGCCACCTGCACATTCAAATATAGCAAAACCAGACTCATGTCTAGCGTCCATATTCTCAGCATCTGTTACAAGGGCCTTATAAATGTGATTGGTATCCACACCATCTACGATTAAACGAAGACCTTTAGTGATAAGAGGATGATTAATGCCAATTCTATTAGCAGCATCTTCAAGAGCTAGTATACCCTCAGCTCTAGCTAGAGTAGTAAGTTCATGAAATTGTGTAGTAATCTTGTAGTTATCAATAGGTTTATAATTAAATAAAACTTTGATAATCTTTGGGAGTCGTTTAATATCTTCCATAGGAAAGGATAAACCTACTGCACCAAAGGTACCACCAAAAACAATAATTGCAGCCGTTCCGACAAGCAAGGCTAGTAGGTGCCCACCTTCTAAAATAAACGCACCAATTAATGCGCCAAAGCTTAAGACTAAAAAGGCGATGATTGAAAAATCCATAGAACTACTCCTTTATTTACAATAAATTACAATAACTGATTATGTATATAATTATATTTATTCTAAAAAGAATAGCAATAAAATACGGGCATATGAGAGTATATTTAACACAATCTTTATGTAAAAAAGATACATTTATACTAAATGTTATTAAAAAGAAACTCCCAAGAACTTTGTTAGGTTAAGTTCTTGGGAGTTTGAAGGGTGAGATTTATTTAATGTAGGTATTGCTTACTAGAATATCTTGAATGACATCTGTTGGAATTTCGAATTCTTGAATACCCATAGAGCCAGGTCCTACCATATATTTATCAAAGGAAATAACAAGTTTACCTTGGTCTGTGATATAAAATGGTTGGTCAGCTAAAATGCGGTCAAAGCCGTCAATGGCATCAGGTTCACCAGCAATCCAGTATACTAAGTTTGAATCAATCTCTCTTTTAGTTCTCATTTGGTCTTTAATATTTTCACTAATCACTTCTATATAGCTATCATCTTTAAATAAGCTTGGAAGTGTAATAAGCATTTCGTTTTGTTTATCAATAGTATCATAAGTCATAGTTGTAGAAGAAGAGCCAACAGTATTTACCACATAGCGAGCAATAGATAGGATCTGATCATTGTTAGTTTTAACTTCAAAACCAGAATCTACGCCTAAGTGGCCACCTTGCTCGAAGGATTTCATATCAGCAACTTCTTTTTCAAATTGTTCAAAGAGCTTTTTATTTTCTTCTAGGTATTTTTCATTTAAAGTAGCTTCTAAGTTTTTATCTACTAAGCCTTCTAATACAGGAGTATCTATAGTAGCTTCATAAGTATCCTCGTGATAATCAAATTGTCTAAAGCTGACAACTTTGGCTAAAGTATTAAGTACAGGAATATCACTTAAAGACTTAGCAAAAGTAGGGCTTAAGTTAGCAGCTCCCACAAAACCAACAATGACAGCAGCTGCAGTAGCTGCACTATTTCTGAACCATTTTTTCATAATAATCATCCTTTCGGTTTTTTTACCTTTTTCAATAGCGGCATTTACTAATTCGTCTAGTTCTTTAGGGATTTCGATAGCATCTAGATGCTCTAGAAGCTGATTGGCTAATTCTTCATTATGCATTTCTTCTACTTTATACTTGTTCATGGGCTTCACCTCGATAATCATTTTCTAATAAAGGTCTTAGTTTTTTTAGAGCACGGTATAAGCTAGACTTAACAGTGCTAAGATTTTGGTCCATAATATGGGCTATTTCTTTAAGTTCTAGGCTATTGTAGTACCTTAGAAGAATAATGGTTTTTTCATTATAGGATAAATGGTCTAGAGCTTCTTCTAATTCAAAAGATTTATAATGGTCGTAGGTGGGCTCACCATAACTTTCTAAAGCTTCATCCTCAAGGTCTATGTAACGGTTTTTCTTTTGCAAGTATGTTTTACAGGTATTAATGATAATCTTACAAAACCAAGTATTAAGATAGGTCACATCCTTTAAGGTATGCTGATATCGGAGAGCTTTTACAATGGCATCTTGAACGATATCAAGAGCATCTTCTTTATTTTTTACATAGCTATAGGCTAGACGATAGTATTTTTCTTTATTTTCAATGATATAGTTAATGATTTTAGTTTCCATATGCTTACCTTCTATGATCATAGTAGTTTCTAATGGGTTATTACATCTATTAGACTAGTTAAGTCTAGTAGAAGTTTCAAGAGAGTAAAAAAACATTATTTTACTGCAAGAAATTTGAATAATAGTATGTAAAGTAAAACTGCCGCTATGTAGTCCGGCTAGTGTACTTGCTTCCAGCTGCTATCTCACTCCGCTAAGAAACTCTAAATTCGTAATCCTTATGAACGGGCGAAAACTCACTACGTTCAAACACTCGCCCTAAAACCCATAAGAATTACTTCATTA
>JAEWMQ010000103.1 GCA_023393125.1 Bacillota bacterium
CTCTTATGGCAATAGAAGAGGCCTACTAAGGACAGATATGAAAGTTTAACCCATGAGTGAGGAGCTCCTTAAAGTCTTGGCCGGGCTGCCCTAAGCTAGGAAGCCAAGGCCTTAAGACTCTGGTTTATAACTTTGTTTGGTATTGCAGATTGTAAAAACGTACGAGCAACTTATAAGTGGCGCATCTACTGCCAGCGCACAAGCGAACCTGCCCTTAGATCCAGAGCTACCTATAACAATAGGCTGAGAGTTGGTCGACCCGGTTGGCGCGTCAAGTTGAAGCTGCGTAAGATTATGCCGAGGAAGTTACTTGTTTTGTCTTCACATCTATATATATGTCATGAGGTAGAGGATTCCCTAATAAAAATTAAAAAATTTTCTTGGTTGAAATGAATTTATAAGTTACTTTGATAGTTTGCACTTTTTTATATTGATCATAATATGTGATATACTAGACCTATATTGTTACATACAAGGACGGAATGAAATGGAAAATTTACGTGGTGTAGTAGAGCGCATTACTTATGCTAATGAAGAAACGGGTTACAGTGTCATTAAAATCAGGTGTAAGGGCTATAATGAGCTTGTAGCGGTAGTAGGGAGTATGGCTACTGTTAATGTGGGTGCCGTTATTACCATGAAGGGCTTTTGGGCGAGTAATCCTAAGTATGGGAGACAGTTTGAGGCGAAGGAATGGGAAGAGACCTTGCCTGCTAGTATTTATGGTATAGAGAAGTATTTAGGGAGTGGGCTTATTAAAGGTATTGGACCTGTGTATGCTAAGAAGATTGTTAACTTATTTAAAGAGCAGACACTAGATATCATAGAAGAAGAACCGGATCGGATTATAGAGGTTCATGGGATAGGTAAGAAACGTGTAGAAATGATTAAGAAGGCTTGGCAGGATCAAAAGGAGATTAAGAATATTATGATTTTCTTGCAATCCTATGGTGTATCCACTTCTTTTGGGAGTCGTATTTATAAGTGTTATGGTAACGAAAGCATTAATGTCGTTAAAGAAAATCCCTATCAGCTAGCCGATGATATTTATGGGATTGGCTTTAAAACAGCTGATGGGGTAGCAGCTAAGCTGGGGATAGAAAAAGATTCTTTTAAAAGGTGTCGTGCAGGGCTTTTTTATACCCTTAGTCAACTTTCAGAAGAAGGACACTGCTTTGCTAGAATGGAACAATTAGTTGCTAAATGTGTAGAGATACTAGAGGTAGAAGAGGCAAAGATTATTATGACTATCGACCATTTGATAAAAGAGAAGGAACTAGTCAAAGAAGAACCAGATGCCATTTACTTGCCACCTTTCTATTTTAGTGAAAGAGGTGTAGCGAAGCGTTTAAAGGAAATAATGGCAGGCAATCCGCTTAAGCAAGTGAAAAAGAGCGAGGAGGTTATTACTTTTTTAGAAAAAACAGAGCAGATGACTTATGATGACATTCAGAGAGAAGCTATTCATCTTGCAAGTAAATCTAAGGTGATGATATTAACAGGTGGTCCGGGAACAGGAAAGACAACTACAACTCATGGGATTATTAGTTTGTTTAAAGAGTCAGGTATGGAGGTACTTTTAACGGCGCCAACAGGTAGAGCGGCTAAAAGAATGAGTGAAGCTACTGGTATGGAAGCTAGGACCATCCATAGGCTATTAGAATGTAAGCCACCTGAAGGATATAAGAAAAATGAGGATAATCCATTAGCAGGGGATGTCCTTATTATAGATGAAGCATCAATGATAGATATTGTACTGATGTACAATTTATTAAAAGCTATCCCCAATCATATGATTGTTGTTATTGTTGGAGACATTGATCAGCTTCCTTCTGTAGGGGCAGGAAATGTGCTTCAAGATATGATTGCTTCTGATATTATACCTACCATTAAGTTAGAACGTATTTTTAGACAAGCTATGGGGAGTAAAATCATTATCAATGCCCATAGGATTAATAAAGGAGAAAATCCAGATTTAAGAGGTGGTAAGGACAGTAACTTCTTCTTTATAGAGCAAGAAGATCATCAAGGTGTTATTGATACCATTGTTAATCTTTGTACTCAAAGATTGCCTAAGTATTATAAAGTACATCCTATAAGAGACATTCAGATTCTAACACCTATGCAACGTTCTGAAACGGGCGCAGCTCACCTTAACACAGTATTGCAATCAGCCCTTAATAAAAATACACTTCATTTAAAACGAGGTGCTACTGAATATAGGCTTTATGATAAGGTGATGCAAATAAGAAACAACTATGATAAGGAAGTTTTTAATGGAGATGTAGGCTTTATATCAGCTGTTGATTTAGAAGAGAGAACACTTAAAGTCACCTTTGATGAGAGAGAAATAGAATATGAAGCATTAGAATTAGATGAGCTTGTACTTGCTTATGCTACAACGATTCATAAGGCACAAGGAAGTGAATATCCTATTGTGGTTATGCCTCTTACTTTCAGTCATTATGTAATGCTCCAGCGTAATTTGATTTACACAGGTATAACAAGAGCTAAAAAGGTAGTAGTGCTAGTGGGGAATCGTAATGCTATTTATGTAGCTGTGAAAAATAACGAGGTGAAAAATAGAAATACCAAATTAGCTGAGTGGCTACAAAGTAAATTTTAATTAAAATGAAAGGGGAAAATCAAAGTGATTAATATGAGTGATATCGTTGAACAAATGGAGTGTTTAAATGCTGAGGAAAGGTGCTTTTTTCACAATGATACACAGACATTTTATACTCCTGATATGAGTTTATTAAGCATAGCGGAAGAATACGAGGATGGAGATGACTTATCTAGATATCCTGAATGGCAAAGGGAAGGTATTTTAGATGCAGTAGCATTCCTAGAGCATGAGGAGGAATATATTGCTTTACCTAATCAATTTGACATTAATGAATATGAGATAATGGAGAAATTTTGTGAACAAATCAATAGCTCAGGGATTAGAAATGAACTACTTAGAGCCATTAGTGGTAGAGGTGCTTTTAGAAGATTTAAGGATGCTATTATAAACTACAATATTGAGAGGGATTGGTATGCTTTTAGAGAGGCAGCTTATATAAAAATAGCCATAGAATGGTGCGAAGAAAATAACATTAGCTATGAAATGTAATTATTGATAAATTTCTAATAAGAAGCAAAATAATTGTATAGGAAAGTAAATGGTTTCTCTCCGAAAATATGTCTATGATAAAGGTATAATCTAGTAAGGGGGAAGCCGATGAACACATACGATGTTTATTTACATGGCATGATTTTAAAGACCAATAGTTTTTTACTTAAAGATAGGTATCCTGAGGCAGATACTTATGGGGAAATTAAGGAAAAGTATGAGCTACCTGGAGGTGAAACGGGGACTTGTGCTACTGTACTTAGTAGTTTAGGATGTAGCGTAAAAATGGATGGTAATTACATGGGGGCTAAGACTTATCCTTTAATAAAAGCTTTTTATAAGGATAAGAAGGTGGATATAAGTGCTTTGACTGTAGATGAAGGGTATGATGGTCTTGAGGATTATGTCATCATTGATCAAGTTACGAGGACACCTTTTGGGATGTTTCAAAGCTTTTTTGGTGATGCTATAGAAAGATGGAATCAGCCAAAGAGGGAAGATATTAAAGCTGCTACTGTTGTGGGACTTGATCCTTTTTTTAAAATAGCGTCTGAGGAAGTGGCAGCGTATTGTATTGAAGAGGGGACAAAATATGTGACTATAGATTGCCCTTATGATAGTTTTTTACATCAGAATGCCAATATTACTGTTTTATCAGGTGAGTTCTTTAGCTATACTTATCCGGATGAGGATAGGGATGAATTGTTTGAACGTTATGTGGAAAATAGCGAAGGTTTAGTTATTTTCACAAGGGGTTCAAAGCCATTATGGTATGGTAGAAAGACAACGGGGAAATTTATCCTTGAGCCTTATCAAGTAGAGGTTAAAAGTACTTTGGGAGCAGGAGATACTTTTAAAGCTGCTTGTATCTATGCCTTATTAAAGGAAATGTCAGATTTAGAAACGGTCAAATTTGCTAGTGCTACAGCAGCAGTGGCATGCACTAGATTTCCACTACCTCTTAATCCACCGCAATTAGAGGAAGTTATAGCATTAACGAATAGCTAATATAAAGTAGAAAACCATTTTTTCCATTGGAGTAAGGGTGGTTTTCTTTTTTTTGATTTGTAACAGTAAAAATAGAACAAAATTTATATAACTAACATACCTATTACCAGAGTTATTAATTGATTATTTTGAAAAAATACACTATTATATAAAATATAATTCGTTAAGGGGGAGTTTTATGTTTAAGGTAATTGGGGGTGTGGTCTGGGTATTAGGAACTCTAGGAAATTTGATAGTTATAGTGGATAGTTATGATGGTGAAGGTAGTATATCTTTACTAGGAGTAGCTATAAGTTTTGTGGGTGTTTTCTTATATGGACTTTTATTTTGGGCTATAGGTGTTATTTTTGATGAACTAAATAAAATGAGAAACTTAATGTTTGATTTAATGTATGATATGAAGAAAGAAATAATAGATTCTTTAACAAAAGGAAGTGATAAAACTCAATCTCAATCGGGACGAGCTCATATGGTACCTATAGATAATGGTGTTTGGGCGTGCCCTAGCTGTGGCACTATTAATACAAGTAATACCATTACTTGTAAGGGGTGCGGACAATATAGATAAATAGTAGATACAACAAGGGTGATTAAAGTTATACGTTCTATATTACTGAATTATATCTAATGGGGGGATTTTATGTTTAAAGTAATAGGAGTTATTGTATGGATATTGGGAGGAATAACTAATTTATATCTGCTAACAAATTACTTTGAAAATATATCTTTTCTTGTATTAGTTATTGGTTTAATAGTTGCTTTTTTAGCCGGACTTATTTTTTGGACTTTAGGGGTTATCTTTAAAGAAATGAGAAGTAATAGGCAACTAATATATGAGATGAAAAAGGAAATAACAATATCATTGGCAAAAGGAAGCAATAAACCTTATCTTCAATCTGATGATTTTCGTATGATACCTATAAATAGTAGTGTGTGGCTATGTCGTTGTTGTGGAGCTGTTAATACAAGTAGTATTATTACTTGTAAAATTTGTGGGAAATATAAATAGAAGTATTTTTGAGCTTATTCAGGAAGTCTACATTGTACCTCCTAAATAAGTTTTTTTATTCTAAATTGTAAATTGTCTGCATGATTAATCTTTTTAGTAACCGATATATATTTATAACGAATTGCTTAACTCTGAGACCATCAAGTTACCTAAAGGAGCTCCACATCGTACTAAGCAGTTGTCGTTATAGAATAAATATAAGCTAACCATAGGCTTTTATTCATTTTAGGTTTATAATAGAAGTCATGAAACTAGCTAAAATTCTAAGGGTAATAGAAAGGAGGAATGGCGCAAAGATGTTTGATTTTATGAAGAAGAAACGACGCATTGTGCTAAATGAACAACCGGAAGAAGAAGTAAAAATTACCAATAGCAATGTTAATCTAAAGAAGGAATACGTAAGTGATATTTTAAAAAATAGGAAATTACCTATCGTGCTTCTAGATCCTTTATGGCATACCATGAGAGAAAGTATTCAAAGTGATATCATTAAAACGCAAGAGAAAAAATTGCAGGAGCTTTTAAAGGAGCAAGGACGTTTAAATAATGACTATAAAGAATACAGTGTTGTAAAGCAGAATTTTTTAAAGGAAATTTTAAATTTGAGTGGGAAGGTTCAAAGTCAAGGAGATAGCAGTTCTATTGAGGAGCTCAATAAACTTCATCAAAGTACTGTAAGTGTGAATCAAAAGTTAGAGGAAATCGAAAAGCGTGTGAGTGAGGTAGAAATAGAGATAGAAAGTACTAATCGTGAGATTATCGAGGAAATGGTTGCAGTAGGTTATGAGTATATAGAGGTGTGTAAAGAAAAGGAAATTCGTTTAGAAAGAGAAATTACACAGCTGAGAGAACAGATGCTTTTAAAAACAGGGGAAAAGAAAAAATGTGAAAAACTTTTAAAAGATGTATATAACTATCTTCATAGTATAGTGGGTAGAGAACAAATAGAGGTCATTGATAAAAGTTTAGGAGATAAGAGATAAGATGATTATAGGGATTGGAACGGATATTATTGAGATACAAAGAATTGAAAAAGTGATTAATAAGACACCACGTTTTTATAAAACAATTTATACAGAAGAGGAACGTGCTTATTATGCAGCAGGACATAGAAAGGTAGAGAGTTTAGCAGGGGCTTTCGCAGCTAAGGAGGCAGTTAGCAAAGCTTTAGGAACAGGTTTTAGAGGCTTTTCTCCATGTGATATAGAGATTAAGAGAAATGCACTTGGAAAACCAGAAGTTCAGTTATTAGGTGGAGCTAAGGAAGTGGCCGAAGAGTTAGGTGTAGGGAAAATCCATCTAACAATTTCTCACTGTCAGAGTTATGCAGTAGCCTATGTAGTTGTAGAGGGAGTGGAAGAAAAATGAAATTAATGACACCTTTAGCCATGCAGACCTTAGATGAGCTATCTATTAAGGAGTATGGTATTCCTGGTATTTTATTAATGGAGCATGCAGCGTATCATTTATTTAAGCATTTAGAAGCCAAGGAGAAGGCAGAATCTATTGTGATTGTCTGTGGTCCAGGCAATAATGGTGGAGATGGTTTGGCTTTAGCAAGGCAGCTGTATACTTGGGGGAAGTGTCAAGTGAAGGTGTTACTTTTAGCTCCTAGAGAGAAATTAAGTGAGGATGGAAAAACCTATTTTGATGTTTGCCAAAAATTACAGGTGGACATGATGCTAGTGGATAAGGAAAATAAAGATACGGCTTTTAAAATCTTAAAGGCTAATCAGGTGATTGTAGACGCTCTATTTGGAACGGGTTTAACAAGGCCTGTAGAAGGTTTATTTGCCGAAATGATTGACCATATGAATCAAAGTAAGGCTTATAAATTAAGTGTAGATATTCCTTCAGGTATAGATGGCAATACTGGTAAGGTACAAGGTATAAGTGTAATGGCAGATTACACCATTACCTTTGTGCTGCCTAAAAAAGGACTTTATCAGTATCCAGCACCGCTATATACAGGTGTGGTAGAGGTGGTGGATATTGGTATGCCAAAGGTGTTAGTAGAAAATGCAATGACGGATACCTTTTCTATAGAAGAAGAGGAGATGAAAGCACTTTTACCAACAAGACCTATGCGTAGCAATAAGGGGAGCTTTGGAAAAGTTTTAGTAATTGGTGGAAGTCTGGGGATGTCAGGCGCTCCAGCTCTAACCAGTATGGCTGCCTATAAGGTGGGTAGTGGTACTGTTACTGCTGCCATACCTTATGCTATATTAGAAATAATGGAACAAAAGTTAACTGAGGTAATAACTCGTGGTCTACCAGATGAAGACGGTTTTTTCGGTAAGAAAGCAGAGAAAATGTTAGGCGCAATGATGAGTCACTATGATGTCATTGCTATAGGTCCTGGTCTTGGTAGAAATAGGAGCGTATTACCAATGCTCATAAATGTTCTTATAAGTGATAAGCCCTGCGTAATCGATGCAGATGCACTTTACTTTATTCCAGAACTTACAGATTTACTTCGTGTTAGAAAAGCACCCACTATTATTACCCCTCATCCTGGTGAGATGGCAAGGCTCACAGGACTTACAATAGCAGAAATACTAGATCAGCCCGTAGAGGTTGCTAGAAGGTATGCACAAGATTTACAGGTGTTTACCGTATTAAAGCTAGAAAGAACAGTGATAGCAGACCCTAATGGTGACATATATATAAATAGATATGGTAATTCAGGCTTAGCAAAAGGTGGAAGCGGTGATGTTTTAACAGGCATTATAACAGGCCTATTAGCTCAAGGTTTAAGTGCAAAAGATGCAGCGAGGTTAGGTTGTTTTTTACATGCCAAAGCCGGTGATGAAGCAGCTAAAGAATTAACCGAGTATAGCTTTTTACCAAGTGATGTTATTCATTATTTAAGTCAAGTATTTAAGTCACTTCTTTAATAGTAAGGTAATGCATATAGGGGGGAATCATATGCGTGCAAAAGATATTATGAAAAGACAAGTTGTTTTTGTAAGAAATGAAGAATTACTATCAGAGATTATTAATATTTTAATGCAACATCAAATTAGTGGCGTTCCTGTTGTTGATGAAAACAACCAGTTAGTAGGGGTTGTGAGTGAAAAAGATTTAATGACAAAGGAAAAAGGATTAAATATTTCATCATATATAACGTTTATGACGAGTATATTAGGTATAGATGGGAAAAAGCAGTTAGACGAAAGTAGGAAAAAGCTACAAACCACAACTGCTAAGCAAGTGATGTCTACTCCTGCCTTTGCCGTACATGAGGAAGCCACTATTGAAGAGGTTGTATCACTTATGATGAACAGACATATTAATCGCATACCTGTTATTGATGAAAATAACAAGCTCATAGGTATTATAGGTAGAACGGACTTACTTCCCTTATTAATGAATCGTTAGGGGGATAGTATGAATAAGGTACAAAGGTTTGCTGTATTAGGTTTCTTACTAGTGATGACAGTTACTTTATCAGGTTGTTTTAGTAAGCAAAATGCTTCTGGTGTAAAAGGTTTCTTTGATCATTTCAAGGGATATGAAGCACAGGTAAAGGTAACTTTATTAAAAGAATCAAAACCAAATGTACTAAAGATGAAACAAAAAGCTCAGTTAAAGGGCAATTATGAATATACCTTAGAGGAACCAGCTCATTTAAAAGGGTTATGTGTTACCTATGATGGTAAGACCATTACCCAATACCATCCAGCCACAGGTAATCAAGTGGCATGTGAACCTAGTCAGGCACGTCAAGAAATGCTTTTAACAAGCTTTGTAGAACGTTATCAAGAAGCTAAAGAAGTTAAAAGAGATACCATTAAGCAAGATGGTAAAACGATAGTAACCATTGAAATGCCTATAGAAGGTGATTACAAGTATATGGCTAAGGAGAAACTCTATTTAGATGAGGAGAGGTTGTTACCTATTCAAATGATTATATATGATGAAAAAGACAGTATTACCATACAAGTTGACTATGAAAGTTTCAAATACAATGATTAGATAAGAATGAGAAGAACGTTTCTCAGGGAGGTAAATATGGAATCTCTTAGACCACGTGTTGTTGCAGAAGTCAATTTAGGTGCAATTGAGCATAACTATAAACAAATTCGCAAACATATACCCAACCATACAGAAATAATGGCTATTGTAAAAGCAGATGGTTATGGCCATGGTGCAACGGAAGTAGCTAATTTCTTACAAGAACAAGGTGTAAATCGTTTCGCAGTAGCTATTGTGGCAGAAGGCGAAGAATTAAGAAAGAGTGGCATTACGT
>JAEWMQ010000108.1 GCA_023393125.1 Bacillota bacterium
TAAAGATGTGAATTCCATTTGTAATCGAGTTTTAGTGTCTTTTCTAGTTAGCATAATTATCACCCATTTATATTATATCCTTAAATCCTAAAAATAAAAGAGCGTCGACTTTGTCGACGCTCTGAAGTAGTGCATTTTAGGATGCACTACTTTTTTTATTGGCTTAAGCTATTAAACTTTAAAAGTTTGAATGGCCATATTAAGTTTTTCCATATTAGTAGTAAGAGAATTAGCTAAATGAGATAAATCAGAAATAACAGTTTGTTGGGTAGTTGTTAAACTACTTACTTCTTCTGTAGAAGCAGCGGATTCTTCGGTGATAGTAGCAATACTATTAATCTGAGCAATCATATTTTCCTTTAAAACTTCCATACTATTAATACTTGAATGGATGTCAGTAAGTTCACTATTCATTTGTTTAAGAATATCAATGATACTAAAGAAAAGCTGATAAGTTTCAGAAACAACGGTTGATTGTTCTTTAATAACACTATTAGATTGTTCTACTAATTGAGTAGTCTCTTTCATCTTATTAGCAATTGTATTTAAGGTATCACGTACACTAACTGTAGAATGTTTAGACTGATCAGCTAGATTACGAACTTCATTAGCAACTACTGCAAAGCCTTTACCAGCTTCTCCTACTCTAGCTGCTTCAATACTCGCATTAAGTGCTAGTAAGTTAGTTTCTTCACTAATATTGTCCACTAGTACCATAATATCTTCTATACTTTGATTAAGTGTTTTTAATTCATTCATACTCTCACGGATATTAGAAGATATCTGCATAGAGTTAGTCATGGTAAGTGTGAGCGAATCCATGGTTGTAGCAGCTGTCTCCATCATTGCTTTAGCACCTTTTGTATTGTCTAAAAGGCGGTTTGTTTTATTAGTAACTGTTTGCATACTTTCTGCTAAAGTAATCATTCCCGAATTACTTTCTTGTGCATCCATGGCTTGAAGTGTCGTACCTTCTGCAATATCAGAAATGGAAGTTGCAAGCTGCGTAAAGGTTTCTACTGATTCAGAAGTAGAGTGTGAAAGAATTTTGCTAGTATCTAAAGTATGGATAATAACTTGCTGCGTTTGGTTAATAAGTTTACTCATATTGGCAATCATAAGATTAAAGCTTTTACATAGCTGAGAGGTTTCATCATGTCCTTTTTCAGGAGCAACAACAGTAAGATCACCATTTTCAGCTTGTTTCATTAATTTCATTAGGTTAATAATAGGAGTAGAAAGCTGTTTAGCAAAAATATAACCAAGTCCAATAGCTAGTAAAATAGTTATAATAATAAGAATAACTACTATTAGAATAGCTGTATTAAGCTGCGAAGTTAGAGACGTTTCAGGAGCTTGTACAATTACTTTCCAGCCATTAGAAATACTAGCATAAGAAAATAAGTAGTGTGACAGATCAATTTTTTGATTGAAAGAACCAAAAGTGTCATCATTGTTTAAACGATTGATAACAGCGTCATTCAAGCTAGTAACACTATCATTTGAGGTATAGATGATTTCATTATTGTTATCTACAAGGAAAACAGTAGAATTATCAAGAAGTGTCATATTCCCTAAATAGTCAAAGACGCTTTTTAAATTAACATCTATAAATGCTGTATAATTGGCATTTCGATCAAAATCTGTATAAGTTTGAAGGACTAGCATATGATCGCTAGGGGTATTTTCTGTAGTTTTCCAAGTGAAGGCAGAAGTTGTAGCAGTTTCTTGTAAAGTATTTATCTCTTCAGCGGTTAAATAAGGAATATTGCCAATAGGAAGCTTAGTTTTAGAGGAAGTAATATATACATGATCAATATTTGTATCGAGTTCCTCAAAATAGATGATTTGCGTTTGGATATTTGAAATGGCGTTAGTTTGTTTTCTAACATCACCAGAATGATAATCCTTTAATAAACCACTCTGAGACAAATCAGAAATAGTAAATTGTGTAATGTTTTTTTCTACATCCCTAGTAAAAGATTCTAAATTGTTAGCAGACTGTTTTACCAGTTCTAGGCTGAGTTTACTACTAGTTGTACTAAGTGCATTCTTAGAGGCAGAGGTAAAAATAACTGCTAGCGTAAACAGTGGAAGTAGTGCAAAACACATGAACATAATGATCAACTTGTATTTAATAGAAAAAGTATTGGTAGTGTGTGATTTTTTTTTCATAGATAACCCTCCCTTAAAGTGTCAGTATTATTCTAACACAAACACAAATTGGTAAAATGTATAATAATCAAAAAACACAAAAAAGTATAAGGTTATAACAAAAAAGGTAGAAAACATTGATTAAAATAGCAATAAATGATAAAAAGTGAGTAGAAATAGGGAAATATTTATAAAAAAATAATAAAAAGCGAACTCATGAGTTCGCTTTTTATTAAATAAATGTATTAAAGTCAATCAGGATTAGTTATTATTCACTACAGCATCATTAACCATATCAGTATTGGTATTAAGATTAGTGTCAGCAGTATCGGTAGTAGCAGGATTATCTAGTTGAGTATCATCTTCAAATTCATCAACAAAGATATCTTCTTGTGTCTTATCTCCAGTTAATGCAGCTTGAGGTGTTAAATCTAGTTTTTCATAAGTAGAAGTAATAGAAGCATTATTGTTGTCTGATAATGCTACCTTCACTGCATCCATTAACATATCAGTTGCAGGTGATGTATTAGCATTAGTAGGTAGTTCTAAGGATTGTGTAGTGGTAATATAAGTATTAACATAATCAATACCAGATACTAAGTCTTTATAAAGCGTAGTTGATGATTCATCTAAGCCAGATAAAGTTACAGAAGAAATAGTATGATCTTTTACTTGTACTACTAAATCCATTTGGGCATCAGACAATGTAATGCCAGCTATGTATTTGCCATCTTGATAAGCATCAGATGGAGCAAAGGTTTGTGTTGTCTTATTCTTTACTAGTAAGAAAACAAATAAAGCAATGACAACTAAGAAAATGAGGAATGGAATTCTAAGATCTTTGAGTTTGAAAACCATAAATTTAGGACTAGACATTAATGACCCTCCTTTTTAAAATAAGATGTCCTACTACATATATATGGACGAGGTCTTTATTATATGCAAAATAAAAAATAAAATTTAAACCAAAAGATAGAAATAGGTTGCTTCCAAAAAAGTAAATATTATCCTAATGTGAATGGTTGTCAGAGCAAAGTGAAATATGATAAGATAAGCTTAAAATAAGGTTTTACTTATAAGAAGGAAGGACTAAAATAATGAACATTTCACAAACAATTGACCATACCCTTTTAAAAGCAACTGCAACAGAAGCTGATATTAAAGCTATTTGTGAAGAAGCCATAGCACATCAATTTAAAACAGTATGTGTTCCTACTTGTTATGTACCTGTAGCAGCAGATTTATTAAAAGAAACAGAAGTAGGCATTACAACTGTAGTTGGCTTTCCTCTAGGTAATGAAACACCAGCTACTAAAGCATTCCAGGCTAGAGAAGCAGTGATGAATGGTGCTAGTGATATTGATACAGTTATTAATATAGGGGCACTTAAAGATGAAAAATATGACTATGTTCAATTTGATATTGAAGAAGTTGTAAAAGCAGCTAAAGCAGTAGATCCAAAAACAATTGTGAAAGTTATTATTGAAACTTGCTATTTAACAAAAGAAGAGATTGTAAAGGCAACTGAACTTGTTATGGCAGCCGGCGCTGATTTTGTTAAAACATCAACTGGGTTCGGCACAGGCGGTGCTACTTTAGAAGATGTTAAATTAATGAAACAAACAGTAGGTGAACAAATACAAGTAAAAGCTTCAGGTGGTATTAGCGATGCAGAAACTGCAGAAGCAATGATTGAAGCTGGTGCTACGAGATTAGGTGTAAGCAAAAGTATTGCCATTGTTACAGGGCAAAAAGTAACAGATGGTGGTTCTTACTAAATAAAAGGATATTTACTAGAAAAGTAAGATGAGAAGCACACTAAGTACTTGATAAAATACTTAGTGTGCTTCTTCTTATATAAGATTTATATAAGAGTTATTGGGAATAGATTTATTTTATGGAACTCATTATACTGCTGTTAGTAAAAACTATTTTGCTAGAGCCATGGCGTATTTGAGTATAGGATAATTATCAAGAATTACAGAAGTTTAATTGAAATAAACATTTAATTAAAGTATAATTTAAACTATAAAGAAAAAATGAATAATAACGTGTTAATGAAGATAAAAGAGACTAGACTATAACTCTAGATTAAAGGATGAGGAAGTGAAGCTATGAAAGAATCTGTTTTATTAGATGTAGGAACAGGCGAATTAGAAGTTATTGTTTTTTCAGTAAATAATAATCGCTACTGTATTAATGTACTTAAAGCTAGAGAAATTATACAATTAAATGATGTAAGGCCTTCAACAGATAGTAGTCAAAACATCTTAGGGATTACTAACGTAAGAGATAAGGTAATGACTGTCATTGATTTAAGTTACATATTAGATAAAAAACCAACTGAAATTATTAATAAAAAAATGGCACTGGTATGTGAATTTAACAGAAAACAAGTGATGTTTGCTGTAGATGGTATTGAAGGTATTCGCCGTGTGAAATGGTCGGATATTACAAAACCAGATCAATTATTAAGAGGTTCATTATCTGTAGGAAATATTTTAACAGAGGAAGGCATTTTATTGATGCTAGATTTTGAAAAAATTATTACAGATATTTCTAAAGAAGAGAACCCATACATAAGAGGACAAAAGGAAATTGTTAGAAAATCAGAAAGAGCTAGTAAAAAGATTTATATGGCAGATGATTCAAAAACCATAAGAGCTTTATTACAATCTGTACTAGAGTCTGCAGGTTATATTAACATTCATAGCTTTGATAATGGGCAAGAAGCATTAGATGCACTTAATAAGCTTAAGCAAAAACATGGTGCTAGCTTTAATAAAGAAGTAGATATTTTAATTACAGATATAGAAATGCCAATTTTAGATGGACATACAGTGACGCGTAGAATTAAAGAAGATAATGTATTATGCGAGTTACCAGTTATTATTTTCTCTTCTCTTATTTCAGATGAGCTTTATCATAAAGGAGAAGCAGTAGGGGCAGATGCACAAATTAGTAAGCCATCTATTCATGAATTAGTAGATGCAGTGGATCGTTTAGTATTTAAATAAGTAGGGATTTTTAGGCTTGACTTAGAGGCAATCTTTGATAAAATATAATATAATAAAGATACATCTATGATGAGAAGGAGTATAATCTTGATTCCAGAGAGTAAGCATTTGGCTGAGAGCTTACATAAGATTAGAAGACATCTCGGAGAGGACTCTTGAAATATTAAGTAGGGAGTAACGTTTAAGCCTCGTTATCGGCTAATGAAGAGCAAAGACTAAGGTCTTTGAAACAGGGTGGCAACACGGTTATATCGTCCCTGACAATTATGTCAGGGGCGTTTTTTATTGTCTTAAAAAGAAAAATTTTTAAGGAATAGATTTAATATGTGTTAAAAAATAGCCACTTATGTAAATAATAGTAATGATATTATTAAAATATGAGGAAGAGAAAGGAGTCATTTATGGAACTTCGTGCCCTAAAAGGAACCAAAGATATTTACGGAGAAGAAATGAGAAAATGGTTAGATGCAGAAGAAATCATTAGAAATTTATGTGATGATTTTGGTTTTAGCCAAATTAGAACACCTATGTTTGAGTTTACTGACCTCTTTGCAAGAGGTGTAGGAGAAACAACTGATATTGTTAATAAGGAAATGTATTCTTTTGTTGATAAAGGAGAGAATCGCATTACCCTTAAGCCAGAAAGTACAGCAGCCGTAGTACGTGCTTTCTTAGAGCATAGTATGTTTGCTGATACACAACCTACAAAGCTTTATTATATTTCTCCAACTTTCCGTTATGAAAGACCACAAGCAGGACGTCAAAGACAGTTCCACCAATTTGGTGTTGAAATGTTTGGGACAGACTCACCAACAGCAGATGCAGAAATTATTGCTATCGGTCATACTTTACTTAAACGTCTAGGAATCAAGAAAGTAGAGCTTCATATTAATTCTCTTGGTGGACCAGAATGTAGAAAGAAATATAATGAAAGCTTAAAAGCTTTCTTAAATACAAAGAAAGAACACCTTTGTGAGCTTTGTCAGGAGAGAATGGATAAAAATCCATTACGTGTATTAGACTGTAAAAATCCACAGTGTCAAGAACACTTAAAAGGTGCCCCAACTGTACTTGAAAATTTAGGTGAAGAATGCCGCGCACACTTTGAAACACTTCAAAAGCTATTAACAGCTATGGAAATCCCATTTGTAGTAGATCCAGGTATTGTGCGTGGACTTGATTACTATACTAAAACTGTATTTGAATTTATTTCTAACGATATTGGTGCACAAGGTACTGTATGTGGTGGTGGTCGTTATGATCGTTTAGTAGATGAAATTGGTGGTAAACATGTACCAGCAGTAGGTTTTGGTGCAGGTATGGAGCGTCTTATTATTGTAAGAGATGCAGAAAACAATGCACCACTAACGCCAGCAATGCGCGACCTCTTTATTGGATATCGCGGAGATGAAGCTATGATGGAAGCTTTCAAATTAGTCAATGCGCTTCGTCAAGAAGGCATTAGTGCAGAAAGTGATCATCTTCAAAGAAGTATCAAAGCACAAATGAAATACGCCAATAAAATCAATGCACGTTATTCAGCTATCATTGGAGAAAGTGAACTTGAAAATGGTGAAATCCAGCTTAAAGAAATGGAATCAGGAGATAGTGTAACAGTACCAATGAGCCAGTTCGTTCAAATGTTTAGTAATATCATTAACAAGTAATAGTGAAAAATGAAGAATGAAAAATGAAGAACAATAATTGAAAGGCATTTTAATTAACAATTCTTCATTCTTCATTATTAATTCTTCATTTTATTAACAACATAGGAGGATTAGAAAATGTCAGAATCAATGCATGGTTTAAAAAGAACCCACCGTTGTACAGAGCTTAGCGCTGCTAATGTAGGCCAAGAAGTTGTAGTAATGGGGTGGGTACAAAGAAGAAGAAATTTAGGTCAAATTTTATTTATTACACTACGTGATCGTTCAGGTCTGCTGCAACTATCATTCAATGAAAATACAGAAAAAGAGCTTTTTGAAAAAGCTGAAACACTTAGAAGTGAATATGTAATCGCTGCTCGTGGAACAGTTGTATCTCGTGGAGCAGATAGCAATAAATCAATGCAAACTGGGGATATCGAAATTGATGTGAAAGAGCTTCGTATCCTTTCAGAAGCAGAAACAACGCCTTTTGAAATCTTAGAAGACATTGATACAAAAGAAGAGCTTCGTTTAAAACACCGCTATCTTGACCTTAGAAGACCAGATGTACAAAAGAACCTTATACTTCGTAGCAAAGTAACACAAAGTGTAAGACGTTTCCTTGAGGCAGAAGGATTTATTGAAGTAGAAACACCAATCCTTCAAAAATCAACACCAGAAGGAGCACGCGATTATCTAGTACCATCTCGTGTACACCCAGGTAATTTCTATGCATTACCTCAATCACCACAGTTATTTAAACAATTACTTATGGTATCTGGTTTTGACCGTTACTTCCAAATTGCAAAATGTTTCCGTGATGAAGATCTCCGTGCAGACAGACAACCAGAGTTTACACAAATCGATATGGAGCTTTCTTTCGTAGAGCCAGAAGATGTTATGGCAGTTAATGAAAGATTAATCCAAGCTGTATTTAAAGAAGCTTTAGATGTAGATGTACAGCTTCCAATTCAAAAAATGACTTATAAAGAAGCCATGGACCGTTTTGGTTCTGATAAACCAGACCTTCGTTTTGGAGTAGAGCTAGAGGACCTTACAGAAATCGTTAAAGGCTGTGGTTTTGCTGTATTTGAAAATGCTATTGCAAACGGTGGGACAGTAAGAGCTATCAATGCAAAAGGTATGGGAGACTTAGGTCGTAAACAAATCGACGCTTTAGTAAAATATGGACAAGACTTCGGTGCAAAAGGTGTAGCTTGGCATCAAATTAAAACAGATGGAGAAGAAAAATCTTCATTTGCTAAATTCTTAAGCGAAGAAACACTTGCAGCAATTAAAGAAAAAATGGGCGCTGATAAAGATGACTTAATCTTAGTTGTAGCAGACAAACCATCTGTGGTATTTGCGACGCTTGGTGCGCTAAGACTTGAAGTAGCTAGAAGACTTGATCTTATCAATAAAGATGAATTTAGATTCGTATGGATTACAGAATTCCCACTTCTTGAGTATGATGAAGAAGCAGGTAGATTCGTAGC
>JAEWMQ010000110.1 GCA_023393125.1 Bacillota bacterium
ATCCTTATGAACGGGCGAAAACTCGCTATGCTCAGACACTCGCCCTAAAACCCATAAGGATTACTTCATTAAGAGTTTCTAAGCTCTGCTCCAAGGCATCTTCCAGCAAGTCCACTAACCTCCCTACATAGCTACTGCTTTACAAGAACAAACTACTAAGAATCTTTATACGTTATGACGAGTGAGGTGAAGCCTGATAAAATCGCTTGTACGTTTGAAATGGAATTATTTTCTCCACGCTGCTCTACTGTCAGGAAAGTTTATAAACTCAATAACGTTTGGCAGAAATGAGAGGGGGAGGGATATCTGGAAGGGTGACTTGGGAGAATTTTTTAGAGGCACTTGGCGAACGTTTTGGATGGGTTTTAGCACGAGTGTTTGACCAACGGGAGTTTTCGTGCGTTCATCCAGATAAGTGAGTCTAGTGCCTCTAAAAATTTGAACCGGAACACTGGAAGATAGCCCTTCTCCTCTCATTTCCTCCCATAAGCCTTCTTCATAAACGCTCTACAAATTTCTATTCTACGATAGTTGCGCCTTCTGAATCTGCTGGTGCTCCAATTGTAGTAGCTGTTGTTTTATTAATCACTTTGTAGAAATTGTCAAGAGTAGCCACTGGAATCTCTGAAACAGATGTACCGTTTAATACTTGTGCTGCCATTTCACCTGTTTTCTTGCCAAGGTCTTCATAGTTAATCCCTACTGTTGCATAACCACCATCAGCTACCATTGAATCTGCCCCTACATATACTGGAATACCTGCAGTCTTGCCTGCCTCTGCTAAAACTGGCATAGCTGAAGCAATACCATTGTCAATAGGTGTATAAATAGCATCCACTTTACCTGCTAAGATTTCTGCTGCTTGTTGAAGCTCTGATGTATTAGTAATGGTACTTTCTTCATATGTAAAACCGTACTTATCAGCTAGTGATTTTGCCTCTTCAATAACAGATTGTGAATTTGTTTCACTTGCTGTATAAAGGAAACCAATCTTTTTAACATCTGGTGTAAGTTGTTTGCAAAGTTCAAATACTTGGTCTACTGGGATAGCATCTGAAGTTCCTGTTACATTACCTGTTGGTGCTTCCATATTATCTACTAATTTAGCTCCAAGTGGATCTGTTACCGCTGAGAAAATAATAGGTATATCTGTAGTTGCTGATGCTACCGACTGTGCTGCTGGTGTAGCAATTGCTATGATAATATCTGCTTTATCTCCAACAAATTTACTAGCAATAGAGTTTAAGTTAGATTGATCTGCTTGTGCATTTTGATAATCAATTGTAATGTTTTGACCATCTACAAAACCTTGTTCTGCAAGAGCTTTTATTGTACTTTCTCTGATTGTATCAAGGCTTGGATGTTCTACGTATTGAACGATGGCTATCTTTTTCATACCTTCTTTAGGTGTACTACTAGCAGGACTACTATTACCACACCCTACTGTAAGACCCATTAATAAACCTAATGCTACTATTTTTGCTATACTCTTTTTCATATTCATGCCTCCCTATTTTTCACTATTTTTTACAACTAAAAAAGCACCTATCCTTATAACAAAGGACAGATGCGTTAATCTGCGGTACCACCTTAATTGACATATAAAATATGCCCACCTCAATAGAATGCTAATACATTCTTGACCTGTGATAACGCTGGTCTTGCGTCTAGGATACTAAGGCTAATCACCTTTTCACCTCACCCTCTAGGGTCCATTTGTCTGATTCGCTTTCTATCGGGCTCTCACCTTCCCCAACTCTCTTTAAGTGCGCTATACAGTTTTATCTCCCTATCAACGGTTTACTTCTATTAATTTGTTGTTAGTATACTCCTACATTTTGAATTTGTCAAAATATTTTTTAATGATTTTTCTTGTTTTTTTATATTATTTTTACTTATATTGATTATTTTTTAAAATAGTGATATAATAAGGCTAATAAATATTAAACTAAAGAACCGTCTTATTCAAGAAGGGCTTTTCATATTGTGCTGAGTGGCATGGATATAAAAAGCCCTTCTTATTTTTTTATCGAAAGGAGCAATAATAGATGGAATTGGTAGGCAAAACAATAAAACATGTCACATTTGGTAAAGGAGTCATAGCAAGTAAAAATGACAATATCCTTACAGTTGATTTTTCAGGCAAACATAAAAAATTCTTGTTTCCTGATGCCTTTTCGCGCTTTATTTCTATATCTGATGAGGAAGGACAAGCGTATATAGGTAAGATTTTAGATGATATTTACAAACGTAAAAATGCAGAGCTACTCGAACAAGAGCGATTACAAAGAATACGTTTCTTAAAGATTACCCCTAACTCACAGGCTGCTTTTGGTCTTATAGAAAATAATCGTAACAATATATTAAATTCATGGTCAATCTTTACAGGGAATTATCTCAGTGGATATTCTAAAGGAACTCCTCGTGTACCTACTAGACTCAGGTTAAATTCTGCATGTCTACTTACAGAATGCCCAGATGGAAGTCCAGAAGAGGAACGCCGAATTATTGGAGCCTTTATGGTAGCAGATGAGTTTGAAGGCAAATACTGTAAAGATGGGGTAATCCAAAGTCATGATACTCACAGGCTTTTGCTTGATGAAACAGATGGTGAGCTCCTCTACTGGAATTACTTCTCATCAGCTACTAAATCTAAAAGATGGGGTAAAATGGAAATGAAATATTTCTCTACCTCTGAGATGGAACGTATTCTAGATGATATGCAAAAAGTTGTTACAGACCCACTACGGCAGAAAACAGCTACAGATCTCTATCAATATTTTTGTGAAGTCAATCGTTTAAATCTAGTAGAAGAAGAAACGGAAACGGAAACTGAAACTAAATCAGAATAATATACCTCCTACTCCTTTGATGGCACATAAAGGAGTATTTTCATTTACAGAGGATAAAATGCATTTTCTTCTTTGACTTTATAGATTCAAGGTATCCAATCTTAGGTGGCGACATTTGTGGAGAATGCTCTATTAATTATGGAAACTCCACCTTCAATGAATACCTACTGCATTGTTTTGATAAGAATCATTTTCGTGAGGAAAGAAAGATTTGTTAACCAGAGAATCTTGTCTAGCACCAAGAATGCATTCAAGTACGCTTTATTTAAAAATGTAAAAAGGGGCCTTGCACTAATTTCTTAGTGCAGCAGCCCCTTTTTCGTATTTAATTTTTATCTTTACACTTCTATTCTACTCTCATTATTTGAGAAGTGGTATAACTAATTATCCTCTTTCCCAGTTCATTTTATAACCATAGGAAATGAGTGTTCTATACTTCTTTATATCCTCAATAACACCTTCTGCTTCTTCCTTAGAGTCAGCATTTTCTACCGATATACTTGTAATTTGTGTATCTCTTAATTTCTCTAAATGACTGTAATTCTTTGCATCAACTGATAAGCTTCTTAGCTGCTTACATCCGGCTATTAAATTCATATTTCCAATAGGATACTCTAGTTCTTTAAGTTTCTGGCAACTACTAAGCAGTTTTAAAGACTCTTCGTCTTCTATCTTTGTACTAATTTTCAATGTTTCTAAATTAGGTAGCTCCTCTAAGAAGTATATATCCTTTACTCTCATTCTGTCTAATTCTAATTTCTGTAACTTATGTAGCTGCTCTAAAAAGTTCAGTTGGTTACAACTTCCTTTTTCTATTTTTAATCCTATCAATTTTTTGTAGTTAGCTAAATGACTATAGTCCGAAGCTTGTACATCTATTAAGTTTAGTCTCCTAAGATTGTCTTCTAACCCCATATGTTCAAAGCTATCAAGTTTCATCTTTACTAAAGTAAGTTCACTAAGATTAGTAAGTTCCCTTAAATAGCTAAGCTTTTCTTTGGTGAATGCTGTACTTAAGATTACGAGTTGTTTCAGTCCCTTTAACTTTGTCAGTACACTAAAATCTTTAATCTTGTTAATATGGATGATTAGTTCTATTAAATTGGGCATATGTTCTAAAATATTCAATGACACTTCGTCAACATCTCTATCCGAATTAATAGGTAAGTAAAGCCTCTTTCTTAGCTGCAAACTTTGTTTAATAACACAATTATCCACTACTTCATCCTTAAAAAATTGAGTAAAGTAAGGGGCTATGGCTATCCATTCTTCCTTATTTTCTGGTTTATTGAAGTACAAGCTAATGTCATCAAATAAATGTCCTCTCCCCCACTTAAAATACGCCTCTTCTTCTAAGGTTAATCTTCCATCATCTAGACAATCACTTATTTTTTCTATCAATTCTTCTAGGCTGGTAGCTAACACATAAGAAATATCACAATCTCTATCTATTGTAATAATCTGCCCTACGTTTCCCTTACTAGCTGGATCTAAATCCACTACAATAAAAGCACCACTTCCATCATCAGCAAATGGAATCCAGCCTTTCTGAAATCCTCCTTCTTTAACTTTATCCACTTCATCCGACATAACGCTATAAGATGCATCTTGCAACATCCTATACTCTCTAATAATTTTTTCTATGCTCATGAGTTCAAAACCCAATATAGAACCTATGTATTGCTTTTCTCCATTTGCTTCTAAATATAATGCCTTAAAATTAGGTGGCAGTGCAAAGCCTGTTACTTCTTCAAGTTCTTGTAATACTTGCTCCCCAACACCTGATACAAAATATTTCTCACATTCTGGCCACTTCTTCATTAATGCTTCTATCAGTCTATTTTCTCCCATATCTATCTCCTCTTTATTTAACCCACTGTCTATTTACTACGGATTTCCCATGACCAAAATGAATAACAACTTCTCCCTGCTCAGTAATTTTAGTGGCACTTGCTAGCATAGCTTGCTTATCCTCATAAAGCATCGATACTGTTGGATAAAACAAATTCATTAAGGCGTCCCCTACTATTAACTCCGTTCCCCATAACTTCAATCCTATAGAACCTCTAGTATGCCCTGGTAACGCTATTACACTAGCTTCTATACCGTAGTTTTCTAAAGAATCTCCTTCATTTAAAAATAGGCTTGGCTCAAAGGCCTCCACAATATCATGCTTAAAACTTTCTAGAGAAAGTGCCAAAACGAGCTTTCCCAGCACTTTGTCTGCAAATATCGGCTCTATCATGTTATTTTTAATGAGCTTACAATCTGCTTTATTCATAGCAATAGGAGCTCCTAGCTCTCTTGAAAGAAAAGCTGCATTTTGTATATGATCTACATGACCATGCGTTAATACAATGAGTTTAACATCTACCTGCTTACAAGCTTCTAGTATTTTATTTCTATATTTTGTCCTACTGGTATCTACTAAGATTGCCCTATTATTTTGCTTTATTAAAAAACAGTTACCATTTCCACACTGAATTCTTTCTATCCCCTTCACTTAAACTTTCCTCTCTTAATTTAGATTTTCTATCTGCTCTACATTGTTTGGTATACAAATACTTTTTCTATTTAAATCTAGGGTTTTAGACCTTACTTGTATCATAAATTCTTCTAAAGCTGATACGGTTGCTATTAAGCAAATTATACTCATAACAAGATTTGCCGGTAAAATAGTCATCCCAAAAGGAAATATAAAAAGCAAAAGCCCTGTGAACTTATTAGCATAAGTGTGTAGCATCGCAAAGGTACTAAATTTAATGTACGCAATTAATACGGCTAGCAGTCTAATAGCTGCAATTCCTAGAATCCAAAATAATATGAGGTAATTAGGATTCGCTAAAGGATAAAATATAATAATGGCTACAACAATCATCACAAAGTCTGCAATAGAATCAAGCTTAGCTCCTAACTCACTAGTATTACTAGTTCTCCTAGCAATACATCCATCTACCATATCACTTACCCCACAACCTATATACAAAATCCAAAACACACCACTTAGTGGTTCCACTTTAAGTAAAGCAATGCTCAGAATGATTCTTCCTATTGAAATGATATTTGGTATTGCTTTCACTTTTATCCCCCTCTACCTCTTTTTCTATAATTCAATTCTTATACTACAAACATCCTTACTTATTCATCTTGCTTATGTTTATCTGTTTTATTATTAGTTACTTCTTCCTAGGTATTTAGTTTTTATATTATTCTTTTTGATCTCCTCCCAAAATATATTTTCCTTTATGATTTCAGGAAATACATTCAGAGCCAATAACTGTTCTTGACTCAACCACCGTGCTTCTTTAATATACTCATCATCTTCTCCTTTACCATAGATATTTTCTATAGTAAGATATCCACCTACCACATGCCCTTTTATAAACAATTCTAGATTCAAAATATCTCGCTCATCATCTTTAAATTCTCTTATATATAAAATATCTTCTACTTCTATCTGATAACCTGTTTCCTCCCAGGTTTCTCGCATTACACATTCATAAATATTAGTATCAGCTATTTCTAATCCTCCTCCTGGTGGCACCCACCATTGATATTTCGTTTTTGGATGTACATGCTTTACTACTAATATTTTACCCTCTTCCACCAATATAGCCGCAACTCTTATTCTCTGTTTCATCAGATGCTTCCCCTAACTATCTTAAAATGACTAAAAAGGCTCTCATACTGACTTATCATCATTATGGGAACCTTTCATTTTATCTTTACTATTAGCCTAGTGCTCAGTTTCTACTGTATTATAAATAGCACTTCCAGCTAATTTAATACTTCTCTCTAATCTTTCACTACTAATATGTTCCACTTGATCTTTAGCTGTATGGTAATAGGGCTCAAGAGAACCATAAATGCTTGCCCTTTTATTAGGATCTATATTAATAAATACTGCAGCTGGTATACCTACCCTAGTAAAAGAATCATGATCAGATGCGCTACTAGCTATTAGCTTTCCTGATTTATCCCTCTCTGCTTTAGCCTCATAACTTGTAGACTTACTTGAAAAGCTCTCTAATTCTTTTCCCACTCTTGAAGCTACTTCTGTCACTAAATTCTCCTTCCCATCTGCTGTATAAATGCCTAGTTCTGTTACAGTGTCATAATCCGTTGCCACCATATCTAAGTTAAAACAAGCCACACTTCTTTCTTTTTCGTCCTGTGATAAGAATTTGGTATAAACTTTAGAACCTAGAAGACCTTCCTCTTCTCCTCCAAAGGCAACAAATCTTATTTCTTTATCAATATCTAAATCCTTCATGGCATTTGCAATCTCTAGCATAGCCCCAGTGCCAGATGCATTGTCATTGGCTCCTGGTCCTGCACTTACACAGTCAAAATGCGCCGTTACATAAACAATATCATCCGTATCCTGAGGATCTTCACCACTAGGTTTTCTTACTGCCTCTACATTCCAAGAAGTGTATTTCTTAAAAAACTTACTGTACTGAAACTTTTGCACTTCTACTGTCATACCTAGCTTTTCTAACTCATTAGCAATATAACAAGCTGCTTCATATTCTTTATCAGATGCTGCTGGTCTAGAACCTATAGTTCCTGATAAATGATTGATAAAACCTAAAGACCTCTCTACATTAATTTGTTCTATAAAATCAGCTGTCCTTTTATCCATAGTGTCACTGGCAAAACATGCCCCTACACTACCAAAAGCTATTAATGCTGATAATAGCCAAGCTCTTCTTCTACTTATTAAAAACACTTAAGTTCCCCCCTAATTAAATCTAACTCATTACATTGTATCACTCTTATATCTCAATGAATAATCTTAATATTTTTATAATATTTTTCACTTATTAAGGTACTCTCATAAATATAAATTTGTCTGAGTGTTTATAAGGAAGGCAGATAGGAGGAAATGAGAGAGGACACCTATCTGCCAGTGTTCCGGTTCAAGTTTTTTGAGGCACTAGGTTCGTTTATTTGGATGAACGTGCGAAAACTCGCTACGCTCAAACACTCGCACTAAACCTCATCCAAAACACTCACCAAGTGCCTCTAAAAAACTCTCCCAAGTCACTCTTCCAGATAGCTCTCCCCTCTCATTTCTTCCAAACGTTATTGAGTTCATAAACACTCTTGAAAGTAAAGCGGCGTGGAAAAATATAATGCCATTTCAAACGTACAAGAGGCTTTCTCATATTTCGCTCTACTAGTAATAGCGTATAAAGTGGTTAATTAATTTAGGCTCCTCTTATTAACAATAACGTATAAAACCTCTTTGGATTCTCTCAGTTTTCTCTTCATTAACAATAACGTACAAAGCTTTCCAATAGTTTATTTTGGTAGAGTAGTAGTCAAGGCGGGAGAGAATGGGGATTGGTGTAGGGTGCCTTGGAGGTGAGCTTAGCAGTTCTTAACGAAGGAGACCTTATGGGTTTTAGGCTGAGTGTTTGAGCGCTAGCGAGTTTTCAGCCGTTCATAAGGGCTACGAGTTTAGAACTGCTTAGCGAGCCGAGATAGCAAACGGAACCAATCACCATCCTCGGATGACTTGGCGGTACCTTGCTATATATGTTGTTATTCAAATTTCAATCTATATAGCCGTTATAATGCTATTACGTTTAAATCTCACTTTTCCAATACAACAAAAGAGGCACTAGGCTTTACATTCCATAACTCCTAGTACCTCTTTTATTACATTATTTTATACACTTTCTATTCCTCAACATCATTATTACCTTAAAAATTCTATAGGTCTTCTGACATCTTCACTGCTTTCATAGCCTGCGGCTTTAATTTTTTCTAGATAGGCTCTTCCTTTATAGTCTGCTAGGTTAAAAGCCTGCCAATTTTCATTTTGAAGATTATATTCTAACCTTGAAAGAATATAACCTGCTGTATCATAGTACCTATCTTCTTGATATTCAAGTATTTCTGGGTGTGAGTCTACTAACTCACTAATAGGTCCTAGGGCACTACTACTTAAATTATAACAACCACTTAAATCACTTGTTTTTCCCTGCTTATACAAGCTTACATTTTGACGAGCTACAAGGTAGTCTACATTACTATAGTTTAATCCCAAATACATAGCTATAAACACAATAAATACTATTTTAATAAGCTGCAGTTTCTGCCAAAACACTTTAGCAAATACTAATATAACTACCACTAAGCTTAATATTAAGAACCAAGCTACATAAACTCGCCATAAACTTAAACCATATCGCTGCATATACATGAACATCTTAGAAAGTGCACAAGTCACCATAAAAGCTGTAAATCCTGTAATAAAACTAATCATCCCTTTTATGTAGACACTTTTCTTTCCTTTTTCCTGCTTAACCACATAGCTTAAAAACATAATACCAAGCAAATTAAACCCTACTATTGGTAATGTCTCGAAAAAACCTCTTCTGGCATATTCAGATTGTGTATCAAAGCCAGCTGGTAATACACCATTAAAAGCTGATACAAAGTAGGCTAGCTGAGAAAGACAAAAGATTAAGTACACTAGGCAAAGCATGGTTGCTATAGTGCTTACTACTACAAAGTCAAGATATATACTTTTCTGGCTAAGCCCTCTATCTTCTATTATATCTATGTCTCTTACTTGATCTTCCCGATTAACGAGATTATCTTTCTCATTTAAATTCCCCTCTGACTTATCCTCCATTAGTAAAGAATCCCTTCTCCACTCTGGATCAATATAGTTCTGTCTTACTTCCTTAACTTCCTTATGTGACAAACCATAAAAATAACTAAAGAACATAAAGAATAAAACAATTACAAAGAATAACTTAGTACCTAGACTATCAAAATTAAAAGTAAGGTTCTGAAATACAAAATTGATTGTCCCCTCAAAAGCTGCATCTGCACTAGCTAATAGCCCTACAACCACTAATAACATAGGGACAGCAATAACTAGCCCTAAAAGCACCTTACCTACTACCTTCATATTCTTTTTTTGCCCTGTTCCAAGTTCATCCTTCACTAATACAACAGGCTTACTAATATAAGCAAAAGGTAATGTAATTCCTAAATTTAAAACTTCCCCTATCCAAGCAGGTAAAAAAGCTTCTTGTTCACATTTTCCAAACACTTCAAGGGCATGTAATAAAATTAATACAGCTAGAAATATGAGGTTAAACACTCTTAATACCGTATTTCCAAATATCACAAAACATAAAGTACATAGCACAATAGGCACCATAAGCCATTTAGCCAGCTTGCTCATTGACCTATTATATAGTTTTGAAAATAAACCCAAGCACACAAAGTATGCTACTACCCCTGCTACTACTCCTAATCCAAGTCCCCCAAACAAAATAGTCTCCATGACGATAATAGCTAAAACAAGGGTTCCCCCTAACATCCACTTTTCAGCTTTTTCCATTTCCAAAAGCCCCCTTTCTTTACACTCACTTAACTTACTTCTCTAACTCTCCTCTTTAACATACTCTAGTAATTCTCCTGGTTGACATTCTAGCACCTCACACAGGGCCTCTAGTGTAGAAAAACGAACTGCTTTCCCTTTATTATTTTTAAGTACAGATAAATTCGCTAGGGTAATTCCTACCCTCTCAGAAAGTTCATTCATACTCATTTTTCGTTTAGCAAGCATTACATCTAAATTAACGATAATAGGCATCTTTCTTCACCTCATCTTCTTCTCATAAATTTTAGTCTCCTCTTAAATCGTTAATTCATTCTCCTCTTTAATCTCTATGGCTAGTTCTACAAGTCTATATAAGATAGCTCCAATTAAAGCTACCATAAATGCTCCGACTGTAATAACAATAATTCCAAAAGTAGCCTGCATGAAAATACAGGTAAATAAGTAACAAAGGAAAATAAATAAAGCACAAATACTAATTACCTTTAAACTCTGACTACTGCTAGCTGAGAAAGGCTCACGATCAATAATATTTTTGGCTAGCTTTCTAGTCATCCATAATACAATCCAAGCTGGCACCCCTGTAATATAAAGTAAAACTAGGATCTTATAGTGTTCCACTAAATTATAGAAGGTACTCCCCTCAAAAATAAAATCCATTAACCAAGGTAATGCCGCAAGGCAAGCAGTCGCTAGTGCAAGCCCTCCCATCACTACCCAATATAATAATTGACTTAAAATATCTGTTTTTAATTTTCTCACAATTCCTCACCTCAAAAGGTATTATAATACATCTCAAAATGTAAAGCAATATATTTTTATCGTTTTTCGATATATTTTTATTGAAATAAGTTTATAAATACAAGCAACATATTTTAAAGCAATTATTGCGCTATAAAAAATAAACAAAAATATTTTTCAAATTTTATTAGGGATTTCTTTGGCATGAGACATATATATAAGTGTGAAAGTAAATCAAACAACTTCCTCGGCAGAATCTAACGTAGCATCAACTAGACGCGCCAACCGGGTCGACCAACTCTCAATCTGTTGTTACAGATAGCTCTGGATCTAAGGGCAGGTTCGCTTGTGCGCTAGCAGGGAGGCGCCACTTATAAGTTGTCTTTAACATTTTCACATCTTGCATCACTCAAATAAAGTTTCAAACCAGAGTCTTAAGGTCTTAGCTTCCTAGTATAGGGTGCACCGGCTAAGACTTTAAGGAGCTCCTCACTCATTGGTTTAGCTTTCATAGTTGCCCAGGTAGGCCCTATTCTATGTCATAGGAGTGCTGAGGAGCCATTTTATGCCCTAAATAAGGTTTATTTAGGTAGCTATGAAAGTCTATTTCAAGAGTCTGGAATCAAAAAAGCTCTCACCCTGTACCTAATGTACTTGGTGAGAGCTTTTTGTATTGCTACTAGAATTCCTATAACAACGGTATCCGATTTACTTAGTTCATTTTTATTTCTTCACTTAAGCTTAATGTAATTTCATATTCATAAGGACAGACATCTTATCGGTCTCAAAGCCCTTTTTATTATAGAATCCCTCTGTTCTTTCCCCTTTTAATGTCATTAAATAAATTTGAGTAATCCCCTCTTTAATCAGTTCCTCCTTAAACCTTTCAAGTAAAGCTGTCCCAATTCCCATGCCTTGTGTACTATTACTAATGTAAAACTCTTGAATTTGAAAATGAACACCATCGTAATACTGCTCCTTACGTCCTAGAATGACACCCACCAATTCATTATTGATATAGCAAGCAAGCCCTTTGGTGCAAGGATTGCTCATCATCTCTTCCAGTCTTTTGGTAGCCGTTTCTATAGTCCAGTGGTCAAACCAAGGCTCTTCATTAAATACTTTCACAAAAAGCTCGGCGTACTGTGATAACTTATCTTGAGTAATGACTTGAAATTGCTTTTCCACTCTTTATCTCCTTATTAATAATGATTTCTTTTTATATTTCATTCAAACGAGTCTGGTGCTAGTTCACCCAGCAGCACTTTTATTCCTTCTAACATACGTTCATCTATTACTTGTGGCTTTTCTTCCACATACCATTTATAAGCTTTTTCTAATCCTGTTACTAGAGGTGTTTCTGCTGCTAGCAGCTGACTATCACACTTTGCAGTATCTAATAAATAGGTGCACTCTCTAAAAGGGAAATACATTCTAGAAATCATGTCCTCTGGTGTTTTGATCTTAATTACCTGCACCTTCTTACCCATGACCTGAGCTGCTACTTCTACCCATTCCTCATAAGTAACCTGCTCCTTATGAGTCACATTGTAAGCCTCGCCTATCGCTTTTTCTTCATACATAGCAGCTTCAAAGAGCCTCACTAGATCCTCAATAAAAAGAAACTGTACCCTCGTATCCCCCTCTGGCACCAGAACGGGTTGGTTATTTGAAATTTGATGAAACAAATAGCTTTCACGATACAGATTATTACCAGGCCCATAAATATAAGTTGGTCTAAACATAGTAATAGGCATTCCCTTTGTTTGATATAAGTCAAATAAATAATCTTCTATGGCTAATTTATCTAAGCCGTACTTTCCCCAATTTTTATTTTCTCCTCTTGAAAAGGTTTCATCCATAACCTTTTTAGATGGTATGTATACTGCCCCTGAACTACAAAAAATATAACGTTTTAGTTTTGAAGTATCTAGAACCTGAAAAAGATTTGCTACATCTTCTACGGTATAAGCTGAGATATCAAAAACATAGTCAAAAGCTTTTCCTTCTATGTTAAAAGCTATACCTGAAATGCTTTTACGATCACCCTTACAATGAGTAATAAAACCACCATACTTAACAGGTCTTACTCCTCTCGTAAAAATAGATACTTGATACCCTTTTTCAATCATATACTTAGCCAATGCTTCACTTACAAACTCAGTTCCACCCATAATAAGTATTTCCAAACTACTCGCCTTCTTTCCTCTGCACATAGTAAAAGTCCTGGTTTCTAAAACTGCACCCTCATTATAGCACGATTTGTCCTTACTTATGATTTGGCCTATAATAATAAGAAATATCTAATTTATAGATAGTATAAAGACAATAAGAAAAATGGTTCAAAAATAATACAAAATAAACTCAGGAGGCTACCTATGGATTACCGAAAAAAACTCTTTACCCATAAGAACCCCTATGATTTATCTGGGACAGAGGATCTTTTTATAAAAGCAGTTAAACAAAATGGGCAGTTCCAATATGACCATTGCCCTGAATATGCAAAAATACTTGATAGTAAACAATTTTCTTTTTCCTCATTAAATACAATCAGTGACTTAGCTAAGCTCCCTTTTATTCCAACACTATTTTTTAAATCACATCAGCTTTTTACAATGCCACCTAAGAAACTTCTTATTAAAGCAACCTCCTCAGGCACTAAAGGTAAGAAAAGTCATATTGGCTTTGATAATCTAGGTCTCTATTATGGTCTTCGTATGGTTCTTCGTCTAGGGAAGGTTCATCACCTCTTTTCTATTAGACCCACTAACTATATTATTCTAGGCTATGAACCTCATAAGAGTAATCAAACAGCTGTCACTAAAACAGCTTTTGGAGCCACTTTATTTACGCCTTCCTTGCATCGTGCTTATGCACTTAAATATACACCTGAAGGTTATAAAGTAGACTTAGACGGCCTTATTACTACTCTTGAAAAATATAGCCATCAACCTTTTCCTGTTCGTTTCATGGGCTTTCCTTCCTATACTTATTTTTTGCTAGAAAAATTAAAAGAAAAGGGATTAAGCTTCAAACTAAAAAAGGGATCTAAAGTCTTATTAGGTGGTGGCTGGAAGCAATTCTTTACCAGCCAAGTAGATAAAAAAGAACTTTATCAATTAATCTATGATACCTTAGGCATTCCAGAATCTCATGTTGTAGAATTCTTCGGTGCTGTTGAACATCCTATTTTATACTGCGATTGCCCTAACCATCATTTTCATATTCCTATTTATAGCAGGGTTATTATAAGAGATGTTCATACCCTAGAACCTGTCCCAAATGGTGAAATAGGTCTTATCAATCTTATTACTCCAATGGTAAAAAGCGTCCCTCTACTCAGTGTTATGACTGATGATCTAGGTATATTACATGATGAAAAGACTTGTGGCTGTGGCATTAATTCCCCTTACCTAGAAATTATAGGCAGAGTTGGCCTTCAAGATATCAAAACCTGTGCGGCTGGTGCTGCAGATTTGTTAAAGGAGGTAAAGCTATGATTTTAATAAACGGTAATATTGTCCCTTCCAGTATGCAAAATAAAATCTTAGAGGAGCTCCCCTCTATGCTTAATCAAACTTTAGCTACTCAATCCCTCAATCCTTATTGGGTAATAGATGCTTGTGACAAACTTTCTAAAAAGTTAGCAAATGGTGATTACCATCATCTTATATCTAGCCTTCCTATAGATCAAAATCTCGTAAAAGAACAATTACATACAGTTATCCATATGCTCCAAAAGGAAAGTTTACTTTGTAAACTGCATACAGAATTAGGCCCTAGGCCTTTTGAACCTGAAACCATTGTTCCTCCTTTTGAGAAGAAAGCCATTATCAAACATACTTATCCTCTAGGTGTATTATTTCATATTGCAGCAGGTAATGTAGATGGTCTTCCTGCTTATAGTGTGGTGGAAGGCCTATTAGCTGGTAATATTAATATCCTAAAACTCCCCCAAGCAGATCAGGATTTTTCTATTACTCTACTTGCTGAGCTTATTGCTGCTGAACCTAGGCTTAAAGACTATATTTATGTTTTTGATACACCGTCAACAGACCTTGAAGCTATGAAATATATGGCTAAGCTCTCTGATGGGGTTGTCGTTTGGGGTGGTGATTTGGCCGTAGCTGCTATTAGAAAAATGGTTGCTCCTGGTACTAAGCTTATTGAGTGGGGCCATAAATTAGGCTTTGCTTATATAGTACCTAACGCTATAACAGATTCTGCTCTTACTGCTTTAGCCCAGCATATTTTTAAAACCAAACAGCTTTTATGCAGTTCTTGTCAAACCATTTATATAGATACTGAGAATATGAAAGAAGTCTATCACTTCTGTGAAACTTTTCTCCCCCTTATGGAGCAAGCTGCTCTTAAGTATCCTATTAATGATATAGGAGCTGTTGCTCAGTCTACCTTACAAGTTTATAACGCTGAGCTTGAAAATCTTTTTTCTACTAGCCGTACTTTTAAAGGAGAAAGTACTAGTCTAATTGCTAAAACAGATAATACCCTAGAACTTTCTTTCATGTTTGGTAACTGTCTTGTTAAACCTTTACCTCGTTATCAGTTATTAGAAACCTTGCGTCAAAGTAAGCCTTACCTTCAAACAGCTGGACTACTCTGCCTTGCGGAAGACTATCCTATTCTCTCCAATCTACTTCTAAGGGCCGGTATTGTTAGAGTAAAAGAACTTGGAGAAATGTCTGGTATGACCTGCACAGATGCTCATGATGGTGACTATCCTCTTAGACGCTATACCAAAATAACTGAATGTGATGCTATGGATTTTAATATCTTAACATTTCACAAATAAACTGCTCACAATATAATTCAAAAATTTACAGCACGTCTTAGAAGTTGATTAAATCAAGTAAAGACGTGCTTTTTAGTTATATAAATTGCTTGAGATTTAATTTAAATAATAAAATTTTAAAATAAGCGTTGACAAACTACTAAATAAGAATTATTATTAGTTACAGAAAGATAAATGATACGGGATATCATTTGAAAATAATTCTCAGGAGGTAATGATTATGTCATTAATTAATAAACAAGTTTCAGATTTTACAGTTCAAGCATACCAAAACGGTGAATTTAAAGAGGTAACACAAGACTCATTAAAAGGTCATTGGTCAGTATTTGTATTCTATCCAGCAGACTTCACTTTCGTTTGTCCAACAGAGTTAGGTGAACTCGCAGATAACTACGCTAAATTCCAAGAAATTGGATGTGAAGTATACTCAGTATCTACAGATACTCACTTCGTTCATAAAGCATGGGCTGATACATCAGACACAATCGGAAAAATTAAATACCCAATGTTAGCAGATCCAACTGGTAAATTAGCTAGAGACTTCGAAGTTATGATCGAAGAAGAAGGTTTAGCTTTAAGAGGTTCATTCGTTATCAACCCAGAAGGTCAAATCAAAGCTTATGAAATCCACGATAATGGTATCGGAAGAAATGCAGAAGAATTACTTAGAAAAGTTCAAGCTGCTCAATTCGTTGCAGAACATGGTGATCAAGTTTGTCCAGCTAAATGGCAACCAGGTGAAGAAACATTAACACCAAGCTTAGACTTAATTGGAAAACTTTAATACACATAAAGTTAAGAGGAAGTTGCTACTTTGCAGCTTCCTCTTACTAAATAAAGATATTTTTAAAGAATTGACCCTTCATTTGATTATTTAAAAATGTTTTGATTTAGTTAAGGCAGAATTGATATGACAGATGAATGACTAACTTCATATTCTATCTACAAATAAAAGGAGGATTAATAATGGAAAAAATTTATGACTTAGTAATCATTGGTGGTGGTCCAGCAGGACTTTCTGCCGGAATTTATTCTGGAAGAGCCAAGTTAAATACACTTATTATCGAAAAAGATGAATTAGGTGGACAGGTAAATAAAACCTATGAAATCTCCAATTATCCAGGTGCCAAAGATAGTAATGGTCCGAAACTCATGTCTGAAATGAGAGCTCAAGCAGATGATTTTGGTGTAAACTTTTTATCAGCAGCTGTTACCAGTGTCTCACTAGAAGGCGATATTAAAACACTTCAAACTGATAAAGGTGATATCAAAGCACGAGCTGTAATCATCGCAACTGGTGCTTCACCAAGACAACTAGGCTTTAAGGGTGAAAAAGAATTTACCGGAAGAGGGGTTGCATACTGTTCTACTTGTGATGGACAATTCTTTGAAGGCCTTGAGGTATTTGTTATTGGTGCTGGCTTTGCTGCTGCAGAAGAAGCTATATTCCTTACTAAATTTGCAACTAAAGTAACTGTTGTTGCTAGAGAACCAGAATTCACCTGTGCTAAATCTATTGCTGATAAGGTATTATCACATCCTAAAATCGAGGTTAAATTTAATACAGAAATCATTGAAGCTAGCGGAGACGAAATGGTTAACTACGCTAAGTTTATCAATAATCAAACTGGAGAAAGCTTTGAATATCATGCTAAGAAGGAAGATGGTTCCTTTGGAGTCTTTGTTTTTGTAGGCTATGCACCTCAAAGCGATTTATTTAGAGACATCCTAGAAGTTGATGGCGCTGGTTATCTAATTACTAATGACAATATGGAAACTCGTATTCCTGGTGTGTATGTAGCCGGAGATTTAAGACCAAAAGCTCTAAGACAAATTGTAACTGCTGTTTCAGATGGTGCTATTGCTGCTACAGCTGCGGAAAAATATGTTGTTGAACTTAAAGATAAATTAGGTATTAAAGATGAGTATGTTCCATCTAAAAAGGTAGAAAAAACTACTCCTATTAATTCTAATTCAGGAAATACATTATCAGCCGGTCGCAGCTCCCTTTTAAATGATGGTTTAAGAACACAGCTACAAGGTGTTTTAAGTAGAATGGAAAAAGAAGTAACACTTATCACTATTGTAGATGAACAAAATGCGAAGTCTATTGAATTAAGGGATTTATTATTAGACATTGCTGATTTAGGTGAAAAAGTTAATCTTGAAGTCTATATAAAAGGACAAAACAAGGATATTGAAGCTCAGTTTAATGTAGAACGTTACCCTGTAGTTCTCCTTTTAGATCATACTAAAACCTTTAGTGGTGTTAAATTCTACGGTGTACCAGGTGGTCATGAGCTTAACTCCCTCATCTTAGCTCTTTATAATTTAGCAGGTCCTGGCCAAGCTATTAATGAGCAAGTATTATCAGATATTAAGAACTTAAATCAACCTACTAATATTAAAGTTTGTGTTTCTCTCTCATGTCATCTCTGCCCAGATGTAGTAGTTGCTGCTCAGAGAATCGCCATGGAAAATAAAAATGTAGAAACAGAAATGATCGATATATCCCTCTTCAAAGAATTAAAAGATCAGTATAAGGTTATGAGTGTACCTGCTATTATTGTCAACAATGAGAAAGTACACTTTGGTGCTAAAAAAATTGATGAAATTCTAAACCTCATTTCTTAAAAATAACAAAAAGGATATTTTCAACTGACTCATTGAAAATATCCTTTTTTATTTATATTGTATAATTTAATAAAGCTCTCTTAATTATGATACTGGCCTTATAACTATTTCAAAGAAACATCATTTTCTCGTTTTATCTCTCAAGCTTACCCTTTAATATGGTTGAGGATAAGGATATGGTTGAGGATATGGTTGAGGTTGAGGATATGGGTATGGGTATGGCTGTGCGTAAGGATATGGTGGAGCATAATGTGGATAAGGTAACAATGATAGTGCTAATAGAGTAGCAAGTGGAAAATTAACACGTCTAAACCTTCTAAACCTTCTAGGATGCCTAAACTGCATCTGTCTACTATCTTCATCATCTCGAATCATTACATCTTCTCCCATAAGAACGTTAACACTATCAGGATCTACGCTTTCAATCACACCATCAAATTCTCGGCCATCTTGCATTCTTATAATAACATGGTAATTCATCATTGTTTTACATTCATTGTATAAATTCTGTAAGCTTGATTTAGTACTTGCTTCTGATTGCATTTCATCAACTCCTTCTACATTATAATATTAATTTATAAAAGAAGCGTTCCATGTCTAACAAATAAATATTACAGAAATTTCCATATCTCTAATCCAGCTTACCAATTAATAGTTTGCAGATTAGCTTTCTAAATTCTTTAGTCACCAAATAAAGATTTCGCATCAAACTTCTTGTAACTCTAGCCACTCTTTCATAGCCGTATCTAATTGTACTTGTATTGCATGACTTTCTTTCTCAAATTCTAGATACTTAATATAGTCATTCGCTGCTTCCTCAAGTAACTTACTAACTTCTTTCTGCTTGGCTTCTAAGTGCTCGATATCTTCTTCTAATTTTCTTATTTTAAACATATTCGGAGAAGATTTACGTTCCTTGTGAACCTTCTCTTGTGTTATTTCTTCCTTTTGCATACTTCTAGTTGTATCTTTTACCTCATTCTTTTGCTGCCCCACCTGCTTCTCACTTTTTTCTTTATAATACTCATAGTTTCCTAAATAATTAGTAATGCCATAACCTTTTATCTCACTAACCCTAGTTGCTAACTTATTAATAAAGTAGCGATCATGGGAAATGAAAACTAAGGTACCATTAAAACTCTGCAGGGCCTCTTCTAAATTCTCTCTTGAATCAATATCTAGATGATTAGTGGGTTCATCTAAAATCAGTAAATTAATATCTTCCTGTATGAGCTTACATAAAAGTAATCTACTTTTTTCTCCTCCAGATAAGTCCTTTACCTTTTTAAAAACACTTTCTCCATAAAATAAGAACTTAGCTAAGGTCTGTCTTGCCTTGGTTTCTGTCATGACCACATCTACTTTAAAAGCTTCTAATACGGTTAATTCTTCATTAGGAAAGTGTATCTGTTGCGGTAAATAGGCTACTTTTAACCTTGTTCCTAAGCTAATTGTTCCTTGGTCCTGTGTTTCTTCTCCTAATATCATTTTAATAAGCGTAGATTTACCACATCCATTCTCTCCAATTAATGCAATACGCTCTTTATAATAAACATGCCACTCTAGATTATCAAAAAGCTTCTTTTGCTCAAAAGCCTTACCCACACCACTTAAGCTTAATACATCCTTTCCAGAACGTTCTGTCTCATTAAAAGTAAGTGCCATTTGTGCTGCTTCTAAAACAGGTTTTTCTAGCTTTTCCATTTTTTCTAAACGCTTTTGCATACAAGCCGCTTTTTTAAACAAGTCTTCATTATCTCCCTGAGCCGCCCATATTCTAAGACGTTTAATGGCTTTTTCCATTGCCTTAATCTTCTTTTGCTGATCCTCATAAGCTTCAAATTCTGCTAATAAAATACGTTCCTTCTCCTCGGCATAAGCTGTATAATTCCCATAAAAGGTAGTGGCTTTTCCTCGTTCTAACTCTACTACTTTAGTAGCGACTTGATCTAAGAAATAACGATCATGAGAAATCATTAAGACTGCTCCTCTATAGCTTCGTAAATACGCCTCTAACCATTCCATAGCCCGCACATCTAGGTGATTAGTCGGTTCGTCTAATAACAGAATATCTGGATTTTCTAATAACACCTTACCTAGTAGAACTGTAGTCTTTTCCCCTCCACTTAAGCTCATGAAAGGCTTGTTTAAGAAGCTTGCTTTAAACTGAAGTCCCTCAATCATTCGATTTAATTGTTCTTCTATTTCATACCCACCTTGACTTTCAAACACTTGGCATGTTTCCCCGTATTTATGAAGCAACCTTTCTAGTTCTTTTTCCTCTGCTTGTGCCATGGCTTCTTCTAGCTTATGCATCTCGGCTCTAAGCTTTAGTTGCTCCTTAAAGGCCATCTTCAGCACGTCTCTTACAGTAACTTCCTTATCATAATGTGGAATTTGCTCTACATACCCTAGCTTTGCACCTTTACGAATGAAAATATCTCCCTTATCCTGAGGCTCTATCCCCATAATAATTTTAAATAAGGTGGTTTTACCTGTTCCATTTTTCCCGATCAAAGCAACTCTTTCACGTTCTTGAACCTCAAAACTAACGCCATTTAAAATTTGATAAATACTAAACCCTTTTTCTACTTCATTTACTGCTAACTGTATCATTTAATCTCCTCCAATCAATAAAAGCCCAAGTGGTATACATTCCTTACCTGGACTTTTACTAATGGAGCGGATTATTTGCTCCTATACTTATTTTTCACGTACTTAATTTTTAGATAAAAATGCGCACAAAAATACCAGGTAAGCTTCTCTCACCTGGCATAAAAAATTACATCACTTATTTAGGTAAAGATGACTCACTTTGTTTGGAAACAATATTCAATTTTGGACAGACTCCTCCCGCAAAAGGGCATACAACATGTGTAATCCCAGATAATGCCATTGGTAATCGATCTAAAATTGTATTTCCATACACAAAATGACTCATACTCTTCACCTCCTAAGTGTTATATTCTTTCTCAGCATATCATATCTATAATCAATTGTAAATAATGTTTATTATCTTGAATATTTAGACTCATCACATTCTATTTCTTATATGCTATAGCATCCATTTGAATATGAAGTCCCTCTGCTCCTCCGATATGCGCGAAATTAGTTTCAATCGTTTTTCTAGCTGGATAATTGCCTTTGAAACGCTCTTTAAATACCTTTTCCATATCATCTAATGCTCCATTTACCTGCGCCTCAAAAGATTGTCCCACATTCCCCACACAAAAATTAAGAAAAACATAATCTCCTGCTTCTACCATTCCTGATAAGGCATATTCTTCGTTAATATCAAATCTTTTAATTTCACTCATGTTTTATCTCCCCTTTTTATTTTAAGTTACCATATGATATATGACAGCTATATGTCATATTTCTAGTAAATAAAAAGCTAAAACATATTTCTATTATATCACTTACTTATGATACGGCTCACAATACTAGTAGCATCTACTACCATTTTATATGTAAAAATTTAGTAATTTTTTCTATCATCATATTCATACTTATGTTATACTAGGCAAGTATAAATTTAATCTAACCGTAGAGGATGGCTACGGAGGTTTTGAACGTTTTCTCCTCCTTGGGCTATTGGTGATTCAATCATCATAGTGCAAAGGGGGTGGTATTGGATATGATACTAATGATAAGTATAGTATTAGCTATTTTGACTATTACTATTGTTTATGTTCTTAAAGGCATTTATATTAATAAATTCAACCTTGAAGGCAGTCTAAAAGGTTTCAAATTAAGTTTTGAAACTAAAAATGAAAAAGACACCCCATCCAGCAAGAAGTAGTGTCCTTTTTCATCTAGTTATTATTTTTTCATTCCAATAGCCCTAAAATAAAACAAACGTCTCACCTTAGGAATGCTTAGTAGTTAGCAGCTACTGAGCATTTCTTTTATACTTATATTATAACAGTATTTGTTTAAAAATAAACCCTTTAGAATAATTTATCTATAGGATTTAATCTTTAGGAATTAATTTCTTTTGTCTAAAAAGGCATATTTTAGTGCTAATAAACCATTAATTGCAAGTATAGTATTTAAAACTTTCCTTAAGTTGTTAGGCTTATCATGACTTCTTCCAATACCTCAAAATATTTCTCAAAGGTTTTTCTGCAGCACATAGGGTCTGAAATAGTAATCCCTTCTGCTCTTAGTCCAATAAGTGAAAAGCCCATTGCCATACGATGGTCGTCATAAGTCTCAACTATTGCTGCTGCTGGCACTCCTGGATAAATGGTCACACCATCCTCATCCTCGTCACAACGAATTCCCATCTTGCGAAGTTCCGTAGCTATAGCTTTTATACGATTACTCTCCTGATATTTTGTATGACCAATTCCTTTTATAACTGTAGGTGAATCTGCAAATGGTGCAAGTGCAGCTAATGTAATCGCCTGGTCTGAACAAGCATGCATATCCGCTGTAATGCCTTTATATTTTCCATCTGCTGGGCCTTTTACACTAATTCCCTCTGGTGTTTCCTCTACAGCACACCCCATTTCTTCTAAGAAGCTGATAAATTGAATATCTCCTTGTAATGAATCAAAAAAGACATTTTCCACTATCACCTCTATACCTAAAAGCGCTGCCATACCATAGAAATAGCAAGCTGCTGATACATCTGGTTCTATCTGATACTGCTTTGCCTCATAGCTTTGTCCCTTTGAAATAAAGTATTGATGCATTTGTGGTTCTTTAACCTCTAGACCAAACTGTTTCATCATCTTAATTGTCATATCAATATAAGCCATACCATGTGTGCCTTCTAAAGAAATCGTTACATCCTCTTTAAAACAGGTAGAAGCAATAAGAAGTGCACTTAAAAACTGACTGCTTTTTTTAATATCCACACTCATTTTATCTTTAGTCACAGGTTTACCTGTTAAGGTAAATGGGAAATAACCTTCTTCCAATTCATAATCCACTTTTGTTCCCAAACCTTCTAGAGTATGAAGTAGTGGCGCCATAGGACGTTTTCTCATCTGCTCTGAGGCATCTAATTTATACACGCCTTCCGACACCCCTAGAAAAGCTGTTAAAAAACGTGCTGCTGTTCCTGCACTTCCTACATAGATTTCTGCCTCACGCTTTGGCACTTTTCCCTTTAAGCCACGCACCTTAATAATACATGCTGCTTCATCTACTTCTGTTTCGAACCCCAAATCTTGTACACATTGCAGAAAATGACGTGAATCATCACTAAAAAGCGTGCCTTTTAATTCACTGATTCCATCTGCTAATGTAGCAATAAGTAGCGCCCTATTGGTAATACTTTTAGACCCTGGTACGTTCACCTTAACTTTTTTATCTGTATTTATTTTATTAAACAATGTTTTTACTTGATATACTTCCTGCTGCAACATTTACTTGATTCCTCCCTATTTTATAGCTCATTTCTACTATCTCACAACGCCAATATAAATTTCTGATTATTATAACATAGATTTACTTTTCAACCTAGTCCTAGCTTAACACGTTCCTAGGTTTATATCTATTGCCCACGGACTTCCTCTCCAGATTGCACCCATACTAGGCACATTAAAAATAGGCCTACTGCAAATCTATCTTTAGATTATTTTGCAACAGGCCCCTTCATTTGACTCTATTTTATTCTGATCTACGCTCAAAACTTAGACAATCAGTGTCTTCATAAGTTTCTGCTTCCCCTAAATTGCTTACTTCAATACCATCTTCTAGAGAACAGTGACCTTGAGCATGATAGACGCATGTTTCTACTTCACAAAGTATGGTTTCTGTCTCTCCTCTTTTAACTTCATCGCCCACGGAATTACTAACTTTTTCTTTATTGATATAGGTACTGCAACTTGTTTCCTCAGTGATATTCGCTCTATCTCCTACAATCTTCAAAACACTTGCGTCACAAATGCCTCCTTGATTATAAGAACAAGAGGCTACACTACAACTTATCTTAGGCATGGATTTCTCCTCCTCATATTATACTTTTCAAAATACGTACAAATTTATTATGAGTTAGATAACCACAAAGTATGTAATTTTCTGCTGGATACTTTTTAGGAATGTGTTTTCTTTTTCAATTTCAGCTTTTTCTTTGAAATGCTCATCTTGTATTGGGAGAAACAGCAATTTCTATGATATACTTTATTCTAATAGATTATGAATAAATCAGGAGGTTCGCTTCATGGGAAAAACAAAATATATCTTTGACCCTGAGTTGAAAAAATATGAAAATACCAATCCGCCCATTATTCCTTTTATGCTTCCTTTCATACAGAAACTGATGGGTATGCTTTATGACCGCGAAAAATCAGATAGTGAAGTAAGTGTGGATCAAATTAAAATTCCGGCAAGAGACGGGCACTCTATCCGTACACTTATATATACACCTATAAATGTTATGAAAAATGGTCCTTGCCTGGTATTTTTTCACGGTGGCGGTTTTACATATCAGGCAGCGCCTCACCATTTTATTCTAGCAAGAAGACTAGCAAAAGCCCTGAATGTCAAAACATTGTTTGTGGATTACCGTATGTCTCCCAAATACAAATTCCCTACTGCACCTGAAGATGCATATGATGCCTATACATGGCTACTGGAAAACGCCCATAAACTGGCTATTGATAAACAACGGATTGCCCTTTTTGGTGATAGTGCTGGTGGTAACCTGTCTGCTATTTTATGCCTAATGGCCAGAGACAGAGGTGTACTGCTCCCTTGTGCTCAGGTACTTATCTATCCATGGGTTGATAGAAACATGGAATGTGACAGTATGAAAAAGTTTACCGATACCCCCATGTGTAACAGCATAGCAATAAGAAAATATACAGCCCTCTATTCCTCCTCTAAAGACCACGAGCACATGGAGTACTTTTCTCCAGTGGAAGCTCCCTCTCTGGTGGGACTGCCCCCTGCCTATGTGGAGACAGCAGAATTTGACTGTCTACAGGACGGCGGACTACTCTATGCCCAGCTCCTAAAGGATGCAGGTGTGGAAGTTGAACTCCACAAAACTAGAGCTACCATGCACGGCTACGACATCGCAGTTCACAGCAACCTAGTAAAAAATCTAATGGATAAGCGTGTGGCATTTCTGACAAAGGTACTGTGAAAACGTCTGTCCGCTGGGAATATTCAAATTGAAAATGGGAATCCAAAAACTAAAGTTGTAACCACATGATTCTTGGATTTTAAGTTTAAAAGTCTTCGTAACTTTGGCGAGTATAGTACACCTAGTCCACAAGACTCCGCCATTAGCGCCATATTTGCTGCTACCAGTGACCCACTAATCTTATCTTTGGTTACTGCTATTATTGCAATAGGAGCCTTTTTACAATGTAATATACATCACTGACCAAATCATGCCTTCTTTTGAACTATAACACAACTGCCCTTACTCTACTCTATAAACTGAAATTTGTAAGGGGGTTTACGAGAAGGCTTAAAGGTCTTAATCTACAAATTGCATAGTATCAAAATTTCCATTAGTTGATTGAATGCTACAGCTTAAACCTTTTCGCTACATCTCTCTTTGCATACATACAATAGTATATTTATCCGTTTTAACTTCATCCCCAACGGGATTAAAATTATTCTTTATCCAAAAGTTTTGTGCCTGTGAATTGCCCTTAATATATCCTAATTTCACATAGGCAAAATTCTTTTCTTTTAGATATATTATGATATCTATAATAATTGCTGTACCTACTCCACTACCTTGAAATTCTTTATTCATCATAAACCATCCAATATAGGCAACATCTTCATTAGGGTATCCTGTTATTAAATCTAGTATTGCAACTAAGCTATCCTCATTATAAAATCCTACAAAATATTTATCTTTTATTGTTTTATTTGGCGGTAATGCGGTCAAACTTGCTTTAATATTTTCATTAGTAGGTTCTGACTTATAATACTTATAATAGGTTGGATTGCCTTTACACACTAAAAGTATATTTGGTATATCCTCTTCTGTAAGCTTCTTGACTGTATATTGTGACGATAATCTATTGAGCTCCAATAACATTTAAGCTCCTCCTCTGTATATATAAAGCATAAATTTTCGACTTAATAAATATCTATTCCAAACTTCACCCTAATCATACCACAATTTTTAATCTTATCTTTCTTATCCATAAATCTTGTCGCAAATAAAAAGAAGACGCATCCTTATTAGACACTTCCTCTGAATGTGCTATGTAGTTAATTGCATCATCGTTTATCTTTATTTGAAACTTACTAGCTACTTTAATTTTACACTTACTCTATAAACTGAAATTTGTCGCTCTGTTTCATTCTTGGTTCAATTACGATTTTACTTTGCTCTCTTGTAAGAAATGAACCCACAAACAATGTAATAAATAATAAACTACATTTTTCATTTTGCAAACCAAATCTCCTACAATTTCAAATTTATTACTGTAAAATACCCATTACTTCATTATATTTTTCTTTATAAAGTTCTTTACTTCTATCAGATAATTTATTGTAACTTCTCATAAGCTTATTAGCGACAAACTGCACGCCTTCCTCCATAGAATATTTCCTAGTCACATAAGCTAAGTATAGAAGAGAAGGTAAATTATCAAAATGAGAAACTGCATCTCCATCAGCAACACATATTTCTTCTATTGAACTTTTATCCTTTAACTCACTCCCCCTATGATTCAACACACACTTTTGAACTAATGCAGTCTTTTCAATAGGATACCTCATCATCTCTAATATCTCTTTCGCAATTCTAGCTCCATGAATATGATGCTCTTTATACAAATCGTAACTTGTAATAGATGCGATATCATGTAGCCATGCGGCAATTATTACTACTTCAACATCTGCTCCAAATTTTTCTGCTAAAAGGGTGGCATTCTTTACAACCGCTTTGATATGGTAATAACTATCCTTGCCGAAAAAATTACTTGGACTTTCACATCTTTGTTTAATTTCTTGCTCTAAAAAATCTATAATATCTTGTCTCATTGACACTCCCCATTTCTATATATTTTTTATTGCAGCAATTATAAAGCTCTCTCAAAATTCGACTGGCCGTCTTACTTTAAGAAAGTTATTAACACTTATTCTAATTTATCTCAATAAGAGTCTCAACACCTAATTATTTTCTTTTCATAAAATATAAAAAACTTCTCTTATTTGCAGTAAGATTCATCTTCATAACCTCATATGTACTTTCAAGTCACCCATTTAACGTCGTAGCGACGACATCTAACTAAAAAAGGCTCGCTACTACTTATAACTCAAGTAATTACAAGCCTTTGATTAATGTATCTGATAGGATTCGAATCTACAAATTACGATTTAGGAAACCCTATTACATTTTCAACAACTATTCAAGCCCCCCCTATTTATGGTACGGTTCCCCTTTATTAACTCTACATCCATTCCCTTATATCTGTTCTAAATATGCCTTTACCTCTAATAAGGATACAAACTGCTTATGTAGCAAAGGTAGAATCTCCTCTGTTGGCTCAATTAAATCTGGTACCATAATTACATTAAGACCTGCACTACTTGCTGAGCGAATGCCATTTAAGGAGTCTTCTATGCAAATTGCCTCACTAGGTTCTACGCCAAGAAGCCTACACGCCATTTGATAGATTTCAGGGTTTGGTTTACTGTGTTTTACCATATCCCCACCTACTATTACTTCAAAATACTCTTCTATATTTGCTTCTCTTAAATGAGAAAGTACACCTTCTTTTTTAGTAGAAGAAGCCAGACCTATTTTATAGCCTTTTTCTTTTAAATAAGCTAGTAGTTCATGAACACCTGTTTTAATAGGTAAACCATTATCTTCTATATCTTTAAAGAACAATTTCCCTGCTTTTGTTCTAAAACCTTCAAAATCAAACTCCTCACCATAGTGCTTATGAAAAACTAATCTGGTATCTTCATAGCTTCTACCAATACAATCCTTTAATACTATATCTATTTCTTTCATATTATCTTCTTTTGCTATTTTGGTCCACGCCACAGAAACAAGACGCTCTGTATCAAAAAGGACCCCATCCATATCAAAAATAACTGCTTTTATCATTTCTCTTTTCCTTTCCTAATGCTATTCATCTCTATTACTTTATTCAATCACAAAAAAGGATAGTTGGCTATTATTTTCCTCCAAAAGTATCCCCAGAACTTTCTTTCAAGGAGGAAAATAATCCCCAAACTATCCACTTAGTCACATCTTATTTACTTTGTGCTACTTGCATCCTTACTCTTATATCTCTATTTATTACACCTTAACTACTTATATTTTTCACTCCAACTTCTCTCACTGCTAAGCTTATAAATTCGTATCTTTTAAGCCTTCAATAATATTTTGACCTTTTACTTTAGCGCCTGAGTAAAACATCGAAGCTCCTACAATCACAAACACTGAAATAACAACTGTTATTGTACTACCTACTGGAACAAAGAATTCAAAATCAAAGCTATTACTAAGCTGCCTATATAAAACAATCATAATCATAAAGCTTATAGGTAGTCCATAAAGTAATGCTTTAAGGCCATAGAATATACTCTCAAAGTTAATCATTTTGTTAAAACTTTTTGGTGTCATTCCTACTGACCTTAACATAGCAAATTCTCTCTTTCTAAGTGCAATGCTAGTAGAAATAGTATTAAATATATTAGCAACACTCACAAGAGTAATGAGTACAATAAAGCCATAAATAAATACTTTTAAGACGGTTTGCATTTGCTCGGAAGTTTGTTTTTCTTCATAAATATTATAAATACTATAAATCTGATATTCACTACCTTCTTGCAATGCTTCGATATCCTTCTGTAATCCAAAAGGATCTTCCGAAGTTAAATACATTGCTTCATAACTACGTACTCTATATGACATATATGCATTGCTATTATTTATAATTGTATTAAGCACATCTTCAGATATAATTAAATTAAGTGTATTACCATTTTCTTGAATTTTCATTCCCATTGGAGGTTCTTTAGCAAAGCCTGCAAAAGCTACTTCTTCACCATCTATTATCTTATAGTCGTTACTAGCTTCGTCCCATTGCGTTTCACTTAATGTAATCTTATCATTTACAGAAGCATAAATTACTTCTTCATCTCTAAAGTTTTTGGTTTCCTTGTCCTTGAATTTAGCACGATTTAATACAATAGCTGCTGGTTCCATGGGGTTATTTAATAAATTGATATCAGTTCCTACCGACTGCGCATATGCCTTTAAAGCTTCATTTTCTAATGCTATTAGATTAACATTGTAAAAATAGCCTTTTTCTTCTTCTACCCCATCTAAAAATTCTTTTATATGACTTGGCGTCATTTCATCAGGTAAATATGCCTCGAAGTATGCCGTTTCTAACAAGCTATACTTTTCTACCTTATCTAGGCTTTTTAGTTTCTCTAGCTCTACTTTCCTTGCTACATCATTCCTATAATTAGCTGATACACGTATATCATAGTTTGCATTTTGTACCATCATTTCTAACGAACGATTCATATAAGCTGAAAAGGTAGCTGTTGTTAAAAAGAGTATAATGCTAACGATTAATGAGAAAAGTGTTGCACGATAACGGCGTCCATTCCTTTTTAAATTCTTTAAAGCCAGTTCTCCTTCAAAACCAAATAGTTTGCGTGTAAGCTTTGAAGTTTTAATTTTCTTCCCTCTAATTTTAATATCCGCTGTTTGTCTAATGGCTTCAATAGCTGATATTTTCGAAGCTCTTCTTGCTGGCATATAGGTGGAAATAAAAATAGTCAGTATAGAAATAATCACTGTACTTAAGATGGCTATTGGTGAAATAACTAAACGTAAATCATCTTCTATACTCATAACATTTTTAAACATGCCATTAATAGCACCAAAAGTAATTCCCATTCCTAAAAATCCTGCTAAAAGACCTAGCGGAATACTAATGCCTCCAATAACGGCACCTTCAAAAAACACAGAATTTCTCTTTTGTTTCTTAGTTGCCCCTACACTTGCAAGCATGCCTAAATACTGTGAACGCTCTGCTACTGAAATAGCAAAAGCATTATAGATCAGCGAAACTGAACCTACCATAATAATGGTTAGCACAATGGCTACTACACTAAATAATGCAAAGATTAAACTACTATTACTATTTACACCATAGCAAGCTAATAACTCCGTATGTGGCTCCACATATTCTATGCCCATTTTTACACCTAGGGCTGCATTATGGTCATAAATACCTGTATTTAACTTTTTTAATAAAACGGATGCTGTAACAATAGCTTCACCAGGTATTTCATCTGGACTGATATAGGTCATAAGTTCATAAGCAGGTGACCAACTATATTCTCCTTTTGATTTCGTGGTTACACCTACAACCGTATATTCCTTTGTTTGCTGAGGTACAAAAGTCTCCATACTTTTTCCCTCACTATCTCTCACAAAACTATATCCTTGGTTTAAAGGTTCTTCTTCTTGCTGCCCAGTCTCCCCATTGATAGCATATCTTTGCCCTATGTCTAGTTTTATCTTATCTCCAACTTTATAAGTTAAGCCTGTACTAGATTCTAAGTGTTCTGGAATGACTAATTCATTACCAGCCTTAGGTAAACGCCCTTCTATTAGGTTAATAGGCATTAAATCAAAGCCTTCTGTATTATAGCCTCTTACAAATAAATAAGGCTTATCACTATTCCTTGGATTATCTAAGGCAGCATAACCTATGGAATAACTAACAGCTACTTGATCTACATTTTCATCTGCTTCAAGAACTAATATATCTTTAGCTTTCATATCATGATAGCGCATATGCCAGTTACCCTCAGAGCTTATAGCTACTCGTTTCAATAAATCTATAACTGAACTTACAGAAACTGTTACAGCTGTTACCATAGCTACAGAGATAATAACTCCTAAAATAGTTACTAAAGTTCTTCTCTTATTCATCTTTAGCTGTCTAAGAGTTAACTTATTTACAATATTCATCGACGAATCACCTCATCTTTAGCAAGCTTCCCATCCTCTATGGATATGATTCGATCTGCTTGAAGGGCAATGCGTTCGTCATGAGTAATCATAATAAGGGTCTGATTATACTCTTTGTTAAACATTTTTAAGAGTTCTACAATCTCCATCCCATTTTTACTATCTAGATTACCCGTTGGCTCATCGGCTAAAATCAAAGCTGGATTATTAATCAGCGCTCGTCCAATGGAAACTCTTTGCTGCTGTCCTCCAGAAAGCTGATTAGGCAAATGATTCACCCTTTCTGTTAGATTGAGGGTTTTTAAAAGATCATTTAAGTGTTTTTGATCCACCTTTTGCTGATCTAGTAGTAAAGGCAGTGTCATATTTTCCTCTACATTAAGCACAGGAATCAAATTATAAAACTGATATATAAGACCTAATTGCCTTCTTCTAAAAATAGCTAGTTTATTCTCATCTAGCTTATAAATATCTGTTCCATCTACAAAAACCTTACCACTTGTTGGTCTGTCTACTCCTCCTAAAAGATGTAGTAAAGTAGATTTCCCCGAACCAGAAGCACCAATAATCGCTACAAACTCACCTTTATCTACTGAAAATGATATATTATCAAGGGCTTTCACTGCTGTCTCGCCACTGCCATAAACTTTTGATAGGTTTTCTATTCGTAAGATCTCCATATTCATCCTCCTCTTTGATTATAATCTCATCCTATCCTATACGGATTACAACCTAGTGATTGTATTATGACAGTTTTGTCACCTTTAAAAGCAATGAAGAATTAAGAGTGAAGAATAGCTCCATTTTCTCTATATAACCTTCTTGTAAAATCTAATTCTAAAGCTTGTCCCTTTGCCCTTTTCACTTTTCACAGTAATATCTCCATTTTGCTGAAGTACAATGCTACGTGCCATGGCTAGTCCGATACCTACACTTTCACTACTAGCATTCTTTCCTCTATAAAATCGTTTAAAAATATTAGGAAGGTCTTCTGAATCAATTCCTTCTCCGTTATCCACAATGACCGCCTCTGTATATAGGGGGTTTTCCACAATATGCACACGAATTTCCCCACCTACCGGTGTATGCTCCATGCAATTCTTCATAATATTAACAAGTGCTTCTACACTCCAATTAAAGTCCCCTAAAAAGCTAGCATCATCTCCCTCTATCACTAATCGTTGTTCTCTTAGCTCCATAGGAATCAAAAGAGGCTCAGTAGCTTTACTGACTAAAGCTTTCACATCTATGGGTTCTTTTTTAAATTGAATAGTACCTGCATCTATTTTTGAAAGTTTCAATAGAGAACTTACTAACCACTCAATCCTCTCTAGTTGCAACCTAATCCTTTTTGTAAACTCTAGCCTCTTATCATCTGCTAAATTATTATTTCCTAATAGCTCTGTCATCATCATCATAGATGTAAGAGGCGTTTTTAATTGATGTGATATATCTGATATAGCATCTGCTAAATAAATCTTATCTTTCTTTAGTAACTCAGATTGCTCCGAAAGTCTTAGAGTTACTTTATAAATTTCATTTTTTAATATACTGAGTTCTCCTTCTTCGTTGTCTCTAATGTCTAATGAATATTCTCCTGAGCAAATGCGATGTAAATAAGCTGATAACTCATCTAATTTCTTATAGCGTCTTTTGTTAAAACCCCACATTAAAATGAGTAGCACAAGACTTGTCCCCAAGGCTAAGAAACCAGCATTGGTATTTAAAACAAAAGCACCTATTATATTAATAAGTGCTACTACAAACATGCTAACAAGCAGTACTCTATATTCTTTATTTCGAATCATTTATCTTCCCACCTTATAACCTAATCCTCTAACCGTCATAATAAACGTTGGATCCCCTGGGTCATCTTCTAATTTATCTCTTAAACGTTTAATGTAAACTGTTACTGTATTATCATTTACAAAGTCTCCTGCGATATCCCATATGCCTTCTAACAGTTGATTCCTAGATAAAACTTGTCCCTCATGGGTAATGAAAGTAAGAAGTAGTCTGTATTCTAAAGCTGTCAATTGTACCTCTTTATTATTCTTATAAACCTTGGCCTCCAATGTGTTTATCCTAATATTATTATAAATAAAAATAGATTTCGTACTGTCTGTTTTATTATGACGACGCAGTACTGACTTAATCCTAGAAATAAGCTCACGAATTCTAAAAGGTTTCGTTACATAGTCATCTGCCCCCATATCCAGTCCCATAACTACATTAACTTCATCATCACAAGCAGTTAAAAAGATAACTGGAATATCTCTGTTTTCTTTCGCCACCTTACAAAGCTCATAACCGGAACCATCAGGAAGGGTAAGGTCTAAAAGGCATAAATCTACTACTTCATTTTCTATATAAGCTTTTCCCTCTGCCACATTACTGCATACTTTAACCTCATAACCTTCTTGTCCCAGTGAATACTCTATTCCCATTGCAATGGATAAATCATCTTCTACAACTAAGATTTTCATTTGTTCCCCTCTCTCCCTAAATATTTTAGATGCCTATACTTTTAATAGTTATATAAAAAGAAAGCTGCTCAAAAACAGCCTTCCTTTTGCTCTGATGTTATTAAAATTTACTTGGCTTAGATACTGCTATTTTATAAGGCTTATCTTTTGACTTAGTATAACCTAATTTATATAAGTTTAAAAAGCTTTATTTATTAATCATAAAACCTGGTTGGCTCATATTTGTCCCTTCATTTTGTTTATGAACTACGGTATACGGCAAGAATACAATTGATTAATTAAATTGTATTAAATATAATTAGTCATAAATAGATTGCATAAGAAGGGGATATTAAAAATGGCTAATATATTTAGTAAGCAATATACTATAGAAATTTATGATGTTGATTCAAATTATAGATGTAAATACTCATCCCTAATGAATTATTTATGGGATATCGTTGTTTCACAAAGTGATTCCCTAGGCGAAACTGATAATGGTCTTATCAATAATTGTGCTTGGGTTCTATTAAAATATGACTTAACCATTGTAGAATATCCTAAATTCCGCGACACTATCACTGTTGAAACGGACATTGTAGGCATTAAAAAATTATATGGTTATCGAAGCTTTAAAATTAAAACCTCAGAAGGTACTATCATTGCTTCTGGTATTTCCACAGCTGTGCTTATCGACCTTGATAAAAGGCGTCCTGTAAGAATCTCTCCTGAACAATGTAAACTCTATGGACTAGAGAAGGAATTAGAAGAAAACATTCCACTAGATGATTTTATGCAGCCTGAAGACTTTAAGTACTCAAAGGACTATCGCGTGCGACATAGTGATATTGATATCAATCAACATGTGAATAATGTTAAGTATATCGAAATGGCCGTTGATACTTTACCTAGAACTATTTTAAATGCGCATGAAATCTCAAATATTAAAGTCCTATATAAAAAAGAAGCGATAGATGAAGCCTCTTTGCGCATTTGTAGTGAGGTTATAGAAAGTGATCAGGATCACTTAACGACTCTTCATACAATCGTAGATCTAACTCATGATAAATTACTTACAAAATTAGAACTCAAATGGAAAAAACTATAACCATAAAAGTCTTCAGGAAAAATACTAGCTACATGAAACTAAAATAACAGGCTAGGTAATACATAGATTACCTAGCCTGCTATTTCTATACTTCCCTTTTTCGCTTCACGATAAATAAACTTAAGTGTATACACTTTATCTTCTGTAATTTGAAGAGGCACTGCATCTATACTTTGACCCCCGTTACCAGATTCATCTATGCTTCCTTCATAAACCTTTTCAAATACCACATTCTCATTTTCATCTAGTATTTCAAGTTCTATGGCTCCCCCTTCCAGGGTGATATTAATATCTATTTGAGGGACTTCGTCAGCATAGACATTGAGCTTTCTTGTTTTGACTTCTGTTGTGTAATGAAATGTATGCTTAATTTTTTTCTTTGTACTTGTATCTATACTTATGGTTGATATCCCTGTGCTAATACCATTTAGTTTCACATTTTCCATGGTGATATTTTCTACATAGGAAGTTGCTCCTAATCCTATAACTGAAAATAAAAGAACAAATATAAATACAAAATAAATAACACCTATGATAATAAGAGGCTTAGCGATATTAGATTTCTTACATACTTTAGTCGCTGTCTTTGTACTTACTTCCTTTAAGGCTTCTGAGCCGCAATAGGGACAAATCATCTGCTCCTCTTTGATTGCCTTATTACATACCTGACAGACTTCTTCAAACACCCCTTTACACTTTGGGCAAATATTATAGTCTTTTTCTACCTTGGTATTGCAGTTAGAGCAATACACATTTTTTTCTTTACTAGATCTAACAACTAAATAAATAATAACCCCTATCATATTAGGTACTAACAGTGCTACAGCTGTCCACATAGCAGCTGGCATTTCATAGGCTTTTGCATCTTTATAAATCACTATTCCCAATACTGTATATACGCCTATTATAAATGCAAATATCATAGCCACTACTACAGTCATTCCTATTGCTCCTATCATATTGATTCCTCCTTGTTACTTTCCTTATTTCTCATATAGATAGTTGTAAGGCTATAGGCAAGAAGTGGAAGATAGCTTATTCCTAAAATAACATTAATAAGTAGAGCCCTTTGACTAAAGCCTGGTGCCAATTTTAAGCAAACTATGCCTATCATGATCCCCAATATCATATTCATCCCGCAAATTATAATAATTGGTAAGTATTCTTCCAAAAATTCTTTTCTATCTTTTGCTATGTGCGCCTTTTGCCTTGCCTTCACTACTGCTTTATAAGAAGGCTTCATTTCCTCTTTTTGCATGGTTTCAAACCATTCGTTTTCTTTTTCTCCGCTCACAATCTATCTCCTCCTTTTCAACCATTTTCTTTATCTTCACCCGTCCATCATAAATTCGTGATTTGATGGTTTTTTCGGGAATATCTAATATTTCTCCTGCTTCTTTGTAGCTTAACCCTTCTATCAGTACCAAAATAATAGGTAATTTGTATTTGTCATCTAGACTTTGTAGACTCTCTTTGGCGAGTTGCCATTCATCTTTTTTAATTACCTCTCTTAAGAGATCCACTCCTTCATCCGCCGTCTGTATTTCCTTTTCTCCTTGCCAGAGTATGTATTTTACCTCTCGTTTTAAGCGCCTTAGCTTATCTCTATATAAGTTAACTGCTATATGGGAAAGCCAAGGATAAAAAAGCTGGGTTCTATCATAAAAAAGGTGCTTCTCAATGGCTTTTACCCAGGTATCTTGAAAGAGCTCCTCTGCATTATATCTATTCTTTTCAAGATACATGCATAGTTTATAAAGCTTATCTTTATGTTCCTCAATAAGAGTGTCCAAATCTTGCACCTTCTCCCCTCCTTTTCTTAAAATTTAATGCTTATATCTTAATATACGTTTTTATTAGACTAAAGTTGGATATTTTTTATATTTCTCTCACTTTTTAATTTATTGCATAAACTTTAATACTCAAAAAGGTAGGCAAGTCCTTTTATATGTAAAAATTAGTTATCTTGTCCTATTAATGCCATTATGATTATGTTATAATATTCCAGTAAACATAATTTAACCGTAGGCGGATGGCTACGGAGGTTTTGAACGTTTTCTCCTCCTTGGGTTATTGGTGATATTTTATTTATAAAATCATTCATCATGACACAAAGGGGGTGGTATTGGGTATGATACTAATGCTAATCATTGTAGTAGCTATTTTAACTATTACTATTGTTTATGTCCTTAAAGGCATTTATATTATTAAATTTAACCTTGAAGGAAGTCTAAAAGGTTTTAAATTAAGTTTTGAAACTAAAAATGAAAAAGACACTCCATCCGGCAAGAAGTAGTGTCTATGTTCTAAATATATTGCTTTCATAATCCAATAGCCCTAAAATAAAACAAACGTCTCACTTTAGGAGTGCTTAGTAGTTAGTAGCTACTAGGCATTTCTTTTTATACTTATATTATAACAATATTTCCTTAAAAATAAACCCTA
>JAEWMQ010000005.1 GCA_023393125.1 Bacillota bacterium
CCTATATTCAAAGGGTCCCATAGCTGAAGTGGAGGTTGCATAATCCAATCTACTTCCTTTTCGTGGGGAGTAAATGAGATAATAAGTATCTCCTACCTTTCTAGGAGAACAGGCTTCAAAGAAATGAAAAGGTGCTTCTACGGGGATAATATGATTTTGATAAGTCCCATCTACTATTTCATACATATTATCTGGATTAAGCTGTGCTGCAAAGGAACGTTCATAGCCACAGTAAATATAGACCTTGCCATCATCATCCACAAGGACACCAGGGTCAACAAACCAACCGTCTCCAAAATACTCATCTGCCTTGCCTTCAGGGTTATGATACTGATACCTTGAAATGAGCTTAAAGGGACCTTCAGGCCTCTCGCTTACTGCCACACATCCTTGAGCTCCCATAATATAGGCATAAAGATAATACTTGCCGTCCTTTTCTATGACATCAGGGGCATATAGGTCATTATCAATTGTCCATTCAGCGGTGTCGGATAGATGGTCTTCATCATCCTTAGTATGAAAAATATCTCCATGACAGGTCCATTTATTTAAGTCACTAATAGGTGCTGACCATACTTTTAATTTATAATCGCAAAACTTATCAGACCCAGCATTATCATGAGACCCATAGACATAAACACGATCTCCAAAAACTCTAGGCTCACCATCTGGTATGTATTCCCATAGTGGAAGATATGGATTTGGCATATATAACTCCTCCTATTTATTGACACTTATTTATAGTTATGATAGCATATTTTTAAATTATTTTAAATAATCTAAAAATAATACAACCCAATTATCATTAGATACAATTTATTTTAAAGATAGAACGCTTTTTTATTCTATTACAACTGTATATGATATAAGCCTTCTAGGCTTTGATATGGAAAACAGATAAAAATAAGTGCTTGATTTTCGGTGAGATGTATTAAATAATGATGGAGATACTTTTATCAGCTAGGAATAGATTGAGGCTTATTTAGATATGATACATACATATGAGTCACAAGAATATAACTAGTTGATTTGATTAAGAAATATTTATGTTTGAGGGTGTTACCTATGTCAACAAGTTTTTTAACCCAACAGGCAATAGCCAATACATTTAAAGAATTAATGAAAAAACATCCAGTCAATAAAATTACAGTTAAGATGATCACAGAGCAGTGTGGTGTTGCCCGCCATACATTTTATAATCATTTTCGTGATGTCTATGATCTGCTTGAATGGATTTATAAACATGAGGTCATTGAAGAATTAGATCAAAACTGTAGTTTTAAAAACTGGGAAAAAGGTATAGAGTTAGTGCTTAATTATACATATGAGCACCGAGTTATTTGTACAAACACTTGCCGTTCATTAGGACGAGAGCATCTTGAAAAGTTTTTACACAAAACATTTCAAACGGTATTAGAAGGTGTGATTGAAGATATAAGTAAAGATAAGGGTACTCAGTGCTCCCATAAACAAGCTATAGCGTCCTTTTTTGCATTTGGAATTACTGGAGAATTTCTAAAATGGATTATGGATGGTTTTGTTGAAGAAATAGAATCTGTAAAATCACGAATCATTTATATGTTGAATGGCACCATTACACACTTATTAAGTTAAAAATTGCACACTTTAAGTCATCTGTGTAGAGATAGCACAGATGACTTTTTTTGTTCATTGAGGAAGAATTTCTTAAAGCATATAATAACTTTATCAATAAAGAGAACACTATTTCATAGTGAGGATAGCTTTAATAGGCCAAGGAGATAATGCCTTTTATTAATGCATATCACATTATGATTATAGATGATGAGTAAAAATAATAAAGTGAAAGGGAGTTTAAGTGATGAACAACTATGAAAGAATTCAACCATTAAAACCAGAAAATATTGAACAAAGACATGCATATTTATTAGGAGGCGGTATAGGATCTTTAGCAGCAGCAGCTTTTTTAATCCGTGATGCCCAAATGCCTGGAAAGAATATTCATATATATGAACAATCAGAAGTATTCGGTGGTTCTATGGATGGAGCAGGAACAGCAGAAAAAGGTTATTCAGCAAGAGGGGGAAGAGAAATAGAGGAACACTTCGAGTGCTTTGCTGAGTTATATGGCTTTATCCCTTCTTTAACAAATCCTGAGCGCTCTGTACTTGATGAATTTAGAGAATTGAATATAGCTGAACCTATTGAATCTCATTGTAGAATTGTTGAAAAACAAGGTGAAAAAGTTGATTTTTCTTCTTTTGGTCTATCAACAGCAAATGCGATGCAGCTTGCAAAACTTCATTTAACAACAGAAGAAGCATTAGGAGATATGACAATAGCAGAATTCTTTGATGAAAGCTTCTTTAAAACAAATTTCTGGTTCTTCTGGGCAACTATGTTTGCATTTGAACCATGGCACAGCGTAGTAGAAGTAAAACGTTATGAAGAACGTTTTATGCATTTAATTGGTGGTATGAACTGTCTAAAAGGTATTTTACACACCGAATACAATCAATATGACTCACTTATTTTACCTCTTCTTAAATGGCTCGAAGCACATGATGTCGATTTCCAACTTGGTGCTACAGTAACAGATATTGATTTTGATTTTGCCGGGAATAAGAAAACAGCAACCTCCTTTGATATTACTAGAAAAGGTAATAATGAAACCATTAAAGTTAAACCAGATGATATCGTACTCTTTACAAATGGTTCAATGACTCAAAATACAACACGTGGTGATTATAACACACCTGCAAAAATTAATACTTCTGATGAAAAAGGCTGCTTTAGTGTGTGGGAAAAAATCGCTAAGAAATCACCTGATTTTGGGCATCCTGAGAAATTTGTAAGTGATATTGATAAAACGAAATGGATGTCATTTACTGTGACATTAAAAGATGATGATATTGTATTCCCACATCTTCTTGAACTTACAACAGATAAGCCAGGTATGGGTGGACTTGTAACGATTAAAGACTCTAGTTGGTTTATGAGCTGGGTAATACCAAAACAACCTCACTTTATTGGACAGCCAGATAATGTTAAAGTACTTTGGGCTTATGCGCTCAATATGGATGTTGACGGAGATTATGTAAAGAAACATTACTCAGATTGTACAGGTAAAGAAATGTTTGAGGAATTATTGTATCATATGGGATTAGAAGATAGAATTCCTGAAATCCTAGAGCATACAGTTAATGTCATTCCAGCTATGATGCCATATATTACTTCTCAATTTATGCCTAGAGTTGCTGGGGATCGTCCTGATGTCATTCCAGCTGGTAGCCAAAACTTTGGTTTCTTAGGACAATATGCAGAGATTCCAAATGATTGCGTATTTACTGTAGAGTATTCAGTGAGAAGTGCAATGATGGCAGTCTACGGATTAATGGGACTTGATAAAAAGGTGACAGAAATTTATCCAAGCCAATATGATGTACGTGTGTTAATGAATGCAACAAAGGCATGTTTAGGTCTTGATCACTTAGATCTAAAAGCACTACCACTTGGTGCTTTATTAAAAGGTAGTGAGTTAGAGAAATTAATATAAGTAGAAAAAGATAGCTATATTAGCTGCAATATAAAAAGGTAGTACGCTCATAAAAGAGTGTACTACCTTTTTGATATTGTAATCATTAATAGGCGTTCTCAAAAATCTTAATGATGTCTTCTAATGTGCCGGTAACAGGATTGGTTGTAGCACAGGCATCTTTTAAGGCATTGGTTGCTAGAGTGGTGAAGTCATCTTTTTTCACACCCAGGCTGCTAAGACCAGTAGGAATACCTACAGAGGCTGAAAGCTCTTTGATGCGTTTTATACATGCCTTAGCTCCTTCTTCATCGGTCATTTCACTGACGTCAACGCCCATAAATTTAGCGATGCATTTGAGTCTTGGGCCAGCTTCCTTGGCATTAAAGGCCTGAACATGTGGGAGTAAAATCGCATTACATACCCCATGAGGTAAATCATAGAAACCGCCTAATTGATGTGCCATAGCATGGACATAACCTAGAGAAGCATTATTAAATGCCATGCCTGCTAGGTATTCAGCATAGGCCATATTTTCACGAGCTTCCATATCGTTTCCATCATCAACGGCTCTTTTAAGGTAGCAGCTAATGAGCTCAATGGCTTTGATAGCACAGGCATCTGTAATAGGCGTTGCAATGGTAGAGACATAAGCTTCTATAGAATGGGTTAGGGCATCCATTCCTGTAGCAGCTGTAAGGCTCTTAGGCATAGCCACCATTAAAACAGGATCGTTAACTGCAATAATAGGTGTCATATGCTTATCTACAAGCGCCATTTTAATATGCCTTTCTTCATCCGTAATAATAGAGAAGATGGTCATTTCTGAGGCTGTTCCTGCTGTAGTATTAATAGTTACCAGTGGAAGCTGTGGTTTTTGAGATTTATTAACACCTTCGTAGTCGCCAATGTTGCCACCATTAGTAGCTAAAAGAGCGATACCTTTAGCACAGTCATGTGGAGAACCTCCACCAAAAGAGATGACAAAGTCGCAGTTATTTTGTTTTAATAGCTCAAGGCCGTGATTCACATTAGCCACTGTAGGATTAGGCTTAGTCTCATCATAGATCACATAGCCTAGTTGATGAGCATTAAGAAGACTGGTAAGTTTGTCTACAAGACCAATGTTAACCAGTACCTTATCCGTTACAATGAGACATTTTGTAAAGCCTCTAGAGGCTAATTCATCAGGTAAATCTTGAAGACAGTTTTCACCCATTAAACTAATGGGGGGCATATAAAATTTATAAGTCATAGTTACCTCCTAAGTAATAGATAGTCATAGCTAATGTGGCTTATTTAGGGAAGAAATATGCAGATAGAGAAAAGAGAAGCTGCTTGTAATAACTTTGGATTCTAATAATATTATTTAAATAGTATGGTAAAATGGAGGTATGAAACTGTAATGCTTTCCATAAGATAGACGCTATAGTGAATGGCACATTTAATAAGATATAAAGGGAGGTTAATGATGATATTTTATTTTTCAGGAACGGGTAATTCCAAATGGGTAGCAGAACAATTGGCAAAGAGAATAAATGACAAAGCGGTAGATATGATGAGTGGTAGTGGGGCAGATGTGACTAAGGATGAGGTGATCGGCGTTGTTTTCCCTATCTATGCCTGGTCACCAGCAGAGCCCGCTGTAGAGTTTGTAAAAACACTACATACAGAAGGAAAATTTATCTTTGGAATAGGTACCTGTGCAGATGAGGCAGGCCTTGCTATGGGGCAGCTTCAAAAATATGTACCATTAAACAGCACCTATTCTATTAAGATGCCTAATAACTATATTATTGCCTCTAATGTAGAAAGTGATGAAGAGATCAAGAGCAAACTAAAAGAAGCTAGAGTGCAGCTAGATGTAATCGCCAAAGAGATTCAAGCTAGAAAAAGTGTCCATCGTGTCACTAGAGGCAAAATGGCAAAGCTTAAGTCCAGTGTGATTGCCTTTGGCTTTAATCGATTTGCGAGAACTACTAAGCCTTTTAAAGTAACAGATGCCTGCATAGGCTGCAGTCAGTGCGCAAGTACTTGCCCTGCCAAAACCATTGAAATGTTAGATGGCAAACCTCGCTGGCAACAAAAATGTTATCAGTGTTTAAAATGCGTTCATACCTGTCCTACCCAAGCCATTGAGTATGGAAAAGGAACAGTAGGTAGAAAGAGATACCATTTGGAGCGCTATTTGTAAAAGTTATCTTATACCTTATAAGAGAGCAACATAAGGCTATTACAAGTACAATACGATCAGTAGGGGAACCAATAAAAAAGTAGTACACTCGTGGGTGTACTACTTTTTTATTGTCTAAGAATACAAGTTAAGACTGACTATAGTTTAATTCTTTTTCCAAAGGTCTGGTGTGAGTAGCAAAAGAATAGGATAAATTTCCAGACGTCCTATAATCATCAAGATAGAGAAGACGACTTTACTGACATCACTAAAGGCAGAGAAATTACCCGTAGGTCCTACAAGGCCAAGACCAGGTCCGATATTATTAAGTGTAGTGATGACCGAAGTAAGGGTGGTAGTAAAGTCAAACCCATCTAAAGAAATAATGATGATCCCTATTGTAAAGATAATCATGTAGATGAAGAAATAGTTAAGGACACTCAGTACCGTTTTATCGTCTACCTTTTTGCCATCCATACGTACAGAATAATAGCCATTAGGATGGATAATTTGTTTTAAGGAGTGCTTGATGCTTTTAAAGCAAATAATGGTGCGGGCTACTTTAAGACCACCTGCTGTAGAGCCAGCACATCCACCCACAAACATTAAAATGAGGAGAATCATTTTACTAAACATAGACCACTCATTAAAGTCTGTTGTAGCATAACCTGTGGTTGTCATAACGGAAGCTGCCTGGAAAGAAGAAAATCTAAGAGCTTCACCAAAGGAACCATAAGTATTACGTGCTAGTAAATCAAAGGTAATAAGTAAGATAGCTCCTAATAAAATGCAAAGATAAACCCTTAGCTCATTATTCTTAAAGAAAGTCTTCATATTCCCTTTAATAATTAAATAGTAAAGGGAGAAGTTTACACCACATATAATCATAAAGATAGTGATAATCCAGTCAATGAGTGCACTATTATAATAGCCCACGCTGGCATTCATATTAGAAAAACCACCTGTACCCACTGTTCCTAGGGTATGAATAAAAGCATCAAACACATTCATACCAGCTAGACACAGAAGAAGAACCTCTACTAGGGTAATACCTAGATAAATACTATAGAGAATCTTAGCTGTCTTTCCCAGTTTAGGCACGATGCGGCCAACGATAGGGCCAGGGCTTTCAGCTTTCATAATCTGCATAGAGCCTGTCCCTAGGGAAGGTAAAATGGCAATAGTAAGCACTAAGATCCCCATGCCCCCTATCCAGTGAGTAAAGCTTCGCCAAAAGAGAACACCATGTGGTAGTCCTTCAACAGCGGTTAAAACAGAAGAGCCTGTCGTTGTAAGACCAGAGCTAGACTCAAAGAAGCTATCTATAAAAGATGGAAAAGCACCACTTATGTAAAAAGGGAAAGCTCCAAAAAAAGATATAAGAAGCCAACCCATAGCCACAATAGCAAATCCATCTCTAGCATAAATATTTTTAGAAGTTGGTTTAATCAAAGAAAGCATACCTCCTACAGCTAGAACGATACCTATTGTGATGAGGAAAGCAGGTAGGTCCCCATCCTGGTATATGAAAGCCACTAGTGTAGGCGGCAGTAAAGCAATAGCCTCACAGATTAATAATATTCCCAAGCTTCTTAATACTATTTTTAAGTTCACCGGTGATTCCTCCTGATGTAGTATCCATAATGTCTTTTAAGTGAGAGATATTTTTATTCGTAATAACAAGTACCCTATCTCCTGGATTAATCATTGTTTGACCATTTGGTACAACAATCTCATTTTTCTTCACAATAGTGGCAATGAGTACATCAGGGATAAGGCGGAGTTTATAAAGTGGTATATGAATCAGCGGATCATTAGCTGATGCAATAAACTCAATAATCTCACCTTCCCCACCTACAATGCGGTGGAGTGCCTCTACAGCTTCACCACGTACATATTTAAGGATACGATTGGTGATAATGTCATGAGGTGTAATGATGGTATCTAAGCCTAAGCTGCCGATAACAGCATTACTATAATGACGACTTATTTTAGTTACAACACGAGGTACTTCACTTTGCTTAGCAATTAAAGAAGAGATAATGTTTTCTTCATCACGTCCTGTAAGGGCAATAAAGCTATCTACAGCCTCAAGATGTTCTTCGGCTAACAGTTCACTGTCTGTGCCGTCCCCATGAATAATAAGGGTATTAGGTAACTCATCAGAAAGCCTTTCACAAACGGCACTATCTTTTTCTATAATTTTAACCTTGATATGCATTTCATTAAGAAGACGTGCTAAGTAATAGGCGATTTTCCCCCCGCCTACAATCATAATATTTTTCACCTTACAAGGTTTATCATGAATACGTTTACAGAACGTATAAATAGCAGCAGATTTTCCGATGGCATAAATGGTATCATTTGCTTCTAGCGTTGTGTCACCTGTAGGGATAATCAGTTTATCCTCTCTGATAATGGCACCAATTAAAACAGAAACACCAAATTTATCACCAAAGTGCTTCATTTTAGTTCCAATTAAAGGAGAATCCTCTTTAAGAAGAACCTCTACCATACGCACACGACCTTTTGCAAAATTTTCAAGTCGGATTGCGCCAGGAACAGTGAGGACTCTAGCGATTTCATCAGCAGCAGCTTCTTCAGGATTAATAACCATATCCAGGCCTAGATCTTCTTTAATAAGAAGGAGTTCCTTGGCATATTGCGGATCGCGGATACGTGCAATAGTACGATGTGCACCTAATTTTTTAGCTGTTAAACAACAGAGCATATTGACTTCGTCGCTTCCTGTTACAGCAATGATGAGATCGATGTTTCGACACCCATTCTCAAGCAAGGTACTTGTGCTTATGCCTGTTCCTTTAACAGGAAGTACGTCTAAGTTGTTCTCAACTTTTTCTAGTGCTTTGGGATTGTTGTCGATAATTGTAATGTCATTTCCCTGGGCGGATAGGTGAGTAGCTAATGCGTAGCCAACTTTACCGGCGCCAATAATAATGATTTTCATAATGACTCCTTATAAATATGAAGATAATTTAGTATAAGCATATTATACAACGTATTATACAACTTATTATAAAATACAGCTAGCCGATAAATTATAAAAAGTCTAAAATGAGAGGGATGATTTGTCTATTGTTTTATTTTATAATAAATAATGGCACGAAGTTTGCTGAAATATAAAAGACCTGTAAGGAGTAAATATGAAGAGAGAAAAACTAAGTCGAATACTTATGGTTGTGCTACTGTTAGTGGGGCTATTTCCTACATCTATGCAAGCGCAAACAACAAATTCAGAAATGAAAGCTGTTTGGATTTCTACCATTTATAATCTGGATTACCCTTCAGTAGGTGCAAAGAATAATCCAGACCAGCAAAAACAAGAGTACATAAAGATACTAGATCAATTGCAAGATATAGGCATTAATACGGTGTTTGTCCAAATTAGGCCTAAGGCAGATGCGTTGTATGAATCAGCTATCAATCCGTGGTCAGATATTTTAACAGGAACACAAGGAAAAGACCCAGGATATGACCCGATGCGCTTTATGATAGAAGAAACCCACAAAAGAGGCATGGAATTTCATGCATGGCTGAATCCGTATAGGGTAACGACTTCTGGAACTGATGTAAATGCACTAGCTTCTAATCACCCAGCACGTCTTCATCCAGATTGGGTGATTGCTTATAATAATAAACTTTATTATAATCCTTCCCTAGAAGCAGTGCAGCAACATATCGTAGATACAGTGACTGAGATTGTACAAAATTATGATGTAGACGGCATTCATTTTGATGATTATTTTTATCCATCTAATTATCCTTTACCAGCAGGAGAAGGCAGGGATGGACAAGTGGCGAATCAGAGAAGACAAGATGTCAATAACATGGTTCAAAAAGTACATAGCGCCATTAAAAAGCTAGATGCTTCTGTAGACTTTGGGATAAGTCCTATAGGGATCTGGAAAAATCAAAAATCTGATCCGGCAGGTTCTTTAACAGATGGTGGAGAAGGTTACTATACTGTTTTTGCAGATGCTAAAGCATGGATCAATAATGGGTGGATTGATTATATTATCCCACAAATTTATTGGCAAATTGGTCATGCAAAGGCAGACTATGCCACTTTAGTAGACTGGTGGTCTAATGCTGTTAGAGGAAGTGGTGTGAAGCTGTATATTGGACAAGGCATTTATAAAGATGAAATAGCGAGCACCATTGACAAGAATCTTGCACTCAATCAAAAATATGTAGAAGTAAAGGGGAATGCTTACTTTAGTTTAAGAGATCTTTTGGCTAATAGACAAGGCGTAGCAGATAGTTTAAAAGAATATCACTTAACCCAAGCGCCATCTGTTATTTATAAGAAAGGAACAGTTAATACGAATAACCTTAATGTACGTACAGGCCCAGGCACCCAGTATTCTGTTTTAACAAAGCTTCCTCAAAATACTCAGGTGAAGGTTATAAATACTTCAGGTGAGTGGTACCAGTTACTTTTGACAACAGGACAAACGGGTTATGTGGCAAAACAGTACATTACTCTTTCTAAAGATATTCGTCTCATTATTAATAATAAACAAGTAGAGCCTTTAGTGGCACCAGTCATCTCCAATAATACCACTTTAGTCCCACTACGTATTATCAGTGAGGAATTAGGAGGAGTAGTAGGCTGGAATAGTGCGCAAAAGCGTATTACCATTCAAAAAGGTGGAAGTACACTAGAGCTTTATATTGGAAGTAAAGAGGTCTATGTAAATGGTATGGCTACAACGCTATTAACAGCGCCAATCGTTACAGAAGGCACAACGTTAGTTCCTATTAGATTTATTAGTGAGCAGTTAGGTGCTCAGGTAGACTGGGATGGTATAGAAAAGATTGTAAGTATTAAATAATAAAGTAGAGCGCCCCCAAGTGTGACAGTATGGTAAGGAACTTTACTAGCATGACCACCTCTTTTAATAATGCTAGGCAGATGATTAATATAGAAGATAAAAACATTAAAAAATTGTCTACATGTAGCGTCTATAGAAGAAATTCAACTATAGTAAATAGCAAAGCAGACATCTAAGCACAAGGTAAGCCAGATAGGTTCTATTGCTTTAATAGAATCTATCTGGCTACTTTTTAAAAAATGGAAGTTTTGCTAGGGGAGACTACAAAGCAGAAGAACGTTTTAGACAAGGACATCTAGGCGTGATAGAAGTTGTGAAAAATGGGGATCAGATTGTAAAAGTAGAGTTTAATGAAAATACACGTCCAAACTACTACAATCGATTTTATCAAGATGTACCAAAACGTCTATCTGAATACAACTTTTCAATGGGTGAAAAGAAAGGGGCAGCATGGATTCAAAGTGTTGTCTTGGTAGAGGAGCAGATGTTAGAAGAGCAACGTTTAACAGGTGAGTTTGACGTTGTAACAGGTGCCTCTAATAGTATCTATCAAGCGATGCTACCATTAGCAGAAAAAGTGGATGCAGCAATTAAAGAAGCTAGTTCAGTTAAATACTATGCATAAAAAAATGCTCATCAAGTACATGTAGTACTAGATGAGCATTTGTTATTGCTAAAATGCAAAGCATTATAAAAATACTAATGATTATGGTATAATATATGTAATGAGTGTCAAGGCTAAAAATAGACAGGTGTATAAAGGAGGGGCGCTATGAGATATATTTTATTAAATAAAAATCAAATGCTTTTAGAATTTAACTTAAAAGGAACACTAGTAGATGAACTAAGAATGTTAGGGCATAAAGAGCTTTTGCCAGAAATTCTAAAGAGCGGGAAAGAAGCAGCCCTCCAACATTGGTTAGGTACACGAGGAATAGATACTACTAGGACTAATGCCAGGGTGCTATTAAGTGAATTAAAATTAAAAAGTGATCGTGTTAGTGCCGTGGTGTTTAATAAAGGTTTAAATATGACAGACTGCTACTGGATTAAAGATACTCAAAAGGACGGAGATATGACCTTTGAGGATGTGAGCTTATATAGGAAAATAAATATCAAAAGTATTTCTGCTCTATCCATTAGTGGGCGAGCAGCTAGGGTGCCTACTAGTATTAATCATGAGATTACTAATATTGGTTCCTTTAATAAAGCATGGATTAAAGAAGATGGAGCGTGGTGGCTGTATAAAACAGGAAGTATCTACAATAATTATGCTGAACTTTTCACCTTTTATTTAGGAAAGTACTTAGGCATGGACATGGCGATTTATAAATATGCAGTGAATCCAGAAGTTAATGCCAATGAACATCTTATCGCCTCCTTAAATTTTACTAGTGAAGACTATATGCTAGAGCACTATGACTCCTTTAGATACCGTTTTGAAGATGTAGGGCTAGAAGATGATGAAGTGATTATGAATAATCTTAGAGAAGTAGGGCTTAATGGAGCATATGAAAATATGCTAATGCTAGATGCACTAGTTGCTAATACAGACAGGCATGAATTCAACTTTGGTGTATTAAAAAAAGTAGATACAGGTGAAGTAGTGGGATTTGCACCTTGTTTTGACCATAACCTAGCTCTAAATGCCCATCTTAATAATGGCGAGCCGATAGGCTTAGGTCTTTATAAGCTATGCAAAAGAACGGTAGGCATAGCACACATGAAAGCATTTCTTAAAGAAATGAGCATAGAAGATATTTATGAAATAGATAAGAAAGTAAGACAGACTTTAAGGACGGACTTAGAATTCAAATTTGTGATAGATTATTTTAATAATATTTTACAGGACTTAAAAAATAGCGATAACTAGGTATAAATACAAAAAAGGCGGTTACCAAGTAATGAATACATGGTAACCGCCTTCTCTTTTGCCCCAGACCCTAGTTAAACCTTCATAGCTGCCTAAGTAAACTTTACTCTAAGGCATGACAATAGCTCCTCAGCACCTGCATACGGATAGAATGGTGCTTACGAAGACAGCTATGAAAGTTTAACCCATGAGTGAGGAGCTCCTTAAAGTCTCGGCCCGGACTGTCCTATCTAGGAAGCCGTGACCTTAAGACTCTGGTTTAAAACTTTATTTGGTACTGCTAAGTGTAAAGCCTTTAAAAATAACTTATAAGTGGCGCCTCCCTTGCAGCGCACTAGTGAACATTTTCCTTAAATCCAGAGGTACCTATAACAATAGATTGAGACATGGCCCACCCGGTCAGTTCCTCAAGTTGATGCTGTGGTGATTATGCCGAGGGAAGTTATTCGTTTGGACCTTACACCTCTATATATGTTACGAGAAAGATAATTCCCTAATAAAAAGTGGAAAAAATTTTTGCTTATAGAGAAAAAGGCGCTTCAGAGGGAAATGAGAGGTGCTGCCTGTCCTACAGGGTTCCGGTTCGTATTTTTGTAGGCACTAAGCTCATTTATTTGGATGAACGCCCATAAACTCGCTTTGCTCAGACACGTGGGCTAAAGGCCATCCAAAACATTCGCCAAGTGCCTCTAAAAAATACTCCCAAGTCACTCTTTCGGACAGGCAGCACCTCTCATTTCCACAAACGTTTTTATGGGAATAAGTAAAATGTTTGTGAAGATAAGCAGAAATAAAGCAAAGAGTGGATAAAAGGAGTGGAAGAAGTGTATGGAATAATATAAGGGTAAGAGCGGCAATAGGTAGAGGATAGAGCTTTACAATAGCAATATAGCATAAAAGCATATTATGGTATAAAATTAAACTATAATATAAAAATATAATTGTTTAAAATCGAGAAATTACGATTCTATTAAGTAAGGCTGAGTAAGGAGTTAACTAATTATGGAACGAGAGAGCTTTTGGCGAGTACTAGAAATACTAAGGACGAGGACTAATGAAGACCAAGGCATTTCAATTAAAGAAATTCAAAGTTTTTTACAAGATTGCTATGGGGAAAAACGATCAAGAAATACGCTGATACAGGATATTGAAGCTTATGAACGTTTAGGTTTTGATATTAGGCAAGAAAGCACAAGACATAATCAGTATGTCTATAAGCTAGTAGACAGAGAATTTACCTTTGATGAGGTACGCATACTAGTAGACTCTATTAGTATTAATCAATTTTTAACATGGGAGCAAAAGAAACAAATCATAGATAAGTTCAATGCCATTGTATCTACCAGGGATGTAAATAGGTTAAAAAGCACCATTAAAATGAATCATTGTATACATCCAGATATTAATTTAATAGAGAATATCAAACGGCTACATATTGCATTAGCAGAGAAGACATTTATAAGTTTCCGTTATGGCAAATACAATGAAAAGAAGGAGTTTATATTAAAGGATAAGGCGTATCTAGTCATTCCCAAAGAAATTATTTATAAGCAAAATAAGTATTACTTGATTGCACTTGATACTAAGAGTGATTTGGAGATTAGATATTATAGGTTAGATAGAATGACAGATATTCAGCGTGGAGAAGCGCACCATAATAAGGATCAAATAGATATGAGTGGCTTTGATATTAGGACCTTTGACATGTTTTCTAGTGAAGAAACTGAGATGGTAACGATGAGAGTACATAAGGATTTAATTGATTTAATGATAGAAAGATTTGGGGTTGAGGTTTCTATTAGACCAGACTTTGAAAGTGAAGAGCATATTATACTGCATCAAGAGATGGGGATTAGTATAGGATTAATCAGATGGATTTTACAACAAGGCAGTAAAGTAGAGGTTTTGCAGCCACAGCACTTAAGGGATAAAGTTAAAGAAGAAGTAATTCAAATTATGAAGTACTATGAATAAATTAAATAAGCGTTATATCTAAGAGAGTATGCTATTTGGCCAGCTAGAAAAGTACAATTAGCAAGCTAAGTAATGTAATAACGAGGGGAAATAAAGGGAATGGGAATTGTAGATATCCAAAAAACAGATATCTAACAAAGTATAATAGCTCATGATACATATACTTAACTAGTACACCAGTGGCACATCATATCAAATGAATATTATAAGGAGCGATAAGAATGGAATTATTTAAGGCTTTACTAGTTCTTATATTTAACGTTATGCATCTTGTTGCGCTATGTATATTTGTAGGCATACAGGCTAAAAGTTTGTGGAGTGAAACATTTAGAAAAAGAGTATAGATTTATTAAATCATGATAGGCACATGATAGAAATAAATTAGTTAGTATATGAGATGTGCCACATTATTTAAAGCCCGATGAGATTTAATGATAGAAAGCAAAAAAAGTGACATCTAAAATTATATATTAAGAGTAGATAATAAAGCCAAAAACAAAAGTGAAGGTAGGTAAGCTCTTATGAATCATATATTTGTTGATTTTGAAATGAATCCTATTGAAAAAAAACACAAAGAAGCTCGTCAGATTTGTACTCAAGAAATTATTGAAATTGGTGCAGTGATGCTAGATGCAAATTATGAGGAAATTTCAGCGTTTAAGTGCTACGTGAAGCCGGAGTACAGTACTGAAATCACTAGGAAATGCATGGAGATTACCGGTATTACTACTGAAATGCTGCAGATGGCATCTACTTTTTCAGAGGCTTTATTAGATTTCGTGATATGGTGTATGGATCAAGGTGAGGACTTTGAGATTTATGCTTGGAGTGAAAATGATCTTTTACAATTGACAGGAGAAATGCGCTTAAAGGAAGTAGAGCCGATGGATGAGGTTGCTTATATAGTAGAACATTGGCATGATTTTCAAAAGACATTTTGCGATTTGTTAGGCCTTTATAGACCAATCTCTTTGGAAACAGCTGTTGGTTCTATTGGGAAGAAGTTCGTTGGACAAATCCATGATGCCTTGTGGGATGCCAGAAATACGGCTCATATCTACAGTCTATCAAAGGACACAGAAACGTTCTATGCAGTAATGAAGCCTATTATGGAACTACTACAACCAAGAGAAGAATTTACTTGTATGCTAGGGGATTTATTTAATTTGAATGAATTGATTTACGTTGATGATTGTGAAAGGACTGTAGGATGAAAACAAAAAATATAAGCTGGTACCTATAGATTGGACATACAAAAAAGGCGATTACCAAGTATAACAAATACAAGGTAATCGCCTTTCTCTTTGCTCCAGACTCTAGGTGAGTACTTCCATAGCTGCCTAAGTAAACCTTAATCAAGGCATAAAGGAACTCCTCAGCACTCTAATAACATGAAGAGGCTTACGAAGGATAGCTATGAAAGTTTTAACCCATGAGTGAGGAGCTCCTTAAAGTCTCGGCCCGGACTGTCCTAATCTAGGAAGCCGCGACCTTAAGACTCTGGTTTAAAACTTTATTTGGTACTGCTAAGTGTAAAGCCTTTAAAAATAACTTATAAGTGGCGCCTCCCTTGCAGCGCACAAGTGAACATTTTCCTTAAATCCAGAGGTACCTATAACAATAGATTGAGACTTGGTTGACCCGGTCAGTTCCTCAAGTTGATGCTGTGGTAATTATGCCGAGGGAAGTTATTCGTTTGGACCTTACACCTCTATATATGTTAGGAGAAAGATAAATCCCTAATAAAAAGTGGAAAAAATTTTTGCTTGTGGGGGAAAAGCATTTAGGAAGGGAAATGAGAGGTGCTGCCTATCCTACAGGGTTCCGGTTCGTATTTTTAGAGGCACTAAGCTCATTTATTTGGATGAACGCCCACAAACTCGCTTTGCTCAGACACGTGGGCTAAAGGCCATCCAAAACATTCGCCAAGTGCCTCTAAAAAATACTCCCAAGTCACCCTTTCGGACAGGCAGCACCTCTCATTTCTACAAACGTTTTTACGGGAATAAGCAAAAATAAAGTAAAGAGTGGATACAAGGAGTGAAATAAATATCTGAATAAAGTGAATTAAACAAAAAACAAAATCAATTATATGATAAAATAAATGAAAAACAAGAAAAAAGAGGTTACATATAAGTAAAATGACAAGAAGTAGGAATTTCAATAAATAGTAAAAGGTTTGAAAATGGAAGGGGATAATAGAAAATGGGGATTTTCAATCGTTTATTTCAAAGCAATAAAAAAGAAGAAAAAGTAGCACTTACGCCAGAACAAAAGTTGCTTATGGTATTAAATCAAATGACTCAAGATAGTGAGATTCAAGAAGGAAGTCTTTTTATTAAATCTTTGAACTTGAGTATAGAGGTTCATATTCCTCATATCAAAACAAGTTTTATTCAAGCTATTTTTGTAATGAAGCATTCTAGATTTGATGAGGCCATTATAGAATCAGTAACTGGTATTGGGAAGGACTTAGATACGGCTATTGAGCAAGCGGCTACGAATTTCTCTCTTTCAGTTTTATGTGGCATTACTATGGCTCTAAAGGATGAAGAAGGCAAACAGGTAGAATTGCAATTCATGGACAATGTACATCGTTATAAGCTTTATGAAACTACTCTTATGGTCCAAGGAGAAAACAAAAATGGGCATCAGATTAATTATTGGGAACTATTAGGCTCAGAAATTCTAAGGCGATTAGGTAATAGAAAGATACAATATATCAAGATATATATATGTAAAACGGATGAATCAATACACTGTGAATGCGGAATTAATGGGATAATCCATGAAGACCTTAGCCTTATCTTAGAAGAAGCGGCAAGGAATTGGTGTGTTAAGAGTGCACTCTATTGGGAAAAACAAATATTTGTCTTAATGCAAGATGAAGAGACCTATGCACCGGTAAAGTTTATTTAAAGATATATTTTAAACAGCAATTAGTATAGGGAAATCCTTCTGTTTAGACATATATAGAGGTGAAAGCTCGCTACCAAGCGAAGACTGAGAGGTAGAGCTTAGTTAGGACACACTATAAGTTAAAATAGGAGGAATGGATGATGAGTGAAAGCAGGCAAGAAGTAATCTATCCATTAAAGCTGTATATTAAGTTAGGAAAAGACAAGGTAACAGCTTATAATGGCAGGCAGGTCTTAGAATTGTATAAAAACTTTATAAAGGAGCAAGGAGAAGCGTGGTTTCCTACTAATGTGCTGATTCTAGGTATTGCTAAGAATAGGAGGAAGGAACTGAATAAAGCTATAGAAGAAGGACAGATTGTGGAGATTTATTTTGCCATTGGGAGAACGTATGATGATAGTAATCGAATCTATGGCAGAGCTAGAGTGTTGGCCATTGAAACAGAGCAAGAAGTAATGGCTTCACCTGAGCCGCTTTATACACCAAAGGAGTGGCAAACTCACCAAGCCAAGAGCTGGATTAAGCTTGGAACATTTGGAGACTGGGAAGAAGTTGACACACGAGTAGAAGACTTTATTGTAGTAAGCTCTGGGAAAGGACTAGAACAAGTGATTCAAAAGTCTCAAGTGCATTTTGGATATATTGTAAAGAGGTAGGAGAAGGGCATAGTTGCTATCGAAGGGCGACTGTGCTTTTTTGACTATTATACAACGTTGATGAGAAAGTGGGGAACAGAGCTAAGATCCACACTTTTACAGACACGAAGTAGATATTCTAAAATGCATAGGTGAAATACTCTGAATATTATCGTATAATTAATCTGAGGTTGTTCTTATAGAAAGGAGATGGGTGTAAATGAATGAAGAGGTGAATGGCATAGAGGAAAATTTAAATAATATAGAAGTGGATATATGGAAAAAGATTAAGGAATATATTTTAGATATAAAATTTTTATTAGGAGCTAGTGGTATTGGCTTAATTTATTTATTTTATCAATTTGGTTATGCATTTTTATATGGGTATTATTTTGTTAAAGATGATACAGTAAATATAGCGATGTTAGAGGCAATATTGAATCCAATTCCTTTCAACTTTAAGTCAATTGCTATCGTGGGTATTATGGTATTCTTCTGCTTAAGTATTTTTTTTGTACCATTAATTATTGTAATGTCTTTAGGGGCAAAGAAAGGAAAGTTATTACAATTTGGATTATGTATAATTTCAGCTATTTTCGTATGGGCTATTATTAATATTTTTTTTAGTGGGATAAGTACCAAGAATATTAATATTAATATTAATATTAACATTGTAGCACAGATGATGATAGGTTATATAATAGTGATTTTTACAATTAATTTGATAAAACTTATAAGTTTTAATCCGAGGTTATTAGTATGGATATGTTTTTCTATGCCAATAATATTTGTAGTAGATTCATATTTTTTTGATACAAATACATCCTTGGTAATAGCATGGATATATTATATAGTTGCACTAATGTTTGCTCAATCTATAAGTAATCGATTAAATAATGCTATACAATATATAAGGTATATTAAGAGATTTTTGATTTGTTTTGAGATCGTGTTTTATAGCTTAGGTGTGATTGACTATATATATATACTTATAAATGGGGAAAATATGTTTTATAAGACACCAATAATGATCAGTGCTATTGTTATTTCTTTACTAGGGACATTGATAAAAATACCAGTTATTAATTTTAAGATAGGTAAATTATGGAGATTTATTAAATGTATAACTTATAACAGAAATAAGAAGAAAGTTAGCACAGATAATCTTGAAAAATATATTAATATACAATTGGAAAAAGAAGAAAAAGAAATAAGTGAAAAAATAAATGATAAAATAGTAGCTTTTCTAGCGATATGCATTTTTTTGGGATACATGATAGTGATTACTTGTCTGCTGTATCAGGGAACTATACGTATAGGAACAATTGTAAGTACAAGTATAAAAAGCCAATCGTATGACACTATTACATATGCAATAACTAGTGGAGCAATAGCTACAGAACCTATTAAAGGAAAAGTAGTTGCTCAAAATGGAAATACATATTATATTTCAACAATGGATAAAGAATTAGTTACAATTAAATCAGCTCATGTTATTACTACACCTGAGGATACTAATATGTCTTCACTGGAATAGAAGTATGAATATTGGACTTCTAAAAACTTAAAGAAAACTCGTACTACAAATAGTGTATAAGATTATGGCTACGACTCTTTTAAGTTAACATAATTTTACATATATAAATTATAAGAAGAGTCAGCAGCAAACATGCAAGAGATAGCAGGATAAGACTAATTAAGAGGTATAGAAAAAATGAAGATATCTTTAAAACAACTAGCAGCAATAGCAAACCATTTAAATAGTGCCATAGGAGAATTTAAAATTGCTAAAAGCGCTTTAAAGAAATAATAGGTAAGATAAATAGTACTATAACAAAAAAGGCGATGACCAATTATACGGATATATGGTTATCGCTTTTCGTTTAGGTTAGATGCTAGGTGAAAACTTATTTAGGGATAATAAGATGTTTGGGAGGGAAATGAGAGGCGTTGTCTATCCTACAGGGTTCCACTTCATATTTTTAGAGGCATTAAAGCGCACTTTTTTAATGAACGCTTGAAAACTCGTTGCGCTCAGAGACTCAGTCTAAAATCCATTATAAAAGTTCACTAAGTGCTTCTGAAAAATACTACGAAGTCACTCTTACGGATAGGTAACACTTCGTATTTTGATAAACATTTTGTTGTAATAAGAAAAAGAAGGTGCATAGAGAGTAGGATGAGTAGCATTTTAAAGCAATTTTTAAATTAGCTAATAAAACAATAAAAAAATACAAAATATAATGAATTTAATGTATAATTAATACAAAGGGGAAAGGATGTTGTGAAATTCAAAAAAGTAAAATAAATTGGTTGATTTATCATATATTTACAGTATGAGTATCCTGGATGATTTGTAAATAGAAATAGGAGGGGAAAAATATTGACCTTACCAGAAGGGCAGAATATAGATGTAAGACTTTTCGCTAAGATGCTAGATTATAGTACTCAAAGTGCCAGCTATAAACCATTATGGTTAATAGGAATATTAGAAGAAGTAAAAAAAGGAAATCAGAAGATAGACTTTAGAACCATTGGTTGCCATATGATAAGTAAGGCTTGGTATCCTATTTTACACTGTAGATTAAGTTTTGGGAGTCAAGATAGCTTACCTAAGATAGTAACTAACTTAAGTGTTAAATTAGCTATTAAACCAGATGAAAAAGTAAATAGTATTTTTAATATCCTTATGGCAATAGAAGAGAAAGAACTTCTTAAGGAAATAAGGATCTTATTTGAGCAGGTGCCGTATAGAATACTCTCACCTTTCTATAAAATCATAGATAAGAACTTTAATAAGGAAATGAGAGAAAAGACGTCAGCGGATAATCAAGCTTTTTATCAATTTGTTGAAGATGGAAAAACTATATGGATTGGACAGTCGTGGTTTGAGTATATGAGTGCTAACCAAGTTATTATTGAAGCGTGGATAGAATATAGCATGATTTATTATTTACAAAAGAAGAATCCTAATGTACCAGCTATTCCTCTTAAGATTAAGCCACCAGATAAGAGGGACTTGAATCATGCAACTAAACTTTGGAAGTATTATGGGACCTACAGGCCTCTTAGAGATATTTACATTAATAAAGCCTTTAATGAGGATACCATAGAACAATATGGAAGTCTTAGTCTAGATCACTTTTTGCCATGGAGCTTTGTTTTACATGATGAAGTGTGGAATTTGCTTCCTAGCTTTAAAAATATTAATAGTTCTAAGAATAATGACTTACCAAGCTTAGGGGTGTACTTAAAAGATTATTGTAATTTACAATATAATCTCTTCTCTTTTATAAGGGATTTCTCACATCAAGGCAGACAAATAAAAGAAATGCAAAAAATAATGGAGGATTATCTTCATATTATGCCAATTAGTAAGACTAATGAAAGTCGATTAGAAACGCTAGAAGAACAAGAAAGAGCATGGTATCAAATAGGAGAAGATAAGTTTAAAGACTGCTTACGGGGGACAATAGAGCCTCTTTATCAGATTGCATACAATCAAGGATACGGTATTTGGATTTGTAAAGATAGGCAAATTAATTATGAATCTAGCAATGAAGTAGGAAAAAATCACTTGAGTACTCATTATCCAGAAGAAATAGCTGAAGCTTATGAGGAAAATTATTTAAGTAATCATAAGTAGAAGAGAGTAGAATAAGAAGATTAGGAAGTAAATAGTTTTAAACCAAAGGGAGGTAACTATAGTGACTGATGATTTTTACAATAATAATGCTTTGGGCTTTTTTGAAGGCACAGTAGATGCAGATATGTCTAGTAACTATACAGACTTTTTAGTAAAAATAGAAGAAGGAAGTCACATATTAGATGCAGGATGTGGCTCAGGTAGAGATGCCAAAAAGTTTAAAGACTTAGGCTATGAAGTAACTGCTATAGATGGCTCAGAAGCAATGTGCGCTTTAGCAAGTGAATATATTGGTGAGCCAGTGCAGCAAGTAAGGTTCCAAGAGATTAACTTTGAAGCAGTATTTGATGGCATCTGGGCATCTGCTTCTTTACTTCATGTACCAAGTGAAGAACTACCAGATGTATTAGAAAGATTATATAAGGCATTAAAACCACAAGGCGTATGCTACGCTTCCTTTAAATATGGAGAATTTGAAGGTGACAGAAATGGTCGCTGGTTCCATGATTTAAAAGAAGAGAAAGCGAGAGAGTTATTCACTAAAGCTGGGTTTAATGTGACTAAAATGTGGATAACTGGCGATGTAAGAGAAGGCCGTGGGGATGAAAAATGGCTAAATATATTATGTGAATAAGTTTATCTAAAATAGGTAATGACGAGATCATAATCTACCAATATTCTAGGGGGATTTATAATTGGGTGAAAAAATAAGTGAAGAAGAAAAAGCACTCAGAAGAAAGGCAATAGCTGATGGTATGGCATTAAATGCGGTAAGTGGGGGACCACAGCCACAAGGTTTAGCACTAGAACTCTATGATAAATATATTGAGGGCGAATTTAGTTTTGAAGAATTAGAACAAGGGCTTATTGCAATGTATACCCAAGTGGATAAATGAAATAGGAGAGATAAGGTGGAGTAAAATGATAAAGGTCTATCTAAGGAGTGAAAAGCCATGACTTACAAAAAAGAACGAGCACAGCTAGAAGAGTTACTTTTACAAAGTTTAGGGGAAACTATTTTAAATAGGGGGCAGGAGATCTTAGAACTAGTACCAGAGCTCATCGTTTGTGCTCAGTGTGAGCATGGCAATCCTGCTCATATCTATAATGTATTTGAACATAGCCTACATGTAGTAGCAGGGGTAGAAGCTGACCTGAAATTAAAGTTAGCTGCTTTATTACATGATATCGGAAAGCCTTATGTGAAAACTTGGTATGAAGGATGGTTCAGGTATGGCGGGCATCCAGAAGTAAGCGTGACACTGAGTCAGCTCATTTTAAAACGATTAGGATATTCGGCTGATTTCATAGAAGAGGTGGCTCAGTTAGTGAGATACCATGATGAGAAAATCCCACCTGAGAAAGAAAGTATCCAAGAGATGCTTACCAAATTAGGAAAAGAGAACTTTGAAAGATTATTGCTCCTTCAATGCAGTGATATCTCAGCTCATGAGGCAGCTTATGCAGAAAGGTCACTTAAAAAACTGGATGAGGTAAAAAAAGTATATGCTACATTTTGTTAAAAGTAATTACATACTACTGATTATATTGGGGCTTATGATAGATAAGTAAGTGTGATGAAAAAATATGAGCTTTAGACTTTTAAGGAGGAGAATGTCATGTTCGAACAAAAGGTAAAAAAGGATAAGAAGGCAAAGCGATTTAAAGTAGTCAGTGAAGAAACATTGGGATTTAATACTGCAACTACTATTCTTCTTGATCAAGAAACAGGGGTCAACTATTTAGTAGTTTTAGGTGCAGCAGGGCAGGGAGTAACACCACTTTTAGATGCTGAAGGTAAAGTGGTTATAACACCAATGGTAGAGATGTAGGCTGTGTAAAAATTAAATTCTAATAAACAACACTTTTTAATCAAGAAGTCATCACTTTTACACTATAGAATGAGGGTGTCTAAAAAAATATATTTATTATCCATCCTTCATAAGAGTGACAGTATAAAGTAGCACGCCTAAAGGTTAAATAACTTTTAGGTGCGCTACTTTTTTGTTTTGCAAAAAATTAAAAATAATCTTAAGGAGTCATCTCATTTGCGACATATATAGAATTAAATAAGATAGCTTAGTGTAATGAAATCTATATTTATAATGAGAAGGAGTTAAATGAACCTTATCTAGAAAGTGATTTATTAGAAGAAGTAAGTGGGGACAAAAGCGAAGGTGGGGGAAGTGAGACTTCTTGTGGAAAGCGAGAAACTAGAATTACGTAGGAAGATAAAACTGAAGTCTAGATAGCGGTGTTTAAAGTGTGTTGGTATAAAAAAGATTGATTTGAATAAAAATTTAACATATAATGCAAGTTGACATAAATGAAAATTTTATTAAAATAACACAAGCATGGTATGAGAAAACAGTATCAAGTATGGCTTTTGCTTGGGATTTTATAAGGTAAACAGCTAAGATAGTAGCTATAAAGCTTGTAATAATTATGTCAATACATCTAAGAATAGGTATGTTGCAAAAAAAATAATTTATTTAGTAGAAAAAGTATAACCAATTCACTTATGGAGGGAAAAATGATTAAGAAATATAAAATATTATATACTTTATGTATGGCAATCGTATTATTGACAGGGTGTCAAGAAAATAAGGGGTATACATTGCAAGAGGAGAAACTTGAACAGTTAGGGATAAGGGATATTGAAGTAGAAAAAGATAACATAATAATAGTTACAAAAGAAGGGCAGATAATGGCTATTGATCATGCTGTTGTAGAAGAGGATGGTATATGGAAGGGGGATAGAGACAGCGACTTATTAAAAGGTATTCCTGAAAATATAAAGCAAATACAATATGTTAATAGCCTACAGTATCTGTGTCTAACGGAAGATGGTCAAGTATGGGATGTAACAAGCAATGGGGCAGAAAAAATTATTGCTAAGATAAAGTATATTACTAATTACGATAATACATATTTTGCAATCGATGAGGAAGATACACTATGGGGATGGGGTGTTAATAGAGATGGTAGCATGGGTATTGAAGAGTCGGGAATAATAGAGGAACCTATTGCTATTATGAAGGATGTAAGAGATGTTAAGACTACGCAAACTGGTACTATTGTATTAAAAAATAATGGTGATGTCTATGTAACAGGAAATTTTATGGCACTAGTAGTAGGTGGTAGTAAAGCAAATGCCGGAACTTCTATGCTTAAGGAATTTAAAAAAGTGGATAATATGAAAAATGTAATCGATATAGAAGTTGGCGGGCTACAGTTTTTCATGCTGAAAAAAGATGGTGAACTTTGGGGATTTGGAAATACGGAAAAAGGTCAACTGGGTATAAGAAGCAAAGAAGATGAATTCTATAAAGTAGTAAAAGTAGCTGATGATGTACAGAAGGTATCAGCGGGGGACAACACAGTTATGATACTGAAGAAAGATGATACCCTATGGGGAAGTGGTGTTAATCATTATTCAGCATTTGAAAGAGATGAGAGAAGCTATGCCTTAGCTAATAGTGAAGAAGAGATATTTTATGAGTTTACACCAATAATGGACGAGGTAAACTATATGGAAGTAGGAGATAACTCTAGTATTATCTTTAAGAATGATAATACAGTTATTCTTAAACAAAAAAAATCTAATGAACTTATACTTAAAAGAGCCAGTGATAAGAGTGAATATGTATATGAGATAAATGAGTATATAAATACACTACCATATGGTATATATCGTTTAGAAACAATGGGTTTTAAAGATAGTATACAACTTTCTAAAGGAGAAGATACCATTGAACCTGAAGAAGGTTATCTATTTGCAGAGGCAGTTATGACAGTGATGAATACAAGTAATGAAGCCATACAGGTGATGGATGATGGTATGTTATTAGATAGTATATGGGGGGCGTATTTTGAAGTCTACACACTTAAAGATATTGAAACACCTAAGAACATGTTGGATAAAATGCTTATCTACCAACAAATAGAAGTAGAAAACACTTATGAAGGTTCTGCATTTGAAGGAAACTTGAGGGTAACATTAGAATGCCAAGATGGAAAAGCATTTGAAGAGATAGACAAACAAAAAGGGATGCAGCTTGCACCAGGAGAATATCGTAAACTTCATTTTTATGTGCCTATACCACAAAAGGTTAAAAATAACATAGGAGTTATTAAATTTAGAGTAGGTAATGCACATTATGATTACTCTTATGAAGAGGCATTTAAACCTAGATGATGAAATCATAAGGGCTATGAAGAAAAATGCTAGGCTTAATTTCTTTAGGAATTACTTTACGGAGATTTTGAGGGAGATAGAAATGGTCGCTATTTTCATGACCTCAAAGAAGAGAAAGCACAGGCGTTATTCACTTTATTGTGTAGTAAAGAAACTGTAAAACTAGTATGAATCTCTAGTTTTACGGTTTTTTATTAAATGTTTAAGTGTTTATAGAGTACTTTGATAACTTTTACAATATCTTTAACCTGATTGATATCACTTGGTTTGGTCTCTGGTAGTAACTTGTACGTACGCTCACTACTACCATAAACATGATTTCTGTTATTGACACCTATATCATATAATACACCGTTTACATTTAACTGGTTGGTATCTACGTTGCAAATCTCCTTTATAAATGTTGCTACACTTAGGGTTTGTGTATATAAGACAGTCTTTGTATTAGGGTATATAATAGAAAGTGTTATATAGTCATTATTGGGATCTATTTCTACTATTGCTTTCTTAACAACAAGGGGTTCTTTCTTTGTTATACGAGAGATGAGATGAAATAGAAAAGCGCCTGCCATCATTTCATACGTTATTATGCTTACTATGTATTTTTCAGTCATATACCATAACAGACTTAGATGAGTATCTATTGGGGAACCTGTGTAATCAACGAGTGCTAATACATATAGTACCATTGTTATAATAATAATAGGCATAACGACCACCATAGCAACTCCTCGAAACTTGTCACTTCTCTTTTGCCAGTCAATCCAAGCTTTTTTATCCTCTTCGTTAAATAAGATATTCATTGTATACTTATCCATAATATACCCCCGTATTAACACAACCTTATTAAGTATTGTGTAGGATGCTATAACTATAGACTCTTTTATAAGTAAGTGCAAGAACAGGATTATAGGGAATGGTATAAATATTATAAGACAAAGTAGTACAGCAGATGTAAAAAACGTGAAAGTAGTATTAAAGCTAGCAAAGGGCAGTCAAACTGTTTCCGTCTTATAGAGTACCTTCCTTAGTGGTTTGCTAAAGAGAGTATTAAGAGACTATAATGTGGTTGATGGGAAAATTATTGGTATAAAATATAATGGGAGACTAATAAGACATAGTAATATAAAAGATGATTAGGTTATGGTGAATAGTAGTATGACAGGAAAAATACATCTAGCAGCAGGGATATTAACAGGAGTAGGCATTATATATCTAGAAAATAAACTAGGAATTGATATCAGTACATCAAATCTATTATTAATGGTTGGATGTGCTGTAGGTTCATTATTACCGGATATAGATATAGATCATAGTTTATTAGGCAGGTTTATACCAGGCTGGTTATTTTGGAAACATAGAACAGTTACACATTCTATTTTGTTTATGATAGTAATCGGCGTAATAGGATTACTGTTTAAAATGAATCTAGGGTTTACTATAGGAATGGTAGTGGGTATTGGAACTCACTTAGTATTGGATGGTATGACACCAATGGGTTTACCGTATTTATTATTTCCGCTTGTAGTAAGACGAGGTTATAAAAAATAATGATATAAGTATTTCTTCTCCTATTACACAGAACAAAAGACATTTAGATCTCATTAGAAAAGTGCGAGGACAAGACAAAGATATTTTAATGAAACATTTTTTTGACAAGTATAAATACATTAAGAAAATCCATTGGCAGAGCTTAACAGAAGGTATTATGATAAATATAATTCCTTCTGTTTTTTATTTGTCTTTTATTAGTATGTTCTAGCAGAGAGAATCAACAGGAGCAGCAAAAGAATAAGGAGAGATAGACCATGAATGCAAAAATTACTTGGTTGGATGACCCAGAAGTATTTGGTGTAAACAAATTGGCAGCTCATAGTGACCATTCATTTTACCCTACTAAAGAGGAGATGCTTAAGAAAGAATCTTCTCTTATGCAAAGCCTAAATGGGGTATGGCAGTTTGCTTATGCTAAGAATGCTAAAGAAAGACCCATTGATTTTTATAAGCCAGAGTATGATGCGAGTGGATTTGGCGCCATAGAAGTGCCAAGCCATATTGAACTCAATAACCATGATAAAATCCAATATATCAATACCATGTATCCTTGGGAAGGGCATATCTATAGACGTCCTGTAAAGGAAGATACACCTGAGGGGCTAGGGTTATTTAGTGAGGCAAGCTATAATCCTGTAGGTGCCTATAGGACCACATTTGATTTAGCACCAGGTTTAAGGAATAAGCCTGTAACGATTTGCTTTGAAGGTGTAGAGCAAGCTATGTATGTATGGTTAAATGGGGCATTTATAGGCTACGGCGAAGATAGCTTTACACCATCAGAGTTTGATTTAACACCTTTTATAAAAGAACAAGGCAATGTGCTTTGTGTAGAGGTACATAAGAGAAGCTCGGCAGCTTTTCTAGAAGATCAAGATTTCTTCCGTTTCTTTGGGATTTTTAGAAACGTCACCTTATATGCCAAACCAGAGATTCATGTAGAAGACTTCTATGTAAAACCAGAACTAGCAGAAGATCTAAGGTCAGGGAGCTTTGGCGTAGAAATGAAACTAAGTGGTAAAGTAATTAAGGGAACTGTAAAGATTTATTTACGTGACCAAGATGAGAAAGCGATTTTAGAGGCCGAAATGCCTGCTTCTGAAAAAGTAATTTTTGCACCAGTAACTTTAGAAGATATTACCCCATGGAGTCATGAAACACCTTATTTATATGAATTTTTAATAGAGGTGTATAATAAGGCAAATGTATTAGTGGAACTAGTGCCTTATCTAGTAGGGTTTAGACGAATAGAGATTAAAAATAATATGATGTTATTAAATGGAAAAAGGCTACGTCTACTTGGTGTCAATCGCCATGAATGGAGCGCCCGAAAGGGTAGAGTTATTACTAAGGAAGAGATGGTGTGGGATATAGGCTGCATGCTTCGAAATGGTATCAATGCTGTACGTACCAGTCATTATCCAAACCAAATCTCATGGTACGCTTTATGTGATGAGGCAGGTCTTTATGTCATGGCAGAGGTCAATATGGAAACACACGGCAGTTGGCAAAAAGCAGGAGGGATTGAGCCTTCTTGGAATCTACCTGGAAGTGACAAGAGATGGTTAGCAGCCGTTTTAGACAGGGCAAAGACTAACTTTGAAGTGTTTAAAAACCACCCCTCTATTTTATTCTGGTCATTAGGGAATGAATCCTATGCCGAGGAGAATATTGCTGCTATGAATGACTATTATAAAGAAGTTGATAGCAGTAGATTAGTCCATTATGAAGGCGTACATCATAATCGTGCTTATGAGGATAGGATTTCTGATGTGGAGAGTAGGATGTATGCTAGACCAGAAGAGATTATAGCATACTTAGAAAATCAGCCTAAGAAACCATTTATTTTATGTGAATACATGCATGATATGGGGAATTCTCTTGGGGGATTTGGTGACTACATGGAACTGTTTGACCGTTTTGAAATGTATCAAGGTGGATTTATATGGGATTTCATTGACCAAGGCTTAATGGTAAAGGATGAAGTGACAGGAAACGAGGTAATTCGTTATGGTGGAGACTTTGACGATAGACCATCGGATTATGAGTTTTCAGGTAATGGGATTGTCTTTGCAACGAGAGAAGAAAAGCCAGCCATGCAGGAGGTAAAATACTACTATGAACGCTACAAATAATAAAACTTTACAGCTTATTTTCGGTGATGTGACATTAGGCGTGAGTGGAGAAGATTTTCACTACATTTTCTCCTACCAGACAGGCGGATTAGAATCTTTGAGTGTAGCAGGTAAAGAATGGCTTTATCGCACACCTAAGCCCACCTTTTGGCGCGCCACTACAGATAATGATAGAGGAAACGGTTTTTCTTATAAATCAAGTATGTGGTTAGGTGCAGATTTATTTATAAGATGCAGTCATGTGGTAGTAGCAGTAGATGGCAAGAAAATAGAAAAGCCTATAGCCCCCACTAATAATAAGTATACAGGTCAGGAGCATGCCGAAAGTGTAAGCTTATGTTTTACCTATATAACGAGTACACTGCCAGCAGCAGAAGTAGAGGTAACATACACAGTTCAAGTGGATGGCACTATACAGGTAAAGGTACATTATCACGGAAAAGAAGGCTTATCTAGCCTGCCTGTATTTGGAATGCGTTTTATTATGCCAACAAAAGCAGTAGGTTACACCTACGAAGGTTTATCTGGTGAAACCTATCCCGATCGCATGGCAGGAGGAATGCCAGGTACCTACCATATAGAAGGCTTACCAGTAACACCTTATATGGTACCTCAAGATTGTAATGTGCATATGGCAACTAAAAGGCTCACAGTAACACGTGCCACTACCTTAAATAATGCGGATCCTGAGAAGGCTACTTTTAGTTTACAGTTTGAGGCGATAGGAGAACCCTTTGCATTTTCTTGTATTCCTTATACCGCAGAAGAATTAGAAAATGCAACCCATCACGAAGAATTACCACTGCCTAGAAGAACAGTTGTATCTATACTAGGAAGGGTACGTGGCGTAGGAGGTATTGACAGTTGGGGAAGTGATGTTATGCCTCAGTATCAAATTGATGCTACGAAGGATATTAAGTATGCTTTCTCCATCAAGAGAGGATAAGGAGTGAAGCTATAAGCTGCTTTTAAACTAAGAGTTTAATGAAACATACTTCCCTACTTAGTAAAATAGATTTATAAGTAAGCGAGACATGAACGTGTGATGAAGTAGGGAGGATGTTATATGGAACAGATGTTAGTTATCAAAGGATTAAATGAACTGAAACTATTAGATAGCCGCATTTATCGTAAAATAAATGAAGGGGAATTTGTAGGGGCTGCAAAGGTATCTGCACCTAATGTAAAGGGAAAGATTAGTAAAGAGGCATTTAAGGCTAATGCTAAAGCAGATTACCAGTCTATTACGGATCTGATTAAAAGAAGAAATGCTATTAAGGCAGCTATTATCGTCTCTAATGCAACAACAATGGTAGATATTGCTGGAAAGCAGATGACAGTGGCAGAGGCTATCGATAAGAAAAATAGCATTGAATATGAGAAAGCTTTATTAGAGCAGCTCAGTACACAATTTTTAGTGGCATTAAAGAAGGTTACCGTAGAAAATGAAAAGGTAGATGAAAGTATAGAACAATTACTTAATACGGCTTATGGTAAGGAAGGAAAAGAAAAGATTACTGAAGCCAGTCATCATGCCATAGCAGAGCCTTATAGGGCTGCCAATGAATATGGACTTGTAGATGCACTAGAAATACAGGTACTTATTAAAAGAATGAAGGATGATATCCAAAGCTTTGAGTCAGAGGTGGATACAGCACTTCAAATTTCTAACAGCATTACTATGATAGAAATTAATCTTTAATAGAGTATATTGCAGTTACACGAAAATCCTAAATTAAGTCCCCTTCCATCAAGGGTTATGATGGAGATAATCTTTGGGATTAGTATTATGAGATGAATAAATGCTAAAAGCTTAATGATTATGAGTTAATGCTAAGAGTTTAATTTTCTTATAACTAAATACTAAGGTGATAGGCGTCAATGATAGATAAAATCCATGAAAAAGGTTTTGTCAGGCTGACTTATTACTGCTGGATTTTGCCCATGGCTGTGTAGCTGCAATATATAATGAAAAGGCTTGTAACCCGTTTAGAGATAATATATAATGAATTATCTAAATTATTAGGAGGTAGCAAATGAACATATTTCCAGTGATTGATTTGGAAGCTACAGGAGCTAATATTTTACGCCTTAGAAAGCAAAAAGGATTATCTGTAAAGGAGTTACAAGCTTACTTTGGATTTGAATGTCCTCAGGCAATTTATAAATGGCAGTGGGGGCAGAGTTTACCATCAGTAGACAATTTATTTGCACTTAGTAAATTATTTAATACATCAATAGATGAGATCTTGGTTGAATGCACACATCACCAAGATCTTTTGTTTTTTAGAGTGAAATATATGTTTAGGAGAGGATATCCATGGTGAAAAGTATTTCTGATGCAGAAACTGCAGAGGAATTCTTAGAAATTGTTTTGAAGAAACCAGGTATATATGTAGGATGTGAGAGGTTAGACTATATTCAAATATATTTATATGGATGGTTAGATGGGAGAAAAATGTATGCATCATGTTATTTAGACTATGATATGCAGTATTGGTTATTTATGAAGTACTCAGCATCGATTGATGCAAGTACTCTTGTGGGGTGGAATTTGTTTTATAGATGCTTCGGTCTTGAAAAGTATGGGATAGAGAGATTTAAAGAATTTATAAAAGAATGTTCTTTTACTAAGATGGATGAAGGGTTAAGAGAGGATAGGGTTGCAGGACAATTAGAAGATATTAAAAGTTACTATATGTATGATGGGCAATTACCAGCTGTGCTTAATGAAGAAGAAATAGATAAAAATATTGATTTTGATAATACGACTGCTAGCTTACAAGAGTTAGTACGCCTTGTAAATTATATAGTTCCTAATGAGTATGAGAAGATGTACATTTTCATTAATCATGAAACATGCTTTTTGCAGGTACGTATCTATTATTATGTGTTGGGGGAAGGATGGATAGATGGAGTAACTTTAGCCACGCAAAGTGATTATTATAGAAAGTTACTTATGATTCATGGGTGTGTCAATCAATTTCGGCATAATATAAGTGAGCAAGGGGTTATAACAATAAAAGTAATAGGCGAACATATAGAGCTAGAGATAGAGGAGGCGGAAGAAATAGGGGATCCATTCCGTATCGGTGATCCTAGCATGCAATTATGGGAAGGTTCCTTTGAGGAAAGACTCCAAAAATGGCAAGAGAAGCATTTATCTAAAATCACGGATGAGGGTCAGTAAGACTGATAAAGATTATTATAGAGAGTGGTATAAATACTATAAGGCAAAGTAGTATAGTAAAAAATCACCTGTTAGAACTAGTAAATCTAGTTTTCTCATAGGTGATTTTTTATTTTGCAACAACTTAAAAATAATTTCAGGGAGTCACCTCTCTCACGACATATATAGAAGTGAATAAGTAGTAAAGGAGGTGAGAACCATGGCAATTACAGCAGATGTAAAAAACATTAAAGTAGTACTTAAGCTAGCAAAGGGCAGTCAAACTGTTTCCGATTGCAGTAAAACTGCTACAGCTGAAGGTCTTTACAGCGTAGGCACAGCAGTAGCAACCTTGCTTCAGGAAGAGCTTGAAGAAATGACGAAGGTAGAGGAAACGACTCTTATTGAAGAGTAAGCTTAGCTACCAATCTTAAGGAAAGGAGGGAAGACTCATGGCAGAAATTACAAAGAAAAATCTCGTACTTACTTTTGGCACAAGTGCTGGCAAAGAAGTGAAATTAACCATCGCTAAACCAAAAGAAGGTCTTACAAGTGGTGAGATCTCTGCAGCAATGACAGACATTATTGCTGCAAATACTTTAGGTGAAGACGGCTTAGTAACTACTAAGGTAGAAGCTAAATATGTTGTTCAGCAGACAGAAGCTATCACACTTGCATAAGCAGTAAAAGTAAGATGGGTATCTTTAAGAGATGTAAGTCTCTTTGAGATACCCTTAATTTATTCTGACAATGAAGAAACTATCTATTCATTAGCTAAAATAAAGATGTTTAAAATACATACTTTATGATTGGATTTGTTTATTATACTATTTATATAGGATATATTGAACTCTACTGACGAATACGTAAGTCGTTCTAAGAGTAATCTAGTAAAAGAAATTCATGAAAGAGTAATAGAAGTGAAACAAGATAAGAGAATGGAGGTGGAGTTTATGACTCTTTTAGAAAGAGATAGGGAAAAGTTTGAAGAAAGAGTAGAAAAAGGCATAGAACAAGGTAAGAGAGAAGCAGCTAAAGCACTAATAGGAATATTAGAAGACGAGGTTATAGCTGAGAAGATAGGACTTAAACTAGAAGAGGTTAAAAAGTTACATTAAACTATTATACATTCTTCATAGGAGTAACCATAAAAGCAAAGTTTCTAAGGTCAAATGGCCTTTAGAAATTTTGCTTTTTATTTTGCAAAAAAATTTAAAAATAATTTCAGGGAGTCACCTCACTCACGACATATATAGAAGTGAAATTAAGCATCGCTAAACCAAAAGAAGGTCTTACAAGTGGTGAGATCTCTGCAGCAATGACAGACATTATTGCTGCAAATGCTTTAGGGGAAGACGGTTTAGTAGCTACTAAGGTAGAGGCTAAATACGTGGTTCAACAGACAGAAGCAATCACACTTGCATAAGCTGAATTTTTAATTTAAGGGATAGAGAAGAGGCTGCTTTTTACTAAGTCGTTTAGTGAGAAGGAGCCTCTTTTCTCTGATGTGATTCTAACATTTTAAATGGCTTTTTGTTTGGGAAAATATCGAACATATGTTTGAGGTGAGATTAAAATGGGGATACTACAATTGTGAGTAAACAGATGATATATATTAGAGTTAAATGGCATTTTTCTAATAAGGAGATTTAAGCATGAGTAGAAAGATTCATGACAAAGGTTACAAGCGGGTTTTGACCAAAAAGAAGCATTTTATCCATATGCTACGTAAGTATGTAGATGCAACATTAGGAGAACAGATATTAGAAGACGAACTTGAGCTAATTGATAAAGAATTTATCCCTAAAGATTTTAAAGAAAAAGAAGCTGACATTATTTATAAGGCAAAGTTAAAAGGAAAAGAAGTAATCTTTTATGTACTATTAGAATTGCAATCTACTGTAGATTATACCATGCCTTTTAGGTTACTAATGTATATGGTAGAGCTACAAAAACGTATATTTATGAGTGTGGAAAGTCATACTAGAAAACAAAAGGATTTTAAACTCCCACCTATCGTTCCAATCATTTTATATAACGGACAAAACAATTGGAATGTTGCCAGAAGTTTCGGAGACTATACCCAGGCACAACAGGTTGGGAGGAGGTACACTATTGATTTTGAATACTTCTTCCTAGATCTAAAGGAAAAGGCTAAGGAGTTGTTGACAAGTACAAATACATTAATTGATAATGTATTTATATTAGACCAAGCAAGTAATACTACTGAGTTAAAACTAGCATTAGAAATTGTCTTTAGAAGAATAAAGGCGTTGACTCAGGATGAACAAATAGATTTAGTAGACTGGATTAAAGATGTTTTAAGTAAAAAGGTAAAAAATAAGAAGTTAGTAGACGAAGCATTTTCTGTAATAAGGAAAGGAGATGTAAAAGATATGACTTATGCCATAGAGAGAATTTTTGAGGAGGAGTATGCCAAGGGAGTAGAGAAAGGAATAGAACAAGGAAAGAGAGAAGCGGCTAAAGCGCTAATAGGAATATTAGAAGACGAGGTTATAGCTGAGAAGATAGGACTTAAACTAGAAGAGGTTAAAAAGTTACATTAAACTATTATACATTCTTCATAGGAGTAGCAATAAAAGCAAAGTTTCTAAGGTCAAATGGCCTTTAGGAATTTTGCTTTTTATTTTGCAAAAAAATTTAAAAATAATTTCAGGGACTCACCTCTCTCATGACATATATAGAAGTGAATAAGTAGTAAAGGAGGTGAGAACCATGGCAATTACAGCAGATGTAAAAAACGTTAAAGTAGTACTTAAACTAGCAAAGGGCAGTCAAACTGTTTCCGATTGCAGTAAAACTGCTACAGCCCAAGGGCTTTACAGCGTAGGCACAGCAGTAGCAACCTTGCTTCAGGAAGAGCTTGAAGAAGTGACTAAGGTAGAGGAAACGTCTCTTATTGAAGAGTAAGCTTAGCTACCAATCTTAAGGAAAGGAGGGAAGACTCATGGCAGAAATTACAAAGAAAAATCTCGTACTTACTTTTGGCACAAGTGCTGGCAAAGAAGTGAAATTAACTATCGCTAAACCAAAAGAAGGTCTTACGAGTGGTGAGATCTCTGCAGCAATGACAGACATTATTGCTGCAAATGCTTTAGGTGAAGACGGCTTAGTAACTACTAAGGTAGAAGCTAAATATGTTGTTCAGCAGACAGAAGCTATCACACTTGCATAAGCTGAATTTTTAATTTAAGGGATAGAGAAGAGGCTACTTTTTACTAAGTCGTTTAGTGAGAAGTAGCCTTTTTGAGGATATTATTATCTTATAGATAATGTAATAATGGATAAAGTTGTTGGAAGATACTTTAGTATGGTATACAATATAAAAATACGCATAAATCATTTAGATAAGGAGAATAGAATATGGGAATGAATTTTAATGAGAAATTACCAATACCTAAGGAGATTAAGGAACAATACCCTATTTCTCAAAAGGTGGCTGATATTAAGGCAAAAAGAGATGCAGAAATTAGAAAAATCTTCACAGGAGAATCTGATAAATTTATTGTTATCATTGGACCTTGTTCTGCAGATAATGAGGATTCAGTATGTGACTACGTAAGTAGACTTGCAAAGGTGAATGAAAAGGTTTCAGATAGATTAATGATTATCCCTAGAATCTATACTAATAAACCTAGAACAACAGGTGAAGGATACAAAGGTATGCTTCACCAACCAGATCCAACTAAAGACCCTGACTTATTATCAGGAATTATTGCAATTCGTAAAATGCATGTACGTGCTATCGAAGAAACAGGGCTTACTGCAGCAGACGAGATGTTATATCCAGAAAATCGTAGATACTTAGATGACATTTTATCTTATGAAGCTGTTGGTGCACGTTCTGTAGAGAATCAACAACACCGTTTAACAGCTAGTGGTATGGATATTCCTGTAGGTATGAAGAATCCTACAAGTGGAGATTTTTCTGTTATGTTTAACTCTGTTATTGCAGCTCAAAAGCCTCATAACTTTATTTATCGTGGATGGGATGTTACAACAGATGGTAATGACCTTGCTCATGTTATTTTACGTGGAGCAGTTAATAAGAGAGGGATTTCTATTCCTAACTACCACTATGAAGATTTAATGTTCATGATGGAACTTTATGCAAAGCATGATTTAAAGAATCCTGCAGCTATCATTGATGCGAATCATGCCAATTCTGGCAAGCAATATATGGAACAAATTCGTATTGTGAGTGAAGTACTTCATAGTAGATCTTACAATTCTGATTTAAAGAAACTTGTAAAAGGGGTTATGATTGAAAGTTATATCGAAGATGGGGCTCAGCCAATTAGTGAGAATCAAGTATATGGTAAGTCTATTACAGACCCTTGCCTTGGCTGGGAAGCAACAGAAAAACTGCTTTATAAGATTGCAGAAAACTGCTAGAAGGCTTTTCAAAATAGTAGCTTATCTATTATTCTTCATAAAAGTGAAAATAAAAGCAGCACACCTAAAGGACGAAGAGTCTTTTGGTGTGCTGCTTTTATTTTGTGAGAATTTAATTTATTTTAACAAGGGGCTATGAAGTTTAGCCCCTTGTTTGCATGTTAGCCTCGTCTACAAGTTGCTAGTAGAAATATGTATTTGCTCCATGCGTTCCACTTCTTGAAAGAAAGTATTAAGAGGAAGAGAAACTCTGTGCTGTGAATTATATATGACTTGTAGGGGGAGATGAATCTTGTAATTCTTGATAGGAATGAGGGCAATCTCACCGCGTTTTTGTTCCTCCAGCAAGGTAAAGGTAGGAAGAAGACCGATTCCAAGCTGCCTTGAAACAGCTTTAATGATATAGCTTGTGTGGCCTATTTCTGTAACACATTCTAGTTTTTTTCCCATAGCAGTTAAATCATTTTCAAATACCCTTCGATAGCTACAACCTTTTTCTGTAAGGATAAAGCATTCCTCCAAAAGGCGTTCCATAGATACTTCTTTCTGCTTTGCAAGGGGATGGGAAGCTGAACAGAAGAAGGAAATTTCAGTAGGAAATTCTCTTATGGTCTTCCATTCTGGTCGTATGGTTTTTTGATCAAGTAAAAAGATGACATCGAATAGACCTTTATCCAAATAATCTACAGCCGAAGATGCAGTAACCACTTTCAGGTGCAGAGCAATCTTAGGATACTTTTCAAGAAAGTTATAGAAAAAATTTGCATAATCAGAAGAACACAAGGTCTCCATAACGCCTATATTCAAAGTTCCTTCTGGTTCTGTTGTTTGGTGAAAATGGTCAATGGCCATGGCTTCGTATTTAGAGATAGGATAAGCATATTTTAAAAAATCACGTCCGGCAGCGGATAGCCTAATGCGTTTTCCATTTCGTTCAAAAAGATTGGCGTGCAGTTCATTCTCCAGCTGTTTAATTTGCATGGTGACTGTAGACTGTGCATAGCCAAGTTCGGCGGAAGCTTTTGTAATATTTCCTAATTCTGCCACTTTAATAAAAGTATTGATGTTTTTTAGTTCCATATAAGCACTCCTTGTATGATGTAGTAGTTATTGATGTCCTTCTCCAAGGTTATTTGACTTAATTAGTCAGTTTATTGATTTTTATTATTTTATATCAATAAAAATGATTTATCTTATTATATATTTTAATTTTCCTAATTGCAAATTTTGTGGTAAAATGTCGAAAACAAATAAAGTACAAGCGAGACAGACAGAGCTTCTGTGACAAGAAACAGAAAGATAAGAAAGACAAGTAAGACGTATATACTTTTTCACAAGGGCGTGATAGTTAGAGCAACTTAACAGTGAAAGAGTTATGCGTCTTTTTATTTATTAGAAAAAACTGATAATTGCCATGTGAGATCTTTTGTCCGTCAGAACATAAAAAAGGGGTGATTAGTAATGGAACTGGAGAAGCGTATTTATAATGCTTATGTACAGATTCTGGAAGCTGAACTAGTTCCTGCTTTTGGGTGCACAGAACCAATAGCTATTGCCTATTGTGCAGCAAAAGCAAGGGAAGTACTTGGTCATATTCCAGAAAAAGTAGAGATTCAGGCCAGTGGAAATGTTATTAAGAATGTAAAAAGTGTCATTGTACCGAATACCGATGGGCTTAAAGGCATACCGGCAGCAGCTGCTGCTGGAATTATTGGCGGAAATGTAGAAAAGAAGCTTGAGGTCATTTCAGAATTGACTCAGGAGCAGAAAGATGAGATGCGTAGCTATCTGGAACATACCCCAATGGATGTCAAGCCATTAAAAGACGGGGATAAGCTAGATATTTTGATTTCAGTTTATGCTAAAGGTAGTCAGGCAGCTGTTCGTATTTCAAGAACGCATTGTAATATTGTTTACATTGAAAAGGATGGAGAGGTTCATTACCTTGAAACAACTCCAGCTTATGAGGAAAATCAGGCACCTAAAGTGGACAAAGGTCTTCTTAACATCAAAGACATTGTCAGCTTTGCCTCTACGGTTAATATTGAGGATGTAAAGGAAGTGCTTGATCAGCAGATCTCCTATAATTATGCTATTGCCCAGGAGGGGATGGCACAGGATTGGGGAGCTAATATTGGAAGCATTATGGTAAAAACCTGTGGTGATGATGTAAAAATCATGAGTAAGGCACTAGCAGCAGCTGGATCTGATGCACGTATGGGTGGCTGTGAACTTCCTGTAGTGATTAATTCCGGTAGTGGCAATCAGGGTATTACAGTTTCTGTACCAGTCATTGTGTATTCAAAACATCTGAAATGTCCAAAAGATACGCTGTATCGAGCTTTAGTTATTTCCAATCTGATTGCTATACATATTAAACATGGCATTGGGCCTTTATCAGCTTTTTGCGGAGCAGCTAGCGCTGGTTGTGCAGCAGGATGTGGTATTGCCTACTTGCATGGTGGTGGTGAGAAAGAGATTGCTCATACCTTAGTGAATGCCCTTGCCATCGTTTCCGGTATTTTCTGTGATGGAGCGAAAGCTTCCTGTGCAGCTAAGATTGCAGTTTCTGTGGAAGCAGGTATTTTGGGATACTCCATGTATCAAAATGGCCAGCAGTTTTATGCAGAAGATGGTATTGTTTCAAACTGTGTGGAGACAACCATCCAAAATATTTGCAGACTAGGTGGAAATGCCATGAATGAAACAGATGAGGAAATCATCCGTATTATGACTCACTGCGACTAAGCAGTATGAAAATGAAAGTATAAAAAAATAGAGATATAAAGAAGGAGAGAAGAAAAATGGTAAATAAAAAGAAATGGTTATTCCTTTTACTAACAGGTGTCATGGCAGTAGGTACATTAACCGGCTGTGGTGGAAGTGAGGGAACTACAACAGTAAGTACAGCAACTGGTAGCACTGGTAGTGAAACAACAGGTTCTAGTGCTCAGCAAATTAATCTAAGAGCAAAAAGCTTCGGAAACAACTATGATGTACAAGATATGGGATGGCGCTGGATGATGGCAGAGTGCTACGAAGGTCTTTTACGTGACGTAGCTGATGAAAATGGTGATACATTTGAACTTGCAGGAGCTGAATCAATTGATGTCTCTGAAAACGGTCTTGTATACACTTTCCATTTAAGACAAGATGCAAAATGGTCTGATGGTGTAGCAGTAACAGCAAAAGATTATGAATATGGATGGAAACGTCTTATTAATCCAGAAAATGCTTATGACTATGCCTCTTTCCTATTTAACGTAGTAGGTGCAGAGGAGTATTATAACGGACTAGGTTCTGTAGATGCAGTCGGCATTAAAGCAGTAGATGAGTATACTTTTGAAGTGACTTTAAAAGTTGCAGATCCTACTTTTGAATCTAAACTCGTAGCTACGCCACTTTATCCAACACGTCAGGATATTGCAGAAGCAGCAGGCGATAACTGGGGTAAAGACTGGAAGCTTTCTGTTTATAATGGACCATTTGCTATGACAGGTCTTGTGGAAGATAACTCTATGACTTGGACAAAAAATGAATATTACTGGAATGCAGATGAAGTGAAATTAGATCAAATCAACTGGTTCTGTGTAGCAGAAGATGCCACTGCAGCAACTATGTTTGATAATGGTCAGCTAGATGTACTAGATGGATCTGGTGATTATATTACAAAATATGATAAAGAAGTACAAGCAGGAAATATCAAATCACTTGCTACGCAGTATCCAGGTACTGCAATGATTGCCTTTGAACATCAAAATGGAGGACAATCTGGCCTCATGAAAAATGTAAATATCCGTAAGGCAATTTCATATGCAATCAATCGTGAAGAAATGGTTTCTGCTGTATATGGAAGATACTCTGCTGCATATGGACTTGTATCACCAGCTATTACTATGGATGGCAAGTCTTATCGTTTAGAAAGTGAAGAACCTATTAAAGCAGAATATGAACAATATGCAGGTAATAAAGAAGTACTTACAGCATTATTCCAAAAAGGACTTGATGAATTAGGTGTAACAACACCAATAAGTGACATTAAACTTGTCTTACTATCTTATGGTTCTTCTACAGAAAACCAATTAGAACGCGAATACATTCAACAGTCATTAAGTCAAAACTTAGGTATCACAGTAGAATTAAATACTGTAGGCGACTATACAATGTTCAAATCAGAAAGAGATGCCTTTAACTTTGATATCTTTGTAAGTGCATGGTATAGCGATTACAATGACCCACTTGATTTCTTAAATATCATGAAAACAGGGGTTTATTCTTCTTATGGACTTTATAGTAATACTGAATACGATAATATGATTGATTCTCTTACAGGTGTGCAGGATTCTGCGAAGCGAATGGCTACTTATCAAGACTTAGAAAAAGTACTTTTACTAGATGATGCAGCAATGGCGCCTTTATATTACGCTGATAAGCATTACTACTATCAAAATTGGGTACAAGATTTCTATACTTCTTCATTTGGAGCAAGTCAGGAACTTTACAAAGCTTCTATTTCTGGTAAGTAATCAGAGGTATCTAAAGAAAGTAGAACCATCATAAGGAACAAAATAGGTTAAGTACAGGGAAGAGCTTATGAATAGTAAGTTCTTCTTTGGCTTAATAAGATTAAGGGAGTAAATTTTATGGTCAAATATTTGATTCGCCGTATTGCAGAAATGATTTTGACATTGCTCCTGATTGCAACGGCTACCTTCTTCTTGCTGGAAGCTGTTCCGGGAGATCCTCTTACTGAAAGGGCAGATAAGCTTTCTCCTTCAGTAAAGGAGAATTTATATAAAAAATATGGGCTAGATAAACCCATGATGGAACGCTATGTGATTTCCATGAAGGGAATCGTCGTAGGTGATTTTGGTGAATCCTTTGTATATGCAGGACAAACAGTACAAGGACTAATTAAGGATAGATTACCAGTATCAGCACGTCTAGGGATTCAGCAGGTAGTACTTGGCGTTACCGTTGGATTATTACTTGGTATTCTAGCAGCCATTAAACGGGGAACTATTGCAGATTATCTGGTCATTGCACTGTCGGTACTTTTAATATCCGTCCCCCATTTGATATTTGGACTTTTGCTTCAAAAAATCTTTGCAGGAAATCTAAGGATGTTTCCTACCATTGGATGGCCGACAGGAAAAGATCTGTGGTTTGGAGGATGGGAGTATACAGTACTACCTACTCTTACTGGATGTTTTACATACATCGCAACCTATGCCCGTTTACTCAAAACATCTATGCTAGATGTTATCAATCAGGACTATGTACTTACCGCTGAGTCTAAAGGACTGAGCAGCGGAAGAATTATTAGAAAGCATATTCTTCGTAATTCTTTCATTCCTGTTATTACGCAGCTGCCAATGTCTATTGCTATGTGTATTACTGGTTCCTTTTTCATAGAGAGTATTTTCTCAATTCCTGGAATCGGGCAGTATTATGTAACGGCTGTAAATAATCAGGATTTATCTATTATTATGGGTGAAACAGTTATACTGGCGGCACTTTATGTTGTTGTTTTGTTTATTACAGATTTGCTTTATGTTGTGGTAGACCCAAGAATCAGTCTGACCGGAAAAAGCAGATAGAAGGAGGAAGTTATGGCAGCATTAACGCCAGATCAATTTAAAATCATTGGATATAATCAGGAAGATGCAAACAGGATTGACCGCCCTACTGTTTCCTACTGGCAGGATGCCTGGAGGAGACTTAAAAAAAATCCAATAGCGATGGCATCTTTAGTTGTACTTGGGATTCTTGTGGTGATGGTCATCATTGGACCTATGATTAGAGGTTATGATTATGAGTCAATGAATGTAGTAGAAAAGAATCTAAAGCCATCTTCTAAGTACTGGTTTGGAACAGACAATCTTGGGCGTGACCTATTTTCTCGTGTATGGGTAGGCGCAAGAGCTTCCCTTGTTATTGCTATTGTTGCAACCATGCTGAAGCTGGTTTTCGGTACAATTTATGGTGCTTTAATGGCACACTTTGGTGGCTGGGTAGATGAAGTCATGATGCGCGTGATTGAAGTTATTAATTCTATTCCATCTCTGCTTATAACCATTCTTATTATGATGGTACTAGGCAATAACTTATTTGCACTGCTGGTAGCCCTAAGTATTACGGCATGGTGTAATACAGCAAGACAGGTACGCGGTATGATTAAACAGTTAAGGGAATCTGAATATGTTTATGCTGCAGAAGTTCTAGGAGCAAGTCCAGTGCACATTATTATGAAACACTATATTCCTAATATGCTTGGCATCTTGATTTTAGATACAGCAACAGCAATTCCTATGTTCATTTTTACTGAGGCAGGACTTAGTTTCCTTGGAATTGGACTTAAGGCACCATCTATTAGTTTGGGTGTTCTAATTTCTATGGGACAGCAGAATATGGACTTCTATCCAGCACAGCTGTTTTTCCCATGCTGCATACTTTGTATCATCGTAATGGCGTTCAATCTTCTAGGAGATGGCCTTAGAGATGCATTAGATCCAAGACTTCGCCAATAGGGAAAAGTGAAAAAAGCGTAGACAGGAGACAAAAAAATGAATGAACATAAACCTATTTTAGAAGTGAATAATCTTAGAGTTTCTTATCATACCTATGCAGGTGAGGTAAAATCTGTAAGAGGCGTCTCCTTTTCACTAGATAAGGGAGAAGCAATGGCCATTGTGGGCGAATCCGGATGTGGTAAGTCAGTAACGGCAAAGTCAATTATTGGACTCATTAAAGGGCCTCAGGGTGAAATTAAAGAGGGTAGTGAAATTCTCTATAACGGAGAAAATATCCTAAGCTATGATAAGAAGCAGTGGAAAAAATATAAAGGAGGAGAGTGTGCGATTATTTTCCAAGATGCTCTGGCATCTCTGAATCCTACCATGCGAGTAGGAAAGCAGATTATGGAAAACTTAATGGGGCATAAGCATATGACCAAACAGGAAGCTGCAAAGGAAGCTATTGAGATGCTTCGCCTTGTAGGAATCCCTGAGCCAGAAAAACGTGTGAAACAGTATCCACATGAATTTTCTGGTGGGATGCGTCAGCGTGTTATGATTGCCATTGCTTTTGCATGTGATCCTAAAGTTTTGATTTGTGATGAACCAACAACTGCACTGGATGTAACCATTCAGGGACAGATTCTAGATATCATTAAAGGACTTCAAAAAAAGAATAGTACCTCTGTTATTATGATTACACATGACTTAGGTGTTGTTGCCAATATTGCTCAAAAAATTGCAGTTATGTATTCAGGTATTATTGTGGAATACGGAAATAGCAGAGACATTTTTTATCGCCCACGTCATCCGTATACCTGGGCTCTGATTCAGTCTGTACCACGTCTGGACCTTAAGAATAAGCAAGAGCTTGCGACGATTCCTGGAATTCCTCCAGATTTATTAAATCCACCAGTTGGATGTCCATTCTCTACAAGATGCAGATACTGTATGCCAATCTGTAAAGAAAAAATGCCTGATAAGACAGAGTTTGGTGACGGTCATACGGCAGCTTGTTGGCTCCATCATCCAATGGCACCGAAAGTAGACATGCCGGATTTGAAGGGAGGAAAATAAGATGGCAGAAAAAGAAGTAATCCTTTCTGTACAACATTTAAAAAAGTATTTTGAGGTAGGTAAAAATGCCACATTAAAAGCCGTAGACGATGTATCTTTTGATATTTATAAAGGAGAAACGCTAGGAGTAGTAGGAGAGTCAGGATGTGGTAAAACAACCTGTGGACGTACTTGTATTGGTCTTTATGACAGGACGGACGGAAAAGTTCTGTTTAAAGGAAAAGATGTCCATGCCTTAAGTGGAAAAGAAAAATTTGCATTTAAAAAACAAGTACAGATGGTCTTTCAAGACCCTTACGGTTCTCTTAATCCAAGAATGACAGTTTCTGATATTATTGGTGAAGGGATAGACATTCACCATATGGCAAAGGATAAAAAGGAACGTCAGCAGATGATTTATAAGTATCTGGAACTGGTAGGACTTAATAGAGAACATGCCAATCGTTTTGTACATGAATTTTCTGGTGGTCAGCGTCAGAGAATTGGAATTGCTCGTGCGCTAGCAGTAGAGCCAGAGTTTATGGTGCTAGATGAACCCATTTCAGCACTGGATGTTTCTATTCAGGGGCAAATTGTAAATCTCCTAGTAGAATTACAGAAAAAAATGGGACTTACCTATATGTTTGTAGCCCATGACCTTTCTATGGTAAAACATATTTCAGACAGGGTGGCAGTGCTTTATTTAGGCTCACTGGTGGAACTTACCACTTCAGAAGAGTTGTATTCAAATCCACGTCATCCTTATACACAAGCGCTTCTTTCTGCAATTCCTATTCCAGATCCGGATATTGAAGAGGAAAGAGCTAAACAGAAAATCCATCTAGAAGGAGAAGTGCCAAGCCCCATTAATCCTAAGCCAGGGTGTAAGTTTAGACAAAGATGTAAATATGCAAAACCAATCTGTGAAGAAAAGATGCCGGAAATGCAAGATGTAGGGAATAACCATTTTGTTGCCTGCCATTTCTGTAACAGTGAGGAGTTTTAAAAGTGAAGAAAGTGAAAGACTGGTTGCAAGATGGATTAAAAGCCTTGGGAATAGGTGTTCTAGCCAGTAGTGTGGTAGGAATGATGCTATTTCTTTGCGGTTTTATTTTCAGCCACTTTACCCTACTTAGTGGACTGGAAGTGGCAAAAAACGGGCTGCTGCTGGTTGTAGCAATTGGCTTGTTTCTGATTGCAGGGATGCTTATGGTAAAAGGCAAGAAGCCAGAAAAACTGGATGAGAATAATGGATGGAAAAAACATTTTCAGCTCATGGGGTATAAGTCAGTAATGGGTATAATCTGCATTGCCGTTCTGATAGTGGCATCAGCAGTAGATTATTTAATCCTTTTGTTTAGATAAGAAAACTATTTTTCCTAAGTATATCGGATGAAAATTTAATAAGAAACTAATAAAAGGTCATTGATAGAAGCAGGTCTATTTCTATCAATGATCTTTTTAGCATAGTTAAGCCACTTTTTTGTGATAAGAAGTAAGCAGGAAATGACTTTGTGAGATATGAGATATAGCTAGGAATTTTAAATTTTGATAATTGTTATTATTATTAAAACATGATACTATGTATTATAAATTGTGATATTTATGCATGATAAAAATAGTTATAAGAGGAACTGGTGTATGTGATTTTGAGCTCTTCTTATAGCTATTTATATTTTTTAAATTGACCAAAAGGAGACAGAATGATATGGGAATTATGGCAAAAGATATGGATTTTAATAGAGTGTTAAATGATTTAGGTAATTGTTGTTTGACTGAAAGTATATGTGGTAATTGTTCTAAGCCTGACTGTATAGTAGGCTATGCTACGAATAGTATTACAAAATGCCTTAAAGATGGTGTTACATATGTTGTAGATGGACAAGAGGGTATACCTTTTGTTGATTTTAAGATATATGATGAAGAAGCATTTATAAAAGGAATAGCTCATATTTTGAAAATGTGCAAATCATGTAGTGAAAATCATTTTGATAATTGTATCATTAATGTTGTGCGTAATTGCTATGAGGTAGGTTTATTTGGGGAAATCCAATCATATGAAGGTAGTAATTTTAGATATTTAGCTCAGATACATAATAGTAAGCCTGATATAGCTACAAGGATAATAGATGAGTTCCATAATCCTAAAGAAGCATAAAGTACTATAAAATAAAAATTATTTTCCGATAAAATAGTTGCAATTATTATAATTGTATAATATAATTCAAACAAAGAAAGTGATAGAAACTAATAAATGGATAGCAAAGGCGCTATAGATAATCATCTATAGCGCCTTTTTTTGTTTCTTAAACTTTCATTAAGAATACAACTAGTCAAGTGACATCTTAGGAGACAGTATGGTAAAGAGGCCTATATGAAAAAATATAGTATATTAGGGGGAATGAGTATGTATTCATCTGTAAGTGTAATTTGGGTGTTAGTGGCAGCGGCGTTGGTATTTTTCATGCAAGCGGGGTTTGCTATGGTAGAAACAGGTTTTACAAGGGCAAAAAATGCCGGAAATATCATTATGAAAAATTTAATGGATTTTGCAATTGGTACGCCGATTTACTGGTTTTTTGGATTTGGACTGATGTTTGCAGGTAGTAGTGCCTTGGTGGGAGGTATTGATATCTTTAGTACAGGAGATTATGCCTCTGTTTTACCAGTAGGTATTCCTAAATATGTATTTTTTATTTTCCAAACAGTATTTTGTGCTACAGCAGCAACCATTGTTTCTGGAGCTATGGCTGAAAGAACAAAGTTCATTTCATACTGTATCTATAGTGCAGTAATTAGTGCGGTGATTTATCCTATTTCTGGTCACTGGATATGGGGTGGTGGATGGCTTTCTCAATTAGGTTTTCATGACTTTGCAGGTTCAACGGCTGTTCATATGGTAGGTGGTGTTGCAGCCCTTGTTGGTGCAAAGATATTAGGACCTAGAATTGGTAAATACACTAAAGATGGCAAGGCAAAGGCTATACCAGGTCATAGTATTACCCTCGGGGCTTTAGGTGTATTTATCCTTTGGTTCTGCTGGTTTGGATTTAATGGTGGCTCTACTGTAAATGCAGAAGGTGATGCTTCTTTAATCGCTATGGGTTCTATCTTTACAACCACTAACTTAGCAGCAGCAGTAGCAACATTAACGACTATGATCATTACATGGATTCGCTATAAAAAACCAGATGTTTCAATGACTTTAAATGGTTCTCTTGCAGGTCTTGTAGCCATTACAGCAGGGTGTGATGTTGTAGACCCTATGGGCGCATTCTTTATTGGTATTATCGCAGGATTTGTTGTTGTATTTGGTATTGAGTTTATTGAAAAAGTATTAAAGATTGATGATCCTGTTGGTGCAATTGGTGTGCATGGCTGTTGTGGAGCAGCAGGTACAATTTTAACAGGTCTCTTCTCTACTTCTGAAGGACTTTTTTATGGTCACGGTGCACAGTTCTTAGGCATTCAAATCTTAGGTGTTATTTCAGTATTTTGCTGGGTTGCTGTTACTATGACGATTGTATTTCAAATTTTAAAACATACCGTTGGTTTAAGAGTATCAGCAGAAGAAGAAATAAGTGGTCTAGATTTGCCAGAACATGGTTTAGTGAGTGCTTATGCTGATTTCTATACTATGGGCGGTATGGCATCAAGAGAAATCGCTAGTACAGTAGAGAGTGGAAAAGTAAGCCCAGAGATTGCTGTTCCAGTAGAACGTGCAGCAAGTCCAGTTCTAGTTGGTTCTGATGTAAAAATGACACAAATCAGGATTATTACTAAAGAGAGTCAGTTCGAGGCATTAAAAGCAGCTATGAATCAAATTGGTATTACGGGTATGACGGTTAATCATGTATTAGGGTGTGGTATGCAAAAAGGTTCAACAGAATATTATCGCGGTGCCCCTCTGGAAATCAACTTGCTTCCTAAAATTCAGATAGATATTGTAGTATGTAAGATTCCAGTAAGTACTGTTGTAGAAGAAGCTAAACGTGTGCTTTACACAGGTCATATTGGAGATGGTAAAATCTTTGTATATGACGTAGAAAATGTGATAAAAGTACGTACGGGAGAAGAAGGTTATGATGCTTTGCAAGATATTCAATAAGGAATAAAGAGACATAAAGCATACAAAGTAAAATGAATAATACTCTGATGAAATGAAAAGAGCGTGTTATCAAACAAGCATATACTTGGTTGATAACACGCTCTTTTATATGATAGGATTCTGCTTTTCTATCATACCTTTTAATTTATTCAAAAAAGATGATTCGGTTACTATTTAAAGTGTAATAAAAAACCTATTTCGAGATATAGTTAAAAGGTATAGCAGATTCATAAGATTAAGTAAATTTTAAATTGACAAATAAATGCTCACAGTATATATTTAATACCATACTAAAAACATATATTTACTAGGAAATGAAAAAGTAAATATAAAAAAGGGGTGACTAAGAAATGTCAAAAGTATTTAGCGGTAATAAAACATGGAAAAGATTTCTTAAGGTAGTAGGTATAGGATGCATGTTAGCCATGGGCGTGAGTGGCTGTAGTAATACTGAAAAAGAAGCGAGTACAGCAGATACTGTTGAGCTTTTGAATGTTTCTTATGATCCAACGAGAGAACTTTATACACAGTACAATGAAGCCTTTAGTAAGTACTGGGAGCAAAAGACAGGGCAGAAGGTAACGATTAATCAGTCTCATGGAGGTTCTGGTAAACAAGGTAGGGCAGTTATAGAGGGGCTTGAAGCGGATGTCGTTACTTTAGCACTTGGTTATGATATTGACGCCGTAAGTGATGCAGGACTAATCGATGAGAAATGGCAAGCAGAGTTTGAGCATAACAGTTCGCCTTATACCTCAACTATTGTATTTTTAGTGAGAAAAGATAATCCAAAAGACATTACAGACTGGGATGACTTAATTAGAGAAGATGTGTCTGTCATTACACCTAACCCTAAAACTTCAGGTGGAGCAAGATGGAACTACCTTGCAGCCTGGGCTTATGGATTAGAAACTTTTAATGGTGATGAAGCTGCTACAACAGATTTTATTAAAAAACTCTATGAAAACGTAGAAGTTTTAGACTCTGGAGCAAGGGGAGCTACTACTACCTTTGTGGAAAGAGGCATAGGTGATGTGCTTTTAGCATGGGAGAATGAAGCATTTTTATCTATAAATGAATTAGGAAAAGATCAATTTGATATCGTTGTACCTTCAATCAGTATTTTAGCAGAGCCACCAGTTGCTATCGTAGATGATGTAGTTGATAAGAAGGGGACTAGAGAAGTAGCAACGGCATACTTAGAGTATTTATATTCTGACGAGGGTCAAGAGATTGCAGCAAAGAATTATTATAGACCAATCAATGAAGAAATTGCTAAGAAGTATAAGGATTACTTCCCAGAAGTCAAAATGGTGACTATAGATGAAGTCTTTGGCGGCTGGCGAGTAACGCAGGAAAAACATTTTGCTGACGGTGGTATATTTGATCAGATTTATGTACCAGCCAAATAATAAGTAGGGGGTTTAAGATGAAGCGAGTAAAGCGAGTTATACCAGGTTTTAGGCTAACGCTAGGAATGACATTAGTGTTTTTAAGCTTAATTGTAATCATACCACTTTCTAGTGTCGTACTGAAATCAGCAGATATGGGCGTGCAGGGCTTTCTTGACACGGTATTAAATCCTAGAGCACTTGCCAGTTATAGGGTGAGTTTTGGCTGTGCTTTTATGGCGGCACTAATTAATGGGGTATTTGGGTTAATCTTAGCGTGGACCTTAGTGAGATATGAATTTCCTTTTAAGCATTTTTTAAATGGGTGCATCGACTTACCCTTTGCTTTACCAACGGCAGTAGCTGGGATTGCTTTAACAACGCTTTACTCTGAGAATGGATGGATTGGCAAAGTCTTACATCAGGTAGGCATTAAAGGTTCTTTTTCTACTTTTGGTATTACTGTAGCCCTTATTTTTACAGGGCTACCTTTTGTCGTAAGAACCTTGCAGCCTATTTTGGAAACCTTAGATGGGCAGTATGAAGAAGCAGCTACCATGTTAGGTGCAGGGCCTGTTAGAACTTTTATAAAGGTGATTTTCCCTGAGTTATTGGCACCTTTATTAACAGGCTTTGCCTTGGCTTTTGCTAGAGGCGTAGGGGAGTATGGCAGTGTTGTTTTTATAGCAGGCAATATGCCAATGAAGACAGAGATTGCACCACTCCTCATTATGGCGAAGCTAGAACAATATGATTATGCAGGTGCTACGGCTATTGCAGTGATTATGCTGCTTATATCTTTTGTGATGCTACTCTTTATTAATCTGATTGCACACTATAATAACAAATTTGTAAGGGGGTAAGAAGAGTGAATACAGATCAAATTAGAAAAAAGACTTCTTTAATTAGAAAAAGCTTAATAGGAATAAGTATAGCTTTTCTTACTCTTATGTTAGGGTTTCCTCTCGTCCTCATTATCATAGAGGCCTTAAAAAAAGGATTTGTAGAGTATGGTAGGGCCATTATAGAGCCTAATACCCTAGCAGCACTAAAGCTTACACTGCTTGCAACCATAGTAGCTGTTACGGTAAATACACTATTTGGCCTTTGCGCAGCATGGGCAATTACTAAGTTTCAATTTAAGGGAAAGAATTTTCTGCTTAGTTTTATTGATTTACCATTTGCCATTTCCCCTGTTATTGCAGGTTTAATCTTTGTATTAAGCTTTGGTAGAGAAGGACAGTTCCATGAGCTTTTAACTATTTTTGGAATTAAGATTATATTTGCAGTGCCAGGGATTATATTAGCGACTATTTTTGTAACCTTTCCTTTTGTAGCCAGAGAGATTATCCCCCTTATGGAGTCACAAGGTTGTGAAGAAGAGGTGGCAGCGGCTTTAATGGGTGCTAAGGGAGGAACGATTTTTAGAAGAGTGACCTTACCTAATATTAAGTGGGGACTACTTTATGGCATCATCTTGTGTAGTGCAAGGGCTATGGGTGAGTTTGGCGCAGTATCTGTTGTGTCGGGACATATACGTGGTAAGACAAATACTTTGCCATTACACATTGAAATCTTATATAACGAGTATCAGTTTACAGCTGCTTTTAGTGTGGCATCTGTTTTGGTCATTATTGCAGTCGTGATATTAATTCTTAGAAATCTGGTAGAGAAAAAAGCTAAAAGGGGTGACCTATAATGTATGTTGAAGTCAAAGGGCTTAATAAACGGTTTGGAGACTATGAAGCATCTAAAGATGTGAATTTTAGTATTGAAAAAGGACAATTAGTGGGTTTGCTAGGTCCTAGTGGTAGTGGGAAAACAACTATTTTAAGAATGATAGCAGGCTTAGAAACACCAGATACAGGAGACATCATTATTAATGGGGTCAGAGTCAATGACATAGAGCCGGGAAAAAGAGGAATAGGCTTTGTTTTTCAAAGCTATGCCCTTTTTAGGCATATGAATGTATATGACAATATTGCTTTTGGACTTGATGTTCAAAAGGTATCTAGGGTAGAGAAAGATAAAAGGGTAAGGGAACTGATTGAGCTTATTGGACTTCAAGGATTAGAAAAACGCCTCCCTCATCAGCTTTCAGGAGGCCAAAGGCAAAGAGTTGCATTTGCTAGAGCACTTGCGCCAAGACCTCAGCTTATTCTATTAGATGAACCTTTTGCAGCCATAGATGCCAAGGTGCGAAAGGAATTAAGAAGCTGGCTCAAGCAAATGGTGAAAAAGCTTAATATTACCAGCATCTTCGTAACCCATGATCAGGAAGAAGCCGTGGAGATTGCAGATGAGATTATTGTGACTAATAAAGGATGCATAGAACAAAAGGGAACCCCTATATGTATTTATAAAGAGCCTAAAACACCTTTTGTAGCCCAGTTCGTGGGTGAGTCTCAGGTCATAGAAAATTATCACAAGATTAGAGGTTTTGAAGAAAGTGAACACGGGATTAAAGCTGTAGTAAGGCCAGAGTTTGTAGAAATCCATAAGATGGATAAGGAGTTTGTAGGGGCACTGGCAGCTACAGAAGGAGAAGTCATCGATATCTTTTTTAGAGGAAGTAATTTAGAAGTAACCGTGGATATTGGAGAGACGCAGCTCATTGGCTATCGTAGTTTAGAAGATAGAGAAGTGCAAATCGGTGAGCGGGTAAAAGTACTAGTACATCGTCTCTATTTATTTAATGAAACAGAAACAAAGATTTTGGAAAATAAATTAAAACAAGATGCAATGCCTATATTTATTTAAAACAACATAGGGGGCGAAAAGATGCAAAGGAAAGTAATAGAGACAGATGTTGTCATTGTAGGTGGTGGAACAGCAGGGTGTTATGCAGCAATGACCATAGCTGAGCAAAGTGATTACAAGGTATTGGTGTTAGAGAAAGCTCATATTAAAAGAAGCGGTTGTTTGGCTGCTGGAGTGAATGCCCTTAATGCCTATATAGTAAAGGGACAAAAGCCTGAGGATTATGTAGCTTATGCTAGAAAGGATGCAGAGGAGATTGTAAGAGGTGACTTGCTGCTATCTATGTCAAAGGGCCTTAATAGGGTAACGAAACGTCTAGAAGAACTTGGACTTGTGATTTTAAAAGATGAAAATGGTGAATACGTAGCTAGAGGAAATAGGAATATCAAGATTAATGGTGAAAATATAAAGCCATTATTAGCTGATGCCATTAACAATAGGCCTAACGTTCAAATCTTAGAGCAGGTAAACGCGATTGATTACAAAGTTAAAGACAATCAAGTAGTAGGTGTATACGCTATAGGGGTAGAGGAAGAAGTATTTTATAGTATTCATGCAAAGGCGGTTATTTGTACAACTGGAGGAGCGTCAGGTATTTATAGGCCTAATAACCCAGGATTTTCAAGACACAAAATGTGGTATAGCCCATTTAATACAGGTGCAGGTTATGCCATGGGCATTCGAGCAGGAGCAGAAATGACTACCTTTGAAATGCGTTTTATAGCTTTAAGATGTAAGGATACTATTTCACCTACAGGCACCATTGCTCAAGGTGTAGGAGCAAAACAGATTAACCGATTAGGAGAGGTTTATGAACAGAAATATGGCTTAACCACTTCTCAAAGGGTTTATGGTACGGTAAAGGAAAATGAAGAAGGAAGAGGTCCATGCTATTTAAAAACAGAAGGCATAGATGAAACAAAAGAAGAGGAGCTGTTAAAAGCTTACCTCAATATGTCACCAGCTCAAACGCTTAAATGGATAGAAGCAGGTAAAGGGCCAAGTGAGGAAAGCGTGGAGATAGAAGGGACAGAGCCTTATATCATAGGGGGACATACAGCTAGTGGTTATTGGGTTGATGATAAGAGAGCTACTACCTTAAAAGGCCTTTATGCAGCAGGAGATGTAGCAGGAGGCTGTCCACAAAAGTATGTAACAGGGGCTTTAGTAGAGGGAGAGTTAGCAGCGCAGGCAGCTATAGAGTATTTAGCTACAAATGATGCTGATGCAGTCATCTCTAAAGAAGCTTCAAGAGAAGGTTTAGAAAAAGAGGTAGAAGAAAAAGATGTAGCCTTCTTTAAAAAGGTAGAAAAGCTTTTAAATAAGGAAAGTGTAAACTTCTATACTACTGCGCAGCTAGAGGAAGCTATGCAAAAGGTCATGGATGCTTATGCAGGTGGGATTACGAGTCACTACCGTTACAATGAGAAGCAGTTACTTGCAGCTGAATCTAAGCTTAAAGAGCTCAGTGAGTTAGTAGAAACTTTAGTAGCTCCAGATGCTTATGAGCTGACTAAGCTCTATGAATTAAAGGATCGTTTAGTAGTGGCTAGGGTACTCATTGCACATCTTAAGGCAAGGAAGGAAACCAGATGGCATAGTTTTGCAGAGCATGCAGATTACCCAGAGAAGGATGAAGCATGGCTAAAATATGTGAATTCTAGATGGGAAGATGGCCAGGTTAAGATTATCCTAAGAGAACTGGTAAAGGAGGGTGAACATTATGAGCATTTATATTCATAAAGACCGCTGCGTAGGATGTGGTCAGTGCACTAAAGCTTGCCCTGGAAACTTAATTAGGCAAGATGAAGAGAGAAAAGCAGTGATGAGAAGCCCAGAGGAATGTTGGGGCTGTGCAGCTTGCATTAAAGAATGCCATGTGGAAGCCATCTCTTATTTCTTAGGAGCAGATATAGGTGGCAAGGGAAGCATTATGCATACCCAAGCAGAGGGAGATTTACTACATTGGATTATAGAAGATAGGCAGCAGGAAAAGACAAAGATTACGATTAATAAAAAACAAGCAAATGCATATTAAGGGGGTAAATAAAGATGGATCATCTAGATAGATTAGAAGCACATAGTATTTTCATTTTAAGAGAGGCATACAAAAAGCTAGGTAAATTAGGTATGCTTTGGTCAATAGGGAAAGACTCAACCGTTTTATTATGGCTTGCTAAAAAAGCCTTTTATGGACACTGTCCTTTTCCATTCATTCATGTGGATACCACTTACAAAATACCAGAGATGATAGCTTATCGTGACCGAGTAGCAAAGGAAATGGGTCTAGACCTTATTGTTCATACGAATAAAGCAGCTATAGAAGCTGGTATGGGCCCACATCAAGGCCGCCTTGTATGCTGTAAAGCTCTAAAAACAGAAGGACTTCAGCAAGTAGTTCATGAATATGGTTTTGAAGGACTAATCGTAGGAGTAAGAAGAGATGAAGAAGGCTCACGTTCAAAGGAAAGAGTCTTTAGTGAACGAAATAAAAATGATGAGTGGGATTATGCGAATCAACCACCAGAGTTATGGGATCAATTTAAAACAGACTTTCCAAAGGGAAACCATATTCGTGTCCATCCTCTTCTTCACTGGAATGAAATTGATATTTGGGAATATATCAAAAGGGAAAACATTCCTCTTATTGACCTTTATTATGCTAGGGACGGTAAACGTTATCGTAGCTTAGGCTGTGCGCCATGTACAGGAAAGATCGATTCAAATGCAACCACTATCGATGAAATCATCGAAGAATTAAAAACAACTACCACAAGTGAGCGTGCAGGTAGGGCGCAAGATCAAGAGGATTCTTACGCAATGCAAAAACTTCGCAAGGACGGTTATATGTAGCAGCAAAAGAGTAGCAAAAGAGGGACGGTTCTTAAAAGATGAGATGAAGCAAAATGGGGACGGTTCTTAAAAAAGTGAGACGAATCAAAAAGGGACAGTTCTTAAAGTGGGCACGGATGATTGATTAATCGGGAGGGATATTCGATGAGTAACATTAATAAGGAAGTTTTAAATATAGTCGTAGTAGGGCATGTTGACCATGGTAAATCAACGGTAATAGGGCGATTATTATATGATACGAACTCTTTACCAGAGGGTGCTATTGAGAAGGTAAAGCGTATTGCCAAGGAGACAGGAAAGCCTTTTGAGTATGCTTATTTATTAGATGCTTTTGAAGAAGAGCAAAAACAAGGGATTACCATAGATACAACGCAGTTGCAGTTCCATACAGACAAGAGAGATTATGTCATTATAGATGCACCTGGTCATAAGGAGTTTTTAAAGAACATGATTTCAGGAGCAGCCAATGCAGAAGCAGCTCTTTTAGTAGTAGATGCTAAAGATGGCGTGCAAGAACAATCTAAAAGACATGCTTATATACTTTCTCTCTTAGGTATAAAGAAAGTATATGTCGTTGTCAACAAAATGGATTTAGTAGAGTATTCACAAGAAGTATTTAACAGGCATTGCAACGAAATAGGAGATTTCCTGGGAAATCTTGGTGTGCATCCACTTAAATATATTCCAGTATCCGCTTTCTATGGAGAAAACATCGTAAATGTTTCAGATAAGATGCCTTGGTATACAGGAACCTCTATTATTGAGGGCATAGATTTAATCGAGAAGGATAAGGGAATAGAAGATAAACCACTTCGTTTACCTATTCAAGATGTTTATAAATTTGATGATAGACGTATCATTGTAGGGCGAATTGAAAGTGGTAGCCTAAAGGTAGGCGATGAGATTGCTATCTATCCAGAAGGAAAAACAACTCGCATCAAAAGCATTGCTTATTGGGCAGAGAAAGATAAAAAAGAAGAGGGTAAAGCAGGGGAATCTATAGGGATTATCGTAGAGGATGAATTCTTTAATAAAAGAGGAGAGGTCATTACTCATAAAAGTGAGCCACCAAAGGTATCAAATAAGTTTAAAGCTAGTATCTTTTGGATGGGCAAGAATTCTTTAGTAGTGGGAAAGAAATACAAATTTAAACTAGCTACAGAAGAGGTAGAAGGTGAGATTGACAGCATTGTAAGAGTGATTGATGCTACAAGCTTAAATAGTCAGGAAGAAAGTACTTCAGTTGCCTTAAATGGTGTAGCAGAAGTTATTGTAAAGACTAAAGAAGCAGTAGTTTTTGATAATATTGCTACAGTGCCAGGAACAGGACGTTTTGTTATTGTAGAAGACTATGATGTAGCAGGTGGCGGTATTATTACTTCAGATGAAGGAGACATAGCCTTAGCTGATAAAGGCATATTTGCTAGCGAGGACTTACAAGCGAGAATAGATATTTTCGATGAATTCTACTATAGCACTGGGGACTATACCATTGAAAAGAAAGAAGCAGCTAAGTTGCAATATGAGGTGGGAGAAGAAGTACCACTAGAAGGTGAAAGCTATAAATATCCAGCTTACTTTGATGTATTAGTGCTAAGAGACCAAGTAGCAGTTCAAATCAGAGAAGGCAAAGTAGCAGCACTAGTACCTTTAGAAGCGTATGAATACACAGGCTACCCAGTGGTAAATGGCAGGGGCTTTGCTATAAATGCAGCGTCTAAAGAAGAAGTAGAGACCTTTATTAGCCAGTACGAAGAAGCACAGCAAAATAATACAGAAGAAGCTTTCTCTAAAGAGTGGCTTACTATCGAGACCTATAGGAAATTAGGTTGGGCTAATTAGGATTTGTTAGATAATAGTGTAGATATAACATATAAAAATGGCACCTCGATTGAGGTGCTATTTTTGGTACTGGGTTATTTAGTATAGGATAGTCTTTGCTTTGTGTAAAAATGTAAAGTGACTTTGTGCTTATTCAGCTATTCAAATAGAAATTTAAATAATAAAGCATAAAGCTAAACTGCCGCTATATAGTCCGACTAGTGTACTTGCTTCCAGCTGCTATCTCACTCTGCTAAGAAACTCTAAATTCGTAATCCTTATGAACGGACGAAAACTCGTTACACTCAAACACTCGTCCTAAAACCCATAAGAATTACTTCATTAAGAGTTTCTAAGCTCTGCTCCAAGGCATCTTCCAGCAAGTCCACTAGTCTCCCTACATAGCTATTGCTTTACAAGAACAAATTACTAAGAAGCTTTATACGTTATTATTATTGGAATGAAACATGAGAAAACTGCTTGTAAGTTTGACTTAAAGACTTTAAAGAAAAAGAGGTCCCAAAAGCGCTAATAGGAATATTAGAAGACGAGGTTATAGCAGAGAAGATAGGGCTTAAGCTAGAAGAGGTTAGAAAGCTACATTAAACCCTTAAACTTTTCCTCATAAGCTGCTACAATAAAGATAAAAACAAAAAGTTTATGGGAGAGATTGCAAATGAAAAAACATGAAGTAGTGGCTGCTATTATAATGTACGAAGACAAAATTTTGTGTATGCAAAGGGATAAAGGTAAATATGAGTATATCTCTTATAAATATGAATTTCCAGGGGGGAAGATAGAGCTAGGAGAAACAAGGGCTAAAGCCCTTCAAAGAGAGTTAGTAGAGGAGATGGCTTTAGAAGTAGAGGTGAGAGAAGAAGACTATTACATGAGTGTAGAGCATGTATATCCTGACTTTGCCATTACTATGCATAGCTTTATTTGCCGCGTAAGTAACCAAGCTTTTGAAAGAAAGGAACATGTAGATCATAAGTGGCTTACTAAAAGGGAATTAATGACCTTAGACTGGGCGCCAGCAGATATCCCTATTGTAAAGCGTTTACAGGAGGAATGTGAATGAACTTTATAGAGGAATTACAAAAGGGACTCCACACAGGTTTTATTAATTTTCAAAAAATATCTTTAGAGGAGTATCAGCCTAGCTTATTAGTTAATGATAGGAAAGAAGAAAAGAAGGTATTAACTACTCTAATTAAGGAGTTAAAAGAATGTGATGCCTTCTACTTTTCTGTAGCATTCATCACTAATAGCGGAGTTGCTTCTATCATTAATGCTTTAAAAGAATTAGAGGAAAGAGGCGTAAAGGGGAAGATTATTGCGTCGCAGTATCAGAACTTTACACAGCCACAGGCACTTAGGCGATTAAAGTCGCTTACCAATATTGAGCTTAAAATTGTAACAGAAGATAATTTCCATGCTAAGAGTTATATTTTTAGAAAAGGTACTAGATTTACTCTAATTATTGGGAGTAGCAATCTAACTCAAAATGCACTCAGCTATAACAAAGAATGGAACTTAAAGGTGTCATCAGCGGAGGATGGCGACCTTTTGCAGTATACCATGAAAGAGTTTAATCGTACCTTTAATGGAGCTTTAGAAGTAACAGATGAGTGGTTAGAGGACTATGAGAAAATTTATAAGGAACAATATAAGGCAAGTAAGCAGGTAATGTACGATGTGCAAACTACCAAGACAATCTTACCTAATAAGATGCAGTTAGAAGCATTAGAGTCCTTAGAAAAGCTGAGAAATGAAGGGAAGGATAAGGCCCTTTTAATCTCTGCTACAGGAACAGGTAAAACTTATTTTTCAGCTTTTGATGCCAAGAGGGTTAATCCAAAAAGACTTTTATTTGTGGTACATAGAGAAAATATTACAAGGGCTTCTCTAAGGAGCTATAAGAAGATATTTGGCCGAGACGTTACAATGGGAATACTTAGTGGTAATAGCAAGGAGTATGAAGCTAGGTTTTTATTTTCTACAGTTCAGACCTTGTCGAAAGACTATATTTTAGAACAGTTTGCACCAGATCATTTTGATTATATTGTCATAGATGAAGTACATAGATCAGGTTCTAGTAGTTATGAAAAGATATTAAAGCATTTTAAACCTAAATTCTTGTTAGGCATGTCAGCTACACCAGAACGTACAGATGGTTATGATATCTATAAGACTTTTGATTATAATATTGCGTATGAGATTAGGCTAAATAAAGCTCTAGAGGAGCAAATGCTATGTCCTTTCCATTACTACGGGGTTAGTGAACTAGAAATAGAGGGACAGGTTATAGATGAGAAAACAGCATTTAACCATCTAGTATGTGACGCCAGGGTGCAACACATTTTAGATAAAGCCAAGCTGTACGGTTGTGATCATGGCAGGGTAAAGGGCCTAGTTTTTTGCAGTAGTGTTAAAGAAGCTAAGGAACTTTCGGAGCAGTTTAATCGAAGGAATTATCAAACCGTTGCCTTAGATGGTAGCAGTAGTGAGGCTGAAAGAGAAGCAGCTATTGAAAAGCTAGAGAAGGACGAAAGAGAAGGCGAGTATTTAGATTATATCTTTACTGTAGATATCTTTAATGAAGGGGTAGATATTCCCTCAGTTAATCAAATAATTATGCTACGTCCCACTCAGTCTTCTATTGTATTTGTGCAGCAATTAGGACGTGGGTTAAGGAAAAGTGAAGGTAAGGAATATGTAGTAGTGATTGACTTTATTGGAAACTATGCCAATAACTTTTTGCTGCCAATTGCTTTATATGGGGACAATTCCTTTAATAAAGATCATCTTAGAAAGCTAATAAGTAGTGGAAGCTGTAGTATACCAGGTGTTTCTACAGTGAACTTTGACCGTATTACTAAAGAGCGTATTTACGAAGCTATTAATAACACTAACATGGCTACCAAGAAAGCATTAGTAGAAGAGTATAGGCTTTTGAAATTCAAATTAGGCAGAATTCCTAAAATGATGGATTTCATAAGACATGGAAGCCGTGATCCTTTTGCTTTTGTAGAGTACTCAGGCTCTTACTATCAGTTTGTGGTAGCTATTGATGAGGAGCAAGTAGCTGATTTGTCACAAGTAGAAAAGGCTCATCTAGAATTTTACTCTAAGGAATTAGGCAGTGGTAAACGCATAGAGGAACTGATACTACTTGAAGCCCTTATAAATAATGAGTCCTTAACTAAAGCCAGCTTACAAGAGGGTATAAAAGAAGAATATGGCTATGAGCCCACGGAGGCAACTTTAGTATCTACTACACGTTATTTAAACGGTGACTTTTTTAAGAAACAAGACCAAGATAAGTATGCAAAGCCTCATAGTGTTTTAACAGAAGGTGAATCATTTAAGAGAAGCGAGGCATTAAGAAGCGACCTTGAAAATCCTATCTTTAAAGCTTATCTTTTAGACCTTATAGCGTATGCCTTGGACCGATTTAATAGAGCCTATAAGCTAGAACATTATGAAAAAGGTTTTATTAGATATCAAAAGTATTCAAGAAAAGATGTATGTCGCATTTTAAATTGGGAAAATGATGAGTCTTCCACGATGTACGGTTATCGCATCAAGTATAATACATGTCCTATTTTTGTAACCTATCATAAGCAAGAAGATATTAGTGAAAGTACAAAGTATGAGGATTGTTTCCTTAATAAAAAGCAATTTAGCTGGATGACTAGAAGTGGTGTTACTACTGAGTCAAGGGAAGCTATTACGATTAGAGACCATGCAAAGCTAGGTCTTCGCATCCCTTTGTTTGTTAAAAAGAGTGATGGTGAAGGGTCAGATTTCTACTATATGGGAGATGTAGAACCTATGGCATTAGCGGGGACAACGATTAAAAATGATAAAGGTGAGGATAAACCTATTGTCAACATCATCTTTGATATGGCACATAGTGTACCTGATCATTTATATGATTATTTGACTCAGTAAATGAGGCATTTTCTATTGTAAAGAAAACAGTTAAAAGAGGCTTTCTCAAAAGGTACAACTTTTGAGAAAGCCTCTTTTAGCGGATGTAAAGATAAAGGTGAGCTTATAAGAGACTATGAGTTTTATTTAATTATTATATAATAAGGCTTATATTTAAAATGATTTGAGTGTAGTAAGCATGTTTAAAAATACATATCAGTATAAAAATATGCAATAAACAAGCTAAATACTTTGTGATGAGTGTATAATTATGCTATACTAGTAATTAATGAAAAGTCTAAATAATATACTTTAATTAGTAATTTGTTTTGATTATCATCAATTTCAATTTTGGAGGATCGTGATTAATGGAGAGTAAAAAGGTTTTAATTATTGGTTCAGGTCCTATTATTATAGGTCAAGCTTGTGAGTTTGATTATTCAGGAACGCAGGCATGTAAGGCACTAAGAAATTTAGGTCATCAAATTATTTTAGTTAATTCTAATCCCGCAACGATTATGACTGATCCAGATATTGCAGATATTACCTATATTGAACCTCTCAACGCAGAGCGTCTCGAAGAAATTATCGCGAAAGAACGTCCAGACTGTTTACTTCCCAATCTAGGAGGTCAATCAGGTCTTAATTTATGCTCTGAGCTCAATCAACTAGGCATTTTAAAGAAATATAATGTAGAAGTTATAGGTGTTCAAGTAGATGCCATTGAAAGAGGCGAAGACCGTATTGAATTCAAAAAGACCATGAATACCTTAGGCATTGAAATGGCTAGAAGTGAAGTGGCTTATACTGTAGAAGAAGCTTTAGCTATTGCTGAGCAGTTAGGTTATCCTGTTGTACTTAGACCAGCTTACACCATGGGAGGTGCAGGTGGTGGTTTGGTTTATAACACAGAAGAACTTAAATCTGTTTGTGCTAGGGGACTTCAAGCTAGCTTAGTAGGGCAGGTTTTAGTAGAAGAGTCTATCTTAGGCTGGGAAGAGCTAGAATTAGAAGTTGTACGTGATGCTAAAGGAAATATGATTACAGTATGCTTTATCGAAAATATTGACCCATTAGGCGTACATACAGGCGACTCTTTTTGCTCAGCACCGATGCTTACTATCTCAGAAGATGTTCAGCAAGAACTTCAGCGTCAGGCTTACAAAATTGTAGAGGCTATAGAAGTTATAGGTGGTACCAATGTACAGTTCGCACGTCATACAGAAACAGGTCGTATCATTGTTATCGAGATTAATCCAAGGACCTCTCGTTCCTCCGCTCTTGCTTCTAAAGCAACAGGTTTCCCTATTGCTCTTGTATCAGCTATGTTAGCGACTGGGCTTACCTTAGCAGATATTCCTTGTGGTAAATATGGTACTTTAGATCAGTACAAACCAGATGGGGATTATGTGGTTATTAAATTTGCTCGCTGGGCTTTTGAGAAGTTTAAAAATGCAGAAGATAAACTGGGCACACAAATGCGTGCTGTAGGGGAAGTTATGAGTATTGGTAAAACTTATAAGGAAGCTTTCCAAAAAGCTATCAGGAGCCTTGAAACAGGTCGTTATGGTTTAGGCTTTGCTAAAGACTTTAATCAATTAACGAAAAAAGAACTTTTAGCTAAACTTCATGTGCCAACCAGTGAAAGACAATTCATTATGTATGAAGCCCTTAGAAAAGGTGCTACTGTAGAAGAACTCTTTAACCTTACCAAAATTAAACCTTATTTCATTGAGCAAATGAAAGAATTAGTAGAAGAAGAAAATGCTCTCATTGCTATGAAAGGAACTTTCCCTTCTAAAGAAATTCTTCTTAAAGCAAAACAAGATGGTTTCTCAGACAAATACTTAGCTAAAATCCTAGAAATCTCTGAGGAAGAAGTAAGAGCTAAATGCCTTCTATATGGTATTACAGAAGCATGGGAAGGAGTTCATGTAAGTGGTACATCTGATTCGGCTTATTACTATTCAAGCTACCATATTAAAGATGAGATCAAGATAAACACAGACAAACCTAAAATTATGATTTTAGGAAGTGGGCCTAATCGCATTGGTCAAGGTATTGAATTTGACTATTGCTGCGTACATGCGGCTACTGCACTTAAGGAATTAGGGTTTGAAACCATTATGGTCAATTGTAACCCAGAGACTGTTTCAACAGATTATGATACCTCTGATAAGCTTTACTTTGAGCCTCTTACTTTAGAAGATGTTTTAAGTATTCATGAAAAAGAAAAACCTCTGGGTGTCATTGCACAGTTTGGTGGTCAAACCCCTCTTAACTTAGCGGCAGACCTTAAAAAGGCTGGTGTTAATATTCTAGGTACAAGTCCAGAAACTATTGACTTTGCAGAAGATAGAGATTTATTTAGAGCCATGATGGAAAAGCTAGAAATTCCTATGCCAGAGTCTGGAATGGCTGTCAACGTAGAAGAAGCCATAGCCATTGCAAAGCGCATTGGTTATCCAGTCATGGTGAGACCTTCTTATGTATTAGGCGGTCGTGGGATGGAAGTGGTACATGATACCAAAAGCCTAGAAGTTTATATGAAAGCAGCAGTAGGCGTAACACCAGATCGCCCCATCTTAATAGACAGATTTTTACATAATGCCATGGAGTGCGAAGCTGATGCTATTAGTGATGGAGAAAATGTTTTTGTGCCAGCTGTTATGGAGCATATTGAGCTTGCAGGTATTCACTCAGGTGACTCAGCTTGCATCTTACCATCTCTTAATATTTCAGAAGAAAATGTGGCGATTATCAAGGAGTATACCAAACGTATTGCAAAAGAAATGGGCGTTCGTGGCTTAATGAATATGCAATATGCTATTGAAAACAATAAGGTGTATGTGTTAGAGGCTAATCCACGCGCTTCTCGTACCGTACCTTTGGTTTCAAAGGTATGTAATATTCAAATGGTGAGACTGGCAACAGAGATTATCACCAGTGAGATTACCCATAAGCCATCACCTGTACCAACACTCAAAGACAGAGTGTTTAAGCACCACGGGGTAAAAGAATCTGTTTTCCCATTCAATATGTTCCATGAAGTTGATCCAATTTTAGGACCTGAAATGCGCTCAACAGGTGAAGTGCTTGGTATGTCGGATAACTTCGGCGAAGCTTTCTATAAAGCTCAAGAAGCTACACAAACTAAAATTGCCCTAGAAGGCACAGTACTTATTAGTGTAAATGACAGAGATAAAACAGAAGTCGTAGAAGTAGCAAGAGGCTTTGCAGAATGTGGCTTTAAGATTATTGCTACAAGAGGGACAGCAGACCTTCTAAAAGCGAATGGCATCCCAGCAGAAAAGATCTTTAAATTAAATCAAGGTCGTCCTAATATTTTAGATGCTATTACTAATAATGAAGTGCAAATCGTTATTAACACTCCTGCTGATAAGGTAGGAGCAGATGATGATAGCTACATTAGAAAAGCTGCTATTAGAAAACGTGTATTCTATGTAACGACTATGGCAGGGGCGAGAGCCACTGTAGAAGGCATCAAAGCTATTAAAGCTGGCAAAGGTCGTACAATTAAATCGCTGCAAGAATTCCATAGTGAAATTAAATAAGATTAAGAATGAAACACATGTAAAAACATCATGATAGAGATGCTTTTACGTGTGTTTTTATTTTTAAAAAATGATAAAAAAGTATAGATATTAAAATTTATGCTATGGAAAAATTATTTAATAAGGAGTATGCTAAAGGCATAGAATAAAAAAGAAGTTCCATTTTTATGGAAATGCATGAAAGGAGAAAACAATGTACGATGTCATTATTATTGGTGCAGGTACAGCTGGTTTATCTGCAGCCATTTATACATCACGAGCAGGTAAAAATACGTTACTTTTAGAAGGTTATATACCTGGCGGACAAATTGTGAGTTCCAAAGAAATTGAAAATTACCCAGGAATTAAACATATATCTGGGGCTGATTTTGCATCTGCCCTTTATGAACAAGCGCTTTCATTAGGAGCAAGCATCAAATATGACAATGCTACTTCAATAGAGAGCTTACCTGATAAGAAGGTTGTAAAAACAAGTGAAACTAGTTATGAATGTAAAAGCATTATTATTGCAACAGGAGCTACCAAAAGACCATTGGGCTTAGAGATGGAAAAGGAATTAACAGGACTAGGTGTATCTTACTGCGCTATATGCGATGGTGCTTTTTTCAAAGGAAAAGAAGTGGCAGTTGTAGGTGGTGGTAATACTGCTATTGAAGATGCGATCTTTCTTTCTGCCTATTGTAAGAAGGTTTACCTTATTCATAGAAAAGATAGTTTAAGAGCAGAGTCTCGTTTAGTAGAAACCCTTGAAGCAAGAGAGAATGTATCCTTCGTTTTAGAAAGTTTAGTTACAAAGCTTCATGGTAGTAAGCATTTAGAGGCAATAAGTGTTAAGAATAAGTCAGGCGTAGAGACTTTTTTACCTGTAAATGGTCTTTTTGTTGCAGTTGGACAGATACCTGCTAACGACTTTTGTTCGCATATCATTGCCTTAAATGAGGAAGGTTATATTATTGCAGATGAAGATTGTAGAACAAATGAAGAGGGAATCTTTGTTGCTGGTGATTGCCGCACTAAAGCTATACGTCAGTTAACAACAGCTTCAAGTGATGGCACTATTGCAGGTCTTGCTGCATGTGAATATATTGATAACCTAATCCGTTAAATAGAAAGAGGCTATCCTAACACTGATTTATATCTAGTGTTAGGATAGCCCTTTTATTTTTGAAAGTTAAAGGGTGATTTTAATCTTTCTATAGTTGTAGTTTAAAAAATTAATCATAGGTATAATAAATATTTAAAAAATTTAGAAAACATATCAAGAATTGCTTGACAGAAATGCAATAATATGTAAAATTAAGAATTATAAGATAAAAGAGTTAGAGAAAGGGAAGTAGCTATGCATATTACTTATAGATTGTTTAAAAGTCTTCGAATAAGCTTGATATTAATAGTAACAGTAGTATGTACCTCTTGCCAAAGTGCACAATCTTCTTTTAGTGAGCTAAGAGAAGATTTTTATGAATCAGTTAATAATAAATGGTTAAAAGAAACAACATTACCTGACGGAGTAGCCAGCTATACTGCCTTTGATGAAGTCGTTTCAAAAACCAACCAAAAAGTTTATGAAATAATGGATCAAATAATGAAAGAGCCTAATAAAGAAAGACTCACTAAATCAGAGCGTAATTTGGAAACGTTTTGCATGAACTTTTTAAATCTAGATATGAGAAATCAGCAAAATATAGAGCCAATAAAAGAAGCTTTAGATGAGATTAGAGGGGTAAAAACTACAAAGCAGTTAAATAAAGTACTTACTAATCCAGATATTAACTGTCTTACACAATTAGTTAGCTTCGATTTATTTATTGATTCTAAGAATCTAGTGAATGTATTAAGCTGCTATATGCCACAGTTGACTTTAGGAGATGCTAGTTTTTACGAAGAAGAAAATGAACTAGGCAAGGCTATGCAAGAGGCTTACAACCACTTTTTTGTACGTTTATTTACAATGAGTGGAACAACAGAAGATGAGGCAATTATTAAGGCAAAGCATGTTTTAGAGATGGAAAAAATAATAGCCCAGGATTCAAACCGTGCTACTAGAGAATATGTTTATACAAGAGAAGAACTAGATTATTTAGTACCAGAATTAAAGCTTCCTGAACTACTAGATCACATAGGGTATCAGAATGTAGAGAAAGTAACGGTTATTAATCTAGATTATCTTTTAAAGTTAAATAACCTTTATCAAAAAGAAGACATAGATGTATTTAGGGATTACATAGAAGGTATGTTTTTAAAAGAGGCAAGTAGTTATTTAAGTGAAGCCTTTGATGAGGCCTATACGACATTCAATAATCAGATTTATGGAATAGAATCGGTACAAACGTTAGAAGATAAAGCAAAAGCTTGTATGGAAAAGTACTTTCAAAAAGAAATTGATGAGTTATATATAAATAAGGGAAATATACAAGAACCAGCAGATGATTTAAAGCTAATGGCAGAGGATCTCATAGTCATCTATAAGCAAAGGATTATAGATGCAGAGTGGATGAGTGAACAAACCAAACAATATGCCATAGAGAAATTAGAAAATATAACAATCAATATAGGGTATCCAGATAATTGGGGAATAGAAAATAACATAGAACTTAAAAGTTATGAGGATGGGGGATCCTTAATAAGAAGCATATTAGATATAAAACAAGCTAGGCGTTTAAGTCAAAGGGAGAAAGTAGGTAAGCCTCTTGATCCAAAACAATGGGATTTTTCTATAAGAGTGCCTAATGCCTATTATAATTATACAACCAATAGTATGTTTATTCCCATAGGTATATTGCAAGAGCCATTTTATAGCAATAGTCAATCCTATGAAAAGAATTTAGGGGGAATAGGAACGATTATTGCTCATGAGATTTCACATTGTTTTGATGAGATAGGAGCTACTTATGATAAGGATGGTAGACTTCGCAATTGGTGGACAACTGAAGATCAAAACCAGTTTAGAAAGAAATTACAACAGGTAAAATCCCTTTATAATAGCATTGAAATAGAGCCAGAGCAGTTTATAGATGGGGGCAGAACAGCAAATGAGAATTTTGCAGACTTGATGGGGATAGAGAGTTGTTTAGAACTTTTAAAATCAAAAAAACAAGTTAACTATCGTTTATTCTTCGAAAACTATGCTGCAACTTATAGATGCATTTTTACTCAGGCTTACGAAGATTACTTATTAAATTATGATTTTCATGCACCAGCTAAGTACAGAATAAACACTGTGTTAAGTCAGTTTGATGAGTTTTATGAAACCTATCATGTTAAAGAGATAGATGGGATGTATATTCCTAAAGAAAGCAGGCTGGAGATTTGGTGAAGATAAATACCATAGAGATTTAAGGTGACTTAGATTCCTATGTATTTATAGATGGTTAGTTTAAATAATATGTAATTTTGAGAGGAGCGCATAAAAATGAAAAAAACAAATTTAAATACAATGAGCTTAAATAATTTACAAAACAAAATGGAAACGTTATCAGAAACTAGTTTATATGGTATTCAAGGTGGTGCTTGGGTATATGTATATGCTGGTACACTTAATGGAAAAGCTTATTATACAAGATATTGGGTTTGCTAATAGCTAAAAAATAATTATTTATTTAGTTATTCAGTATTGAAGACTATTAAAAATTAATTTATTTATGATACATATATTTAAACTAACCTTTCTTTAGTAAAAAAATGAAGATAAAGATAATAGAAAATGAAGGTACAACCTAGGAGGAATGGAATGAAGCTGACAATTAAAGTGTTTTCAGATATGGATATTAAAGTACTTTATGTTAAAGAAATTCATTACTACTTTACATTAAGTTGTGCAAGTAACATAAGTGAAGGGGAGCATCAACTATCAAAGGAAGCTTTTTTAGAGCTTGTTAACAAAGAAGATGAGGGCTTAGGAGAAAAGTTACAGAAGCTTATTGAAGAGAGAGAAGGGCATACTTTTTCCATAGACGATATTTGTAAAGAGCAGATGCCACAGTATGTGCTTTGTATTCATCCATCTAGGCATTGTAATTTGGCTTGTCGTTATTGTTTTGGACAAGATGAATATTTACCAACACAAGAAATTTCTATAGAGGTAGCTAAAAAAGGAATAGATTTTTTAGTGGAACAAGTGGGGAAAGAGGGAAGTACCTATTTAGTGGATTTAGCAGGTTCAGGAGAACCTTTATTGAATCTACCTATGTTAAAAGAGATTATAGAGTATTGTGATCAAAAAAGAAGTGAGCTAGGAAAAAATATAAAAGTTATGTTCCCTACTAATGCCACTTTATTAACAGCTGAGATAGTAGAATACCTTAATAGTAAAACCAATGTATTATTAGGAGTAAGTATAGATGGTGGTAAGTCACACCATGATTGTAATAGAGTAGATCATAAGCAAGAAGGTACTTATGAGAAAGTGGTAAATGGGATGAAATTGCTGGGTGATAAAAAATTCGGCATGGCTGTTACTATTACACCTTTTAATGAAGCTATTGATCAGGTTTATGAGGCGCTATATCCACTTAATAATGAAGATGCGATTAGTATAAGAATGGTAAGGTTATATGGTTCATCTCCATATGCTTTTGATAATATTAATGTTTCCAATGTGATGGAAGCTTATCATCGCCTAGTAGATAAAATACTAGAGCATCTTAAAATGGGAGATTACAACTACTTATTTACCTTATTAAAAGGCTCAGATACTTTTGGTGGCTATATTAAGAAGGCAGCTGGTAAGGGATTGCTTAATATGTTTAGATGTGATGCAGGACAGACTAGAATGGTTATGAATGAAAAAGGAGAACTTTATGCTTGCTCTGTGATGAATGGCAAGGAAGAGTTTAAGATTGGTGACATTTATAAAGGAATAGATGCCAAGAAACAAGAAGTCTTTTGGAAATCTAATATTTTAGAATCAGAGAAATGTAAAGGCTGTTGGGCAGCATATGTTTGTGGAGGAGAATGTCATGTAACGGCATATGTGATGAATCAAGATTTGTTCACTCCATATGATCCAATTTGCTTATTTAGAAGAGAATTGATTAAGCTGAGTATAGCTTTTATAGAGACCTTAAGAAAAGAATATCAAGAGATTTATAAAAATGTGATGAGTTTTATACATACAACAGAAAGATATGTGATGTCTAATTCAGGTATTTGGGCTATTACACAATACCTAAAAGAGTATGATATAAGGTTAGATTATCGTGCTATAGAAGATAGACTAGAATATGATGAGTATGGCGCTCATCCAACACAAGTACATAGCTTCTTACAAAAGTATATAAAAGATTTAGAGGCATTTGAAATAGATGGAGAGATTGACCTAGAAGATATTAACTATCCTATTATTGCCTATATCAATAAGGGTGAAACAATTCATCATGAATATTTATTGATTACGGGCCATAAAGAGGAGAAATTACTACTTCAATCTTTAGAAAAAAGTAGCGGTTTAGAAATACCAGCAGATCTATTTTTTAGTCAAGTCTCAAATGTTGTACTAGCTAGAGCTGAGTAATTTAAAGCTAGTGTTAAAGGCCAAAAGGAATATGAAACAGATAAGCAAAAGCTAAAGGATGTGAGAATACTTATGAGGTACAGTTGTATCAAGCAATACGATATGACAGATTGTGGGGCGGCATGTCTTGCTACTATCTGTAAGGAATATGGTTTTAAAACATCAATTACTAAGATTCGTGAAGTAGCTGGAACGGATAAGCAGGGAACTAATGCTTATGGGATGGTAAAAGCAGCGGAAAAGCTAGGTTTTAGTGCCAAAGGCGTTAAATGCAGTGAAGAAGATTTCTTTAGTGAATTCCCATTACCAGCTATAGCTCATGTAATCATTGATAAAAAGCTTGCTCATTATGTGGTGGTTCATAAGATTACTAAAAAACAGATCATTGTAGCAGATCCAGCTAAAGGTATCGTTAAATATACGCCGAAAGAATTCTTTGAGATTTGGTCTGGGGTGCTTATTTTACTAGTACCGACCCAAGATTTTAAGACGGGCAAAGAAACAAAAGGCTTATACGATAGATTTTTTCATTTACTTACGCCGCAGAAGGGTGTACTTATTGAAGTTTTTATTGCATCTATTATTTATACGATATTAGGTATTATTGTCGCTTTTTATATGCAGTTCTTAATTGATGATATTTTGCCTAATGGACTTAGTAGTACATTACATATCATTTCCTTAGGTATGGTAGGTCTTTATGTTTTTCAAGTTTTACTTAGTGGTTTTAGGAATCATTTACTCCTTTATTTAAGTCAGAAATTAGATATTGCCTTGCTATTAGGCTATTATGAGCATGTTTTAAAGTTACCTCTCAATTTCTTTGGAACTAGGAGGGTTGGAGAGATTATTTCTCGTTTCCAAGATGCGTCTCATGTACGTGATGCCATATCAGGAGCAACCATAACCATAATGATTGATACACTAATGGTTGTTTTAGGAGGCGTTATTCTATATATGCAAAATGCCACCTTATTCGCAGCGGCATTTATAGTGGTCATCTTCTATGCATTTATTGTCTTGATCTTTAATAAACCTCTTAGAAGAGGCAATCAAGATGAAATGGAAAATAATGCTCAGCTTACTTCCTATTTAGTAGAATCTTTAAATGGTATACAAACTGTTAAAGCTTTTAATGCAGAGAAGAGAGTTAATCTTGAGACAGAGAGAAGATTTATTAAGCTATTAAAGAGTGTATTTAGCTTGGTATTCACTACTAATCTTCAAGCCATATTCAAGGGCTTAATAGAGTATTTAGGAACAGCTATTATTTTATGGATTGGTGGCTGCCAAGTACTTAAAGGCTCAATGTCTATAGGAAATTTAGTTACGTTTAATGCTCTTTTAGCATATTTTTTGACTCCAATGAAAAATTTAATTAATCTACAGCCAACCCTTCAAACAGCAACAGTAGCAGCTGAAAGGTTAGGGGAGATTTTAGATTTAGATGTGGAATGTAGTGAAGACGAGGATAAGAAAATTACACCTAAGAAGTTAGAAGGAGATATTATTTTTAATCATGTGTCTTTTAGATACGGAACAAATCCATTAGTATTAGAAGATATTACGATGCACATAAAAAAAGGAGAGCGTATTGCGCTTGTAGGGGAAAGTGGCTGTGGTAAGACAACCTTAGCAAAGCTTCTTCTTAACTTTTATCCTATGGAAGAAGGTGAGATCTTAATAGATGGTCATAATTTGTTAGATATTAATAGGGAAGCCTTAAGAGAACGTATTGCTTATGTACCTCAGGAAACATTTTTATTTAGTGATACCATTATGAGTAATTTAGCTCTAGGGATGGAACAGGTAGAGATGGAAGCGATTATAGATGCGGCTAAGATGGCAAGAGCTCATGATTTTATTAGTGAGATGCAATTAAGATATAATACACCACTTGATGAGAATGGCAGTAATTTATCTGGTGGTCAAAGGCAACGCTTGGCCATTACTAGGGCTATTCTAAAGAAGCCGGATATTCTTATACTAGATGAGGCTACTAGTAATCTGGATTCCATAACAGAAGCCGCCATTGAGAGTACAATTAATAACTTTAGTCAAGGAATGACTACTATTATTATTGCGCATCGTTTAAGTACCATTAAAAGATGTGATTATATTTACGTTATGGAAAAGGGGCATATTGTAGAAGCAGGGCCTCATCTAGAATTAATGAAACAAGGGGGAAGATATTATCAGCTTTGGCAGCAACAAATTCCTGACTTAGAAGAAACAAGTACGAAGGAAATTGCTGCTACTAAGGAGGTGCTAGTATAATGCCAACACCTATGCAGAATATAGAAGAAATATCAGATAGTAGAGAAATGTATGAAGCCAAACCTCATTATTTCGTGCATATCTTCATTTATGGTGCACTAGTTATTGTACTGTGTATTAGTTTATGGCTTTACTTTGGAAAGATAGATATAGTAGCCAAGGGAGAAGGCGTAGTTAGGCCGAATGAAAATGTGAGTGCACTACGCAATCAAGTAGAGGGTACAATTAAAGATATTAATATAGAAGAAGGAAAGCATGTAAAAAAAGGTGATTTATTAGTTGAGATCAATCATGAAGATTTAGAAATACAATATACACAAGCTGGAGAAAGCTTAAAGGATGCTCAAAATACTTTAGCTCAACTGATTAAGCTAAGAGATAGTATAGAGCAAGAACGAAATCTATTTTCTGCTGAAACAGAGCAGGCGTACTATAATAGATATATCAAGTATGAACAAGATTATCTGGCACTCAAAAATAAGCAGCTTATTGATGGCAAAAATGAAGAAATTGATATCAATGAAGTAGAAATAAATAGGAGAATATATGAGTATAAAATAGAAAATAACAGTAAAGAAATAAATGAATTAAAGCTCTTTGAACAATCTGTGCAGCAGGAGAAAAATTATTTTCAAGATAAGGGAAGTAAATATGCTTTACAGCTTAGTAATTTATTAGCGGAATTTGAGGCATTAGATGGCGAAATCCAGAAGAAAAAAATTGAGTATGATTTAAATTCTGAATTAGAGAAGAACGGCCTTGTAGCTATTCAAGAGCTAAAAGACTCTGAGATGGCTTTAAAAGAGATATCCAATGCGAGAGAAGAAAAGAAGATAAGTGCATTGCAAGAGGCCAAGGATAAGAGGGAACAGCTGCAATTTGACCTGCAATTAAATCAGGAAGAAATGAGTAAGTTGGTTATAGACCAGGGCCTAAGAACTGGTCAAGAAACCCAAAGAGAATTAAGTATAAAGCAATATAAGACAGATATACTAGTGGATTTATATAATCAGATTGAAACGCTAGAAAGTAAGGAAAAGGAACAGAGTAAGGAACTAGAAAGTATCAAGTTAGCTATAGCAAATTGTATGATTATCGCACCAATGGATGGCAAAATTAGTATCACAAATGAAATGTCTAAGGGTGATTTTATTGTTGCTAATACAGATATTTGTACCATTATCCCAGATCAAGGTACTTTATATAAGGTACTTGTGTTAATGCCTAATAGTGAGATTGCGAATATTAAAGTAGGCGATAAAATTCAATATAGATTTGATGCATTGCCTTATAAAGAATATGGGAAGATGACAGGAACTATTACCAATATTTCTGTAGATGCTGTAGTTCAAAATGGAAGCAGTGGTTACTACATAGAAGGAACTTTAGATGATAATATAGTCTATGGTTATAATGGCAAGGAGACTGAAATAAAGGTGGGAATGACCTGCCAAGCCAATGTCGTTTTGGAACAAAAAAGAATACTTTATTTACTGTTGGAGAAGATCAATTTAATAGATTAGTTGATACACCCAATCTGTTATTGGTGGAGTAGAAACTATTTTGTTTGTCATGAGCTATTTGTCGTTTATCTATGGCTGAGTTTATTGTAGTCATAAAATAATGAGAGAGTAGATAGAGTAGCAAAAAAATCTAAAAAGGAGACTCAAAGATAGAAATCTTGAGTCTCCTTTTTAGGTAAGAGAAGAAAGGGATAGTTACCTATAATAGTGGTCAAATCTAGAAAAACTTAACTTGGAAAAAATAGGTGCTCTTTTAAAAACGAATTAATTTTAAATTCTGAAAATAATATGTTAGTATGGAGAAGGAGTTTATAAAAGGAAAAGGAGATGTAAATGGAAGAGAATTTTTTATGTGAGGAAGATAGGGGAGCTAGTACAGAAGAATTAATAAGAGAAGAAGAACCAATAAGAGAAGAAGAATCGGTAGTTATTCAAGAAATAACACTAGAAGACCAACAAGCGTTGAGAAAGCTTATGAAGTACAGTATTGAATGGGATGCAAAAAAAATAGGTAGAGCCATGCTTAGTAATCTTGCAATCAGCGTTGTGTTTGTATGGATAGCAATGCTGATAATAGGGATGGTTCTTAGAGATCCTAGTAGAATATTAAGTGAACAGGGACATTATACCACTAGTATAATTATGGCATTTAATACACTCCTAACAATGCTTGTTGCTAATACGTTACCTTTTATGAGATGTGCAAAGCAAATCCAGGTGAACTCAAAGGCTTTATTTAAAAAAGTAACCATAACTAAACGAGAGATGATGATAGGGTTCTTTGCTGCATTAGGTTTAAATGCAATTGGAACTACCATTTATTTAGCCTTAGATTGGGGCTTAGGTTATTTTAATAGAAGCCTTAAAATAAATGAGATATTTTCTTTTGATAGACTAGGAATAGACACTATTATCTGGGGAATTTGTGTGATTATTATCGCACCTATTACAGAAGAATATGTTTTTCGTGGTGTATTATTAAGTGGACTAAAACGCTATGGGGAACGTTTTGCCATTATCACAACAAGTATATTATTTGGTTTAATTCATGGCAATTTATATCAAGGGATAAGTGTCACTTTATTTGCCATGGTATTAGCTTATATAACTATAAAGAAGGAATCTATTTTACCAGCAATAGGTCTGCATATAGCTAATAACTTGTTTTCTGTAGTAATGAGTATACTTATTACTAATACAAGAGAAGTAGGAGAAGTTATTAATGGTATATCATGGATTGCTTTATGCATTGTTGGTATTATAATCTTAATTAAGAAGAGAACAGTATATGGTACTATAACTAATAATGAGAAGTATAAAGGATTAAGGCTAAAAGCTATGTGCAAGTCTGTTTGTTTATGGCTAATAGTATTATTGTATCTTTATACCATAGCCACTACAATTATACCTATATGACAAGTCATGTAAGCAGGGGGAGTAAAGTGTGAAATTTATTTTAGAGCAGTCAGATGAGTGGTCTGATGTAGAAATCAGAGTAAGACTAGCCCATTTATGCACCTCACTTGTAAAGGGCACACAGAACTCATAAAATCTTCTATACTGTTAACAAATAAAGAAGTGGGGAGAGATTAATATGATAGCAGTAATGATTTTATTAGGGGTAATAGGTGTGGAAGTTGTTTTGGGGATTTTAAGTATTAAGGAAAAGTCACCACTTTATACCCTGAAGGCTAATGTAAGACTTGCGGAATTTTTATTATTTATTCTTTTGGTATTCACACCACTCATTAAATGGAATTTTAGATGGTATGGCCTAGGTTTTATCTTCTTCATCCAAGCTATAATTGCTGTATGTAGGGTATTAAAAAGTAAAAAGTTACCAACTATTACAATAGGGAAAACAATAGCGAAGATCATGCTAAAAAGTATTTTATTAATAATAATGTTGATACCGGCTTTAGTATTTCCACAAGATAGTGAGATAGCACCTACAGGGGACTATGGAGTGAAAACAGTAACTTATACATGGACAGATGAGAGCAGGGATGAAGCCTTTACTACAGAAGCAGATTATAGAAACATTACCGTTCAGTTTTGGTATCCTACTAAGAGAAAAGGTAGTGAAGAAAAAGCAGAAGGTAAATTCCCGTTGGTTATTTTTTCTCATGGCGCCTTTGGCATAAGGGCTAGTAATACTTCTACTTATACAGAGTTAGCAAGTCATGGTTATGTGGTAGCTAGCATTGACCATACGTATCATGCATTTTTCACTAAGCAAACAGATGGTAAGGTGGTTTTATTTAATCAAGGGTTTATGAAAGAAGTCAATAGCCTTCTTATAGATGAGGCAGGGCAGATGACACAGCAGAAATATAATACAATTCAAAGTTGGCTTAAGCTTCGCACAGATGATATGATTTTTTGCTTAAATCAAATTAAAAGTTTAGCCGAGTTACCAAGTGACAAGGATGAAGTCTTTAATATGATAGACATAGATAACATAGGTCTTATGGGACATTCTCTAGGTGGTGCTACAGCAGCAACTTTAGGCCGTCAGGTAGAAGGAATTAAAGCAGTAGCAGTTATAGATGGAACAATGCTAGGAGAAGAAATTGGTCTTAAAGATGGTAAGGAGCAAGTGACTACTGAGCCTTATCCAGTACCCATTTTAAACTTTTATAATGGGGATTCTTATGAAGCAATTAAGGAGATAAAAGATATCTACCCTAATACGATTGCTTCTGCTAGTCAAAAGAATGCGTATCAAATAGCTATAATGAACGCAGGACATATGAATTTTACGGATTTACCTATGGTAAGCCCTATGCTGGCTAAAGCTTTAGGGACGGGAAGTGTTAATCCTAAGGCTTGTATGAAATATGTGAATCAAACTATCCTTGAATTTTTTGATGGCTACTTAAAAGGTCAATCAGTGAATTTATCTAAGGAAGAGGTTATTACTATTAAATAGAAGATGAATAGTTTTCTCTTGTTTTTATAAAAAATAGTATGAATACCACCTATTTAATTGGTGAAAAATAAAAAAATATAAATAATTTTCATTCAATCTGTCTTTCTTCAAAAAACTATCACATTCATGTGATACAATAAAAGTGTTCAAAAAATATACATTTATACACTTTATCATTTGCTCCTAAAATCACTGGGGCATATAAAAGGGGTATTAAAAAGGAAAGCAAGCAATCCTTTTTAATACCCCTTTTATTATGAATGATTATCCGAGTAGCAAAGACAAATATTGTATACCAAAGCTTAATACAATTATAAGGCCACAAATTAATTCGACTAATCTAAAACGTTGCCCTTGTGCTTTAGAAATAGGTTTAAAGAACAAGATCCATACACCAAAGCCCATACTAAAGATATCATTAAGAGGAATAGATAATTGATATTTAAAGAAGAAAAATATAATAAGTGCTACGAAAAAAGTAAGGGCGAATATAGTAGGATGATTATAATCTAACTTATATTGGCTCTCCTTAATAGAGGCTTGTGGGGCATTTACAATCAATAGGTTTTTAATATCTTCCAAATTTTCAAAGCCACATAAGCGAATAGTTTGAGCATCTGTTCGAACATCAATGTAAGCGATGTTATTAGTCGCTTCTTTTTTTATGTATAGCTTTTGAATGTGTTTAAAATAGAGAGGAGATTCTGTTTTCTTACCTGTTCTTTGAAGAAAGTCAGGGCCTATGGTAAGCGTATTTTCTTTAACTTTCTTTAGCATCACTTTGCTAATGATTATGATTTCCAGCTCAGCAAGAAGGGTAATGACTGTAAAGATGACAATCCATAAAGAGATATCTTGAATATCACCATCAGTAAAGAATATTAGAGTTGCCATAAGCAAGATACCAATGGGTATAAAGATAAACATACATAAATAAGTACGCTTAGTTTTTTTGATAAATGCTTCTGATATAGCATAGACTTGAGAATCCATGATTAATACTCCTTTCAGTATAAGAAAATATCAAAGTAGAGCAGTTTTTAAAATATTATAACACTAATATAAATATTAATTTGACAGTTAATAAAATTATTATATTTAAGTAACGATATAATTAATTAAATGTTATATAATATTTAGATAATGTATTAGTAAGGATATAGATAGAGTGATGTTTAGGGAGAGATGAGAAATGAATCCAATATTAACATTAAGTGATTTAGAACTTTTAATAGTCGCTTATTTAAGAAAACAACTTTACCCTATTACTGTTAATAGGCTTATAGAAGATATGGATAGGGATAAAGAAGTAATTATTAATGCTATTTTAAATTTAAAAGTTAACAATTATATTAAGCAAACTGATGTAAGTATAGAACAAAATATATTTTGGAATAGTGAAGAGGCTTGTTATGAAACAAATGCTATAAAAAGAGAAGAAATAGATGAGATTTTAGAGTATCAAATAAGAAAACATACAGTGACAATTAAGGGTAATTACATCTGGTATGTGACTTATGGGGCTGATTTACTTTATGAAAAGTTTTTACATTATATTAAAGGTGGGATTTGTCAGTTTAATCATAAGGAGTATTATGGATGTACGGACCAAACAGAGCCTTTAGCAAGCCGGATTATTGTTATTCCTTATGAGGCGTATGTAGGCAATAGTAGTCCAAGCTGGAACTATAAAGGGGTAATGTTTCTAGACACTGATAGGCATGGAGAAACATTAGGCAGAATGTACCTAGTAACAGCTCAGCAATATGAAGAAATACGAGATCAAGAAGGCAGAAGCAGCCTATGGTATGACAAAGAAGTAGAATTAGGTGAGCATTTAGGAATCCCTATTAAAACCGTTACAAGTAAAGAGCGGAAGATAGTAAGTGTTGCTTCTTCTAAATATCAAGGAGTAGTAGAAGCGGGTATCAAAGAAGCTTATCCGAAAAAAAATGAAGAAGAGATAGCTGCTTACTTAGAAAGGACCTTTGCTTATCAAGTAGAAATTAATCATTCGGATGAAACTTTAAAGGCTAGGTGGGAAGAAGCTATAGCCCAAGCTAAAAAGCTAAGTAAGGAGGAGCGAACCCAGCTTTTAACACAGACACCTAAGAAACCTAAGAGAATTATTACGACTACCACCTGTCTAGAATACAGCCCTGTTGTTATAGCTCAAAGGCTTGCTTTAGCAGAAGGTAAGTGTGAAAAATGCGGCAAGGAAGCCCCTTTTATAAGTGCCATAGATGGCATGCCTTACTTAGAAGTACATCATATAAAGCCTATAAAAGATGGGGGAGAAGATACCCTAGAAAATACCACAGCGCTGTGCCCCAACTGCCATAGAGAAGTCCACTTGGGAAAGAAAATTTAAGATTAATTTAAGGAAAATGCCGTATACTCAGGAGTAATACATAAAAAACTATCATGACATAAATAGATTAATGAATGAGTATAAAGGAGAATAGAGATGAAAGCATTAAGAAAGTTTGGCGTATGCCTAGTAGCCCTTGCTATTGTGCTAACAGGTTGTAATAGTGCTAAGACTACTAATGGGAACAAGAATACAACTCTAACTAGTGAGACAACTAATAAACAGATTTCTACTGATTGTGAATATACAGATAAATTATTTGATACTTCTTATGTGCATAGTATTAATATTGAAATAGCAGAGGAAGATTGGCAGGATTTAGTAAACAATCCACTAGATGAAACCTATTATTCTTGTAATATAACCATTGATGGGGAAACCTATGAGAATATTGGTTTAAGAACAAAGGGGAATTCTTCTTTAACCCAAGTAGCGAGTTCTGATTCAGATCGCTATAGCTTTAAGATTAAGTTCGATAAATTTGATAAAGAGCAAAATTACTATGGCTTAGAAAAGCTTTCACTTAATAATATTATTCAAGATGCTACCTTTATGAAGGATTATTTATCATATAAACTTATGGGCGATTTTGGTGTAGCTTCTCCTTATGTAAGTTATAGTTATATCACTATTAATGGAGAGGAATGGGGACTTTATCTGAATGTAGAAGATATTGATGGTTCTTTCTTAGATAGAAATTACGGAGAAGACCATGGAGAGCTTTATAAACCAGCTACAGATATTGATAACATAGGACAAATGGATAAAAATAAAGGTGGCAATAATGGAGCAGCGCCAACAGACAATCAAAATCAGGCTACGCCTAACGCAGAAAATGCTACTAATGTAGCAGGTAACCAGCAAGGAGAGGCACCTGCTGATATGCCAAACATGCCGGAGAATTTTAATCCAGAAGATATGCCAGAGAACTTTGATCCAGAGAACATGCCAAATATGCCAGAAAACTTTGACCCAGAAAACATGCCAGAAGGTTTTGAGCCAGGACAAATGAGACCGAATGGAGGAAAAGGCATGGGAGGTAGTATGGAAGCTAAAGGCGCAGACCTTAAATATGTAGATGATGAAATAAGTAGTTATGCTAATATTTTTGATAATGCTGAAACTAAAATAGACGATACAGATAAAACACGATTAATTGCTTCTCTTAAACAACTATCAACTGGGGAAAATTTAGAGGAAGTTGTGGATATTGATGCTACCCTACGTTACTTTGTTGTGCATAACTTCGTAGATAATTATGATAGCTATACAGGTACGATGCTGCATAACTATTATCTCTATGAAGAAGATGGTAAGCTTTCTATGTTGCCTTGGGATTACAATTTAGCCTTTGGAGCCTTTGGTGGTGCTGGTGGTGGCATGGGCCAAGGCAGAGGGATGGAAAGACCTAATGGTATGCCAGGACAAGAAGATGCCAAAGCCACTCAAGGTGATTCGGTAAACCAAGCGTCTACAGTAAGCCAAGATGGTACAGTAAATCAAGCACCTACAACAAACCAAGATGCTACTAACAATAAGGCACCAGCACAAAACCAAGCACCAACAGGTCAGCAAGGTGCACCTAATGAAGATAGTCAAGACTCAGCAACACAGATGGTGAATATGGCCATTGATACGCCATTATCTGGTACTACAGAAGAAGAGAGACCTTTATGGGGACAGCTCATTAATAATGACACTTATAAAGAACAATATCATCAGCTTTTCGATGAATTCTTAAAGAATTACCTAGAAAATGGTGTAGTAGAAAAGGAAATTAACCGAGTAGCAGAAATGATTAGTCCTTATATTCAAAAGGACCCCACTGCCTTCTATACGTATGATGAATTCCAAAAGGGAGTAACCACTTTAAAAAGCTTTATAAGCCTTAGAACAGAAAGCATAAGAAAACAATTAGATGGAGAGATTCCTTCTACTACTGAAGGACAAAAGAGTGCATCAGACAAATTAGTAGATGCAAGCAGTATTAATCTAAGTGATATGGGAAGCAACCACCAAAATGGTATGGAGCGCAAAAATAAAGAGAGTGCAACTACTCAGCCGTTATCATAACTAGAAATCTAAATAATAGCGGATACAGCAAAGTACCGCCAAGTCATGAGGGAATGGTGCTTGGTTCCGGTTACTGTCTCAGTTTGCTAAGCAGTTCTAAACTTGTAGCCCTTATGAACGGCTGAAAACTCGCTAACGCTCAAACACTCAGCCTAAAACCCATAAGGGCTCCTTCGTTAAGAACTGCTAAGCTCACCTCCAAGGTACCCTGCACCAATCCCCATCCTCTCCTGCCTTGGCTACTACTTTACCAAAACAAACTATTAAGGAGCTTTATGCGTTATTGTTAGTGAAGAAAAGCCTGAATTAATTGACTGCTTCATACACTATTACTGATAGGGCGAATTATGAGAGAATAGCTTGTAAGTTTAAACTGGCATTTTATTTTTCTCCATATAGCTTTACCGTCAGGAACGTTTATGAGTTTAATAACGTTTGGAAGAAATGAGAGGGGAGGGCTATCTGGAAGGGTGACTTGGGAGAGTTTTTTAGAGGCACTTGGCAAGTGTTTTGGATAGATTTTAGTGCGAGTGTTTGAGCATAGCGAGTTTTCGCACGTTTATCCAAATAAACGAGCCTAGTGCATCAAAAAACTTGAACCGGAACCATGGAAGATAGGTCTGCCCTCTCATTTCCTCCCAAAAGCCTTTCTTATAAACGCCTAGGCAAGTTTCTATTTATGTATGTAAAGGATTATATAAAAAAGGAGTGAACTGAAACTAGTTGTCTAGTTTCAGTTCACTCCTTTTTTAGTTGTCATTTATTTAGAAAGATTAGCCCCTAAATTACGATTAGCAAAGGCGCTACTTGAAGCAATCTTGAAGACATTGCCAATATTGATAGAGCCATCTGCATTTCGCCATAATTTGTGGAAGTCAGTTCCGATAGCTGGAGTCGTTAAAGTAGTAAAGTCACTAGCTACAGGCCCAGTAATTTGTGTACCACGAAGGTCTGAAAGTGTACTATTAGCTGCTGCTAGAGAGGTGAACTCATACCATTTACCACCACCATAAAATACACTATTTTCTGCTTTACCAATATATTTATCAGAAGCTACTTTACCGCTGCTAAAAGAAATACAGTTAATGAGTAGATTATTAGATTTTGATTTATCACGAGCAAAGTCGAAGTTGCTCTTGCCGCCACTTTCTAAAGAGTTATTAATGCTAGTACAGTTCTTTAATGTGATCGTACCAGGGTTACTATTATCGGTGAAACCATGATTTTTATTTTCAAAAGCAATGCTGTTTTCAACATAGTGAGGAACTGCTATACCAGAGCCACCTAATTTAAAACCATTACCATCACTATTAGCTGTAAAATGTCCATCTGTTGTGGCACCATTTCTAAAAGCAATACAGTTTTTAATCGTTACAGTGCCGATAGGTCCTGTTTCTGTTTTAGCATATAAGTCCCAACCGTCATCTACGTTGTTATAAGCGATACATCCATCAAATACATTGCCCTCACCACAAGTTAATTTAGCAGCAAAGCCATCTGCATTTTCACCAGTTGCAGGGTCACTATTATTATAAGAAGTACAGTTTAAGATTAAGTTATTAGCAGGCCAATCGTTCATAGAAGATAAGCTAGAGTTACGTCTGCTAATTTGTATACCTGTATCACGATTTGCTCTAGCGATACAAAGTTCAATTTTATTGTTTTTACCTGAAATAAAGAAGCCATTATCTGCAGCGCCTTGTACAGTGATACCTTTGATATGCCAGTAGCTACCGTCTAATTGAATACCACGCTCATTAGTAGAAGGTTCACCGTAAGCTTGAGCTGAGAAATCTAAGATAACTTCAGCACCATTTAAGGCAATTAAGCTATTCATTTTAGATGCTGTACCATTATTGGTTTCGGAGATGGTTAACTGTTTATCTAATTTATAAGTACCGCCTGTTAAGTAGATGGTACCACCTTGTTCAATAGAAGTAATGGCTTTAGTAATAGACATAGGGCTTGCAGTGGTTCCTAAACCATTATCAGTTCCATTTGGGGAAACATAGATTGTAGAACGAGTAACTTCCTGTGCTTTCTCTAAAACGATTACTTTGATACTAGTACCAGCAGCAAAGTTAGTAATTGTCCCTTTAACCGTTTTAGTACCTACAGTAGAAGTATCTACACTATCCCAAGTTACGTTTACTTGTGCCTTTGTGCCATCTGAATAAGTGGCTTCTACAGTAGATGGAAGTGAAACCGAGTCACCTTGATAGAGGGTAATATCACTAGGAGCTGTTACAGAAGTAATAGTTGCCTCTACTTGACCACCGCCTTGACCATTACTAAGATCATAAATAGCATTACCATTTCCATCAACGATATTGAAATAATCAATAGTAGCAGTGGCATCACATACAGCGATACCTACATTAAGTGCTCCATTTCCTAAGGCGCTAGTATTATTTGAAGTAGTTGTGTCATATACCTTTATAGCTGATGCACCTGAGAAATCAGTGCTACTTGAAGTATAGAGTTTATAGGTAGTACCTGTTTTTTTGATACGTATGTACTTATTAAGGCCTACACCACTTAAGGAACCACTGCTACGTGAAGGTAATCTTAGTTCATAACTGCTTGAACTGCTACCTTTGATACCAGCAGAAAGGTGTGGTGAAGTTGCATCTAGCCCATTTCTAACCATCAGATAAACACGAGAATTAGAAGAAGTATTTTTTAGTTCTGAGACTTTAAAGGTTGCAGTGAAATCGCCTGTTATAGGTAAGTAAGAGAACTGAAAACTATCACTAGATGTCTCCATCTTCCCACCAGTAGCTGAAATAACAAGTTTAGAGTCACTGAGGGTAGAACTTTCATTATCAACTTGATTATTATTTTCCACGGTCACATTGCTTAAGGAGGTAGCGGCTAGTAAGACAGGGGTGTTAATAGATGAAAAAATTGTTGCAGCCATAACGGTAATACCTAATAATTGAGCTAAAAATTTTTTGTTTTTCATATAAACGACTCCTTAAAATAATATATTTTATAGTCGTAATTATAAAAAATAATTATTTCATATTAAATAGATGCGTATAAGGTGTATAAAAAAATGTAGTGAAATGTTATTTCATGGCGAAAGGTGTTGAAATACATTAAAAAAATAATGAACGGAAAAATATTTTATAGAAGCAAATAAAAGAGATATTAAAATGAGATTAGGGAAAAAAGTTTTTTGCTACATATATAAAGGTAAAGGAGGTGATTTACTATGGAGGAATTATTAGTTCAAATTGGTAACGTAGGTTTTCCTATTGTGCTATCCGTGTACTTACTGGTAAGGCTAGAAGGCAAAATGGAGGAACTTACAAAAAGTATTGGAAAACTTACAGATGTATTAGAGAAAAAATGAAAAAAGGGAAAAAGTTTATTTGATGAAGCAATAGCTATTGCTGTACAACTCATTGTGGAATATTATGAAAGTATAGACAAAGAATTGCCACTGAGTGAAAAATATCAAATAACCTTTGGAGGGCAAAGGGAGAAGGGGGCAAGTTATGCCGTTTAGATTAACAAAGCTTGAAAAGGCATGGATTTTGTACGATGTAGGAAACTCTGCTTTCATTTTAATGGTCTCTACGATTATTCCCATTTACTTTAACTACCTAGCGAGTTTAGAAGGAGTGTCTGCCGTAGATTATTTAGCGTATTGGGGCTATGCAGCTTCAATTGCCACTTTGTTAGTTGCTTTTATAGGTCCTATTTGCGGGGCACTAGCAGACACTAAGAATTTTAAAAAGCCTATTTTTATAGTAGCACTTTTAGTGGGGGTTATAGGCTGCAGTTTGTTGGGAGTAATGAGTTCTTGGTTAGCTTTTTTAATGGTTTTTATTATTGCAAAGACGGGGTTTTCTTCTAGTATTGTTTTCTACGATGCCATGTTAACGGATGTTACAACGCAGGATAGAATGGATCAAGTGTCAGCCCAAGGGTTTGCATGGGGATATATTGGAAGTTGTATTCCCTTTGTCATAAGCTTAGGCTTAGTATTAGGCGCAGAAAAAATAGGGATTTCCATGCAGCTTGCTATGACTATTAGTTTGGTTATGGTAGCCCTTTGGTGGTTATGTGTGACCTTGCCACTTCTTAAAAATTATAAACAAAAATATTATGTAGAACGTGAAAAGGCTGCTGTTAAGCAAAGCTTTATAAGACTAGGGAGAACTTTAAAAACGATTAAGCAAGATAAAAGATTACTCTTTTTCCTTCTAGCCTTTTTCTTTTATATTGATGGTGTATATACCATTATTGATATGGCAACAGCCTATGGACAGGCTTTAGGCTTAGATAGTACAGGACTTTTACTAGCCTTACTTGCAACACAGCTAGTAGCCTTTCCTTTCTCTCTTCTCTTTGGCAGATTGGCAAAAAGATATGCCACACGTAAACTCATTACAGTATGCATTTTGGCCTACACGTGCATTGCTATTTTTGCCATGTTTTTGACAACGCAGCTCCATTTTTGGATATTAGCTGTTTGCGTAGGTATGTTCCAAGGTGGCATTCAAGCATTATCTAGATCTTATTTTGCTAAGATTATCCCAGCAGAAAAGTCAGGAGAATACTTCGGTATTCTCGATATTTGCGGCAAAGGTGCCTCTTTCTTAGGAACCACTGTAGTAGGTGTAGCTAGTCAGCTTTCAGGGAGCGTCAATATAGGTGTTAGTGTGATTACTGTTATTTTTATAGTAGGATTAATTCTTTTTAACTTTTCTGCAAGACTCGGAGAAGAGAAAATGGAGCTAGGGATAACTGGCGACATCTAAAACATGAAGAATTGGGGATTTAAAACCGCTATCTAGTAGTTACAATAGAGAATGATGTATCTGAAACCTGGGGCTAAAATGATACAAGCTCATAATAAAACTGAATGAAAAAGAGACAAGTATGTCCTGTACATACTTGTCTCTTTTTGTTGTAAAAGTAATAAAGGGAAAATATATAAATAAGTAAGAAGTTACAAATAGAGACACCAATAGAAGAGGTTTAGGGGTAACTACCAGTGTCCTTATTTGCATTATACATGCTAATAATCTTATGCAAGATATTTAGCAAAAAGTATTACAAGTAGAATTATATATACAAAAACAAAGGGAATAAATAAATTTGCTCAAAATGGGTAAATTTTTGCTACAAGATGAAAAAAGAAGGGCAAGAATGTTAAACAGAATAAAATTTCCTTTGTATTTTAAGTGAGGAATAATATTATATTTCAACAGGTTCCCCCACTAGAATTTTTACATAATCTTCTCTATCACTTATTATTAAGAATAATTATATATTTAACACAATTAAATAACTGTGCTATAATAAGCAAGATTGTCTAAAGATTAAGAAATTAATTGACTGTGAGGATGAGAAAAAATAGTATTTTAGTTCATAGATTATAAGTAAGAGAGCGTGTAAAGAAAACGTTAATTTCTGTAACAGATTATTGCTTTAGTATAACTAAAGTGTATAATGTTCCCTATACTTGACGAGAAAACTTAGCTGAAAAATGACAGGTAAAACTGGGGCTGGGTAGAGGCGTAAAGTATATACTTAAATGAGAATATTAAAGAAGTGTTTGACGAGAAAAGGAGAATAACTATGAATAGGAATAATCTTAAAAAGATTGCTCCAGCGAAAATTATTGCACTAGGCTTTATGATGGTGATTTTAATAGGATCTATTCTATTAAGCTTACCGATTTTTGCAAATGAAGGGGTGGAGGTTTCTTTTTTAGATGCGTTGTTTACTTCAACTAGCGCTGTATGTGTAACAGGGCTTATTGCTGTTGATACGGCAGATACCTTCAATGTTTATGGGCGAGCAATAGTAGCTTTGCTTATACAAATAGGAGGTTTAGGAGTAACGTCTATTGGTGTAGGATTTATTTTAATTGCAGGTAAGAGGGTTGGACTTAAACAAAGAACTTTAGTAAGAGAAGCTTTGAATTTAAATTCTTTTCAAGGAATTGTAAGGCTAGTAAAAGCTGTGTTATTCATGACTATGGGATTTGAATTAGTGGGGGCCTTACTAAGCTTTATTGTTTTTAGAGCAGATTATAATACATGGGATGCTATTGGTATTAGCGTATTTCATTCCATTGCTGCTTTTAACAATTCGGGTTTTGATATTCTTGGTAATTTGCAAAACTTAGCTCCTTATAAGGATAATGTTCTTTTGAACTTAACAACTTGTGGTCTTATTATTTTTGGTGGACTTGGTTTCCTTGTTATTATTGATATGGCTAAGAATCGTTCTTTTAGAAAACTCACCTTTCACTCTAAGGTAGTTTTAACAATGACAGGTAGTTTACTTTTAATAGGTACACTTCTGTTGAAGTGGACAGAAGATATTCCTTGGCTGGCAGCTTTCTTTTATAGTACTTCTGCTAGAACTGCAGGCTTTAGTACATATCCACTTGGAAGCTTCACTAATGCTGGTTTATTAGTGCTTGTTGTACTTATGTTTATTGGTGCTTCACCTGGGTCTACAGGTGGTGGTATTAAAACGACTACTTTATTTGTTTTAATGCAGTCTTTAAGAAGTACAGCAACCAACCAACACTGTCAGGCGTTTAAAAGAAGTATTCCTTGTGAGGCAATTATGAAAGCCTTTATGATTACACTTCTTTCATTAGGGATAGTGGTAGGTGGAACTTTTGCGCTTTGCGTCTTTGAACCACAAAATACGTTTATACAGAATATATTTGAGGTGACCTCAGCTTTTGGTACTGTGGGATTATCTACAGGGATTACACCAGGCTTAACTGGAGCAAGTAAACTTGTTTTAATTATCATTATGTACATAGGAAGGGTAGGTCCATTAACAGTTGTTACTTTATGGTTTACTAAAGAAAAAGCAAATATAAAGTATTCAGAAGGACTTATTACAATTGGATAGGAGAATAAGCGATGTTTAATAATTTAAATAAGAAAAATGGGGCAATTGGTGTTATTGGTTTAGGTAGATTTGGAATGGCATTAGCTAAGAGACTTTGTGAACTAGGTAAAGAAGTATTAGCTATTGATGGAAATGAAGCTAAGATTAAAGAGATTAGAAATTATACAGAATATGCTTTTGTAGCAGATAATTTCACAAAGGAAACCTTGCAAGAAGCTGGGATACAAAACTGTGAGGTTGTTATTGTATGTATCAGTGAGAAGATAGACGTCAGTATTTTAACAACATTAAATGTAGTAGGTTTAGGTGTACCTAAGGTTATTGCTAAGGCTATGAGTTATGAACAAGGTTGTGTATTAGAAAAGCTTGGAGCAGAGGTTGTTTACCCAGAACGAGATATGGCACTTAGAGTAGCTAAGAGAATCGTAGCAGCTAATGTACTTGATTACCTTTCTTTAAATGGAGGTATAGAAATCTCTGAGATTAAAATATCAGATAAATGGGTTAACAAATCTGTTAGCCAAGTGGACATTCGTAAGCAACATAAGCTTAATATTATTGCTATTGAAAAGGGTAATAATATTATTACAGAAATCAGCCCACAGTATAAATTTGAACAAGGCGACGTTATTATCGTAATTGGTAAAAAAGAAAGTATTGAGCAGTTCGAAAATGTATAGGCTATTTTTGAATTCATCTAAAAAACTAGTAATCAACACTAACACATCAAATAACCATCACTTTAGGATTATAGACTAATAACAAGTAAGAAATATTACTTTTTCATACACTCCTCTATAGTATAGATAACGAAACGGTCTACTTAAGAAGCAATAAGCCACTTCTTAAGTAGGCCGTTTCATTTTTGGGAAAATAAACAGTCTTACTTACATAAATGGGCTATAAAAATAGCTATGATAAATTTTAAAAAGATAATCTTGAATTTGATGAAGCGAAGTTCTACAATAGACTGGTGAGTAAAAATTTGGCGTATTTTGTAGAGTAGGAGTATACAGCATGGGAGCAGTATGTAAGACTAACAAAGAGGTGTGGAAAAGTTATTTAAGCTACTTATTGCCTACTATTGTAGGAATGGTAACTTATAGCTTATATTGTTTGACGGATGTATTATTTGTATCTTTGGGTGTAGGAAGTGAAGGGCTAGCAGCCCTTAATATTTCATTACCTATTTTCACCATTTATTCTTGCATTGCCATTTTAATCGGAGTAGGTGCTTCGGTTACAATGACGATTTGTAAGGGTGAGGGAAATGATAAGGCAGCTAGTAAGGTTTTAACTATGGCTATTGTAAGTATAGCCATTATTGGAAGTGTTTTAATGGTGTTAAGCATTATTTTTGTTAAGCCGATAGCCATTGCTTTAGGGGCCAATAATGAGATTTTAGAGCCGGCTATAGCGTATTTAAAACCTGTTACTTGGGGTATCTTATTTTATATGTTTAGTGGTGTTTTAACAGTACTAGTAAGAAGTGATGGTAATCCTAAATTAGTAATGGTAGCTGGTATTATTGGTAATGTGATTAATATGGTACTGAATTATATATTTATCATATTAATGAAGATGGGAACTTTTGGAGCTGGTTTTTCTACAGCTATTGGATTTTCTATTAGTATGGCAATCTTATGGTTCCATTTTATACTTAAAAAGAATACTGTAAGCTTTACTAAAGACTTCTGGGATAAAGCGCTTTTTAAGAGGATGTTTAATAATGGTGGTGGTGCCTGTATATTAGAGATTTCTACAGGTATGACTATTTTTATGATTAATATAGCACTTATGAAGATTAGCGGTGCTACAGCAGTAGCTATTTATAGCGTTATTTCTAATATAGCCTTTATTGCAAAAGGGATGTTTGGAGGTATGGCACAAGCTAACCAGCCTATTGTCAGCATGCATTATGGGCTTAAAGAATATAGGACTGTTAAGGTGGCTCATCGCTATGCCATGTGGGTAGCTGGAATAACAGGCTTTGTTTCTTGGATTGTAATAGGATTGTTTTCAGGAGAAATAACAGCTTGGTTAGTAGATCCTGATATGCAAATTGTTAAACAAGGACAGCTTGCTATTTGCACTTATTTAACCTCTTTTACTTTTATGGGATTCAATACAATTCTAATGTATTATTTTCAATCCTTGGAAAAACCTATTTACTCAGGGATTATGTCTCTTACAAGAGGGATAGGACTCATCTTTATATTACTTTTAATACTTCCAAGATTTTGGGGAGAATTAGGGGTATGGCTAGTACTACCAGTAGCTGAACTGATTACCTTTGTTATCTTCTTTGTCATTAGAAAGAAACAAGTAGATGATAAGTTAAGTGATAAATTAAATGATGAGTTAAATGATTTAGTTTGTTCTATTTACTAAATAGTAAAGACCTATAAAACTAGTGTGAAATCTTTAGTTTTATAGGCCTTTTATTTATTGGAACTTAAAGATATTAATTATGCGACGGCTCCTATATATGTGGTATAGTATTGATGTGAAAGCACATGGGGAAGATAGGGAAAATAAGGAGGAAGTAAAATGGAGCAAGAGTTAAGTATTAATGAATTAAAGGAAAAACGTTTTAACCTATTAGTAGCATTAGGGGAAGAAACTCATAATCTAGTACGTGGGAAAAGTGCTATGATTTCTGATAAAGTAAAAAGTTTATCAGAAGAAATTAAGAAAGTTGATATTCAAATTGGCAAAGCTTCTAATAGGGTAGATAGAACTTGTTGTCCTCAGTGTCATAGTGAATTACAAGCAGATGCTATGTTCTGTAGTAAATGCGGGTTTGCAGCTGCAGAGTATTTTGCAGCTTATGTAACTAAGTGCCATTGTTGTGATATGCCAATGAAAGCAGAGCAAAACTACTGCGTAGTATGTGGTACAAAACAAAATAGCCATTTTAGTTTAGATAAAGCCGCAGAATAAGGAGGAGGCCAATATGTTTTGTAACAAATGTGGAAAACAAGTGGAGCAGTTTAATCAGTACTGTGGTAACTGTGGAGAAAGTATCAATCAAGAATCTCTTCCAGTACAAGCGGTAGAAACAGACTTTAACTTTTGTAGAAACTGCGGAGCAGCTGTACATGGTAGGTATTGTGGTAATTGCGGAGAAAGTAGTATTAAGGTAGAAGCAAAAGTAAAAAGTAGCTTTATAGGAATAGAGCAGATTAAACAAACAGGAGTAGCCGTTAAAAATGCCCTTTTTAGTAAGGATGCTTTAAAAGATATGAAATTAGATAAAGTACATATTGAAAAGCTTACGACTGCTGAAACTTTAAAATGGGTAAAACAAGGCGTTTTATTTTCGATTATTATAGCTATAGTTGCTATAGCATTAAGTTTATTAATAGGGACAGGAATAAAGAGTATTGTACTTGAAAATCAATATGGTAGTTATGCTTTTGAGAGTACACTAGAGAGAAACTTCTTTAATGCAGTGTACAATCTCAGTTTAGTGGCTTATAGTATGCTATTTGGTGGGAAAGTGAACTGGTTATTTTCTATGGGTGGTATGAAAGGGACAATAGCTGTTGCATTTCCGTTCATAGGCTTGATGATAGGTATACTTATTATTGTAGCAAGTGAAAAGATTAGATTTAAATTATCCGGAATGGGAAGGACTCTACATGGAAATGGTATTATAGCAGCTATAACAGGTGTTATAGTAACCCTAGGAGGAATGCTACTTAATAAATCTGCACGTATTAATTATGGTGGGATTTATGGCTATAATTCTCCGGAAGATGTTCTTAAAGTAGGCTCAAGTATTCAAGTATTTTTTACTTTCTTTATGGTATTTATAACAACTTTCTTTACACTACAAATTATTATAAAAAATAAAGGGGCTAATAAGCAGAATCCAATTTTAACGGTTATTAGAAAGATTGTTTTCACTGTAGTAGGTTTTGCTTTTGTAATGGCATTAAGTGTTATTGTTAAGGTGCTAGTAGAAGCTGGAGAGATGCCAGAAGGAGCAAATTGGCTAGCTGCTATAGTAGGAATTTTATATTTGACAGGTTTCTTTATCTCAGCATTATTAACGGGACAATTCAAACTCATTGAAGCAGTGATAAATTCAGAATCGGTGATTAAGCTTAAGATGACACTGACTAATATGAAATATGAGATGTATGGTATGGAGGATCAGATTGATAACTTTATGAAGTGGTGGCTCATTATAGCAGTGATTATTACTGTGTGTATGATTTTAGGAGCAGCTTATCAATTCTTTAAAGATAGAGATTTAGAATTAAAAGCAGCATTTAAAGAATCTGCCCTAGTGAGTTTGGGATTAGGTGTTTGTTTTGGAATTGTATCTAAGATGGCAGGTTGCATGGTGGATGTAACTCTTCAAGTGACTAATAGTTCTTATAGAGAAATGTTTGATATGAATAGAGGCAAATACAGCTTTTCATTAAAGTCAGGAAATAGTTCTTTTATAGTAAATGCAATTGTTATTGCCATGGTTATATGTATTTTATTTATGCTGATGTATTGGCTAGTTAATCTTAAGATGCCAGTTATTGATACAGTAATGAATATTTTAAAACCAGTGGTATTATGGGCTATTATGGGCATGCTTTGTATACTCTTCATTGTTACATTTGATGCTTATGATGTTAACTATTCCATCATGGGGATTGCAGAAGATGTAGTAGATTACATTGGAGAAGAATTAGAAAATAATTTCTTCGATATGTTTGATTTCTAAAAATTGTTATTTAGGGAAGTCACATCTGCTTGTTTAAGTTAAAGAGATGACATATTACGGATAGGAATCGTTATAAAGAAGACATTGTTATAAGGTATAAACTTTGTAACAGTGTCTTTTTTAGTTATTTCGCTTTTTACTAGACTCTCTAACGATAAGGTTAGGAAGAAGCATACTATATTGCATTTGTAAATTAGGATTAGCTATTTTGCTAAGTAAAATATTAGCAGCATGAGAACCTAATTCAAATACATCATTATCAACGACGCTTAGCTCAGGTTCTGTAAACATAGATAAAGGATAGTTATCAAAGGAAATAAGAGCCACATCCTTAGGGATTTTAAGCCTTCTTTTTTTGATAGCCTTAATAACACCAAAAGCTACGAAATTATTAAGACAAACCACACTATCTGGTGGGGTAGGCAAATCTAGTAGGGTGTTCATCATATTGCTACTATTTTCGATAGTAGTTTCTCCCTCCATAATATAATCTGGATGAATAGCAACGCCGTTTTTCTCTAAGGCGGAGCAAAAGCCCATTAGTCTATTATGAGAGAAGTGATCTTCATGAGGAGCACCGATAAACGCTGGTCTAGTATAGCCTTCGTTAAGTAAATGAGTAGCGGCTATTTCTCCAGCGGTTTTATTATTAATATCAATCCAGCATAGGCTAGATTCAAAGGCTGGTTGTCCAATGACTACATAAGGAAAATGGAGTGCATCCATCTTTTGGCAAAGTGCCTTGTTAAGGTTAGCTACATGTATAATGAGACCATCTACGCGCTTTTCACGAATGATTTTTTCATAAGGTTCTAGACCTTCCCCTAAGGAAGAAGGATTAAGTAAGGTAAGGCTATAACCATTTTGACTTAAGATAGATTCGATACCACCCAGTATTTCATAAATATGCGAATTTAAAAAAGCATAGTGGCGCTTTAATTCCATAACGATACCGATATTCTTGGAGCTTTGTTGTACAAAGCTGCGGGCGATAATATTAGGATAATAATTGAGCTCCTCCATTACCTCACGTACCCGTTTTTTAGTTGCATCTGAAATCGTAGGAGCGTCACTCATTACCTTGGATACAGTAGAGATAGAAACATTGGCTGCTTTAGCCACTTCTTTAATTGTAATTTTAGACATATGAGAGTCTCCTTCTGTGAAATAGGAAAATGTTTTCCTTGGTACCCAGTATAGCATACGCAAGGAATATGGTCAAACTAATATGAAAATATAGATAATTTTACTAACAAACAAATAATATTATTTAAAAAATATTTACAATTCACTAAAGTGAGTGATATAACTAAATTATCAACAAGGAAAACGTTTTCTTAAAATATTTCCTACATAAGAAATTTTGTTTTTAAGAGTCTAGAATTATCAGTGGTAAGTATCAGTAAAAGCTAAGAAAAAATAAGGAAAACATTATACCAAAATGGAGGGGTAAGAATGAAAAAGAAATTTAAAATGTTAGTGCCTTTACTCATGTTAACCATGAGCCTAACTGCTTGTGGTGGAAAAGAAACTGTAAAAGAAATAGGTAGTGAACCTACTAACACCGCAGAAGCAAGTGTAGCACCAACACAGGAGACAAAAGCACCGGTAGAACTTACTTTATGGCATGAAACAGAAGAGGGAATAGCAAGTGTACTTCAAGAACAACTAGATAAACTAGCTCCAGACATTAAGGTAAATGTAGTTCGAAAAGAAAATATAACAGAAGCTTTAAAACTCAGTGCAGCAGATCCGTCTAATGCACCTGATTTTATCTGGTATGCTCATGATAAGATTGGTATGTTTGCAGAAATGAACATCATTGATAGCATAGATAATTACTTAGATCCAAGCGTTTACGATAAATTTTTACCAATGACAGCAGAGGCGGGTCTTTATAGTGGTAAACATTATCAAATCCCAGCTTACTATGAAACACTTATGTTTATGTACAATAAAGCTTTATTAGATAAAGCACCAACCACTACAGATGAACTTTTAGAGCTGGCTAAATCTAAAACAACAGGAGATTCTTATGGCTTTGTAGAACAACATAGTACAGCTTATTACTTTAGTGCATGGGCTCATGCATTTGGAGCAAGCATTATTAATGATAAAGCAGAGCCAGGTCTTAATACAAAGGAAATGGAAGAAGCTATTGATTATCATAAACAATTTATACAATACATGCCAACTGATGGCGAGTGGAATACAGTAACGACTTTATTCCTAGAAGGCAAAGCCGCTTCTATTGTCAATGGTCCTTGGTTTGTCGCAAGTGCAAAAGATGCAGGTATTGACCTTGGAGTGGCTCCACTGCCAACAGTAAGTAGTAATGGCAATGCGCTAAAACCTTATTCAGGTGTTCAAGGTATTATGATTTCTACTGCTTGTAGAGATAAAGAAGCAGGTAAAAAGGTACTTGAATTCTTAAGCCAAAAGGATTTAAGTGAAGCTATCGCTCTTAAAAATGGGGCAGCACCAGCTCACCAAGAGGCTTATAACAATGCTGAGATTCAAAATAGTGATATCATCATGACTCTCAAGAAATGTGCAGAAAACGCAGTGCCAATGCCTAATATCCCTCAAATGGATGTGATGTGGTCTTCTACAGAGAATGCACTTGCTGCCATTTACAAGAGTGGTGGAGATACTAAACCAATTATAGATGCAGCACAAAAAGAAGCCTTAGATCAAATAAAAGCAATGCAATAGTTAATAAGGGGGAGGAATAGCATGAAGCAAGATTATAAACAAAAGGTGGGGCCTTATTTATACATTAGCTTAGCCTGGCTCATCATTGGGATTATTGTATTTTTTCCAATTATCTATACTGTAGCTATATCCTTCACCAATATGAATATATGGCACTGGAAAGATTATCATTTTATTGGCTTCACTAATTATTTGAAAGCCTTTGCAGTGCTAGATGGTGGTTTTGTAGCGGCTTTAATCCGAACAATTATATGGACAGTTTTAAATCTGACACTTCAAATAGTAATTGCTTTAGGCATCTCTCTTTTACTTAATACAGAAGGCTTAAGGGGAAAAGGAGTTTATAAAACTCTATTAATGTTACCTTGGGCAATGCCTACTTATATATCAGCACTTATTTGGAAGTTTGGTATGTTCCAAAATGATTTTGGTCTACTTAATCAAGTCCTAGTAAAGCTAGGGCTTGGAAAAGTAGGCTGGCTCAATACAGATTTAATAGCTTTTATTTCTTGTCTCTTTGTTAACTTATGGATGGCACTGCCTTATATGATCCTAATGTTTTATGGTGGTTTGCAAGGAATTGATAAAGAACTTTACGAATCTGCAGGAATAGAAGGAGCTAATAAGTGGCAGAAGCTTATTCATATTACAGTGCCAGTATTAAAACCTTTGGTTATGCCAGCTATTATTATGACTGCCTTTGTAACCTTTAAGCAATTTGATATTGTATACCTGATGACAATGCAAACCGGAGCGAAAACAGGAGCAGATGTGAATACGATCATTACATATGCTTATGAAAATGCCTTTATTACTAATAACTATGGTTATAGTTCAGCACTTTCTGTGATTATCTTTACCATTATTGTGATTCTAACATTATTTAATCAGCGCAGCTTAAGGAAGGGGGATTAATAGATGAAGATTAATAAGAAAACCTATCATATTGGAACTCATATGGCACTTATTATGATTTGCTTTGTTTTCTTAGTTCCTATTTTATATACCATTTCTATATCTCTAAAATCTTCAAATTCCTTATTAAGTTCACATTTTCAGCTAATACCGGATCAAGCTACTTTAAATAATTATCGTATTATTTTATTTGAAAAGCCTTTTTTTACCTGGCTTAAGAATAGTTTAATTTTAACAGTCAGTACAGTAGTAGTAGCTTTAGGAGTGGCACTACCAGCAGCTTATTCTTATACAAGAATGAAATTTAAAGGGAAGAATAGCTCTTTGTTTGCACTACTTTTATTAAACGCTTTCCCTTCTGTGCTATCTATGGTAGCTATTTATCGTTTGTTTACAACCTTTTCATTAATGAATCGTTATATAGGGCTTATTATTGTTTACACAGGGGCTATGATTATCTTTAGTATTTGGAATCTAAAAGGTTATTTTGAATCGATTTCTATAGATATTGAACAGGCTGCTATGATTGACGGTGCTGGCAACTTTACAATACTAACTCAAATTGTACTTCCTTTAGCTAGACCAGCTATTATTGTAACGGCAATGATGATTTTTATTACCACTTGGAATGAATATATTTATGCAGTTAACTTCTTAAGCGATGCTAACAAATACACTTTAGCAGCAGGCTTATATTCACTTCAAGGTACAGACTACACTAGAAACTGGCCGGTATTTGCCGCGGGTTCTATGATGACATCTATACCTACGTTACTTATTTTCTTTGGTATCCAAAGGTACTTAGTATCTGGGTTAACAGCGGGAGGGGTGAAATACTAATGAAACTAGAAGCTATTATGCATATCCCTCTTTCACAGTATGCCTTTGCTTTAACAGAGAGTACGCTGGTGATTAGATTAAGGACGGGGAAGAATGATGTAAGACGGTGTGAACTTTTTTATGGAGATAGAGTATATCCTACTAACCCTATACAAGTTTTTTCAGTTCCAATGAAGAAAGTAGCTAGTGATGCGCTTTTTGATTACTATGAAGTAGAGTTAGTAAGTGATTATACAAGGGTGTGCTATTACTTTTATTTGGAGGATGAAAGCACGCATTATTACTATTACGGACAGCAGTTTTTAGATAAGCCAGGAAAAGATAGAACCGAGTACTTTCAGTTTCCGTACATTAGGCGAGAGGATATGGCGATTATTCCAGAGTGGGCAAAAGAGGCTGTTATGTATCAGATTTTCCCAGATAGCTTTGCAACAGAAAAAGGGAGCATTACTAAGCTGCCTATAGAGAAAATGAATCATTTAAAGGAGAAGTCGAGTACACTAAGTGGTGGAACTTTAAAAGGGATTGAGACAAATTTAGATTATATAGAGAAGTTAGGAATTAACTGTATTTATTTAAATCCAATATTTGTGGCAGGAGCATACCACAAGTATGATATTATGGATTATTTTGAGGTGGATCCTTGCTTTGGAACAAAACAAGATTTAAAGGAGCTGGTAGTAGCCTGTCATAAAAGAGAGATAAAAGTGATTCTAGATGGTGTGTTTAACCATTGTGGGGCTCAGTTCTTTGCTTTTAAGGATGTTTTAGAAAAAGGAGAAGCTTCTCCTTATAAAGACTGGTTTTATAGCTTGAAATTTCCTATAGAGTTCACAACCCCACCTAACTACGAAGCTTTTGCATATGTCAAAGAAATGCCTAAGCTAAATACGGGTTACCCAGCAGTGATCGATTATTTCTGTAAGGTGGGAACCTATTGGTTACAGGAAGCTAATATTGACGGTTGGCGACTAGATGTAGCAAATGAAGTGAACCATGACTTTTGGAGAGCCTTTAGAAAGTCAGTTAAAGCCATTAAGCCAGACGCCTTCCTAATCGGAGAAATCTGGGAGGATTCAGAAGTATGGCTTCAGGGAGAACAATTTGATTCTACCATGAATTATCGCTTTACTAATCTTTGCCGTGAATTCTTTGCAAAAGGCACTATGAGTGTGACAACCTTTAACAATGGGATTAATCAAATGCTTATGAGATATCAAAGACAAGTGACTTATGCTCAGATGAATCTAATCGATAGTCATGATGTACCACGCTTTTTACATTATGCCAAAGAAGATGAAAGAAAGTTAAGTTTAGCAGCGTTATTTTTACTCACCTTTGTGGGTGTTCCATCGATCTTCTATGGTGATGAGCTCCTAATAAGCGGCGAGAAAGAACTAGAATATAGAAAGCCAATGATATGGCATCCTAATACTAAAGAGCAGAAGATGATAGACTACTACAAGCAGCTCATTAGTCTAAGAAAAAGCAGTAAAGCTTTCACAAACGGTACCTTCAAGATGATAGCAGTAGATGAAGCCAAAGGTCTTTATGTATTTGAACGAAGCCAAGAAGCAGAACGATTTTGGGTTATACTAGCTAATACTCCTAATGATACCACTTATACTATTCCAGCAGAAAATAATAAATGGCAGGTGGCATTTGGTAACCCTGAAGCCATTACAGAAAACAATTCTAAGCACATAAGCCTTAACCTCAAAGCCTATGAAGGCCTAGTACTTAAGCAGTGCTAATATATCTCCTCTCTCATAAAATAAGCATTTCTGCCCTTTTACTAAGGTGAGAAATGCTTATTTTGATACCTAAAGCATTTGCTGAGCCTATTTTTTAACACTTTACTTTCTTGTAAAAGAAATTTGTGGAGGCGTTTATAAGAAAGGCTTTTGGGAGGAAATGAGAGGGCAGACCTATCTTCCATGGTTCCGGTTCAAGTTTTTTGAGGCACTAGGCTCGTTTATTTGGATGAACGTGCGAAAACTCCCGCTGGTCAAACACTCGCACTAAAAGCCATCCAAAATACTCGCCAAGTGCCTCTAAAAAACTTTCCCAAGTCACCCTTCCAGATAGATCTCCCCTCTCATTTCTTCCAAACGTTATTAAGCTCATAAACGTTCCTAACAGTAAAGAAGTATGAGGAAAAACATAAAATAACGTATAAATCGTCTGATTAGTTTGTTTTAGAAAAATCAGGATTTTTTTATTAACAATTACGCATAAAGCTTCCCAGTATATTATTCTTGTAAAATAGTAGCTATGTAGGGAGACTAGTGGACTTGCTGGAAGAGGCCTTGGAGTGGAGCTTAGAAACTCTTAATGAAGTAATCCTTATGGGTTTTAGGGCGAGTGTCTGAGCATAGCGAGTTTTCGACCGTTCATAAGGATTACGAATTTAGAGTTTCTTAGCGGAGTGAGATAGCAGCTGGAAGCAAGTATACTAGCCGGACTACATAGCGGCAGTTTAACTTTATGTAGTATTATTCAAATGAGCTTGACCTTATTTGCAAAGAGTGATTAACTTAGAGGAGACAGCATAAATGAGACAAAAATAGAACAAATGTATTTTAGTGGTGATATCAAACCAGAATATATAGATGGAAAATGGCTTAATATTTTAGCTAGAAAGGTTTAAGAGAATGGTGAAAATCATTCTCTTTTCTTGTTATATATTATTTAGTTTTAAAGGAGGGGGAGTTATGATTTATTTTTTTAGGGGACTAGTAGTGTTTTCTTTATTACAAATGCTCATATTACTTATTTTTGGAGGAGCAGCAGGCATGGTGCCTGTATGGTTAGGTGTTGGTGTAGTAGCCACCTTACTTTCTTTTAACAGAGTTTATAATAAATGCTTTGGGATAAAGCTAATTAAAGTCCTCTTTACTGTGGGAATGTTAATTTTTGTAGGAGTAGAAAGTTTTATTGTGTGGTCAGGTTTTAAGAGTGTGCCAGGTGAAGCTTGTGACTTTATTATTGTATTAGGGGCGCAGGTAAGGGGAAATGCACCTTCTTTGACACTGCAATATCGTTTAGACAGTGCTTATGATTATTTAATAGCTAATCCGCAGACTAAGGCAGTTTTATCAGGAGGGCAAGGCCCTGATGAAATCATGACCGAGGCAGAGGCTATGAAACGCTATTTAATAGAAAAAGGAATTCAAGAAGAAAGGTTGATTCTAGAAGATCAGTCCACTAGTACATATGAGAATTTAAAATATTCTTTTGTGATTATTGATGAGATAAAAGAAAATAGTACTATTAGCATCGTAACCAATCGTTTTCATATTTTAAGAGCAAGGATGATCGCCCGCGATATGGGCAAAGAAGTAGGCGGAATAGGAGCTAAAAACTATTTCTACTTAATTCCAAATTATTATTTTAGAGAGTTTTTTGCTGTAATAAAGGAAGCGATAAGCTAGAGCTATAAGAAGATAAAAGGTTTTTAGTGAGTCAAGTTTGGCATTTTTGCATATGATAAAGTAAAGGTAGCCAAGGCTCCTGTTAGGAAAAAAGGAGGCATCTTATGTTAGTTGGAATACTTAAAATTAAACTCCATGCACCTTATGTACATTCTCTAAAGGAAAAGCGTATGATTGTAAAAAGCATCATAGGCAAACTCAGCAATAAATTTAATGTATCGGTTTGTGAAATAGCAGAGCAAGATATACATCAAACGATCGTTATAGGTATTGCTATGATTGCGGCGCATACTGCAAGCTGCGATAGTACCCTAGATCATATTCTAGATTTTATCGAAGAAAATTGTGAGGCAGAGATTGTAGATATTACAAGAGAAATAAGGTAATAATAACCTCCCCTAAGAAATACTTTCAGAAGAAGTTCATATAAATAACAAGTGATAACAAGATATTAAGAGAGCTATCACATATAGAGAATGAAAGTTAAATTTAATCAAGGGGGAATTGAAATGAAAATTATACAGGCATTTCTTACGCCAAATGTATACAGTAGGCCACAAAAACCACTTAAGGAAGTAACCCATATTGTTATTCACTGGGTAGGCAATCCTGGTAGTACGGCTATGGCTAACCGTAATTATTTCGAAAGCTTAAAGAGTGGACCTATTTATGCTAGTGCTCACTACATCATAGGGCTTCAAGGGGAAATTATCCAGTGTATACCAGAAAGTGAAATAGCCTATCATGCAGGCCCAGCTAATAGTTATAGTATTGGGATAGAAAATTGTCATCCTACTCAAGGAGGTAAGTTTAACTCTGCTACCTATGTTTCCTTAATTAGTTTATGTGCTAATATTTGTAAGCGTTATAAGCTAGATCCAGAAGAAGCACTCATAAGACACTATGATGTAACAGGAAAGATATGTCCTAAGTATTATGTGGAATATCCTAATGAATGGAAGCAGTTAAAAGAGGATGTAAAAAAGGTACTTTTTGTAATAGAAGAAGATCAAAAGTTAATTGAAGCTGTTAAAGCACTTATTACTGCAGGTATACAGCTTGATTTAAAAGTTTGGGGTAATATGAAGAAAATGAACATGACTTATGTAAAACAAATGGTAGAGCGAATTGGCAAAAAGTATCAGTGTTCCAATTATAAGGAAACTATTGATTTTCTAGTCAGTAAAGAATGCATTAAAACAAGAGAACCTTGGGATAAGGAAAGATTTAGGCCTGAGTGGTGTAGGCAACTTATCATAAATGTAAAAGAAAAGCTACTTAAATAGCTATTAGTTCCAAATGGATTTATGCAAAGTGTATAATTTTATAGAAAAATCAAAAAACACCTTTTTAATTTCCATAATTCAGAGTAAGATTAGTAGTATAGGGGAGTATTAAATCCTGCAAGTAAATTGGTAGGTGAGGAGGGGCGACTATGGATAAGAATAAAGAAAAGGTAAGAGATAACTTTGACAATATGGCAAGAGAATACGATAATGGTAAGGCAAGTCAGTTTGCTAAACAGTGTTATCCGTATATGCTAAATACCTTAATGCCTATAGAGTTTGACACCGTTTTAGATGTGGGATGTGGAACAGGAAGTTTGTTGTATGAAATCCTAGATCATAAACCACAAGTAAAGACTGTCGGCATAGATTTTTCAGAAGAAATGCTTAAAGTAGCCAGAAATAAGTTACCTAAGCGTGTGGAGTTAATCAAAGCAGATATAGAAGCTATACCTATTGAAAACAAACGCTTTGATTTAGTAGTAGCAACAGATATACTAAGATATTGTAGTAATCCTCAAGTTGTAGCTAGAGAAATGTATCGCGTGTTAAAAGTAGGAGGGAAAATTATATTAAGCGACTTTTGCACGGTAAGTTCTTTAGGCATTATTAAAAATATATTTAATCCTACCCCTGGGGATGTTTCCTTAACGGCAGGCTCCGGAGATAAGGTGAAGGACATGTTAATGAAGTGTGGGTTTGACTTTGTTAATTATACCAAGGTAACGAATAATTGTTTTATAGCAACAGGCCAAAAGAGACATTAAAAGTATGAATAAAAAAGTATCTTCTAGATAATAGTTCAAAGAAGATGCTTTTTTTATTGTACACTAATATTAACTTAATTTTATCTATTTGTATGAAGTTATACACAAACTCGGGATAAAATCAAAGAAAATGTGGATAAAATAGAATATATGTTCGAGTTTTTGAAGAAAATTTTATAGAACTGTGGATAAGTAGTATAAATAACAAGTATTAATACTTTAATTTGAGTGGATTTTAGTATATACTGAAAAACATGAGTCACTCTGCATGGATTGTAGGAGAGCTAATAGGCTAGGATGATTTGACAAGAATAAAGGAGTAGGAGAAGAATAAAATGGCAATCGATGATATTTTTAGATATGTATGTGTAACATTTGTTGTTGCCACATTATTTTTTATACCTATTATGTTTATACGAGGTATTTATTTACGAAGTCAGGGGAAATGGCCTATAAAAGATTGGAAGAGAGAAATAGCGGTTGTATTATTTATTTTTTATTTGCTATGCTTATATGAAATTACAGCGTTACGCTTCGGAGGAATTGGCTGGGATATAAATAATATGATTGCTAGAAATACCAGAGTTAATGTGGTTCCTATGGTGGAATTATGGAATTGGATTTTAAAAGGTGTTTGGTGGCACTTATTTTATAATGTCATAGGGAATTTCATATGGTTTGTACCACTAGGCTGCTTAGTGCCTGCTTTATTTAAGAAGCAAAGAAGGCTAGGGCGAGTAATGTTTATAGGGGCAATTGTTTCTACCTCTATAGAAGTATTGCAGTACATATTATGTACAGGGGTAACGGATATTGATGATGTTATTCTTAATACTATAGGGGCAGGAATTGGATATATTGTTTTTAACATTCTATATGGTATTTATACATTTTTGAGAAAGAAGACTTCTAAATAAGTAAGAAGCCTGTTACGAAAGTGATTTCGTAACAGGCTTTTTTTATGATTAATCAATGCTTTGAATTTCGAATTCTTTAAAGGTATTAAGGGTTCCTTTAAGTTTAGAAATATGTTCATCATAGAGAGCAGCTTTGCCGCTAATAGTTATAGCATAAAAAGCATCTTTACCCTCTACATAAAGGTAGTAGCCTTTATTATTAATATCGTCTTCATGAAAGACTATTTCATATCCTTTAGCATTAGGAAAGTTATCTAGACTTACGGCTTCTAAAGGAGAAGGAGTTACCATTGTGAGTAGCTTTGGAATACCTTTTTCTTCATAAAGATTAATAAAAGCATCTAAAGTATCTTCTTTAAGATCTTCTAGGAGTGACGAATCTTTACTATATTTAGTAATCATAACACTAAGAGGCATGCTTTCATCTTGAGCAGCTAAAATAGTGTCCACACCGGCACTAGCATCTTGGAGCCATTCTTTTGGTAAGTCAATAGAGAAAGTACCATGTGGATTAGTAAAGGTATCTAAAGTATTTTCCTCGTATTGCTTTTCGAATGTAATAGGGGTCTCATTAGATGAGGTTGGAGCCTCTTTATTACAAGCAACTAATTGAATTGAAAAGATCGTTATACAAAATAACAAAGTTAATTTTTTGAATTTTTTCATACGAGAAACTCCTTTTTGTCTAAGTAACGTTAATAAGATAGTATCTATTTTAAACTAAAACTATCAGAAATGCTATGACATAGCCTGTTTTTAAGAAAATAACAAGGATTTGTAGCAATATAAATCAAAGTAAAAGGATAAGGACAAATAAGTACACATCATAAATATATTCATTTAAATTAGCACATACTAATTCAGATTAAGTAATTGGCTAGAAATGTAAATGTAGGAGGAAAAAATCTAAATGAGTGTATTTAAAATAGAGCCCTTGTTATTAATGTTGCCGCTTCGTCCCCTTACAGAAGCTAATTGGTCTACATTGGTAGCCATTATAGCAGTCGCAGTACTCATTGTATATTTAGCCTACAGTTATGTTTTTAAAGAAAAGGCTAAAGAGCAGCAAGGGCTAACAGATTCAAGGCACATAGAAGAGCAAGATATGAAGGAGGAAGAAAATGAAGCAAGAAAGTAATACAATGAGCAATGTTTTTGGGGTGTTGCAACGAGTAGGAAAAGCTTTTATGCTTCCTATAGCATTATTACCTGCGGCAGGTATTTTGTTAGGAGTAGGTGGAGCGCTATTAAATGTAGCAGCTTTAGATAATCCACCTGCCATTTATCAAGGATTAATTTCTTTTATTAACTTACGTGGTGTAACTGTTGCCTTAACGGTTATGAGAAATGTAGGGGATATTGTCTTTGGCAACCTACCCTTATTATTTGCTATAGGGATAGCAGTAGGGTTAGCCAATTCAGATAAGGGAACGGCTGCATTAGCAGGAGCAGTTGGTTTTATTATTATGCATACAGCTATTTCAACTATGCTAGGATTGGGTGTTACCTCTTTAGGCGTATTAACACCAGATAATATACCAGCTCAGTATAGCTCTTATGTAAGTACGACTTTGGGTATTTTTACACTTAACCTTTCGGTGTTTGGCGGTATGATTGCAGGGATTATAGCTTCTATTTTGCATAATCGCTATCATAAGATTCAATTACCACAAGTGCTAGGTTTCTTCGGTGGTTCACGTTTTGTACCTATTGTTACAGCGGTAGTGATGCTTGTTGTGGGGGTTATTTTATCTTTTATATGGCCAGTTATACAAAATGGTATTGCTGTAATCGCAGGATGGGTTAATCAGCTAGGTGCTCTAGGAACCTTCCTTTATGGAACTATTGAGAGAGCCTTAATTCCAGTAGGCCTTCATCATGTTTTCTATACCCCATTTTGGTATACAGCCTTTGTTGAAGGAACTGTATTTTTACCAAATGGTACAACAACTATTGTGGATGGTGCTAATACAGCTTATTTTGCACAGCTTTCTAATATGTCAGCTTTAGTAGGCGCTGATGCAGCAACTATGGCACAAGTGGTACAAGGAACAACACGTTTTATGGCAGGGAAATTCCCTTTTATGATTTTTGGTTTAGGTGGAGCAGCACTTGCTATGTACAAGAATGCTAAACCAGAAAAGAAAGCTTATGTAGGAGGCCTTCTAGCATCGGCAGCTTTAACGGCAGCCGTTACAGGGATAACAGAACCTATTGAATTTACTTTCTTATTTGTAGCACCCGTTTTATATGCGATTCACTCTGTTATCGCAGGTTTATCTTATATGATTATGGACCTGTTAAATGTATTCGTAGGTATGACATTCTCAGGGGGACTAATAGACTTTTCGCTTTTTGGACTATTGCCAGCCGGAGCAGGTGTACCTACTAGGTGGTATTACATTATTATAGTAGGTATTATCTTCTTTCCTATTTACTATCTACTGTTTGATTTCTTTATTAGAAAGTTTAATCTTAAGACACCTGGTCGTGAAGATGAGGACGATGGGGTTACAGAGGGTAGTGAAGGAGCAGCAAAGGGTATTATATTAGCTGCCAGGGTCTTAAATGCATTAGGTGGTCAGCAAAATGTCAAAAATATAGATGCATGTATTACCAGGCTTCGTGTTGGACTTCATAACAAAAATGAAGTAGATAAAGAAGCACTCAAAGCTTTAGGAGCAACAGGGGTATTAGAAGTAGGAGACAATGTGCAAGCTATTTTTGGAGGACGTTCTGATAATATCAAAAATGATATTTTAGATATTATGGAAGGTCGTGTGAAACCAGAAGACATTGAAATAGCCATGGGTGAGGGAAAAGAAGATATTCAAAAGAGTGAGCCGGTTAAATCTGCAAGCTTTGAGATGACTAAAGGCGATGGTAATGGCAAGATTATTGAAGAACTTATTATTCCAATGAAGGGTGAGCTTCTCCCGTTAAATGAAACTCCAGATCCTGTATTCTCAGAAGGAATGATGGGTCCAGGATTTGCTATTAAGCCAACGGAAGGTAAGCTCTATGCACCTATTGATGGTACAATCCTTACTGTATTTCCAAGCAAGCATGCTATCGTTATTCAAACTAAGAAAGGACACGAAGTGCTTATGCACTTTGGACTAGATACAATTCTCCTTAAAGGTGAAGGCTTTGAGGCTCATGTAGAAGAAGGACAAGAGGTTAATGCAGGTGATTTACTTCTTACAGTAGATATAGAAGCTATTGAAAGTAAGGTGCCCTCTCTCATTACACCAATTGTATTTCCGAATTTAAAGGATAATGAAAAGATAACGATTTTAGAAGCTGGCCCTGTAGAAGTGGGTGCAAAAGGGCATCTATTTATTGAAAAATAAAAATGAGCCGGACTGATTGATTTCCTAAATAACCCATTGTCATAGATATTATAATAGCTTTTAATAGATATCATATCGTGATAATATAAGGTATACAATGTAAGGGGGGAAATCAATGAGTTTTCTAGGTAATATTATTTGGTTTATATTTGGCGGATTTATTATGGGGATAAGTTGGCTTGGTATAGGTCTTTTATGGTGTATCACACTAGTGGGGATTCCTGTAGGCGTACAATGTTTTAAATTAGCAGGGTTAGCATTCTTTCCATTTGGAAAAGAAGTAACTTATGGCGGAGGGGTAGGATCTTTTTTGTGTAATATCCTATGGATTATTTTTGGAGGTATTCCGTTAGCTATTGAAGCGGCTCTTATTGGTCTCGCTTTTTGTGTTACTATTATAGGGATTCCATTTGGGCTTCAATCTTTTAAAATTGCAAAATTAGCCCTTATGCCATTTGGTGCAAAGGTTAACTAAAGATTAACAAAAAATCTATCATGTTTAAAAAGCATGGTAGATTTTTTGTTTTTAGCAATAACATATAAATTACTAGTTATAACAGAAGAAATAATTAGAAAAAAGTTAAAAATCATAAAACTAATTTGGAGTAAGCTATACTATGAAGTAGGAATGAATATTTGGCGCTAACGTAAATAAAGATTTGAATAATACTGTATAAAGTTAAGTTGCCGCTATATAGTCCGACTAGTGTACTTGCTTCCAGCTGCTATCTCACTCCGCTAAGAAACTCTAAATTCGTAATCCTTATGAACGGGCGAAAACTCACTCCGTTCAAACACTCGCCCTAAAACCCATAAGGATTACTTCATTAAGAGTTTCTAAGCTCCACTCCAAGGCATCTTACAGCAAGTCCACCAGTCTTCCTACATAGCTACTATTTTACAAGAACAATATACAGGGAGGCTTTATACGTTATTATTGTTGGGACGAAATATGAGAAAATCGCTTGTAAGCTTGAAATATCATTATATTTTTTCACGCCGCTTTACTGTCAGGAGCGTTTATGAGCTTAATAACGTTTGGAAGAAATGAGAGGGGAGGGCTATCTGGAAGGGTGACTTGGGAAAGTTTTTTAGAGGCACTTGGCGAGTGTTTTGGATGGCTTTTAGTGCGAGTGTTTGACCAACGGGAGTTTTCGCACGTTCATCCAAATAAACGAGCCTAGTGCATCAAAAAACTTGAACCGGAACCCTGGAAGATAGGTCTGCCCTCTCATTTCCTCCCAGCAACATTTCTCATAAACGCCTAGGAAAATTTCAATTTAGTGGAGGCTTATAAATAAAATTATTATGAAAAGGAGCGAAGCAATGATTGTAACTAAACGATTAAAGTTAGTACCAATAGAAATAAAATATGCTAAAGACCTACTGGCATTGTGGGGCGACTATGAAGTTGTGAAATATACTTATAATCCTTGGTGCAAGACAATAGAGGATAGCGAGGCGCGTATCAAACGTATTCAGGAGCTTATAGATCCATTGCATATGAATAATTGGATTATTCTCCTTAATAATAAGGTAATAGGGGTAGCAGGAGTGCCTACTATTAGTAATGAAAGGGGAGAGTATGGACTTTATTATCAGCTTTGTCAGGAGTATTGGGGGAAAGGCTTTGGTTTTGAAGTAGCAAAGGCTTTAGTAGATGAGTTATTTGAGAATACAAAAGCTAAAATGATTTTAGCTGATGCTGTAACAGTTAATCCTGCTAGTATGAGGATTTTAGAAAAAGTAGGGATGAAGCAAATACATTTGGAAGAAAAGGGCTTTCAAAGAGATAAACTGATTGGTGACCTTATGCATTATCAACTGACTAGAGCAGATTGGGAAGAAAATAAATCATAAGAAAAGGGGGAAAGGGCATGCATGCAATGGTAAAAACAGAACGGACCCATTATTATTCGCCAAGTATATACGTAACAATGAAAGTATTAATTAAGCCAGCAGTAAGCTTTGCACAGTTAAAGGAGGCTATTAAAAGAGCCACAACAGCTTATGATATTTTAAACTGTAAGATCCAGGCAAATGAAGAAGGGGAGGTTTTTTATATCCCTATTAAGGAGCCTATAATCAATATCACAGAGAATGAAGCTCTTCACCAAGAACGTATGCCATTTGCTTTTGAAGAGGGCGAATTAATTCGTTATAGCATCGCCCAAAAAGTAGAAGGGACTAGATTAACTATTATTGCTCATCATCTAATTGGAGATGGCAAATCTTTGGTGCTACATATAAGAAATATTATGAAAGCCTTAGGAAATCCTGAAATAGCCTTTGAAACATTAACTGTTAAAACATTAGGAGTAGAGGAGTTACCAAAGGATATTAAGCTTAGTCCAATAATTAAATTAATGGTTAAGTTCGCTAATGGGAGCTGGGAAAAGCAGAAGAAGGTTTTTAGTTACCAGGAATACCTCCATATGTTTAATCAGTTTTGGGAGACAAGGCATACTCATTTATTACAAGCAGAGATTAAAGGAAGCGCTTTAAAAAGATTAATGAATAAGTGCAAGGCGCAACAGGTAACGGTTAATAGTGCCATTATTACAGCATTTTTATTAGCTTCCAAAGAGAAGCATGCAGGAATAGCAGTCAATATAAGACAAGCAGAAGATGAGCATATGGGGAATTATGCATCCGGTATTTCTATTCAAGCTTCGTTAAATCCTGATTTAAACTTTTGGGAGAATGCTAGAACAGTACATAAACTTATTTATACTAAGCTTAACAATGAACAAGCTGTTTACTTTTTACTTAAATTCTTAGGTGAATTATCACCTACCTTGATAGATGCTGCCTATTTTGCAGCCTTTGACAATTATAATAATAATCTTGCTAAGAAAATGAGCCATATGTTTGGATATGATGGAGAAGCTAAAGGAATTAGTGTAACCAACCTAACAAAGGTAAACATACCTAGTGCTTATGGTAACTATACCTTAAGTGAATTAGTATTTATTCCCCCTTTAGTTGCTAATGCAAAGCGTGTAATCGGTGTAGTGACTTTGGAAGATACTATGACAATTACTATGAAGTTTGATAAAGAAAAAACGACTGAAATGAAAGTTGTTTTTGAGGAGGCAATGAGTAAGTTGGTTGATTTTTAGAAAAAAGAAAAAGAAAAAATCAAGAATATTTAGGAAATAGTCTTGATAAAAATAATAACAAATGTTACTATTTAAAAAATAGATACATTTGTTATTATTTTTGGAGGGAAGTATGGATAAACAGGTGAAGCTTTCAGAAGCAGAATGGTACATTATGAATGTACTATGGGAAAATCAAGAATTAGATAAGGATGCACTAGAATTAAAGCAAATTACAAAGGCACTTAAAGAGCAGACAGGCTGGAGTAGTGGGACAGTTCGTACCATGTTACTTAGGCTCATCGACAAAGGGGCTGTATCAGTAGATCAAACAACAGGTGTTTATAAGTATAGTGCTCAGCTTGATAAGGAAAGGTGCGTGCAGGAAGAGGCAAGCTCTTTTTTAGAGAGAATTTATCAAGGGTCTATTAGCCAATTTGTAGCGTGCTTTGCTAAGGAAGGAAAGATTTCGAAGGAGGAAAGAGAGGAAATTCTAGAACTGATTAATCAAATGAAGGAGGAAAAATAGATGGAAATAGCTATACTTAGCCAATGGCTTCTAAGTGCTTTTGTAATGAGCACAGTAACTGCTGCAATCATTGTACTCGTACGGATACTTCTAGGGAAAAGTCTCTCTCCAAAGCTAAAGTATTATTTGTGGGGTATTTTTCTACTTCGATTAATCATGGTACAGTTTCCTGAAAGCTCCCTTAGTATATTTAATTTGTTGGAGGATAGGGTTTCCTCTATATATTTGCAGACTCAAGACGGGAAGACATTAACAGCAGAGGAAATGCAGTCAGCAACGATGACAGAGTACATGAAAAATGAGACAAGCTCATTAACAAGTGACTCTTTAACCCAAGATGAGAATGTATTGCTCAGTGACAAAGAGTCATTAACTTATAATAAAGATAGATTAACTAATAACAAGGCTGCATCAGCTTATGATCTAGATATATTAGGTGATTTATTCTTTCATGTCAGTGATCTTTCTAAGGCTTTTGAGCAAGGAGAAAATAAGCTAGTAGCCTTAGATGCCTCCAAAGAGAAAAATTCAAAGATATTTATGGGTATGTATGTACTAGGTTGCATTTTATACTTTGTTTATATGTTAGTAAGTTACATAAGCTTTTGCTACAGAAGAAGGCGTTTGTTACCTGTAAGTGATGAGAGCGTTTTGATGTTAGCAGAGCAGATTAAAAAGGATTTACATATTAAAAAGAAAATAGCTTTAGTATACGGAGAAAACACTTGTATAGCAGGAGTTTTAAGGCCAGTTTTGATTCTAAAAGCAGGTTATAGTGAGGAAGAGTATCGTGCTATTTTGACCCACGAATTAATTCACTATCGTTATGGTGATCTTTTAATAAATTGGGGCCTTGTGTTACTTCAAGGGTTATATTGGTTTAACCCAATAGTTTATTTTGTTTTTAAACAGATAAGACAAGACCAAGAAATCTTGTGTGATGCAAGGGCTTTAGAAAGAAGTAATATAACTCGTGCCAGTTATTCTGAAGTCTTATTTAAAGAAGCAACAATGGCTAAGGGGGTTATAGGAGCTATAGCTTTTGCAAGAAAAGAAAGTACAACCAAAAAGAGAATTGATGTTATTGCTAAGGGCAGAAAAATATCAAGAGTAGGAATAGTACTAGGAATAGGGCTAGCAGCCATTATAGGAGGTATATGCTTAACTAATCCCAATAACTTAGGCACTAAGGGCCAAGATGTGATAAATCAAGATGATAATAAGTGGCAGGAAATATCACAAGGAGCGAAAGATGCTACGAATCAGCAAGGAAATAACGATGCCCTTATAGGAAATAGCAGTGAAATAACAGATGAGGTAAAGCAATATAGAGCTCCTATTGATATATCAAGCGTACAACCCGATTCTATCGAAAATGAGGGATTAGCGAGTCTTATTAGTAAATTAAAAGGCACAACTAGCATAGAAGTATCTTATAATTACCATAATTATTTTGAGGCAGATTATGTACCTGCTACTATTGCTGATGAAAGACATATTCAACTTATATTAGCTCTATTAGCAAGGGGGCATACTAATACTATTAGAGAAGAAGATTTGGGCGGTCACTATGTTAAAGATCAACCAATTGTATTTTATCAAAAGAATGAAAAGCTAGCAGAAATCTATATTAATTATGATACTTTACATGACCGAGGCTGGGTTCAGTATGGCGACTATAGTTTTCAATTAGATGAGATGTTCTTTAGACTATTAGCTGCCACAGAAGAATACAGACCAGAAGGAAGCAAGGTTCCAGAAGATGTTATAGAGTTGTTTGGTGAATATGGATACACGCCAGCCTTTCTTATGGGAAGTAGTGAAAGACGACTTCCTAAAACATTAGAAGTCACTAGTGCTAGCGATATAGAAAATCTTTATTTTGCTTTAAGCATAGAGATGTCTAAGACTATTGATTTAGATTATGGAGGACAGCTAGGTACTTCAGGTGTATTAGGCAAACTTATTACGGCAGAAATCTATTATTTAGTGGAGCCTCTACCAGAATCAGCGGAGCCTCTACTCAATGCTAGAGGGATTGTCATAAGGCATGAAGGGAAAATAGTAGGAGCTCATATAGATTCAGGTAGACATTCAGCCGTATTTTATACCTTGTCAGGAAAAAGCTTTGAAGAAGCAGTAGCAGGTATGACACCAGCAGACTACCTAGATAAGACAGTAATGGCTAAGTTTGAAAGAGGAGGCTATTCATCAGATGAAGAACTTATTACTGATTACTTTAAAGCTTTAGTGGATGGTGATATAGAAAATTATTTCAAAACAGTTGCCACTAATACGTGGCTAGATATTTTGTTCTCTAATATGGATAATACCGCTTTGTTTAATGAAGAAGAAGTAAGACAACTTATGCCTACGTATTACAAAAAGGTAGATATTCTAGGTATAGAGCTTAGCCCAGAGAATGACAGACTTTCCAGTAATCGAACGAAAATTTATATGGTTAATTATCGCATACAAACTAACGAATCATTATTTATTGAAAGTGGTGAATATCATAGAATGGTTTTTCTAACCAATGAAGATGGTAAATGGTTAGTTGCAGGTGAAGGGTTTTAATTGACTAATGAAAAATTATATGGTGCCTAATCTATTCTTAATTATGCATTAGCAAATACTCAGTAAGCACATTTTTTAGCTAGAAAGTAAATAGTAATTTGTAAGATTTAAAAATGAAGACTACTTATAGTTAAAGGAGCGTATTATGATGAATAAAAAGTCTAGAACAGCCTATTTATATTTTTTAGTAATTGTATTTACTGTACTAATTAATAATAAAGTTAGTGCATCAACTTTAGAAAAAGGTAATCCTGTAGCATATTACTATGATAATGGTATTATTTTACCCGATAATACTTCAATAGATATAGATGATGACTACATTGCTCTATTCGTTAATGGAACTCTAGTAACAGACTATGATGTTATTATCAGAAATAATAGAGCGTTGGTGCCTATAAGACTTATTAGTCAGGAGCTTGGTTGTCAGGTAAGCTGGGATAAAAAATCACAAACAGTAACGATTGAAAAAGATAAAAATACAATTTGTTTAACTATAAATAAAGAAAAAGCTTTAGTAGATAACAAAGAAATTGCAATGGATTATCCTGCAATACTATATAATAATGCTACATATGTACCTATAAGATTTATCGTAGAAAATTTAGATGCAACGGTAACTTATGCTCCAAAGCTAAATGATGAATACACCTATTATTATGATACACAAATGCCGTTATCTTCTGCTAATACAATAATTAGAAGTTACCCAAATATCATAATTGATGAAAAATATGATTCAGATCATGTCATTACAAAAGAAGAAGCAATGGAAAAAGTACAGCAAACATGTATGATGGGGCTTGAAAACTTTAAGAAAACCACTATAGATAATCTTATAGCTTCAGGAGAATCATCTGATAGATTAGATAATGAATTTAAGCAGATAGAAAAAGAGATAAATAGAATGATGTATATAGGCGAAGTATCAAGGTATTATAAATTTACTATTGGGGCCTATGATATACTATTTGATAAGTACAATAGTAAGATCTTTTTTGAAATGTACTCATCAGGAATAAAAGTTAAAGAAGTCGATATTAATGACCCTGCATTATTTATATCTGTTTTTATTGTAGGGTAGGCCATACAAAATGGAAATGATATAAGCTAGTTGAATAGCTCATTGCATGACTACGGTATTAATATCAAAAGAAATTAGCTTATTAAGTGAGGATACCGATAAGGGTTAAGGATTAAAGATTAAGAATTAGAGATTAAAGAACAAGAGTTAAGAAACAAGGTTATGAATTAATAGCCATGAATTAAGGCTTATAAGTTAAGAATCATAAACAAAGTATTTAAGAAATAAACACAGGAGCTTATAAATGGAACTAATATTCAAGAATCATGAGCATGAAAGGGCATATAATCAGCTTATAGAGGAAGCGGACCTTACAGAAATAGAATTAAAACAGCCTTCAGTATTATTAAGAAGACAACTAGCCTTTCTTTATCTCATTGCACTTTTTCAAGAAGACTATATTTATTATGAGGGAGAAGCCTTTTATGTGGAGGCTTATGAGGAACTTTCACTAGGAGGGCCAACTTATTTGTTAGATGCTTGTATGGGAGAAGGAACTTATCCTCATGAACAAATACTTTACATAGCAAAAAGACTTTTACAAGGTGAAATCACCAATATACATACTTCCCTTGAAGAATATAATTCTTTTATTAAATGTGCTATTCATTTAGTAGGATGACATTAGTTTGAATTTAATTTATTAATAAAATATAAAGACTATTGCAAAAAGCTAACCGGTTAGATAAAATATATCTAACTGGTTAGCTTTTTGTGTTTTTCATTAGCTTGGTAAGTATAACACTAAGGAAAAAAGGGGAAATAGGTAATGAGCGAGCAAGACAAACAAGGGTATATATTTGCACAGCTTTTTATACTAGCTAATAGACTACAATACTTAGGAGATCAATTTGACGAACAGATTTCCTTAAAGCAATGGGGACTTTTAGCAACACTTTCTAAATTTGAGGGGACAAGTGCTTCTATTGGTCAAGCTGCTACTTTTATGGGAAGCTCAGGACAAAATGTTAAGAAGATGGCTGTTATTTTAGAAAGGAAAGGTTTTATTGCTATTCATACAGATGAACAAGATAGTAGAAGTGTGAAATTAACTTTAACAGAAAAAGCTATAGAACATGCCAAAAGTAGAGAGGAAAGAGAAGGGTATTTCCTAGAAAAACTTTTTCAAGGAATGGATGAGAACTTACTTGAAGTCATGTGTGCAGGCTTAAAGCAGCTAGAAGAAAATACAAAGCAGATGGAAGAAGATGAGAAGAAATGAGGAAAAGGGGAGTGAGAATAATGATGTATGTTATTGGTATACTGTTAATTTTAGTAGGGGCAATCCTAATCTTTTTTCAACTACCTATGTCAAAAACTAAAAGTGAATTTAATCAAAAAAGACAAGAAGCAATCAATAGACAAGAACTCATAGAGGGAAGCTTTAGTGAAGAAGACATTAAAGATTTACCAGAACCTCTTCAGCGCTATTTTCGTTATTGCGGTTTTATAGGGATGAAGAAACCTACTTATATGCAAGTTACTTATGAAGATGTAGATTTTATCCAAGGTGGGAAAACTCTCAAGATGGATTATATGCAATATAATTTTACTACGCAGCCAGAGAGAGTGGCATTTATTGATTCTTCAGTAATGGGGATTCCTTTTCAGGGATTAGACCATTATATACAAGGAGAAGGTGGCATGAAAGGCGTTATTGCAAAACAGTTAATTTATTTAATGTACAGGGGGAAGAAATGAATGCAGCAGGGCTTGTAACTTGCCTGGCAGAGGGGATTTTATTACCAAGTTTTATTTTACAGGACTATGTAAGCTGGGAAGGTATTGATAATGACCATGTAAAAGGAACTATAGACTATTATGGTTTAAAGGTAAGTGGCATTTTTACTTTTGATGAGTCGGGGGCATTGGCTTCTTTTTACACATCAGATAGAATGATGGCAGACGAAACAACTGGTACAAGTAGGCTTGTGGATTGGGAATGCGTGGCAAAAGACTATAAGGAAGTTGATGGGATTAAGCATCCCACCCGTTTAAAAGCTATTTGGCATGAAAAACAAGGTGACTTAGTATACTTTGATTCTAATCAATTTAAAGTAACTTATTATTAAAAGAAATGCTGTTAATAAGTGATTTATAATAAAAAGAAATCTCAGGGAGTGTTGCAAAAATGCATAAACGTCCTAAAAAGTGAATACGAATTTTACTAAATAGTAAAAGGTCTATAAAACTAGTGTGAAATCTTTTAGTTTTATAGACCTTTTATTTATTGAGACTTAAAAATATTAATTACGCAATAACCTTCTATTTCATGTATTCTTTAATTAATGCCAAGTATTACGTAGTAGTTGCAGTTTCCTCTATAACAGGAGCTGGTGGTGCAACCTCTAAAGTAGGTGATTTGCTAATAATTAAAGTGGAGTCATTAATTAAATGAAGGTCTAATCCAAGTAAACTTAAAGTAGCTCTCATCGGTACATAAATAGAGTTGTTTATACGAATAGGTGTAGGCGTTATTGTTTGAGGTAAATCATCAAGCATAACATAGTTACTGTTTTCTGTAAGAATGAGTTGATGCCCATTGGTGTTTATAGTAAGAACATTTTTCTCAAAATCAATAGTGCCACCAATATTTCCGATTAAATCTCTTAATTTTATGTAAGTTATACCATCTCGTTTGATGACTTTATAAGGTGTAAGTGTTAGTTTGTTAAAGCTACTGATATTCATTTCGACTTCTGGGCAACAAGATTCAATTTCCTCAAGGGTTAAGTTGTTTTCATAGCAATAGGTAGCAAGTTCAGTGCCAACATATCTTACATGCCAAGGTTCATAAATATAGCCTGTAATATTTGTTTTATCTTTAGGATATCTAATAATAAAGCCATATAAATGAGCATTTTTAGCTACCCATCGACCTTCTTTTGTATTAGCAAAGGATTGATAAATACTATTAAGATCCATAGCGAGTCCAGATTGGTGTTCAGATTCACCGGGCTTAGCTGTGCCTTTTTGATTTTTGCCATAAGCTTTAACAGCATTATTATAAAGGGTTGTTTGCCTGCTATAGCT
>JAEWMQ010000024.1 GCA_023393125.1 Bacillota bacterium
GAATAAAAGAGAAACTAGGATGGCTGAGTCCGGTGCAATACAGACTTAGCCTCTTGGCTGCATAAAAATAGCGAGGCAGCCAAAACTGTCTCGCTATTAAAGTCTAACTTTTAGGGGTCACCTCAGAATCTAGCCTTATTTTTATGGCTAAAATGTGAATTTCTCTAATTGACTATATATAGATATGGGTATAATATTGTATAAACACAGAAATTGTGTGAGATAATGAAAATAAAAAACTAAAAATACACAGTAGTATCAATAATTTATTTGATAGTACTATAATGATCAAATCATAAATAAAAATGTGAGAGGAGAAGAAGTTATTATGCTTGAATACAAATATGACACACAGTTTTTGATTGACGGAGAAAATCTTAATGAGGATGAAATAAACGATTATTTTACTAAAAATTTTAAAGGGGATTGTTTATTAGCGGTTGGGGACGAAGAATTGATTAAGATTCATTTTCATACGAATGAACCATGGGAAGTATTAGAGTATTGTGCTACTTTAGGTGAAATATACGATATTGTTATAGAAGATATGGAGCGACAGTCAAAAGGATTAAGAGGATAAAAAAATGCATAGATATCGATTTATGTAGACAGAGATTTTACATATAAAGGGTTAGGCAAGAAAATGAAAATGGCATGATGTAACCTGGTTTCAAAAAGCCATAGCACCATGCCATGTATCAATTAAGAATATTTCATGTAAGCATTTTATATATACGAAATAACCAGTAATTGATGTGATATAGGATCAATTACTGGTTATTTGTAAAAAGTTATGATAGGGTGTTATTTTACTTGCTTATACTCACAAGCGTGTGTTTGTTTTGCATCAGCAATTTTTGCTTGTTCAGCTGCAGGTGTTGGATAAAAGCCAGCTGCGTGCATTGTGTTAAATACATCGAATTGAATCTCATGTTCTTCTTTAAGAATATCCAAAAAAGTATTTCTAAGATTTGGATTTAGACATTCATTAGCGAAAGTATTATAATGGTTTGTTTCTGATTTTTGAGCATCTAGTGCATCTGTTAGAAGCTCTTTATCTCCATAATTATTCATAGGTGGCTCCTTTATTGTAGGTATTCGTATATAGAGTTAAAATGTTGTTGATGTTTATTAGAAATATCAGTGAATTTTGTTTTGAGTTCAGCATTAGTTGTAGAATCTGCTAATAATTGAAACTTTTTTACTAAGTGAGATTCTCCTGCTAATAACTCATTAATTGCAGATAGTTCCTTTGCGGTTAATTGTGCCATTATGGCCCCTCCTTTATGTCATTAATGATGTTAATATGTGAAGAACCTTAAAAAAATATTCATCAATAATAAAAATAAGTTTTGAAATGTAAAACCTTTAAATAAATAGATAGTTAAACGTTTAGCGCTGATAAGGTGGGATAGTAGATAGTTGATATCAAAGATTAACGAATAACGAAAGATTGAGAGAAGTAACCTAGCTAAATGCTAGGTTATTTTGGTGTGTAAAAAAGTAGGTTTGTTTAAGTGAATTTTTTATTATTTGCAAGGCATAATAATAATGTTGAATTTTTAATGTTCATCCCTTTTTTGATGTTATTAAAATATATAAAAGTAGATAGGAGTATAAAAGTGAATCCTTTTTTAGAAAAACCTATGAAGTTAACAGACTCGTTTAAAGACTGGAAGGGTATTTATCCTAAACCTTATAACAAAAATGAGGTAGATCCATACACTAAAACGCGTATTATATTAATGAATGGTACAGAATATGAAGCTGTATGGTTTTCACATCAATTTTCACGTCATTGTCCAGATAATGATTTGCGTAGGGCAATAGCTGTTACAAGGAGACTAGAGCAACAACAACAGAAAGCGATATCTGTATTAAAGCCAGCAGATGAAAGTATACTTGAAACAACAATTAGTTATGAGCAGCTAGCAGTAGACTTAACCTCTGAATTAGCTAAGAGAGAACCAAACAAAGATGTAAAAATGGCACTTGACTTTGCACTATTAGAAGATTTTGATCATCTATATAGATATTCTGATTTATTAGAGATGGAGCAGGGCATACATGCAGAACATTTAGTAGGACATTATGCTGAGATTATGCCAGGTAGGCCAACTATTTCAGAACATCGTTTTCCCGCTGATAATATAAAAAAGTATGTAGATTTTACAACAGCTGATCCAATTACAAAGCTTAATGTTGCTATTATTACTGCTGCGGAACAACAAACAATGAATTACTATATGAATATAGCTGGATTTTATCAATCTGATATAGGAAGAAGCTTATATCAAGAAATAGGACTTATTGAGGAGCAACACGTCACTCAATATGGTGCTTTATTAGATACAAGATTAACTTGGCTTGAAAATTTATTAAACCATGAATATACAGAGTGTTATTTGTACTATTCTTGTTATGAAGATGAAACAGATCCTCATATTAAACAAATCTGGGAACAACATTTTTATGAGGAGATTGCTCATCTTCATCAAGCAGCAGATTTATTGAAACAATATGAAAAGAAAGAATGGCAACAAGTTATTCCAGATGGATGTTTTCCTAGATTATTAACATTGGGTTCTAATAAGGAGTATGTAAGAGAGATTATTAAATCAAGCGTACAGTTAACTTCTATTAAAGAAGATTATATGGATATTAGTAAAGTGAGCCAAGATGCAGATTTCTTTAAATTCCAAGAAACGCTTAATCATGATGTAGAGGCAGTACCTAGCCATAAGGTTATTGTAGATAAGATAAGCAAAGATAAAATAGATTATAGATACGAGATAGAAGAGCATCCTATTCAAGAGTTAAGAGATAGAGCAAGTGATAATACGTCCATAGGAAGAAAGCCTATTTAGTCTAAGAAGAGTTCAATCATTTCATTATATTAGAGTCATACAAATAGTTGGACTTAGCTTACTGCTGCTAAGTCCAACTATGTTTTTAGGTTTATTAAAAGTTATATTTAAAGATTAAAGTGTATCTTGAAGTATGCGACGTGGAATTTTAAAATGAATGCGATCCTCGATATCTGCCACTTCTTTTTCATTTTTAGGAGCCATAAACATGCAGGTATACCCATCATTACCGGCACGGCCTGTACGGCCAATACGGTGGATATAGGCTTCGGGTGACTCTGGAACATCATAGTTATAAATATGTGTAACACCAGAAATATCAAGACCACGAGCTGCTACATCTGTTGCAATAAGGTATTGGATATCGCCTTGTTTAAAGTTTTTCATTATGCGTTCTCTTTTAGATTGTAAAATATCGCTATGAAGTCTTACACAGTTATATTTTTTATCTTTCATAGCTTCATAAAGTGCTTCAACACGGCGTTTAGTACGACAGAAGATAATGGCCATATAAGGATTATCTTCACCTAATACTTGAAAAAGTGCGGCTTGTTTATGTCGATCAGTAGTTTCAACAATTTCTTGATGAATGGCTTCTATCGTTATTTGTTTTTTAGCAATGGTAATTGCTACGGGTGAAGAAGTATAGCGATAAGCTAGTTTTTTTACTGGGGCATCCATAGTAGCTGAAAAACATAAGGTTTGGCGTTTTTTAGGAAGCTGCTTTGTAATGCTTTCTACATCATTTTTAAAACCCATTAAAAGCATTTGGTCAGCTTCATCTAATACAAAAGTAGAAGCTTTACTTAAATCAATGCTTTTTTTTCCGATATGATCTAGTAAACGCCCGGGAGTAGCAATAACTAGGTGTACGGGTTTTTTGAGCTTCTTAAGCTGAGCTGCGGTATCCTGTCCACCATAAATGGGCAAAATGCCGATAGCTTTAGCTTCTGCTAATTTCTTAGCTTCTTGGGTAATTTGAATAGCTAACTCTCTTGTAGGAGATAAAACAAGGGCTTGGATATGTGTGTGTTTAGAAGAAAGCTTTTCAAAAATGGGAAGTAAAAAAGCTAATGTTTTACCAGTACCTGTTTGAGCCTGTGCAATTACATCTTTACCGGATAAAATAAGTGGGATGCTTTGTTCTTGAACAGGGGTTGGTGTTTTAATACCTAATTTTTTTAAATGATTTATCATTTCAGGGGAAACCCCTAGTATTTTAAAATTCATAGTTATGACCTTTCATCTCAGTTTTATACTATGTAACATCATAACATGTTTTTATAGATAGGGACAAGGCGCTAGATAAAGAAATTGTTTTATAGAAAGCATGTCTTATATAATAGGTTAGAAATGAGAAGTATGATGACTTCTCATTTCTAACCATGATAACGTATGAACTTATCGTGAGGTACGATTTGAAGGAGGTAAACTAGCTAAGGCTGCATCATAACGGTCACCTACACGATCCCAATTAATAACATTAAAGTAGTTATCAATATAATTACCACGTTTATTTTGATGTTTAAGGTAATAAGCATGTTCCCAGACATCAATCGGTAAAATAGGAATGCCACGTAGCGGAATAGGGGTAGTTTGATTACCTGTAGTGACAATTTGTAATCTGCCATAAGGATTTAAAATAAGCCAAGCATAGCCAGATCCAAATACACTTAAAGCGGCTAATGTAAGGGCAGCTTTAAAATTATCAAAAGTACTGAACTGATTTTCAATGGCTGCTTTTAACTGGCCTGTTGGCATAGAGTTTGTAGGTGGACCAATAAGTTTCCAAGTAAGAGAATGATTATAGTGGCCACCAGCATTATTAATGACCTGTGTTTGAATATCACTAGGTAGACGATCAGAAAAAAGCAAAAGCTCTTCTAAGGTATAATCGTAAAATTCAGGGTAACGTGACAAGGCGTTATTGAGGTTATTAACATAGGTGCGATGATGCCCATCATGATGAACGCGCATTGTTGCTTCGTCAATATAGGGTTCTAAAGCATTATAATTATATTCTAATGGTGGTAATTCAAAAGGCCCCGTGGAAGCAGGAATATCAGTAGCACTATCTGCTTGATAAAGTGAATTAAGCATAGCTAATTCACTAGAACTAATCATAGGTACTTTACTTTCAGCAGCCCTGGGTTTAGTCATTGTTGGCGTGTTAACATTGCGCTGCACATAAGTAGGCGTACGAAGTAATGCCTTTTGCTGAGAAGCATATTTATAAGCAGCAGCTACTTTTTTCTGATGCGCAGTAGTTGCTGTAGAAAGTAGAAATAGACTCATAAGATTATTCATAATAAGACATCCTTTAAATGTAATATTTTACATTACTATAATATTATGGTGGAAATATTTTGGGTACTAAAAAAGCGATTAAAACTTAAAACATAGAAAACTGTTTTAAATTTTAATCGCTTTTTAAATCAATAGATTAAGAGGTAATAGCATGAGCAGCTAAATCCACAATGTAATTAATTTTTTCTGCTGTTATGTATTTATAGATGGTAACAGTATAAGTATGTGTTTGATCTAAGAGATGATCTGAATAAACAGTATAAGTGATGGATTCTGAAGATCCCATTTGAACGATTGTAATAGGGGAAAAATGGACATCATCTTTTAAATCATAAGTATCTCTGTAGTTTTCATAAAGCGCCCTCATAATCATTACATCTAAGGATTTGTTAATATCAATAGATGTATTAGAGGCACTAGGATTGTAAGTAGGCCACAAACATTTATAAATCAGATTTTTATGATTAAAAGTTAATCTAAGTCCATTATTTTCAGTGGTTACTTTTAGAGGATAAGTTGTTAAACTGCTAGAAGTTGGCACCTCATCTAGAAGATCTAGATTTCTATAAGTTATTTCTAACGGAGGTAAAGACCCAATGATCTTGTTTAATCCTGCTAAAATATCTTTTTTATAAGCAGGGCTTGCAAAGCTTAAATACTGCTTGGATTTAATGGCTGTTTGAATAAGTAGTTGATTATCTTCTTTGAGAAATGGTGTAAAAATAGTTTCTAAATCGATGTAATCGGTAGCTAAAGTTGTATGAGAGTTGTAAGAATCTGTTGATGTTGAATAGGGTAAAAGAGAAGTTAATTCCAATTGTTTTAAATCAGTAGATAAAGTATAAGGATAATCAGCTAATGTTAAATAGCTAATAGGTACATAAAGTACATTGTTAACCATAAAGGGTGCTATATTAAGTGTTTGCTGATTTTGATTAACTTTTACTGTTTTATTTTTAACTGTAAATTCTAGAGTTGTTTTTTGAAGTGACCAGAGGTAAGTATTGTCACTGTTTTGGATATAACTAGAATAGGTCATATCAGCTAAATCATTTAAGGATAAAAAAAGATTTTTTTGAGAGATGATAGGTGTATAAGTAGGTTCGTAAGTAAGACCATTGAGTATAAGTTTATAGGAGGATTTTGCCTGAAGAGGCATAACAAGCATCATAAGAAGTAGTAGAAAACTAATGAGTTTGTTTTTCATAATATACCACCTTTCTAAGGTCTAATATATCATAAATGTTAAAAATAATAAACAAATAGAAATAATAATTAATATAAACTTAATAATTTTAAAATACATATTTAATGATATGACAAAGAGCTTGGTATTAGTCTAAAAAAAGACAATACCAAGCTCCTTATACGAAAAGCTTACTTAACAAGAGCTACTCACGCATTCAGGATGATTAAGCATAACTACTTCCTAAGTTATTTAATAATAAAGTGTGTAATGATGCTGAGAAAGTATTTCTGCTGCTAACAATAGGTCGGTTTTATTACCAAATAAAATCTTGATAACACCAACATCAAATTCACGATCACTCATGACACTAAGATTTTTAATATTAATATGATGGTCACTAAGCAAGGTTGCAGTTTTTGCAATAATACCAGGTTCATCTTTGGCATCAATATGAAGTGCAAATTGTTTAGATAAACCCGTAGAAGCCCCTTCACCAAAGGTGTTACGATAAAGTCTAGCAGTATTAAAAAAGCTATAAAGTTCTCTTTCTGAATCCTTTTCAAGACAGTCTAAGAATTTTTGCAGAATAGATAAATAATTATGAAAAACTCTTTGGAGCTGCATTTTATTGGTTAAACAAATGCTTGTCCAAATATCAGGATTAGAAGAAGCAATACGTGTTAAATCTTTAAAACCACCGGCAGCTAGTGTATGAAGATAAGAAGCTTCTCCATCATTTTCTTTTACTAAATGAACTAAGCTACTTGCAATAATATGAGGTAAGTGGCTAACATTAGCTGTCACATAATCATGGTAAGTAGCAGAAAGAACTAAAGGAATACCACCCATACGTTCTATAAGCTTTTGTAAAATAAATAAGATGAAGTCAGGCGTATCTCCAAGTGGTGTAAGCATATAATAAGCATTTTCAAAAAGATGAGCACTAGAAGCACTATAGCCAAACTTTTCTGATCCTGTCATAGGGTGGCCACCTACATAATAAATACGCTTATTATTTGTGCTTATGATTGGTTCTAATTCTTGCATAATATGATATTTTGTACTCCCCACATCAGTTAATATACAGTCATTAGGCAGATGAGGTAGTAGCTTTGTTACTGCAGTTTTAATACTAGTAACAGGTGTACAAATAAATACAACAGAGCAATTAGAAAAGCTAGAATCAAGATTAGTAGCCATAAAATCAATGATACCTTCATCATAAGCAGCCTGTAAGTCATTAGAATTGGTATCATACCCTATAATATAACTATTTTGAACGTGGAAATTTTTAATAGCTTTGGTTATGGACCCACCAATAAGACCTAGGCCAATAATGCCTATATGCATGATAATGTCCTACTAGATGCTGTAGCAATAATAGTGCTAATATAGTTATGTTTGCCTGCCGCATGACTAGGGTCCACAATGATGGGCAGATGACGCTTAGATTTAATCACAGGAATAGTACTAATGTCTAGTGTATTACGAGTTGCAGTTTCATATGTACGAACACCACGTTCACAGAGAATAACTTTTTCATTGCCTTCACTTACCATATATTTAGCAGCATTAAGCCATTCATCAATTTGGAATTTAATGTATTGAATATCATTAGGGGTAGTCCCTTGTTTCATTTCAATAATCATCACAAAGCCTCCTAATTCTTTATAGAAATTAAACAATTAATTTTAAAATGAAATAATAATTCATTTATTTAAGATATTATATATTCTTTTCTAAAAAATGTATAGTTTAACTTAAAAGAGTGTAAGGATAGCCAAAGTAAAATAGACCTAAAATAGACTGCTTTTACTAAGTTATTATAAGTGAATAAAAGGGATTGCTCATAAAAGAGCAATCCCTTAAAACTAAATCAATTTATTCATTTTCTTTAAAATAACCAGGTGTAAATAAGTGCTCAATATTACAATAGCTAGGAATACCTGAAGTAAAGTTTAATGAAACTTCACCTTGAATGAGTGGCATTAAATAATCTATAAGCTCAGTAGTTACATCATTTTGAGCTTCATTAATCCATTCTAGAGGAACTGTTTTTTCACCATTGGCAATAGAATGAATATCATAAGCAAAAATTTCTAATTCGTAAGGTGTATTTTGAAGACGTTTGTAACAAACCATTTTAGCTGTTTCGCCCTTAGCACCTATAGTAGCAGCTGCTTTGCCGATCATAACGGCTTCTTCAAGATCTGTAAGAGAAGCGATATGTCCACCAGCACGTTGAAGGACATTAAGTTCAATTGAACGTACTTTACAACCTAGTTCTGCTTTGAGTAAGTTTTCTAAAGTTTTACCTACACCACAAAGTTGTTTGTGGCCAAAAGAATCTACAGCACTACTTGAAGCAGAAATGTATTGCCCTTCAGCATCTTTAATGCCTTCTGAAACGGCTATAATGACATTTTTTCTTTTTTCTTTAATAGATTTAACATCTTCAATAAAGCGATCTTTATCAAAGACAGCCTCTGGTAAATAAATTAAGTCAGGAGCCATAGAATAACTGTTACGTGCAAGTGCAGCAGCAGCAGTAAGCCAACCTGCATTTCTTCCCATAATTTCAACAATAGTTACAGAAGGAATGTTATAGATATACGTATCATGTGCGATTTCTAAAAGAGAAGTTGCTACAAACTTAGCAGCACTTCCAAATCCTGGGGTATGATCTGTAATCGGTAAATCATTGTCAATCGTTTTAGGAATACCAATAATATTAACATCGTAGTGATGTGCTTTAGCATAGTCGGAAAGTTTTAAAACTGTATCCATTGAATCATTACCACCAATATAAAAAACAGTTTTAATATCGTGGGAATCAAAGAAGCGGAATAAATCACGATAAATCACTTCTGAATGCTCGCAAGTTGGTAATTTAAAGCGGCAAGAGCCGAGGTACATAGATGGCGTATGTGTTAATTGGTCAAGTTCTTCCTGAGTTTGAAATTTGGCTGATAAGTCTAAGTACTTGCCTTGTAATAGGCCTTCAATGCCATTGACCATTCCGTAAACTTTAGAGTAAAGGTCGTTTTCTAAAATACCTTGTAATACACCGCTAAGCGAAGCATTAATAGCAGCTGTAGGGCCACCAGATTGTCCAATAATACAATTCCCTCTTCTGTTCATTGTAAGATAACTCCTTTCAAGAGACCATAGTTTGTCAAAATAATGATAGCAGAATCAAAATAAAAGGTCAAATAATAAAGCATTTTAGACATATAAATTGAACATGATAAGCTAAAGACATAGTTAAAAAAGAAGGGATATTTATACTTATAAATAAGTACTAGGCACGTTCAAATAAAGGAGGAGTTTCAATGAAAAGTAGAAATCGTTTATGGGTAATTGGATTGGCAATAGCTTCATTACTCACAGGTCAATTAATGGCTGCGACAACACAGATAAAACTAGAATATTGTAATACAATGGCGAATATAAGTACCAATACTATAGGAGGTAAGATTAAACTTACCAATATAAGTGGAGAAATCATTAATTTAGAGGACCTAAAGATAAGATATTATTATACGGTAGATGAAGCTTTAGCTCAGAGCCTTTGGTGTGACCACGCAGGGCTTATGGGAAGCAAAGGGTATGAAACGATTACAAGCTTTGTAACAAGTAAGTTTGAGAACTTAACTAATCCTACTAAAGATGCAGATACTTATGTTGAAATTGGCTTCAAACCAGGAATTACGCCATTAACACCTAATGGGACAATCGAATTGCAAATGAGAATTACGAATAGTAGTTGGAAAAACTATAATCAATCTAATGACTATTCTTATGAAGTTACACCTAATACATACATTGTTAGTGAACATGTAACACTTTATTATAAAGATATGCTTATTAGTGGAAGTGAGCCAAGAAATGAAGGGATAGTGGATGCGATTGTAGCACCTTTAGAGCTTAGTTATGACAAAAATAAAGAAATCAGCATAGCTTGTGGAACACAAATTACTTTTAATGGCAATACTTTGGCAAGTATTAAGAATAATGGGACAAGCCTTGGGGCTAGTGATTATAGTATAGATGATACAGGATACTTAACTTTTAATAACACTTATCTTCAAAGTTTGCCCGTAGGAGACTATCAAATAGTCGTTAATTTTAGTGCAGGTAAAAGTTCTGTTATTCATTTACAGATTATAGATACAACAGATTACGATTTTGCTATGACAGTAGAAAGTCTTCAGCTAAAAGCAGGAGAAGAAAAGATCATTCCTATAAAACTTAATAATGTTTCTACAGGCATTAACAATGCTTGCCTTACTTTTACTTATGATAAAGAACAAATAGAAGTACAGCAAATACTAGCTGGTGATATTATTCCAAATTCAAATCTCAGCTTTAAATCAGCCATTCATCAAAATAAAGGAACTTTTAACTTGCTTTTTGCTTCTGCTAAGCAAGATGGAAGTGATCTGATTACTCAATCAGGTGAAATGGTACAAGTAAAGATTAAAGCTAAAAAAGATTTAATAGGTGTACCTTTCAAGGCAGCCAGTATGAAAGATATTGCAGATGCAGGGCTAAAAAAAATAACGGTTTTATTTAAAGTGAAATAACATTTTAAAAATATATAGGAAGTAAGGAGGCGTCTTATGAAAATAGGGAAGAAAGTAACAAGTCTAGCGCTAAGTGCTTTAATGGTGGTAATGATAGGAATGCCTAGCACAGTAATGGCTGCTACAGCAAAATCAGATGATGATTGGTTAACGACTAAAGGGAATAAGATTGTTGATCAAAACGGAAATGAAGTATGGTTAACAGGTATTAATTGGTTTGGTTTTAATACAGGCACTAATGTATTCGATGGGGTATGGAGTGTGAATATGAAAAAAGCTTTAGATGAAATGGCTAACCGTGGTATGAATATCCTACGTATTCCTATTTCTACACAGCTAATTTATGAATGGAAGAATGGTACCGCAAAAAAAGCTAATGTGAATGAGTATGTTAACCCAGAGCTAACAGGTATGAGTAGTTTACAACTATTTGACGAGGCAGTTAAGATGTGTAGGGCAAATGGTATGAAAATCATGCTAGATATTCATAGTGCTGAGACTAATGCTATGGGGCATATTTATCCAGTTTGGTATGATGCTGCTCATCCTATTGAAATGTATCATGAAACATTAGAATGGTTTACGCAGCGTTATAAAAATGATGATACGATTGTAGCCATTGATCTTAAAAATGAGCCTCATGGAAAACCAGGTCAAGATAAAGTATGGGCTAAATGGGATAATTCAACAGATCAAAACAACTGGAAATATGCAGCTGAAGCAGCTGCAGCTAAAGTATTGGCTATTAATCCAAACCTACTTATAGTTATTGAAGGTGTAGAAGCTTATCCAATGGAAGGGTATGACTATACAGCGCGTGATGAATATATGAAACCTCATTATTACTACAATTGGTGGGGAGGTAACTTAAGAGGTGTTAAAGATTATCCTATTGATTTAGGCGTATATCAATCACAAGTTGTGTATTCACCTCATGATTATGGTCCACTTGTATATGCACAGCCATGGTTTGAAAAAGATTTTACAACGGAAACCCTTTATGAAGATTGTTGGGGAGATAACTGGGCTTATATTAATGAAGAAGGTATTGCTCCGTTGCTTATGGGTGAATGGGGTGGTTTTATGGATGGTGGTAAAAATCAGAAATGGATGACCTTATTAAGAGACTATATGATTGAAAATAAAATTCACCATACATTCTGGTGTTATAATGCTAACTCAGGAGATACAGGAGGATTAGTAGGTTATGATTTTGCAACTTGGGATGAAGCTAAATATGCATTTTTAAAACCAGCTTTATGGCAAAATGCAGAGGGACAATTTATTGGTTTAGATCATGAGGTACCGTTAGGAAATAAGGGTATTACAGTAGCAGCTTATTACAATGGCACGCAGCCTGAAAATCCAGGTGAGCCTGGTGGAACTGTTATAAAGGGTGACTTAAACGGTGATCAAAGTATCAATTCTACAGATTATGCACTATTAAAAAGACATTTATTAGGAGTGAGCCTATTAACAAATACGGCATTAAAGAGTGCAGATATTAATCAGGATGAGAAAGTTAATGAAGAGGACTTATCAAAGTTAGAAAACTATTTACTTGGAAATAGTGATAGTTTGCAATGAAAATGCAGTATGCATCTAGTCGTATGTGTCATAGAACCTGTGTCAGTACCACTTGACAAAAAACGTATAGTGAGTACAATAATAAATAATATGTTTTTATACATGAAAAGCGAAGAAGATGCATAGTAGGAAAATATGAACCAATAGAGAGAAGGTATCACCGGCTGCAAGTACCTTTTGGCAATCCTATTTTTTGAATTTCACATTGGAGCTTTATCTTTGAAATGGTTAAAAGTAGAAGATGACGGTGGCAACGTTAGAGCCAAATGAGTGTTTATACTTTTTGGTATAAAAATTTGGGTGGTATCGCGGAGACTAAAAGCTTCGTCCCTTTTTGGGGACGAGGCTTTTTTATTTTGTCTTCTCATAGCTATCCACCACTGATTAAGCAAGTGAAAATAAGAAAGGAGTTTTACAATGAAAGATAAATTAGAGATGATCAAACATAGTGCCATTACTAGTATTGAAACAGCTAATAGCCTAACAGTTCTTGAAGAACTGCGCGTACAATATCTTGGTAAAAAAGGTGAGTTAACAGCAGTACTTCGTAATATGAAAGACTTAAGTAATGAAGAAAGACCAATTGTTGGTCAAATTGCCAATGAGGTAAGAGCAGATATTGAAGCAAGTCTTGCTAATAAAAAAGTAGCTTTAGAAGCAGCTGAGCAAAATAAAAAACTTCAAGAAGAAGTATTAGATATAACAATGCCAGGTAAAAAATTAAATCTTGGACACATGCATCCACTTCAAAAAACATTAGAGGAAGTACAAAATATTTTTCTTGGAATGGGATATGAAATTGTAGAAGGCCGTGAAATAGAAACAGCTTATTATAACTTTGATGCCCTTAACTTAGGAGAAGAACATCCAGCACGTGATGAACAAGATACTTTCTACTTTAACAGTCAACTTGTTCTTAGAACAGCAACTTCACCTGTTCAAGTACACACTATGGAAAATGAAAGCTTACCTATTCGTATGATTGCACCAGGTCGTGTTTATCGTTCAGATGAAGTGGATGCAACTCACTCTCCTGTGTTTAATCAAATCGAAGGACTTGTTATTGATAAAAACATTACTTTTGGTGATCTTAAAGGCGTTCTTGCAGAATTTGCAAAAGCATTATTTGGAGATAAAGTAGAAGTTAAATTTAGACCTCACTATTTTCCATTTACAGAACCAAGTGCAGAAGTAGACGTATCTTGTGTTATGTGTGGTGGTAAAGGATGCAACGTATGTAAAGGTTCAGGTTGGATTGAAATTCTTGGTTGTGGTATGGTACATCCAAAAGTACTTGAAATGGCAGGTATTGATCCAACAGTATATCAAGGTTTTGCATTCGGTGTAGGACTTGAGCGTATTACTATGCTTAAATACAATATCAATGACTTAAGATTATTCTACGAAAATGATATTCGTTTCTTATCACAATTTTAAGAGAAGTAGAAAGGAGAAAATCAAATGAACGTACCTATGTCCTGGCTTAAACAATATGTAGATATAGATGTAGATATAAAGACTTTTGAAGATGCAATGACAATGTCAGGCTCAAAAGTAGAAGCAGTAGAAGAAAGTGGAAAAGAAATTACTAAAGTAGTAGCAGGTAAAATTATTGATGTACAGCCTCATCCAAATGCAGATAAACTTCGTATTATGCAAGTAGATGTGGCAGGCGAAAGACCACTCCAAATTGTAACAGCAGCAACTAATGTGAATTTAGGTGATGTAGTACCTGTTTCTCTTGATGGTGCAACCTTAGCAGGAGGACTTAAAATTAAAGCAGGTAAACTTCGCGGCGAACTTTCAGAAGGAATGTTCTGTTCAGTAGAGGAACTTGGCTTTAGTGAAGAAGATATTGAAGATGCACCACATGATGGGGTTTATATTTTCCATAATGATATTCAATTAGGATCAGATGTAAAACCGCACTTTGGTCTTGGTGAACAAGTGGTAGAATATGAAATTACATCAAACCGCGCAGATTGCTTTAGTATTTTAGGGATTGCAAGAGAAGCAGCAGCTACATTTAAGAAACCTTTTAAATTCCCAAGCATCACAGTAGAAGAAGTAGGTGGTAATGCAGCTGAAATGGCTTCTATTACTATTGAGAATGAAGACTTATGTCCTCGTTATGCAGCTAGAATTATTAAAAATGTAAAGGTAGGTCCATCACCTAAATGGTTAAAAGACCGTTTGCTTTCAGCAGGCCTTCGTCCAATTAATAACATTGTAGATATTACAAATTACATGCTGCTTGAATTTGGTCAACCAATGCATGCGTTTGACTATGACAAATTAGCAGGACATGAAATTCATGTGCGTAATGCAAAAAAAGGTGAGAAGTTTGTCACTTTATTTGAAGAAGAAAAAACATTAGATGAAACTATGCTTGTCATTGCAGATAGTGAAAAAGCAGTAGCCATTGCTGGTGTTATGGGCGGCGAAAATTCAAAAGTAACAGAAGAAACAACAACGATTCTTTTTGAATGTGCTAACTTTAATGGCTATAGTGTGCGTCAAACTTCTAAAAAATTAAATCTAAGAAGTGACTCTTCTGTAAAATATACAAAAGGTCTTGATCCAAATAACATAACACTTGCTCTTGAACGTGCGGCGCAGCTTATTAATATGACTGGTGCAGGTGAAGTAGTAAGCGGTAAGATTGATGTTTATCCAAGAAAAAGAGAAACTCTTACAATTCCTTATGATGTAATCTGGATTAATAACTTCTTAGGTACTGAGATATCAGAAGATGAAATGATAGCTTATTTTGAATCACTTGAGTTTGATGTCAATAAGGAAGCTAAAACAGTTACTATCCCTACTTTTAGAACAGATGTTACTATGATGGCTGATCTAGCAGAAGAAGTAGCAAGATTATATGGTTACGATAGAATCAAACCAACACTTGAGAGGGCAGAACCTACAAGAGGTACAAAAACTTTTGAACAAATCACATGTGACCAAATTAGAAGTGTCATGAGTAGTTATGGTGTTTATGGTGCTTTAACTTATTCTTTTGAAAGTCCAAAAGTGTTCGATAAACTTTGTATCAAAGAGAATAGTCCATTAAGAGATGCCATGAAGATAACTAATCCACTTGGAGAAGACTTTAGTATCATGAGAACAACAAGCTTAAATGGTATTTTAACGTCTCTTTCTACTAACTTTAATAGAAGAGTCGAAGAAGCTGCTCTTTATGAGATTGGGAAAATCTATGTAAAACAACCGGTTACAGAAGAAGTCACAACAGATATTAAACGTCAAGGTGAAAACTTATTACCAGCTGAAATTAAGAAATTAACAGTAGGTGCTTATGGTAAAAATACTGATTTCTTCTCTATTAAAGGGATGATTGAGACTTTAATGGGGCAACTTCATATTAGTAATATTGAAGTAGTTAGAAATAGTGAATTAGATTATATGCATCCAGGACGTACGGCTACTTTATTAATCAATGGTAAAGATGCAGGGTTCTTTGGAGAAATTCATCCACAAGTAGCTAAAAATTACAACTTAGATACAAGAGTGTATATGGTTGAATTGGATCTTGCTACAATGTTAGAGGCAATAGACAAAAATGTTACTTTCAAGCCGCTTCCTAAGTATCCAGCAACAGCAAGAGATATTGCGATGTTAGTAAGTAAAGAAACATTAGTTGGTGAGTTAGAAAAAGTTATTAAACAACGTAGTGGTAAACTACTTGAATCAGTGGAACTTTTTGATGTTTATGAAGGTGCACAAATTGAGGCTGGGTATAAATCAGTAGCCTTTAAACTTACATTTAGAGCAGAAGATCGTACGCTAGTAGATGAAGATATTCAAAAAATAATGAAAAAAGTTCTAAATGGTTTAGAAATGAATTGTGGAGCTAAATTGAGAGATTAATAAAGAAAGAATGAAGCAGTATACTGCTTCATTTTTTTGTGTATGTAGTAAGCTAAAATAATAAGAGAGAATAATATTATTGTTTTGAGTGAAAATACTAAATTTTTGAATTAGAATAGAACATCTCCTTCATTGTGAAAATGTAATAGGGTATAAGTGGGCATAAAAGTAACAAAATATCATCGAAATAATAGAGAGATAAGTAAGTAATATACAAAATAAATAAATTCACTAAAAAAAATTGCAAGAATTCAAGTATTGAGTTGCAAAAATTTCAAAACAGTGTATTATATTAGTAGAAATAAATCATCATCAATAGCCTGAGATAAGGGGGATATTAAGTTGTTAGACTTTACAAAGTATTCAATAGAACAATTAGTGGATGAAAAACAATTACTTGAGGAAAAATATGCAGATTATGTGGGGGAAAAGTTAAAGTTAGATATGTCTAGGGGGAAACCCGCAAGTACTCAACTAGATCTTAACAATGATATTTTAGCTACATTAGAAAATTATATAGCAGAAGATGGCACTGATGCACGTAACTATGGTGTATTAGATGGCTTAAGTGAAGCTAAAAAACTATTTTCAGAGCTCCTTAATATTGCACCAGCCAATATGATTATTGGAGGTAATTCAAGTCTTAACTTAATGTATGATACCATGACTCGCCTCTTTTTATTTGGTACAGAAGGAGAACTACCATGGTGTAAATTAGAGAAGGTGAAATTCCTTTGCCCAAGTCCTGGTTATGATAGACATTTTGCTATTTGTGAAGATTTAGGTATGGAGATGATTACAGTACCTATGCATGAAGATGGTCCAGACATGGATTATATAGAAGCACTTGTAAAAGAAGATGCAAGTATTAAAGGTATTTGGTGTGTGCCGCTCTATTCCAACCCGCAAGGTATTTGCTATAGTGATGAGGTAGTAGAACGTTTGGCAAGTATGAGTACAGCAGCAAAAGATTTTAGAATCTTTTGGGATAATGCTTATGGCGTTCATCATATTTATGATGAAGTTAAACTAAAAGACATTTTTGAGGCGGCTCAGGCTGCAGGTAATGAAAATCGTGTATATTACTTCTTCTCTACTTCAAAAATTACTTTTCCAGGAGCAGGGGTAGCCTTGATGGCATCTAGCTTGAGTAACATTTCAGAAATTAAAAAACATATGAGCATCCAAACAATTGGTCATGATAAACTTAATCAACTTCGCACAGTTAATTACTTTAAGAACGCAGAAGGCATTCGTGCTCATATGAAGAAATTAGGAAATGAATTAAGACCAAAATTTGAAATTGTCTTAAATACATTAGAAGAAGAATTAGCAGGTACAGGGCTTTTGAGCTGGACTAAGCCACAAGGAGGATACTTTGTAGCTGTAGATACGCTTCCAGGGTGTGCCAAGGAAACGGTTAGGCTTGCAAAAGAAGCAGGTGTCGTATTAACAGGTGCAGGTGCAACTTTCCCTTATCAAAATGACCCACAAGATAGAAATATTCGTATTGCACCAACTTACCCTACAGTGGAAGAATTACAAAAAGCCATGGAGCTTTTCTGCGTATGTGTGAAATTAGCAGGTGTTAATCGTTTATTAGAAACAATTAAGAATTAAGAATTAAAAATAGGAATGAAGAATTTATAGCAAAAAGGCACTACATTATTCATTATTAATTTTTCATTCTTCATTGTTTTAATTTATAAAACTAAATAGTGATAGAGCGACGAGGTATGTTATAAGACGGAGTAGGTTTTATAACATACCTTTTTCGTACTTTCTGGTGCTATATTGCCATTTACATTTATGTTATAATGGAGAGAGAAAAGAGAAAGGAGTTAAGTAGGTGATGATAACGAATTTTACCCATCTCCATGTGCATACTGAGTATAGCTTATTAGACGGTTCAGCTAAAATTAATGATTTACTAGATCGCACTAAAGAATTAGGTATGGACAGTATTGCAATTACAGATCATGGTGTGATGTTTGGTGCAATAGATTTTTATAAAGCAGCAAAGCAAAGAGACATTAAACCCATTATAGGATGTGAAGTCTACTTAGCTGCACGTACTCGTTTTGATAAAGAGCCAGTAGATGCGAGGTCTTATCACTTGGTTTTATTAGCTGAGAATAATAAAGGCTATCAAAACCTTATCAAGATGGTTTCTACTGGTTTTATAGAAGGCTTTTATAGAAGGCCTCGTATAGATATAGAGCTTCTACGTGAGCATCATGAAGGACTTATTGCTTTAGGGGCTTGTCTTGCAGGACCAGTCAGTAGAAGATTATTAAATGATAACTACGAAGAAGCTAAATCAGCAGCTCTTTCTTTAGAAGAGGTTATGGGAAAAGGCAACTTCTTTTTAGAAATACAAGATCATGGACTTAAAGATCAACAAAAAGTTAATCAGCTTACCTTGCGTTTAGCAGAAGAAACAGGTATTCCTATAGTAGCTACTAATGATGTGCACTATATTAAGGATGAAGATGCTAATCCACATGAAGTACTTTTGTGTATTCAAACAGGAAAAACTATGGAAGATGAAGATCGTATGATCTATGAAGGCGGTCAATTTTATTTAAAAAGTCCAAGTGAAATGGCTGCACTTTTTCCTTATGCAGAAGAAGCTTTAAAAAATACCAACAAGATAGCAGAGCGTTGTAATGTAGATTTTACCTTTCATGAGCTGAAGTTACCAAAGTTTGATGTGCCAGAAGGAAAAACAGCAGAGGCCTTTTTAAGAGAGCGTTGTTATGAAGGGCTTAGAAGACGTTATGAAACTATTACACCAGAGCTTGAGGAACGATTAGAATATGAGTTAGGTATCATTATTCAAATGGGCTTTGTAGATTACTTCCTTATAGTAGGGGATTTTATTAAATATGCCAAAGATAATAATATTCCTGTAGGCCCAGGAAGAGGTTCAGCTGCCGGTAGTATTGTAGCTTATACCTTAGAGATTACTAATATTGATCCTATTAAGTATCAACTTCTTTTTGAGCGTTTTCTTAATCCGGAACGTGTAAGTATGCCTGATATTGATATTGATTTTTGCTATGAAAGAAGACAAGAAGTAATAGAATATGTTATTCGTAAATATGGTGCAGATAGGGTAGCGCAAATTGTAACCTTTGGAACCTTAGCAGCAAGGGCCGTTATCAGAGATGTAGGGCGTGCCATTAATATGCCTTATGCAGATGTAGATAAAGTGGCTAAAATGATTCCTAATGAGCTTAAGATTACGATTAAAAAAGCTTTGGACATGAATGATGAGCTAAGAGATCTTTATAATACGAATGAACAGATTAAATATTTGTTAGATACATCTATGAAACTAGAAGGACTTCCTCGTCATTCTTCCATGCATGCAGCAGGGGTTGTTATTTCTAATAAACCTGTAGTGGAATATGTTCCTCTCAATGCCAGTGATGGTGTTGTGACAACACAGTATCCAATGACCACATTAGAAGAGCTAGGGCTTTTAAAGATGGACTTTTTAGGACTTCGAACGCTAACTGTTATTGATAATGCTGTAAAATTAGTGAAGAAGAACCACGGTATAGATATTGATATTGAGAAGATTGATGATCATGATTCAAAGGTTTATGAACTGATTGCTTCAGGGAATACAGAAGGTATTTTCCAATTAGAAAGTGCTGGTATGAAAAATTTCATGAAGGAATTAGCACCTACTTGTTTAGAAGATATTATTGCTGGAGTTTCTTTATATCGTCCAGGGCCGATGGACTTCATCCCTAAATATGTACAAGGGAAGAGAGATGCCAATAGTATTACTTATACCCACCCCGCTTTAGAGCCTATCCTAGAAAATACTTATGGGTGTATTGTTTATCAGGAACAGGTTATGCAAATTGTACGAGACTTAGGTGGTTATAGTTTAGGACGAAGTGACCTTTTAAGACGTGCTATGGGTAAAAAGAAAATTGACGTCATGAATAAAGAACGTGAAATTTTCTTATATGGTGATGGAGATAGTGTACCAGGTTGTGTGAAAAATAATATTCCGGCTGAAATTGGAAATAAAATATTTGATGAGATGGTAGACTTTGCAAAGTATGCCTTTAATAAATCTCATGCAGCTGCTTATGCTGTTGTAGCTTATCAAACGGCTTATTTAAAGACTTACTATAAAGTAGAGTTTATGGCAGCGCTTATGACATCAGTTATGGATGTAACTTCTAAGATTACTGGCTATATGGAAACTTGTAAGCGAATGAATATTGAGGTACTATCACCAGATATTAATGAAGGACATGCTTATTTTGATGCAAAAGGTGACAAAATCATTTATGGATTAGCTGCCATTAAAAATGTAGGTAAAAATGTAATTGAACGTATTGTAGAAGAAAGGGAGCGAGGTGGACGCTTCAAAAGCTTGACGGATTTCTATAATCGTATGGAAAGTAAAGACACCAATAAACGTAGCATTGAAAGTCTGATTCTAGCAGGTGCGTTTGATCATTTAGGTGGTAAACGTAGCCAATATATGGCGGTGTATAAACAAATTGCTAATGGCATTAGCTTAAATCGTAAAAATAATATTCAGGGACAAATAGACTTATTTGGAATGGGAAGCCAAGAGGTTGTAGAAGATAAAGATCATTTACCAGACATTCCAGAGTTCGATAGTAAAGAATTATTAAACTATGAAAAAGAGGTCATGGGTATTTATTTAAGTGGTCATCCTTTAGATAAAGTGAGAGGAAGCTTAGAACGCTATATTAGCTTAACAAGTGACCAGCTTGTACCAACTAATGAGGAAGAAACCGAAGTGGAAGAAATTTATGACGGGAAACGTGTAGTAGTAGGTGGTATTCTTATAGAGAAAAAAGTGATTTTTACGAAACAAAATAAAAAAATGGCATTCTTGACTTTAGAAGATACTAGAGGAATGATGGAAATTGTTGTTTTTCCTAATTCCTTTGAAAAGTTTAGTGCTTTTCCAGAAGACAGTGTATTTATTATAAGAGGACGTATTTCTATAAAGGAAGAAACAGCTGCTGTTATATTAGCTGAAGAAATAACTACTTTAGAAGAATTAGCTCAGCCAAAAGAAGAGTCATACGTACTCTTAGAGCTTGATGAAAGCCAAAGAACAAAAGAAGTAAGAGATCAATTATTACACATATTCCAAAATTATAAAGGGAAAACAAAAATTATCGTTCAAAATAGCGAAGACGGCATGCAAAAAGCCTTTCCGGCTAAATATAATGTACAAATTTGTGACGAGTTTGTAAAAAAAATAACAAATTTACTAGGAAAAGAACGTGTGACAATTAAGAATTAAGGATAAGGTATTGCTATTTAAACACGTTTTAAGTACAATAAAAAAGGTTAATAGCTTTGAAAATAAGTCATATTTCTTTGTGATTATCAACCTGTTACATGCAAGGAAACAGTGAAAATTAAAACAACCATAAGGGGGTTATTTTATGAGTAAAAAAGTCAACACAATCGGCGTATTAACAAGCGGCGGAGATGCACCAGGAATGAATGCTGCCATTCGTTCTGTAGTACGTGTTGCAACAGCACGTGGCATCAAAGTTATGGGAATTAATAAAGGATATAATGGGTTACTAGCAGGAGATGTTGTTGAGTTAACACCAAGAAGTGTATCTGATATCGTACAACGTGGTGGTACAATTCTTCAAACAGCACGTTGTCTAGAATTTGTCAAACCTGAAGGTCAAGCACGTGGTGCTGAAATGTGTAAAGTGTTTGGTATTGATGGTCTTGTTGTTATTGGTGGAGATGGTTCTTTCCAAGGAGCAGAAAAACTTGCGAACTTAGGCATTAATACTATTGGTATTCCAGGAACAATTGACCTTGATATTGCTTGTACAGAATATACAATTGGTTTTGATACAGCTGTTAACACAGCAATGGATGCTATTAATAAAATTCGTGACACTTCAACTTCACACCAAAGATGTTCTATCGTTGAAGTAATGGGTAGAAATGCAGGTTATATTGCTTTATGGTGTGGTATTGGTTCAGGTGCTGAAATGGTACTTATTCCAGAAAAAGAAAGACCAACAGATGAAGAAATTATCAAACAAATCCTTGAAAATAAACATCATGGTAAAAAACACTGCTTAATTATTGTTGCTGAGGGTGTAGGTGGTAGTGAAGCACTTGCTAAGAAAGTAGAGCAAGTAACAGGTATTGAAACTCGTGCAACTATTTTAGGTCATTTCCAAAGAGGTGGTTCACCAACAGCAGTTGACCGTTTACATGCTTCTATGATGGGAGCAAAAGCAGTTGACTTACTTTGCGAAGGTAAAGCAAAACGTGTTGTTGCTTATGTAAAAGGTGAATATGTAGATTATGACATCAATGAAGCACTTGCAATGAAAAAGAATGTTGATGAATATATGTATGAAGTAAGTCAATTACTTGTATAAGAATAATAGATGATAGCTTTTAAACTACATTATCGTGGATAAGCCAGGGGGGGCAGCAATGCGCAAAACTAAGATTATTTGTACATTAGGACCTAAGACCAGAGACGTAGACAATATCAGAAAAATTATTGAGACAGGTGCGGATGCGATTCGTATCAACTTTTCACATGATGATCATAAAATTCATGGAGAAACCGTTAAACGTGTTATTAAGGTAAGAGAAGAGCTTGGAAAACCTATTCCTCTTATTTTAGATACTAAAGGGCCAGAAATTAGAACTGGTGTGATGAAAGATGACTTAGACCATAAGTTGAACATCGGAGATAATTTTACCTTAACAACAGAGGACATTGAAGGTGATGGCAAGCGTGTAAGTGTAACTTATAAAAATCTACCTTTTGACTTAAAAAGAGGTAGCCGTATTTTAATTGACGATGGTCTGATTGAACTTCGAGTTAAGAATTTAACGGATACTGAAATTGAATGTAATGTTGTCAATGGTGGGCTATTAGGTTCAAGAAAAGGGGTTAATATCCCAGATGTATTTGTTAATTTACCTGCACTTACTGAAAAAGATATTGCAGATGTAGAATTTGCACCAAAGGCAGGTTTTGACTATATTGCTGCCTCTTTTATCCGCTGTGCTGCTGATATTATTAAAATCCGTCAAGTGCTAGAAAAAGTGGGCGGAAGTGACATTCAAATTATTGCTAAAATTGAAAATAGAGATGGTGTAAATAACATTGATGAAATCATAGAAGTAGCAGATGCTATTATGGTTGCTAGAGGTGACTTAGGTGTAGAGATTCCTACAGAAGAAGTGCCTATTGTTCAAAAAGAACTTATTAAAAAAGCTAATAAAGCAGGCAAACCTGTTATAACTGCGACACAAATGTTAGATTCTATGATTCGTAATCCTAGGCCTACAAGAGCAGAGACAACAGATGTTGCTAACGCTATTTTTGATGGAACTAGTGCTATTATGCTTTCGGGAGAAACGGCTAAAGGAGATTATCCTTTAGAAGCTATTCAAACGATGGCTAAAATTGCTATGACAGCAGAAGCTGTTGTGGCTAAACAAGCACAAGAGACTTTAATTAGTAAAAGCTATGGTATTAGTATGACAAATGCAGTAAGTCATGCAACTTGTAGTGCAGCTAAGGAATTAGATGCAGCATGTATCATTAGTATTACTAAATCTGGTTATACTGCACGTTCTATTTCTAAATTTAAACCAAACTGCCGTATTGTAGGGTGTACCAATAATCAAAGAGTACTTAGACAACTGAACTTAGTCTGGGGTTGTACACCTGTACTCATTGATCCTAAAGCAGGTGCTTCTACAGATGAAACATTTGCATTAGCTGTTCAAAAAGTAGAAGAGCTTAAGCTGGCTAATCAAGGTGATGTAATTGTTTTATCAGCAGGAGTACCATTAGGTGCAGAAGGTACAAGCAATATTATGAAAGTACAATACGTGGGAAACGTCCTGACTAAAGGAATGGGTTTCGGCAATAAGGCTATTACAGGGCGTGCTAGCGTCATTAAAGTATTAGATGAAGCGGATCAATATTTTAAACAAGGTGATATTTTAGTAGCTCATAAAACGAGCAATGAATATTTATCTTATATGAAGAAAGCAAGCGCCATTGTTATAGAAGAAAGCGCACTTGAAGAAAATAATCATGCTGTAATTGTAGGAAGAGCTTTGGACATTCCTGTTGTTATTGGAGCTAATGGAATTATAGAAGGACTTAAAAATGCTACCGTTATTACTGTAGATAGCAGAAATGGCTATATCTATAATGGCGTAGTGCATAAAGGATAAATAATAAAGGGGCTATCTATAAGATAGCTCCTTTCTATTTTAAATGAATGATGGCAAGTATTTTATTAAAAAAGTGGTCAAGGTAGATATTTTTAGAAATATAGTATAAAATAAGTAAAAAGTTCATTTACTAGTTTAAGGAGAGAAATAGATGAAACAGAGTGAGGCACCAGGGTTTATTAAAGTAAAGCGAGGCTTTATACAAAGACAGAATTTTCATCCCGCACAGATTTTAGTAGGTGGCTTTTTAATAGTGATTTTTTTAGGGACGTTACTGTTATCACTGCCTATTAGTGCAGCAAATGGTGAAGCAACCCCTTTGATAGATGCGTTGTTTACTACTACTTCAGCTGTGTGTGTAACAGGCTTAACGGTTGTGAATACATCCACACATTGGAGCAGCTTTGGTAAGACGGTTATTTTATTTTGTATTCAAATTGGTGGGCTAGGGTTTATGACTCTAGTAAGTATGTTATTTGTTGTTTTAGGAAAAAGAATTACACTTAAAAATAGGCTTATTATGCAAGAAGCGCTTAACTTCGATACAACAGCAGGTATTGTTCGCTTTACCAAGCATATTGTAAAAGGAACATTACTAGTAGAAGGAATAGGTGCATTTTTATTGTGTTTTGTATTTATTCCTGACTATGGCTTTGTAAAGGGCATAATTTATTCTATTTTTCATTCGATTTCTGCTTTCTGTAACGCTGGCTTTGACTTAATAGGAGCAAATAGTTTAACACCTTATGTAGGGAATAGCATAGTTAATCTAGTTATTATGTCATTGATTGTAGTAGGTGGACTTGGATTTAGCGTATGGATTGATACGTATAAGGTGATTAGAGGAAAACTAAAAGCACCTAAGCATTTTAAATGGGGACAAGCCCTTAATAAAATGTCTGTGCATACTAGGCTAGTATGGATTTTAACCATAGGATTACTTTTGATTGGATTTATTATGATATTTGTTTTGGAATATAAAAATCCAGGGACTTTAGGTCCCTTAACATTAAAAGAAAAGATTTATGCGGCCATGTTTCAATCTGTTTCACCACGTACAGCTGGTTTTCTTACCATTGATCTGGCTAGTTTAACAGATACTTCAAAACTAGTAACAATAATACTTATGTTTATTGGTGGGTCACCTGCAGGTACGGCTGGGGGAATTAAAACAGTTACATTAGGTGTTCTTGTTTTATGTGCTATTTCTACGATTAAAGGTAATGAACAAATTACAGTATTTAAAAAAAGAATTCCCTTTCAAATCATTACACGTGCATTAACAATCATTATGATTTCAGTTATGCTTGTATTTACAGTTGTAGGTATTTTAAGTTTATCTGAAGATTTTACCTTTATGGAGATTCTTTTTGAAACAATATCCGCTTTTGCGACGGTAGGTACAACTTTAGGTATCACGCCGTTATTAAGTATGACAGGAAAGATAACAATTATTATTGTAATGTTTATTGGTAGGTTAGGTCCTATTACAATGGCTGTGGCACTTATGGTAAGGCAAGGTAAAAATAAAGGAAATATTCAATATCCAGAAGAAAAGATTATGGTTGGATAATAGAGGAGGATTATTGTGAAAGCAAAACAATTTGTTGTATTTGGACTAGGGCGATTTGGAAGTAGCCTTGCGACTACATTAGCAGATGCGGGCTATGAAGTAATGGGTGTAGATAGCTGCGAAGAAAAAGTACAAGATATATCACCCATTGTTACTCAAGCGGTACAAGCAGATGTAACAGATATTGATACGCTTCGTTCATTAGGAATTCGTAATTTTGATGTGGCTGTTGTAGCCATTGGGAAGGATATGCAGTCTAGTATCATGACGACTTTGCTTTTAAAAGAAATGGGTATTCCTTATGTAGTGGCTAAAGCAAGTACTGAAATCCACCAAAGAGTATTAGAAAAAATAGGGGCAGATCGCATTATTTTACCTGAAAGAGATATGGGAAAACGTATTGCAACTAACCTTATGGCTGGAAATATTATTGATTATATCCAACTTTCACGTGATTACAGTATCATGGAAATCTCTATTTTGCCACAATGGAAGAGTCGTAGTATCAAAGACATTAATATTCGTGCGAAATATAACATTAATGTGATTGCAGTGGAAAGAGATGGAGATATTAACATAACACCTGGCCCAGACTTTATTTTAGAAGAAAATGATTTATTAGTGGTAGTAGGTAATAATAAATCTATTCAAGAATTGGAAGCTAAAAGATATGAATAAAAAACAAATAACAAGTCCTCAAAATCAAATTATTAAAAAGATTAAAGAACTACAAAAAAAGAAAAGTGTACGTAAATCAGAAGGTTTATTTGTAATAGAGGGCATACGAGGGGTCAAAGAGATTCCAGTAGGTGTCAAAATAAAATATCTGATTACAACGCCTGAGGTAGAGGAGAAAGAGTTGGGTACTATTCAGCCAGAGGAATGGCTAGAAGTATCCAAGGAGATATATAAAACAATCAGTGATACCCAGTCACCCCAAGGTGCTATGGCAGTTGCTTATATGCCAACTTATGAGTTAAACAATTTAAAAATTGAAAAAGGTCATTATCTTGTCCTAGAGAATTTACAAGATCCAGGGAATCTAGGGACCATTATTAGAACGGCTCATGCTTTTGATTTTAAAGGCGTTTTCATTACAAAAGGTTCTGTAGACCTGTATAGCCCAAAAGTAGTACGTTCTACCATGAGTTCATTGTTTCACATGCCTATTATAATAGATGAAGAAATAGAGACTTATATGAACTTTTTAAAGCAAAAGGATGTTACTTTATATACAACTGCACTTAAATCTGAGGCTCAGCCAATCTATGAGGTAACCTTCGAAGAAAAGGCGGCTATTATTATTGGTAATGAAGGTAATGGTGTTTCGGAGGCAGTATTAGAAAAAACAGAGCGCACAATGATTATTCCTATGCCAGGGGGAGCAGAATCGTTAAATGCTTCAGTGGCAGCTTCAATATGTATGTATGAGGTTACCAAAAAAAGATAGTTTCTTAAGGAACTATCTTTTTTGGTAACAGGAAAATAATACTTTTCTGTAGTACCAAATGTACTACTTATTTTATGTATAGCACCAGATGCATTAGAAGAATTAAAGTATTATATTGATCCTAATAATCTCTTCTAGGATATTTTAAACGATTTGGTTCTTGACAAAGTGAAAAATAGTTCATATAATGTTAAGAAGTTAAATAGACTATATACGATGAAAAGAAGAGTAGCCATTAGGATGACTTTCAGAGAGCTAGCGGTAGGTGCGAGCTAGTAGCATTTAATGAGTGAAGAACCTCTTGGAGTTGCTAACCGAAAATGCTACGGGCAATAAGTAGGCTTAGCCGGGTAAAGACCGATATATCTTTTTGAGGTGAATTACCGTTTTGGTAATTAACTAGGGTGGTAACGCGGAGTACAGGCTTCGTCCCTTTTGAGAGGGACGAAGCCTTTTTGTTATATCCATATACACATAGTTTTGGAGTAAAGTCAAAGGCTTACTATGTGATTAGAGTAGAAGAGTTTAAAATAAGGAGGCAACGATTATGCAAACAACATCTATTAGAACACTGTATCAACATACTAGCGAGGTACAAACAAATAACTTAACAGTAGCAGGCTGGGTAAGAACTGTAAGAGACTCAAAAACTTTTGGTTTTATTGAAGTGAACGATGGAACATTCTTTAAATCACTTCAAATTGTATTTGAGGACACGCTAGAGAACTTTAAAGATGTGGCTAAACTAGGAGTAGGAGCAGCCATCATCGTTACAGGTGACCTTGTAATGACACCTAATCAAAAGCAACCTTTTGAGTTGAAAGCAACACAAATTGTTATAGAAGGAGAGTGTCCACCAGAGTATCCACTTCAAAAGAAAAGACATTCTTTTGAATACTTAAGACAAATTGCGTATCTTAGACCACGTACGAATACTTTTGGAGCTGTCTTTAGAGTACGTTCTCTAGCTGCCTATGCAATTCATAAGTTCTTCCAAGAAAGAAACTTTGTCTATGCACATACACCACTTATTACTGCAAGTGATTGTGAAGGTGCAGGAGAAATGTTTAGAGTAACGACTTTAGATCCAGTTAATCCACCTATGACTAAAGAGGGTGAGGTTGATTTTAAAGAAGATTTCTTTGGTAAAATGGCTAGCTTAACAGTATCAGGGCAGCTTTCAGCAGAGACTTTTGCTATGGCCTTTAGAGATGTATATACTTTTGGTCCAACTTTTAGAGCGGAGAAATCAAACACACCAAGACATGCAGCAGAGTTTTGGATGATTGAGCCAGAGATTGCTTTTGCAGACCTTGAAGATGATATGCGCTTAGCAGAAGATATGGTGAAATTTGTTATTAACTATGTACTTGAAAATGCAAAAGAGGAAATGGCATTCTTTAATCAGTTTGTAGATAAAGGTATTTTAGAAAGACTTCATGGTGTTGCATCAGCAGACTTTGGTCGTGTGACTTATACAGAAGCTATTGAAATTTTAGAAAAATGTGGTAAGAAGTTTGAATACCCTGTTTTCTGGGGATGTGATCTTCAAACAGAGCATGAACGTTATTTAACAGAAGAGCACTTTAAAAAGCCAGTCTTCGTTACTAACTATCCAAAAGAAATTAAAGCTTTCTATATGAGAATGAATGAAGATGGTAAAACAGTAGCAGCTATGGACCTTTTAGTACCTGGAATCGGAGAACTTATTGGTGGTAGCCAAAGAGAAGAAAGATTAGATGTTCTTTTAGAACGTATGACAGAGTTAGGTCTTAAAGAAGAAGATTACTGGTGGTACTTAGACCTTAGAAGATTTGGTGGAACACGCCATGCAGGTTTTGGCTTAGGTTTTGAACGTTTAATTATGTATTTAACAGGAATGACTAATATTAGAGACGTTATTCCATTCCCAAGAACTACAGGCCAAGCAGAATTTTAATTCAATAATAGGGTTATTTATAACAAAAGAGGATAGACTTCAAATAATGAGGTTTATCCTCTTTTGCTATGTGTCCCAATCAGTAAAGGTTAATTTGATTTAAAAATAATGTAATAATGACATAACTATAAACTAATAAATAGTCAAAAATGAATTTTATGTTGACCTAATATTTTGTATATTTATGTTATGAGAATAAATTAAAAATAAGATAAAGCCTTGTTTTTAAAAGAAATTACTTAAGATAAGAAATCTTCAAGGAAAAAATGCAAGATGAAATTAGAATATACATAAAAATAAATATATTGACAAATAAGTGTAATTTTAATATAATCAGATTATTAAAAAACAATTTAAATTTTGATAATATAAGCGAAGCAAGGGAGCTTTACTAAAGCTTAATAGATAACTTTTATAAAAGTTAATTTAAGTGGTAAGGTTCTTTTTTTATGAACTTTACTAAGATAAAGAAGTAAAGTGGCAGAAGATTTATCACTATTTAAAGGTAAAAATTTAACACAAATAGGAGGAGTATTATGAAACAATTTAAGAAATTAGTAGTTGCATCTATGGCAATGGCAATGACATTTTCATTACTGACAGGATGTAATACTACAAAACCAACAAGTGGAACGGAAAAAGCTTCAATTTATCCGGGGACACCAACTGCGAATGAAATGACTTTAAATTTAGCAAGTGAGCCAGCTAATTTATTTTCTACTACATCAACAGATATAGCGTCAGGGTCGGTATTAATACATATCATTGAGCCGCTCGTTACACTAGATGCACAAGATAAGGTAATACCAGGTGTAGCAACTGACTGGACTGTTAGTGAGGATGGCTTAGTGTATACCTTTAACCTTAGAGAAGGTATGAAATGGAGTAATGGAGAACCTGTTACTGCTCATGACTTCGTTTTTGCTTGGACTAAATTATTAGATGCGGAAACAGCTTCAGAATATGCTTATTTCGGCTATATTTTAAAAAATGGAGCAGCGTATAATGAAGGAAAAGTAGCTAAAGAAGAAGTAGGGGTAAAAGCACTATCTGACTATCAATTAGAAGTAACACTTGAAAATCCTACACCATATGCCCTAAGTTCATTCGCTTATAAATCTTTCTATCCAGTTAATGAGAAGGGATATAATGAAATTGGTGAAGCTTATGGTACAGATGCAGATAAGATTGTAACCAATGGAGCTTTTACTTTAACAGAGTGGCAACATGATAGTAAAATTGTTTTAACAAAGAATCCAGAGTTTTATAATGCAAAAGAGGTAGAGGCAGAAAAAGTTATTATGCTTATGATGACAGATTCTAATGCATCAGTTAATGCTTTCAAGGCTGGCGAAGCAGATATGGTTAATCCTAGAGGTGAATTAGTGACTACTTTAGAAACAGAAGGTCAACCTGTATTACGCTATGATGATGGTTCATGTTTCTACCTAGAATATAATTTGGAAGATGGAAATGTTCTTCAAAATGCTAATTTACGTAAAGCACTTTCTAATGCTATTGATAAGCAAGCCTTTGTAGATGTTGTTTTAGCAAACCACTCAAAAGCAGCCACTTCATTTACACCACCAGCTATTTTAGGATATAAAGACACATTTGCTAGTGAAGTAGGTGAATTAGTACCAGTAGTTGATGTAGATGGAGCTAAAAAAGCTTATGAAGCAGCACTTTCAGAGTTAGGTGTAAGTACTGTTAGCTTATCTATGATTTGTGATGATACAGATGCTGCTATGGATACTGCAGCTTTTGTTCAAGAACAACTTAAACAAAGTTTGGGTATTGAGATTAAAGTTGAGTCAATGCCATTTAAGAGCAGACTTGAAAGAATGACTAATAAAGATTTTGATATTGTATTTGCAGGTTGGGGACCAGACTATAACGACCCAATGACTTTCCTTGATATGTTCGAAACAGGCAATGGTAATAACCACACAAGTTATTCAAGTGCAGCTTATGATGAATTATTAGATAAAGTACGTACTGAATTAGACAGTAAAGCAAGATTTGGATATTTAAAAGATCTTGAAACTTTATTAATGCAAGATCTACCTATTTCACCTGTTTATTGGAGAAATCGTGATTATGTTTTAAGTAGTAAAATTGCTTCAGGAGTAGTAAGAACAGCGTTCCAAGATATTAATGTTAAGTATGTAAAATTCAATAAGTAATTGATATATTAAATAATCAAACTTAAGAAATAAGTAAAGCACTGCTTTGCTTATTTCTTAAGTTAAAAAATCAATATAAACGAAAATAACATGTTAAGTGTTCTTATAGAAAATACATAAAAATCATGAATATAAATAAAGCAAAAAATGAAGGAGGAAACGGTGTTGATTAAATATATTCTCAAACGTTTGGGATATACTGTTGTCACATTATTTATACTTGTAGCAGCTACATTCTTTATGATGCGTTTACTGCCAGGAGATCCGTTTATTGGTGAGAAGGCATTACCACAAACTACAATAAAAGCTTTGAATGCAAAATATGGTTTAGATAAACCTTTAGCAGTGCAATTTATGATTTATATTGGAAACGTTTGTAAGGGAGATTTAGGTTTGTCAATGAATTATGATAATCGAGCAGTAACAGATATTATTGCACAAGCTTTTCCTTATTCTTGTGAACTGGGATTAAGAGCGCTTATTTTTGCCACTATTATGGGTATTTTGCTGGGAGTTTTAGCTGCAGTAAAAAGAGGCAGTAAATGGGATACCGGTGCAATGTTAATTTCTATTGTAGGGGTGTCGATACCAAGTTTTATATTAGGCGCACTTTTACAATATGCACTTGGATTAAAGCTTTATCAATGGACAGGCATTAAGTTCTTTGGAATTACAGGATGGACGGATTTATCTACAAAGATATTACCATCTTTTGCCCTTAGTTTAGGAACGTTAGCTAAGATTTCTAGGTTGATGCGCACAAGTATGCTAGATGTACTGGGACAAGACTATATGAAGACAGCTAAGTCAAAAGGACTTAAGCCTAATACAATTATATGGAGACATGGTGTAAGAAATGCTATCATGCCTATTATTACTATATTAGGTCCTATTGCCGCAAGCTTACTAACTGGTGCATTTATTGTTGAAAATATTTTCTCTATTCCAGGGATGGGGAAATTCTTTGTTATTGGTGTACAGACTCAAGATTATACATTGATTGCAGGGGTTGTGCTATTTTATGGCGCGTTTTTAATCATAGCCAACTTGATTGTTGACTTACTATATGGTGTCATTGACCCACGTGTTAAATTGACTAAATAGAGGAGTGAAAGGATGAAGGAATTAGAAGTAAACCGTTTTGAGTGGGTAGGAACGAATGTAAGCGAACAAGAAAAAATAGGGAGACCTAGTATAAACTATTTAAGAGATGGTTTAAATCGTTTAAGAAAAAATAAGGCAGCTATATTTTCTATAGTTGTTATTACATTTATTGTTTTACTGGCAATTATCATTCCAATGGTAATGCCATATGGAATAAGTGAACAACATCTTACGAATTGTAGAAATCAAGGCTTATTTTTCACTAGTGATGCTGAAGATGGTCACTTGCATTTACTAGGAACAGATAAATTTGGACGTGATACCTTTGTCAGAATTTGCTATGGTGGAAGAATTTCACTTTTTATTGCGTTAGCAGTAGTATGTATTAATTTTATTATTGGTGTTGTCTATGGGGGGATTTCAGGCTACCTAGGTGGTTTTATAGATAATATCATGATGCGTATAATAGAGGTTATTAATAGTATTCCTTTTCTTATTATTGTTATTTTATTAATGATGATCATGCCACCGGGTGTACTAGCCATTATTGTAGCTTATGCAGCTACTGGATGGACAAGTATGGCACGTATGGTACGTGGTCAAGTAATGAGTTTAAAAGAACAAGAATTTATCATTGCAGGTCAATCAATGGGTGCTAGACCTATGCGTATTATTCTAAAACATTTAGTACCTAATACATTAAGTATTGTTATTGTACAACTTACCTTAGAAATCCCAAATGTTATCTTTACAGAGGCAACACTTAGTTTCTTAGGATTAGGTGTACCTGTTCCTCTAGCTAGTTGGGGAACTTTAGCCAATGATGCCGTTAAGGTTTTTCAATCTTATCCTATGCAGCTCATTATTCCGGCATTATGTATTAGTATGACGATGTTAGCGTTTAATTTATTAGGGGATGGACTACGTGATGCATTTGACCCTAAGCTTAGGAGGTAACAAGATGGAGAAGGTACTAGAAGTTAAGAATTTACATGTTTCATTTGACACTTATGCAGGGGAAGTAAAAGCTGTACGTGGCGTGAGTTTTGAACTTAATGAGGGTGAAGTACTTGCTATTGTTGGAGAAAGTGGATGTGGAAAAAGTGTTACTGCACAAACTATTATGAAATTAAATCCCTCACCACCTTCACGTATTGTAGAAGGGGGGATAACTTTATGTGGTCATGATATTGTGGCAAAAACTGAAAAAGAAATGTTAGCTATTAGAGGAAAAGATGTGAGTATGATTTTCCAAGATCCGATGACTTGTTTAAATCCCACTATGCAAGTAGGTAAACAGCTTACAGAAGCTATTAGATGCCATCAAAAGCTGTCAAAAAGTGAAGCAGAACAAGAAGCTATTCGCCTTTTGAAATTGGTTAATATTCCTAATCCAGAAGAACGTTCTAAACAGTACCCACATCAGTATTCAGGAGGTATGCGTCAACGTGCTATGATTGCTATGGCGTTAAGTTGTTCCCCTAAGCTTCTTATAGCAGATGAACCAACAACAGCATTAGATGTAACTATACAAGCACAAATTATGGATCTTCTAAGGGAAATTAAAGATAATACTAATACAGCAATTATTTTGATTACCCATGATTTGGGAGTAGTGGCAAGTATTGCTGACCGCGTTGCAGTAATGTATGGTGGAAAGATTGTAGAAACAGGTAGTGTAAGAGATATCTTTTATAAAAGTACGCATCCTTATACAAAAGCACTTTTAAAAAGTTTACCAACCATTGATTCGGTAAAAGGAGAAAAATTAGTGGCTATTCCAGGAACACCACCTGATTTACTAATGCCTCCAGTAGGCTGTGGTTTTGCAAGTCGCTGTGAACAGTGTATGCGCATTTGCCATGAAGAACAACCTGATAACTATGAAGTGAGTAAGTCACACCATGCAAGTTGTTGGTTATTAGATGCGGCTTGTCCCTCAAATTATTTGAAAAAGGAGGAAGCATAAAGTGGCAGATAATCAATTGATAACCGTTAAAAATTTATGTAAGTACTTTAAGGTGTCTGGCGGTGTTTTAAAAGCAGTAGATAATGTAACACTAGATATTTTTAAAGGAGAAACTTTAGGACTTGCAGGTGAGTCCGGATGTGGTAAATCTACTTTAGGTAGAGTATTAATGGGTATTTATGAGCCAACATCAGGAGAATTTGAATACAAAGGGAAAGAGACTTTAAAGGTTAATAAAAGAAATCATTTTAGATATACAAAGTTGACTCAAATGATTTTTCAAGATCCTTATGCTTCTTTAGATCCCCGTATGACCGTTGGATCTATTATAGAAGAAGGTATGATTATTCATAAGATGTATGATAAAAAAAGAAGACAAGAAAGAGTTTATGAACTACTAGAAATGGTAGGTTTAAATAGAGAACATGCTAATCGTTTTCCACATGAATTTTCAGGAGGACAACGTCAACGTATTGGAATTGCAAGGGCTTTAGCAATAGAACCGGAATTTATTATTTGTGATGAACCTATTTCAGCCTTAGATGTTTCAATTCAAGCGCAGGTTATAAACTTATTACATGATCTTCAGGAAAGATTAAATTTAACCTTTCTTTTTATTGCGCATGATTTAAATATCGTTAAGTATATTAGTGATCGAATTGCAGTTATGTATTTGGGATGTATCGTAGAGATTGCTTCAAGTGAAGAACTTTATAATAATACGTTACATCCTTATTCAAAGGCATTATTATCAGCAGTACCTATTCCGAATCCTGATGAGGAAATAGAAAAGAAAAGAGAAATTATTACAGGAGATGTGCCTAGCCCTATTAATCCGCCTAATGGATGTCATTTTGCTAGTAGATGTCCAAAAGTATGCGATAGATGTAAGAAGGAGAAACCTGTTCTAAGAGAAATTACACCAGGCCATCAAGTGGCATGTCATTTAGTAGAATGATAAAGAAAAACGGAAATAAATAGAGAGGACTTTCAGCTGTCTTGGAATTTGATAACAAATTTTAAGGCCTGGAAGTCCTTTTTAGCTAAAAAGTTAGATTGAAGAAACTTAGCAATTAAGAATAAATCAATAAATTAGTTGAAAAATGTGTAAATTTTCATGGAAAAGACAAGCAATTTTATCCATTTACTTTAAAGCTATTTAAACTAAAATTATGCTTAGGAACTAATAAACTGAAGAATCGAGGAGAGTCGTCTATGAAATATGGTTATTTTGATGATGAGAGAAGAGAATATGTAATTACTACCCCACAAACACCTTATCCTTGGATTAACTATTTAGGGAATGAGGCCTTTTTTGGACTTATTTCTAATACAAGTGGTGGTTATTCTTTTTATAAAGATGCAAAGCTTAGAAGAATAACAAGATTTAGATATAACAGTGTACCTATTGATAATGGTGGTCGCTACTTCTACATTAACGATCAAGATGATATATGGTCACATACTTGGAAACCTGTAAAGAAAGAATTGGATTTTTATGAATGTCGTCATGGTTTAGGATATTCTATTTTTACAGGAGAAAGAAATGGTATTCGCATAGAGCAACTTGCTTTTGTACCTAATGGAGAGAATGCAGAAATACATAGACTTAAAATTAAAAATACTTGTGATGTTAAAAAGAATTTCAAGTTATTTTCATTTATTGAATGGTGTTTATGGGATGCGCAAGATGATACAACCAACTTCCAAAGAAATTTTAGCACAGGTGAAGTAGAGATTGTAGGCAGTACGATTTATCATAAAACAGAATATAAAGAAAGAAGAAATCACTATGCTTTCTATTCTGTAAATGTACCTGTAGATGGCTATGATACAGATCGTGATAGTTTTATAGGTCTTTATAACGGTTTCGAAGCACCAGATAGTGTTGTAAATGGCAAATGTAAAAATTCCGTGGCAAGTGGTTGGTCTCCAGTAGCAGCACATCAAATTAATGTAGAGCTTGAACCAGGAGAAGAAAAAGTATTTGTATTCACTTTAGGTTATATTGAAAATCTACAAGAAGAAAAGTGGGAATCTAAAGGTGTGATTAATAAGAAACAAGCAGAAGCATTAATGGCTCGTTTCTCAAATAATGAATCTGTTGAAATAGCTTTTGAAGCACTTAAAGGTTCATGGGATAAACTTCTTTCTCACTATACGTTACAAAGTGATGATGAGAAACTTAACCGTATGGTTAATATATGGAACCCATATCAATGTATGATTACGTTCAATATGTCAAGAAGTGCTTCTTACTTTGAATCAGGTATTGGTCGTGGTATGGGCTTTAGAGATTCTAATCAAGATCTTCTTGGATTTGTTCACCAAATTCCGGAAAGAGCGAGAGAGAGAATTATTGATATTGCTTCTACTCAATTTGAAGATGGTGGTTGCTATCATCAATACCAACCGCTTACTAAAAAAGGTAATAATGACATCGGAAGTGGTTTTAATGATGATCCATTATGGCTAATCTTAGGAACGACAGCTTATATTAAAGAAACAGGTGACTTAGAGATTCTAAATGAGATGGTACCATTTGATAATGATGAAAATAATAAAGCCACTTTATTTGATCACTTAAGGGTATCTCTTGACCATGTTACGAATAATCTTGGACCTCATGGACTTCCTCTAATTGGCCGTGCTGATTGGAATGATTGCTTAAATCTGAACTGCTTCTCTAATACACCGGGAGAATCTTTCCAAACTACAGAGAATCAAGGAGGCGGCGTAGCTGAGTCTGTTTTCATCGCAGGTATGTATGTGATGATTGGAAAAGAGTATGTTGAACTTTGTAAGGAAATTGGTAATGAAGCAGAGGCAGCTCGCGCAGTGGCTGAAGTTGAAAAAATGGAGAAAAATATCTTAGCACATGGATATGATGGAGAGTGGTTCCTTCGTGCTTATGACTTCTATGGCAATAAAATAGGAAGTAATGAAAATGAAGAAGGCAAAATCTTTATTGAATCTCAAGGTTTCTGTGTAATGGCAGGTGTAGGTGTTGAAACAGGTGAAGCTGAAAAAGCACTTGATTCTGTTAAGGAAAGACTAGATACAGAATATGGTATTGTCCTTAATAATCCAGCCTTTACAAAATACTATATTGAAATGGGAGAGATCTCTACGTATCCAGCTGGTTACAAAGAAAATGCAGGTATTTTCTGCCATAATAATCCTTGGATTGCTTGCGCTGAAACAGTTATCGGCCGTGGAGACCGTGCATTTGAAGTTTATAAGAAAATTGCACCTGCTTATCTTGAAGAGAAAAGTGATATTCACAAAACAGAACCCTATGTTTATTCTCAAATGGTAGCAGGTAAAGATGCGGTTCGCCATGGTGAAGCTAAAAATTCATGGCTTACAGGAACAGCAGCATGGAACTTTATCACCATTTCTCAATGGATTCTTGGTATTAAACCAGATTATAAAGGTTTAAAAGTGGATCCATGTATTCCAAAAGCATGGGATGGTTATAAGATTGTGAGAGAATTTAAAGGTGCTAACTATGAAATTAGCATTCAAAATCCAAACCATGTATCAAAAGGTGTAAAGAGCTTAGTGGTAGATGGAGAAACTATCTTAGGCAATATTATACCGGACTTTAAGGATGGTAAGACACATCAGGTAGAAGTTACACTAGGATAAAAGATGAGAAATGACCTTACTTTGTGTAAGGTCATTTTTTATTGGAAATAGTATAGACTATTCCCCTAAGAGGGTGTGAGCTTGATTTATCTTATACTTAAGCATATTTGGAGAATTAGCTGTAAGAAAACCATAGGTAGGATAAAAGTTTGTTAGAATTACCATTAAAAATAATGACGAAAACTGTTATAATGAAGATAGAAAATAATAGGAGTTGAAAATATGTACAAACTAATTGCAATAGATATGGATGGAACTTTACTTAGAGAAGATAAGACTATTTCAGATAGAACTAAAAAAGTGATTGCTAAAGCAGTCCAAAAAGGTGTTAAAGTGGTATTAGCTTCAGGAAGGCCTATAGAAGGATTAGATCGCTATTTAGAAGAGCTTAATCTAAACTCAAAAGAAGACTATGTTATGAGCTTTAATGGTAGCGTGATTCAAAATGCATGTACCAAAGAAGTCATTTCTAAGAATATTTTAAAAGGTAGTCATTTAAAAGAACTTTATGCACTCTCAAAAGAGATTGGTATTAATATTCATGCCTTTTCAAAACAAGGTTGTATCACACCACGAATGAATGAGTATTCACAGTTAGAAGGACAAATTAATGGGATAGAAGTACATGAGGTAGACTTTGATACGATTTCAGAAGAAGAAGATATTATTAAGATAATGTTTATTGATCCTGAAGAAGTATTAGAAGAAGCAATTAAGAAGATTCCAAAAGAGATTTTTGAAAAATATACAGTTGTAAGAAGTGCACCATTTTTCCTTGAGTTTTTAAATAAAGCTTCAAGTAAAGGAACAGGTGTAAAAGCTTTAGCAGAATATCTGCATATTAAGCAAGAAGAAGTTATTTGCATAGGTGATGCGGGTAATGATTTGGATATGATTCAGTTTGCAGGCTTAGGTGTTGCCATGGGGAATGCTTTTGATGAGGTAAAACAAGCTGCTGACTATATCACTAAAAATAATGATGAAGATGGTGTAGCACACGTTATTGAAAAATTTATTGGGATTAGTTAGTATAACTTGCATTATCATCTAAAAACGGTATAATAAAAGAAATAAGTTATATGATACAAAAATAGGAGGAAGCTAATGGATATTGAAGGGGATATTATACTTAGAGACATGGAAGGTGCAGATAGTCAGTTGTTAGAGAAGACTTTTATGCATATAAACCATTCTACTTATACATCCTATTACGAAGAATTGCTTTCTGGCGAAAGTGAGCTCATTATAGCATTATATAGTGGGGAACTGGCTGGGTATGCGAAGCTAGATTGGAAAGATGAAGAGTTAGAGGAAGAAAATATTCCAGTTATTAAAGAACTTCATGTGATAGAAGATTATAGAAACAAAGGAATTGCTTCTAGACTCATGGATGAATTAGAAAAGCGAGCAGCCACCAAAAGTCAGTACTGTGCTATAGGAGTAGGTCTTTCTGAAACTTATGAAGCAGCCCAACATTTACTAGCTAAAAGAGGGTATGAACCAGATGGTAGAGGTATTTTTTACATTGAACCAGGGTTTATTCATGATGAATTAGAAGTGGATGATAATCAAGCATTAATGATGATTAAGAAATTAGATGAAATCATATAATCACATATGTGATACCTAATATAATAAAGTATGATGAAAAAGGTAGTTTACTTAAATAGCTTAAGTAAACTACCTTTTTTGATGAAATTGTTACAATAAAAATTAATTAGTAAAAAGCAATAAAAATAAAAAAATAGAAAACACTAATTTGTAGATATTTTAAGGCATAAAAAAGTTGCAATGTGACAATGTGTCATATATAATAATGAAATATGACACACTGTCACAATTTCCACTTATAGGGAATGAAGTAGCAATATTGAGATTAAGTGAAGAGTGTGGCAAGGAGAAAGGAGACAGAAAATGCCAAAGAAAACTTTTTTTAATTTAGCACCAGAAAAAAGAGAAGTGATAATGATTGCAGCTAGAAAAGAATTTGCTAGAGTACCTTTGGCGGATGCATCCATTGCACGGATTATTAAAGACGCAGATATAGCAAGAGGTAGTTTTTATCAATACTTTGAAGATAAAGATGACTTATTTATGCAAATAGCAGCAGAAGAGGCAAAGAAGAAGTTGGGTTCTTTCACTAGTATCATTGTTGAGTCGAAAGGCGATCTTTTAAATGCTATTCAGGTTTTTTTTGAGCAGTATATTGAGCATTTAGACACAGAAGAGAACAAAAATCTAGAAAGAAATATCTTTTTAAGTATGAATGAAAAGATGAGAAACAGAATGGTTCCTGCACATAGAGAACATCCTTGTAGAAAAGAATTCAAAGAAGTAATAGAAACGATTGATCAAAAAAAATTAGGAATGTCTAATGAAAAAGAATTTAGGTACTTAGGTAAAATGTTAAGTGGTATATTATTTAGATTACTCACCCAGTTTGTAAATGATATGACTAGCAAAGAAGAGTGTTTGGAGATTTTCTACTTTGAAATGGATATTATAAAAAGAGGGATCGAATCTAGACAATCAAATAAAAAGGAGGAGTAGACAGATATGCTTAAGATTATGAAATATCTAAAGCCTTATATAGGTTATATATTATTAGCTGTTGTTTTATTATTTGCTCAAGCAATGTGTGATTTATCGTTGCCTGATTATATGTCAAAAATTATCAACGAAGGAATTTTAATGAAGGACAACAACTTTATTTTGAAAACAGGAGGCACTATGCTTCTGATTTCATTAGGTGGTGTAATAGCAGCCATTTTAGTAGGACTTATTGCTTCTAAAGTAGGTGCAGGGGTAGCTAGAACTTTAAGAAAACATGTGTTTGAAAAAGTAAGCTATTTTTCAAATGCTGAATTTGATAAGTTTTCAACGGCTTCATTAATTACTCGAACAACAAACGATATTACCCAAGTACAAAACTTAGTAACAATGATGATTCGTATGATGTTTTATGCGCCTATCATGGGGGTAGGTGGTATTATATTAGCACTTTCAAAAGATGTATCAATGTCATGGATTATTATATTAGCAGTAGTTATTTTAGTTGGTTTAATTGTAACGATTTCTATTATTGTGTTACCACGCTTTAAAAAAGTACAAAGCTTAATTGATAAACTTAACCTAATTGTAAGAGAGAATTTATCAGGTATGCTAGTTATTCGTGCATTTAACACTCAAAAGTTTGAAGAGAAACGTTTTGATGATGCTAATAAAGATTTAATGAAAGTCAATTTATTTGTTAACCGTGTCATGACTTTTATGATGCCAGCCATGATGCTTTTAATGAACATTATTAGTGTCTTAGTTATTTGGGTAGGCTCACATCGCGTAGGAGAAGGTCAGCTTCAAGTAGGAGACATGATGGCCTTTATGCAATATACGATGCAAATTATTATGAGTTTCCTATTTATTTCTATGATGTTTATTATGATTCCTAGAGCTTCAGTATCTGGCAAGCGTGTAGCGGAAGTTTTAGAAACTGAGTTAACTATTGTAGATAAAAATAATGCTTTATCTGTAGAAAAAGCAATAGGTGTTGTTGAATTTAAAAATGTAAGCTTTAGCTATCCTGGAGCAGAAGAACCTGTTTTACATGATATAAGCTTTGTGGCTAAGCCAGGAGAAACGACTGCGTTTATTGGTGCGACAGGCAGTGGTAAGTCTACTTTAATTAATCTTGTGCCACGTTTTTATGATGTAACAGCAGGTAGTGTTTTATTAGATGGTCAGGATATCCGAAATCTTTCTCAGCATGATTTAAGAGAACAAATTGGCTATGTTCCTCAAAAAGGTATTTTATTCTCAGGTACCATTGCAAGTAATTTAAGCTATGGTAAAAGAGATATGAGTAAAGAAGCACTTTTAGAAGCTGCTACGATTGCACAAGCTAAAGAGTTTATTGATTTAAAACCAGAGGGGATTGAAGCAGGTATTGCTCAAGGCGGTACTAACGTATCAGGTGGGCAAAAGCAGCGTCTTTCTATTGCAAGGGCTTTAGCAAAGAAACCACAGATTTATATTTTTGATGATAGCTTTTCTGCTCTTGACTTTAAAACAGATGCTAAGCTTCGAGCAGAGCTTAAGAAAAATGTAGCAGATGCAACTGTTTTACTGGTTGCACAACGCATTAGTACTATTATGCATGCAGAACAAATCATTGTTCTAGATGAAGGTCATGTTGTAGGCAAAGGAACACATCAAGAATTGCTTAAAACATGTGAGGTGTATAAGGAAATTGCATTATCACAATTGTCAAAGGAGGAATTAGGCAATGAGTGAAAATAAAATGAAAGCAGCACCTAAACCAGGAATAAGAAGAGGTCCTATGGGAGGACCTGGCCCTATGGGCGGTATGGGTGCTGGTGAAAAACCAAATGACTTTAAAGGTACTATGAAGAAGTTAATAGACTATTTAAAGGAGTATATGGTAGGAATTATAGTAGTTATGATTTTTGCTATTGCGTCTACGGTATTTTCTATTTATGGACCATCTATTTTAGGAGATGCAACCAATGTTTTAGTAGAAGGTATTATGGCAGCTATGCAGACGGGGCAATTAATAATAGACTATGCTAAGATTGGTAATATCTTATTATTCCTAATAGGGTTATATTTATTATCTGCAACCTTTAGTTATATTCAAGGTTGGGTAATGACAGGAGTTTCTCAAAAAGTAACTTATAAATTGCGTAATGATATAACAGAAAAAATCAACCGTATGCCACTTAAATATTTTGATACACATACTCATGGAGAAGTGCTCTCTCGTATCACTAACGATGTTGATACAGTGAGTCAAACATTAGGGCAAAGTATAACTCAAATCATTACTTCTGTAACGATGGTTATTGGGGTACTCATTATGATGCTTCGTATTAGCTTCATCATGACACTAGCTGCTTTAGTGGTTATTCCAGTGTCTATGTTTTTTGTTATGGGGGTAGTGAAAAAGTCTCAAAAGTACTTTAGAAGCCAACAAGAATATTTAGGTCATATTAATGGGCATGTAGAAGAAATGTATGGTGGACACGTAGTTGTTAAAGCTTTTAATGGTGAAGAAGAATCTATGAAGCAATTTAATGACTATAATGAAACACTTTATCATTCAGCATGGAAATCTCAATTTATATCAGGTATGATGATGCCGATTATGGGCTTTATTGGTAATCTTGGCTATGTAATCGTTTGTATTTTAGGTGGTATGCTAGCTGTTAAAAATACAGTTAGTATCGGAGATATTCAAGCATTTATCCAATATATGCGTAACTTTACACAGCCACTTTCTCAAATTGCTAGTATCTCTAACACATTACAATCTACAGCAGCAGCTGCTGAACGTGTTTTTGCGTTTTTAGATGAAGAAGAAGAAAGTGTAGAAAGTAGTAAACCGATACAGCTAGAAAACCCACAAGGACATGTAACATTTGAAAATGTTCATTTTGGATATAATCCAGATAAAATTATTATTAATGATTTCTCAGCAGATATTAAACCTGGTATGAAGGTTGCTATTGTAGGACCAACAGGAGCTGGTAAGACTACAGTTGTAAAATTGTTAATGCGTTTTTATGACTTGCAGTCTGGTAAAATTAAAATAGATGGTCATGATATCTGTGATTTTACTAGAAATGATTTAAGAGATCTATTTGGTATGGTACTTCAAGATACTTGGCTATATAATGGGACCATTATGGAAAATATACGTTATGGTAAACAAGATGCTACAGATGAAGAAGTCATTGAAGCAGCCAAATCTGCTCATGTACATGGTTTTGTAAGAACTTTACCTGACGGTTATAAGATGGTACTCAATGAAGAAGCTAGCAATGTCTCTCAAGGACAAAAACAACTATTGACGATTGCACGTGCTATTTTATCAGATCCTAAAATCCTTATTTTAGATGAAGCTACAAGCTCAGTAGATACACGTACTGAAGTGCTTATTCAAAAAGCTATGGAAAACTTAATGAAGGGTAGAACGAGCTTTATTATCGCTCACCGCCTATCTACTATTCGTGATGCAGATCTTATTTTAGTAATGAAAGATGGCGATATTATTGAAAAAGGTACTCACGAAGAGTTGTTAAAACAAGGTACTTTTTATGCACAACTCTATAACAGTCAATTTGAAGCAAGCTAATACAAAAAAGACTTACCTAATAAAGGTAAGTCTTTTTTTGTATTAAATAACTTTTGTAGTCCAATCTTCTACATTCCATACATCTGTTACAAAGCTTTCATAGAAATAAGGTTCATGACAAACAAGAACTACAGTTCCTTTAAATTCACGAATAGCTTTTTCAAGCTCGTCTTTAGCTTCAGGGTCTAAGTGGTTAGTAGGCTCATCTAGAATGAGTAGGTTAAGTTCTTCCATTAAGATTTTACATAAACGTACTTTAGCATTTTCTCCACCAGAAAGAACTTTCATTGGACTTGTAATGTGCTCAGTTGTTAGACCACATTTAGCTAAGGCAGTACGTACTTCATGATTATTCATAGAAGGGTAAAGATTCCAAATTTCTTCTAGTGCCGTATTATTATTATCACGACTATCCTCTTGTTCAAAGTATCCATACTTAACATTTTCGCCAAACTCTACTTTGCCGCCTAAAGCAGGAATAATACCTAAAAGTGTTTTAAGCAAAGTTGACTTTCCTAGACCATTGACACCACAAATGGCTACTTTTTGACCGCGTTCTAGTTTGAAAGTTAAAGGGCTTGTAAGTGGCTGATCATAACCGATAACTAAATCCTCAGCTTCAATTAAGAAACGGCTTGGTGCTTTATAAGGTTTAAAGTTGAAGATAGGTTTTGGTTTCTCATGAGTTTTCTCAATGATGTCCATCTTCTCTAGCTGCTTTTGACGGCTTTTTGCCATACCAGTTGTAGCAACACGTGCCTTATTACGTGCTATAAAGTCTTCTAGTTTATCAATTTCTTTTTGTTGACGTTCATAAGCCTGTTCTTGCTGACGCTTTTGTTGTTCATAAACACGTTTAAAATCATCATAGTTTCCAACATAACGTGTAAGCTTACAGTTTTCTACATGATAAATAAGGTTACATACTTCATTTACAAATGGAATATCATGAGAAACAAGGATAAAAGCATTTTCATAGTTTTGAAGATAGCGTTTTAGCCATTCGATATGATTTTCATCTAAGTAATTAGTAGGCTCGTCTAAAATTAAGATGGTTGGATTTTCAAGTAACAATTTAGTTAAAAGTACTTTAGTTCTTTGACCACCACTTAGTTCGTCTACTTTACGTTCAAGACCGATATCCGCAAGTCCTAAACCTTGGGCAACTTCTTCTATTTTGGCATCTAAGGTGTAAAAACCACTACTATCTAAAATGATTTGGATTTCAGCTGCATCTTCCATTAAGCGAGTCATTTCAGATTCATCAACTTCTGCCACTTTTTCATAAATATTTAACATCTCAGTTTCTAGTTCGAATAAATGATTAAAGGCAAGGCGTAAGTTGTCTCTTATAGTGGTTCCTGGTTCTAAAACAGAATGTTGATCTAAATAGCCAGCTGTTACACGATTAGACCATTCTACTTTTCCTTCATCAGGCATAAGCTTACCTGTAATGATATTTAAAAAGGTAGATTTACCTTCACCATTAGCCCCAACTAATGCAACGTGTTCACCTTTGAGTAGACGAAAGGATACATCCTCTAAAATACTACGTGCCCCAAAGCCGTGGGTTACATCTTTTACAGTTAATATGCTCATTTGTATCTCCTTTAGAATAAATGGTTCATTTTACTGTATTATCATAATCTAAATGGGTCAAAAAGTATAGTGTTTATTGCTGTAAATGATAATTAAAAATAAATTTATTGGTTAATTTAAATTATTTAAAAATAAAACACAAATCAGAAAAAGCCTGGATGTATTTAAAAAAAGAGTTAAATCATGTAAAATGGTAAAGTAAAATATAAACGAAAGCGGGGAGCAACAGTGAGTGTAATCATAAAAGGAAAAGAGGCAGATAGACGTATAGCAGAAGGACTAAGAGATACTTTTGTTAGTCAATATAATGATGTGGCGGCTTTTCAAATGCTATTAGACACATTAGGAGATAATTGCTTAGATCGCCTTATTCACCGCTTAAAGATGGAAGAAAAAATAGATTTGTTTAAAGACTATGTAGCATTAAAAAACATAGCAGAAGAAGTAAGATCTAAAGCAAATAGAGAGATTTTTATAGAAGTGTGTAAAGAAGATGAAGCAAGAGCATGGATTAATGATAATGGTAAATATCATAATCTTACTTTTGAGGCGCTTTATAAAGTTTATAGAAACTCAGAAAGTTTAATGCCTTATCTTAAAGAGAAAAGTAAATAAGATACGTAAAAGGGTGATATCAAGAACTGTTGATATCACCCTTTTAATTTAATAGTTTATACCTAAACGTTTACGCATAGCTTCTAAAATGTCAAAAGGTACTTGTAAATGACCATAACCAGAACCGAGATCAATTTGCGGCTTATTACTTCCGTGGAAATCACTACCCCCTGTAGGGAATAGTTTAAGCTGTAAGCAGACTTGGAGTAAATGAGCTACGTCTTCACTTGAATGGGTAGAGTAAACACATTCTACGCCGTCCAGCCCTTCTGCAACTAAGCCATAGAGGAGATTGGTAACATCTGATCTACTATATCCATATAGCATAGGATGAGCAAGTACCGCTAGGCCTCCAGCTTGGTGAATCATATCAATACAATCTTTAACCGTGAATTTTTCACGAGGCACATAAGCTGGAAGTCCACGTCCGATATATTTTGAAAATGCTTCTTTACGTTCCGTGATATAACCTTTTCGAAGCAGTGCATTAGCAAAATGAGCTCTAGTGAAAACTGTATTAGGGGTACAATCAGTTTCTAAGTCTTCTAAAGTGAGAGGGCAACCTAACTTAGTCAATTTATCTAACATCTTAAGATTACGTTTATGTCTGCTGTCAATAAGATCCTTTAGTTTGTTTTGAAGAAGCGAGCAGTTAGGATCGATATAGTAACCTAATATATGAAGTTCTTTTCCATAAAAATCAGCAGAACATTCAATTCCGGGAATTACAGTGACTCCTACTTCCAAACCCTTTTTCATACATTCATTAACGCCAGCAATTGTATCATGGTCTGTTAGAGCAATTGCACTTAAACCTTTCGCTTTTGCATAGACGGCTAGTTCTTGTGGTGAAAATGTGCCATCAGAGGCAGTTGAATGAACGTGTAAATCAATTAATTTCATAGATTTACCTCCTTTATATCAATATTTTATCATACTTGTGACTAGATGTACGTAAAATATTAGTAGGTTTAAGTAAAAAGGAGGAAACAAGATGACCAAACATAAAGCAAAAGCAGAAGTGGATATGCCACAAGCTGTACTTACTATGATCAAAGCCAATATAATGGCTTATGTGGTAACTGCCATTTTTATTTTGTTCTCATCCATTATCCTTACATACACCAATGCCTCACCAAAGTTTGAAGCATGGATTGTAACTTGTGGTGTAATTGCTTCAGCTTTTCTTGCAGGCTTTGATACAGCTAAAGTTGACAACAAGAATGGTTATAAATGGGGTGCCATTGGTGGTTCACTTTACTTCATTATCTTTTTAGTATTAGGTACTATTATTGAAAAACTTAATCATTTAGCACCTGGTGTTATTTTTATGCTAGCAATATTAGTGATTATGAGTAGTACCATTGCAGGAATGATTTCTGTTAACTGCAATAAGTGAAAATACATAGGTATAAAAAACAAATAGGGGAATAAAGTTATCACAAGTTACACAAAGTTATAGATGTTTAAGAATGGAGTTTGCAATAAAGCTAGACTATGCTATAATAAAAAAGATTTGTTATGAGAAGGAGGATGCATCATGAAACATATCAAAACTTTAAACACAAAAAACTTACCAAACAGTGCTAAAAAAGGTGGTTGTGGAGAATGTCAAACATCTTGCCAATCAGCTTGTAAAACGTCTTGTACTGTAGGAAACCAAGCTTGCGAAAAATAATTTCGTAATGCAGCAGTGACCCTGTGTCGCTGCTTTTATTTTGCACCAATGGGAAACGTGGAAAAGCCTTAGTTTCTTATTTATATTGATACATTATTGAGAATAGAAGAGAGGATAACGGATGATCCATAAATTTAGATTTGAAAACTCCAACATTGTAATGGATATTCATAGTGGCAGTATTCATTTAGTAGATGAAGTAGCATATAACTTAGTGGAAGATGCAGAGCAATTATCAAAGGAAGCTTTAGTAGAAAAATATAAAGGACAATTTGAAATAGAAGCCATCAACGAGGCCTATGAAGAACTCATGAGTTTAAAAGAAGATGGTATGCTCTATACAGCTGACCAATATGAGACATTAGTGCCAGCCTTTTTAGAAAGAGAACCCGTTGTTAAAGCGCTTTGTCTTCATGTAGCTCATGATTGTAACTTGAAATGTAAATACTGCTTTGCTGGTGAAGGAGAATATCATGGACATAGAAGTCTAATGAGCATTGAAGTAGGTAAAAAAGCAGTTGACTTTATTATTGAAAATTCTAAACACCGTAAGAATATTGAAATCGACTTCTTTGGTGGTGAGCCACTAATGAATTGGGAAATGGTTAAAGAAACTGTTGCTTATGCCAGAGAGCGTGAAAAAGAAACAGGTAAAAACTTTAGATTCACAATGACTACTAATGGTGTGCTTTTAAATGATGAGATTATTGATTATTTAAATGAAAATATGCACAATGTTGTATTAAGTTTAGATGGACGTCCTGAAGTAAATGATCGCATGCGTCCAACTGCTAATGGTAAGGGTAGCTATGATGTGATCCTACCAAAATTCAAGAAATTAGTTGAAAAAAGAGGCAATCAAAAATACTATCTTCGTGGGACTTTTACACACCATAACTTAGATTTCTCAGAAGATGTTAAGCATATGACAGAGCAAGGTTTTAAAGAAGTGTCTGTTGAACCAGTTGTAGCACCAAATGAAATGGACTATGCTCTTAAAGAAGGGGATATTCCAGCTTTATGTGCTGAATATGAAAAATTAGCAAAATATATAGTGAAGCAAACAAGACAAGGTAACGACTTTAATTTCTTCCACTTTATGGTAGACCTTGAAGGTGGTCCATGTATTCACAAACGTTTAGCAGGATGTGGTTCAGGAACAGAATACTTAGCTGTAACGCCAGAAGGTGATCTTTATCCATGTCATCAATTTGTTGGTATGGAAGAGTTTAAAATGGGTACAGTAGATGAAGGTGTTACTAATTTAGAAATGCGCTGTAAGTTTGAAAAATGTAATGTGTACAGTAAAGATGAGTGTAAATCTTGTTGGGCTAAATTCTTCTGTAGTGGAGGTTGTGCAGCAAACTCTTATAATTTCCATGGTGATATTCACCATGTTTATGAGATTGGATGTGCACTTCAAAAGAAACGTTTAGAGTGCGCTATTGGTATTAAAGCAGAATTATCCTAAATTGCAATTATTAATTAAAGACTCAAAGATCCATGTTTAATGCATGGATCTTTTTTTGTGTGAAAATTATGAAAAATGAACAAGTAAAGTGTTTTAATTGACTAGATTTTGTACAAATTATATAATCGTAGTGGTGTCACATTGGAAATTAGGAGGAAAAGGAATGAAAGCCAAGAACAAAAAGCTTAACAGTATCTTGACACTAGTTATTATGCTTGTAATAATCGCAGGCGTTAGTGGGCTAGCTTATATAGCTTGCAGTGGTGTAGGACAAGGTCAATCTACTAAAGTAGAGCAAGTTACTGAAGCTGATAAGGAAGCAGAATCAGAGGTAAGTGCAGAAAATCCTGCATTGACAACTGAAGAAGAAGAAACAGATGAAACAGCTAAGGAAAATAATGAACAAAAGGACGAAACAAAGGATCAAGGTGAAAGTCTTAATGACAATGAACAAGCTACAAATGATGAAGTAGCAGGGGAAAAGGTTGATACTTCAGCGTCAACAAAAGAGCCAGGATTTTTTGAGCGCAACAGAATTAAATTAGGATTAGACCTTCAAGGTGGGGTGAATATCGTTTATGAACCAGAGCTTGAAGAAGAAATGACAGATGAAGAATTAAGATCGGCTATGGAAGCTGCTCAAGCACTTATTCAAAAACGTTTAGATGCTAAAGGTTATACAGAGGCAGAAGTAGCCATTGAAGGAACTAAACGTTTAAGAGTGGATATTCCAGGTGTAGAAGACCCACAAAAAGCTATCGATGAAATTGGAGCAGCAGGTATGCTTCGTTTTATAGATATGAATACGGGAGAAGAGATTGTAACTGGTAAAAATGTAAAAAGTGCAACGGCAGGGCAAAATACACAAACAGGTGAGTATTTTGTAGGCATTGAAATGGATAGTGAAGGAACAAAACTATTTTCTGACTATACTTCTCAAAATATAGGAAGTTATATCATGATTATGCTAGATGAAACAATGCTTTCTATGCCACAAATCAATGCACATATCTCAGATGGTAGTGGTATTATTTCAGGTAATTTTACCATTGAAGCAGCTAAGGACTTAGCTAATAGTATTAATGCAGGTGCCTTACCATTTACACTTGAGGCCATTAGTGCAACAAGTATAGGGGCTAAATTAGGTATTGATGCACTTAATTCTAGCTTGTTAGCAGGTGTGATTGGATTTATTATCATTTTAGTCTTCATGGCTGTAGTGTATAGAATGTGTGGTATTGCAGCTGATATTGCCTTAGTGCTTTATGTAGGCTTAATGATATTAACTTTAACTGCTTTAAATGCAACTTTAACACTTCCGGGTATTGCAGGTATTTTATTATCTATTGGCATGGCCGTAGATGCTAATGTTATCATCTTTGCACGTATTAAAGAAGAGCTTGCTTTAGGTAGAGGAGTTAGAGCTTCGGTGGATGCTGGTTTTAGTAAAGCCTTTAGCGCAATTTTAGATGGAAATGTAACAACAATGATTGCAGCTGTTGTACTTTATTTCTTTGGAACAGGGCTTATTAAGAGCTTTGCAACAACATTGATGATAGGTATTGTTATTTCTATGTTTACAGCACTTGTTATTACACGTAATATTCTTAAAGCTTTTGTAGGAATGGATTTAAGAAAGCCATCCTTTTATGCTAATGTTAAAAAGCTTGGAAAGGAGGCCTAAATGATGAAAGTGATTCAAAATAGGAAAAAGTATTATGCGTTATCTATTATCGTCATTCTTATAGGATTAGCTTTTATGACAATAAATGCTATTAAGGGAGAGGGTGCTTTCAAGCAAGCTATTGAGTTTACAGGTGGTTCTTTAATCCAAGTAGACATGGAGCGCCCTTTTAGTAATGAATTAAGGAATGAATTACTAGCCATTACAGAAGAAGTAACAGGGCATACTGATGCTCGTATTACTTCTGCAGGAGAAACAGGTGTTTTAATCACTATGACACGTGAAGATGCCTTAACTAGAAAAGAACTTTTCGAAGCCATAAAAGAAAAATATAATTTAAAAGAAGTCACTGCTTCAAGAGATGAGGACTTTTCACCAACTATTAGTAAAGATATTAAAGTGGGTGCTATTAAAGCTGTAGTTGTAGGGATTGCTCTTATTTTAGTTTATATTAGTCTTCGTTTTAAAGATTATCGTTTTGGAACAAGTGCAGTCATTGCACTAGCACATGACATTCTTGTGATGTTAAGTGTCTATGCTATTTTCCGAATTCCTCTTAATAATTCTTTTATTGCAGCTATGCTTACTATTGTAGGTTATTCAATTAATGATACAATCATTATTTTTGACCGTATAAGAGAAAATAAAGCAAAGATAAGTTTGAGAGATCATGTAGCTGCAAGTGAGGAATTAGTAGATAGTAGTATTAATCAAACAATTGGTCGTTCTATTGCTACTTCCATTACAACTGTTGTTATGGTTATTTTCTTATTTTTATTAGGAACAGAATCCGTAAAAGAATTTGCATTTCCACTGATTATTGGTATTTTAGCGGGAACCTATTCTTCTATTTTTATAGCAAGTCCAATATGGTATGAATTTACACGTAAAAATAGTAAAAAAGGAAAACAAACTAAGCAAATTAAAAAAGCATAAATTAAAGAAAAGACTCTAGAATGAAACTAAATTCATTCTAGAGTCTTTTCAAAATAGCAAAATGATTAGTTACAGTGTTTCATACTACATAATAAAAGCTGAATTCAAGGAAATAAATCTTCTTATGTAAATATAAAATTGAATTGAAAAATTAACTATAGTATAATAAATAGATGCATTAGTAGACGTAAAAAGTAAGAGAGGATAATCAATATGGATAATAAAACAGATGTTAAGGGAAGAGTACTAGAATATTTTAAGACTTTTATGGTAGGTGCTTTATTAATTAGTGTATTGCTATTTGTTGGAATTTCGTACATTGTTATTGGAGATTTAGGCAAAGCAGTTCTTTTAGCAAGCGTTTTGGGAATTATTATAATCGGAATCATACTTGTGTTATTATTACCTATCAAAAGGTTTATTAAACAGTATAATGGTGACATTGAAAAAATAAAAGAAGGGAATCTTAGCTTACTTCTTAATCTTGACCAATATAAACATAATAAATTATTTGGGAAACTAATAGATTCTGTCAATGTTATTTTTTCTGAGTTTAGTCATTTGATAGATGATTCTTTTAAAGTTGTAGATACAATTACAACAACAACTAACCAAGTTACTGAAAGCACGGAAGAAGCTATGAAAGCGATTTGTCAAATGAGCGGCATGATGAAAGAAATTGCTGAAGGTGCTAATGAGCAAGCTGCTCAAAGTCAAACAGGTGAAGCTCTTATGGAGACTTTATCACAGGAGATTACAGTTGCCTATGACAACTGTAAAGGGATTATGGAAGAAGCAGGTAAGATCCAAGGATTAAATGAAGAAGGAAAAGCGTCTATCCGTTTATTGCAAGAGCGTGCAGCTAGTGCAGTACAAGCTACAGAAGAGATTGTAAAAACAGTAGCCTTTTTAACAAATAAAATTAAAGATATTACATTATTTGTAGATGCTATTGAAAGTATAGCATCACAAACCAATTTGCTTGCATTAAATGCAGCTATTGAAGCAGCACGTGCGGGTGATGCAGGTAGAGGATTTGGTGTTGTAGCAGAAGAAATTAGAGGACTTGCAGATCAAAGTCATAATTCTACTGAGCAAATTAAAAATTTAGTGTCTAATATACAAGCTGAATCAGAAAAAGCGATAACAGCTATGAATAAAATGAATACGGTATCAGAAGATGAAACAGAAGCTGTAAGTGCAGCAGAACAGGTATTCACAAAGATGGCTACCAGTATAGAGGCCATAGTAGATAAGATTACAATTACTAATGAAGCTATTACTAAAGTTAACCAAGATAAAAATAAGGTTAATGCTGTTATAGAGCAAGTAGCTGCAGTTACTCAAACTACAGCAGCCTATACGGAAGAAGGTGTTAGTAGTACAGAAGAGCAAGAAGTATTAATGAAACGAGTAAACTCAGAAATTAGTACGCTTAATAAAGAAGTAGAAGTGCTTAATAGCAAACTTAAGAAGTATAGAAAATAAGAGGATATCAAAGTGAAACAGTAGGATAAATCAGGGTTTATCCTACTGTTTTTAGAAATAACTAAATTATATTTATGTAAATTTAAATATAAAATATAAAAAAATTGGTTGACAAGTAGCAACAAAAAAACTATAATAGCTTATGTAACAGGGCAAGAAACATTTTCTAACTGTTATTATGGGTCATTAGCTTAGTTGGTAGAGCATCAGACTCTTAATCTGAGGGTCCTGGGTTCGAGTCCCAGATGGCTCATTAATTGAAAGAGGTAAGCATTAAGTATCAATAGATACGGTGCTTACCTCTTTTTTCGTTGTATGTGTATAATAGAGAAATAGATATTTTAAGGGATTAAAAGTAAAGGAGAAATAGAAAATGATACAATCAATAGTGCACATTGCTTTAGTAGTAGAAGATTATGATAAAGCAATTGACTTCTATACAAATAAACTTCACTTTACATTAGTTGAAGATACCTACCAAGCAGAGCAAGATAAACGTTGGGTGGTTGTTTCCCCACCAGGTTCTAATGGAACTACAGTATTACTGGCGAAAGCTTCAAAGCCTGAACAAGTACCTTTCATCGGTAACCAATCAGGTGGTAGAGTTTTTTTATTCTTAGGAACAGATGATTTTTGGCGTGATTTTAATGAAATGAAGGAAAGAGGCATAGAATTTGTGAGAGAACCTAATGAACAGGATTATGGAACAGTAGCTGTTTTTAAAGATTTATACGGAAACCTATGGGACTTGGTTCAATACAATGAGAAGTACCCGATGTTTACAAGGGTGAAGTAGTTTATCTTATATAGTATTACTCGATAAAACAGTTATTTAGATTAGCAATTAAAAGAATAGTTTTAGATAGGACCAGTGATTAGCTGGTCTTATTTTTTGTATCGCACAAAACTACAAAATGCAACAAGGATAAAGTGGTATACTATGTAATAACTACATATACTCAATTGAGTGATAAGAATAGATATTTTATAAGTTGATAAATCAGAATCTGTAAGGAGAAGATATTATGGAAAATATAATAAATTTTTCAATTAAGCCCTTAACACATGAATTAATATTAGACTACCTTGATTTCTTTGATAATCGTGCATTTACAGATGAAAATCCTAATGGCCCATGTTATTGTACGTCACCTAATCAAGATGAAAATACAATCAAGCAAATGGTCAGTGAGTTTAAAACAAATGGAGTAAAAGAAACAGTACGTAAATATGCCGTAGAGATGCTAAATGCTGATAAGATACAGGGATATTTAGCTTTTGATGGTAATACATCCATAGGATGGTGTAATGCGGCGGACATTAAAAGTTATGAAGGGTTTGTACCTAGGTTTGCACTTGAAAAAACTTGTTGTAAGACAATTTCTATTGTTTGCTTTGAAATTGCACCAGAATATCGTGGTATGGGCATTGCATCAGCATTTATTAATCGGATTTGTATAGATGCAAAAATTAAAGGATATGAGGCTATTGAAGGTTATGCCAAGATAAATAGTAAACGTGATGATTATGATTATCATGGGTCGATTAGGTTATATGAAAAAGCGGGATTTTCTGAAATTGCATGTCAAGATGGACAAATTATAATGAGAAAAATCTTATAATTTGTTTTCAAACAAAGCTATGAGTTAAATTTATAAGGATACTATAATTGAATTATCTCGGCTTAACAAATAGTTATTTTATAGAGCGATAAATTTGAATTTGATAAGGGATGAAACAGAATGAGTAAATACAATTCTTTATGGGAATATGTACAAAAAAACGGAAATCAATCATTTAAATTAACTTTTGATGAAGTTAAGGATATTGCTGGAATACCAATAGACCATTCATTTTTGAAGTATAAGAAAGAGTTAACAGAATACGGTTATCAAGTAGGAAAAATATCTATGAAAGAGCAGACTGTTATTTTCAATAAGATTGACTAATCAATTCTGGTTTGTTAGAGAGATTATGATTATAAGCTTTGGCTAAACTATGAGGATAAAGAGGTAGTAATTGCTAATGTTACTATGTTTAATAATAGTGGAAAATCAGTAGCTCCATATGAAAGTTTTTACTCGATAAAAGCTTATCAAAACGGAATTGAGTTGGAGCAGACAATGGCTGACATAGAAAACGATGAATTTAGATATGTAATGAATGGAGCATCACTTGAATATGGAAATGCTTTTATTATATAAAGATAATTCTCCAGTTACAATTGAAATAAGTAAAGTTTTAGGAGAAGATAAAGTAAGTAAAACTTTTAAATTACAATAATAAAAGAATGGTTTTAGACAGGGTTAGGTGACAACTTGCCCTGTATTTGTATAATTAAGGAAATATATACTTATAGACATTATTTACACAACAGGAGGTGTAGAAGATGACAGTAGATGAATTTTGGAATACTTTTTTATTGGAAACAGGAAAAAATAAGGACACAAAATACATAGATTGTTTTCATTTTGAGCTAACGGAAAAATTGGCGAATGAATTATTATCACTTGTTTTATCAGGACAAAAGCGAGCAACAGCAGCTAGCCTGTATGCATATGAAATTAATGGTGACAGAATACCGCAAACGGGGGATTATAGTATAGTTACTGATTGGGAGGGCAACCCGAGATGCATTATAGAAACAATAGATGTAACCATATTGCCGTTTAAGGATGTTACATTTGATATTTGCAAAAGAGAGGGAGAAGATGAAAATCTAGCCTCTTGGCGTGATGGACATATTCGTTTTTTTATAGAAGATGGAAGGAGTTAGGCTATACTTTTTGTGAGGATATGCCTGTTGTTTTTGAAGATTTCAAGGTCGTGTTTGCAAAATGAGCATAATCTTTAGGAAGCAAATAGTTATCTAAACCGGCAATTAAAAAGATAGTTTGATTAAAGGCTAGAGAAATCTAGCCTTATTTTTATGGATAAAATTGCTTCACAAGGTCAGCATTAAGTATCAATAGATACAGTGCTTACCTTTTTTCGTTGCATGTGTGTAGTAGAGTAAAAGTGTGTAGTAAAAAATAAACTGTAATTTAAAAATATAAAAAATAGGCAAATACATGCTAGTATTAACCTAAAATATTATTAAGACATTGAACGTCATTTATTAATTCTTTTGGGATTACGTGAGTGTAAATATTCATTTCAAATAGGTCAACGGTAAACAATATTCTTGACCGTATAAAGTCACAGAGGGAGGGCATAGCCCCCATTTAGTAAGTAGTATGGGCTATTATAGTAAGCAGATAAGTATAACGTGAAAGAACACCTGAATCAGTATTTTAATTAAATACGTAAATAAACTAGGGTAGAGTCAAATCCTTATATTTTCTATATATAAACTCTATCAAATGACAAAATATAACAATACTGAAGTGATATACTATATAAGTAGTTTAGTCAATAAAAATGTGAACTTAAAGCTTGAGAAGAGATATTGTATGTTAACCAAAAGGAGATGTAAGACTTGTTGTTATAGGTAGAAATAAGATTGAAAAAAGGCCATTACTGATGATTAATGCAGTGGTAGGAGACATAAAAATTAATATAAGTGTATCAGTAAATCATAACCAGAGAAGGTACTTCGGTTTTATTACCCTTTTCTGCCTTCCGTAGAAAGGAATGTTCATAATGATGAAAGATTTAAAAGTAATATTTATGGGTACACCTGATTTTAGTGTAAATGTACTTAATAGCTTAATTTATAATACTAATGTAATAGGAGTAGTAACTCAACCAGATAAATTAGCTGGTAGAAATCAAATATTGACAGAACCAGCTGTAAAAAAAGGTGGCACTTGAAAACAATATAAAAGTAATACAACCAACTAAAATAAGAGAAGAATATCAAAGTATAATAGATTTAAATCCTGATATCATTATAACTTGTGCATATGGTCAATTTCTCCCAAAAGAGATATTAGATTATCCTAAATATGGTTGTATAAATGTTCATGCATCACTTCTTCCAAAATTAAGAGGAGGAGCACCTATTCATAAAGCTATTATTGATGGATATACCACTACAGGTATAACCATAATGTATATGGGTCTAAAAATGGATAATGGTGATATAACAAGCCAAAAAAGCATTAAAATAGAAAAAACTGATAATGTAGGTACGTTGCATGATAAATTAAGCCTATTAGGTACAGAATTATTAATGGAGACATTACCAAGTATTGTAAGTGGACGAGCAAATAGAATTGTCCAAAATGAAGAAGAAGTAACATTTGCTTATAATATATCAAGGGAAGATGAACATATAAATTTCAATAAAACAAAAATAGAAGTTTTTAACCAAATAAGAGGACTTAATCCATGGCCAGTATCATATGCAATTTTAGATGATAAAGAAATAAAAATATACGAAGCTATTATAGGTGAAGATATTTATAAAGAAAAATCAAATGGAGAAATAGTAAGGTTATACAAGGATGGAATAGGAATTAAAGTATCTGATGGGGAAATTATTTTAAAAATAATAAAACCTTCAGGTAGTAATAAAATGAGTGTGAAGGATTATCTTAATGGATTTAAAGAAAAAAACAATCTAATTGGTAAGATATTTAGGTGATTTATGAGTAGTTCCCTATTTCATTTAACTTTATAGAACGAGTATTTTTCTTCTACAACAAATACTACCATATAATAAAATAGTTATTTTATAGAATTATAAATTAGAATTTGTAGAGGTGAATTATGAATATTAATAAAGTAACGGGTGTAAAAAAAGAATATATGGATTTGCTGTTGTTGGCTGACGAACAGGAAAATATGATAGATAAATACCTTGAGAATGGTGAAATGTTTGTTTTGGATGATGATGGCATAAAGGCTGAGTGCGTAATTACCAAAGAAGCCGATGGCGTTTACGAACTTAAAAACATTGCTGTGTTACCTGATTGTCAACGAAAAGGTTATGGAAAACGCCTGATTGAATTTCTCTTTGCGCATTATTCCGACTGCAATGTTCTGTTTGTCGGAACTGGTGACTGTCCTTCAATGCTTTCTTTTTATAAAATCTGCGGTTTTATACAATCGCATAGAGTAAAAAACTTTTTTATAGATAACTACGACCACCCAATGTATGAAGATGGAATACAATTGGTTGATATGGTTTATTTAAAAAAGGAACGATGAGTTCCAGTTTATCGTAATAAATAGCTATTAAACTAGCAATTAAAAAGATAGTTTGTTTGCTGTCAATTGTATTCTATATATAGAAGAAATAATATTTTCAAGTAAATTAGGATAGGGCCAAAAGCTTTATCTCTCTTTTTTATGCCTAAAATACTAGTTTTATAAAGCTTAGCATTTTAAAAGTGGATAGAATACTTATGAGAACCTTAAAAGGACTAGGTAGTTTCACCTAGCCCATCACCTTGAAAAATAGCAATTTTATTATTGTTAATATTATGTATTCATATAGTTATAATAGTATTATAAATTAATCTATAAGGATATTAAGAAAATGAATATTAGAGAGCATGCTATGATAAGAGCAATATCTATAGCAGCAAACAGATATGTTTTTTTAAAAAGAGCTATAATAGTGCTAATACACCCTAATATTATAGTACTAAAAAATAAATAGAAGTTAGTAAATAAACCACGAATAAATAAAGATTCTATTAAATATAGTACTACAAATATAATAAAGATATATTGTGAGAGCTTTATTGATTTAGGAGCATTATTCAGTTTATTCAACATAAGAACACCACCTTTTAGAATTTTTTATTAATGAAAATTATATAAATTCAAGAGTGACATTGTATATTATAAATGAAAATCTATAATTTTGTATAGAGTAAAATTTATGAGCATAATTTTTATATAAGAGGTAATTAACTATTGCAAATAGCCTTTTTTAATTGAGGGCTTATTTTTATGGACAGAGTGTGGATTTTAGTATTTAAGTAGACAAAGATCTGCTAACAGACATATAATATTCTTAATAATTAGAATATAGAGTTATGTATGGTATGCAAATAAGGGGGGATTAAATGAAAAAAATAATTTATAGTTTATTAATTATACTAGTACTAATTATTTCAGGTTGTTCTAATCAAAAAACTACTGAGTATCATTATACCTATAAAGGTGAAAATGAATTATGGAGCGTAGAATATAAGGTAGATGGAAGTACAATACTTACTACTAAAAAAGAGGGGACATTAAGTGTTACTACGAATAAAGACACTGTACTGACAGCAACATATAAGAACGATATTTCAGAGTTACAAGGGGTAAAAAATATAACTATTTCGTATGATTGGACTTATGGGGGCGGCTCACTCATCCACGAGTATGATGATACGCCTCCAACACAGACTGTTTTTACAATAAAATCAAGTAGTACTAATGGGCCAATAGAAAGAAAAGATGAAATTATATATGTAACTATAAGTATTAACGGAGAGGAACAGATTATTGAACTAAAGGTGTAGAATATTTAGATACTATATTATTGTAAAGGGGTGTTTTATAATAGAAAGTAAATGCGTTTAATACTTTAGTATAAAAATAGGCTAGGAGATACTTGTAGTATTAGATGAATGAGATGGAGGCAATAATATGAAAGAACAATTAAAGAATCAACTTCAATTTCTAATAGAAATTGATAAAATGAAGACTGTTTTAAGACAAACCTTACTAATGGATCAATCACGACGAGAAACTGATGCGGAGCACTCATGGCATTTCGCAATGATGGCATGGGTATTAGAAGCTTATGCAGCAGATAAAGATATTAATATTAATCGTGTTATTAAAATGGCATTATTACATGATTTAGTTGAAATTTATGCAGGGGATACTTTTGCTTTTGATACAAAAGGGTATGAAAGTAAAATGCAAAGGGAAAAAGAAGCAGCAGATAAATTATTTGCTTTATTGCCTTTAGAGCAAGGCCAGGAGTATCGCTCATTGTGGGAAGAGTTTGATGCTATGGTAACACCAGATGCCAAGTATGCTTCGGCGATTGATCGTTTGCAACCTTTTATCAGCAACTATATGACAAATGGTCATACTTGGGTGAAACATCATGTTAAAAAAAGTGATGTGTATAAAAGAATGGCCCCAGTAAAAGACGCTATTCCTGAACTATGGGAGTTTGTGGAAGACGTGATTCAAGAGGCTTGTGATAAAAAGTATCTTCAAGAATAGTTAAAGTGTTAAAAAGAAGTATGGGGTGAAGTATATTTTTAAAGTCCTTACAAATACTACTATAGTACAAGAATGATGACTAATTCAGTAGGTGGTGGTAGTAGATGAAAAAAAGGCTATTAGGTAAATTGGTAGGTAGTATACTTCTCATTAGTTTATTAGTTGGATGTGGAAGTGAGTCAGCTTCTAAGGAGCCTTCTAAGTTTGAAATGCTAGAGACAGAGCTACGTGTAGGAATGGTTACTAATTCAGGAACGATTGATGACCGTTCTTTTAATCAAGGTACTTGGGAGGGAATTAAAGATACAGTAAAACAGACAAAATACTTACAACCCAATGGAGAAACAGAAGCAGATTATTTGCAGCAAATAGCTAATCTTTATGATGCTGATTATAGGTTTATCATAACACCAGGCTATAAGTTTGAAACAGCCATTTATATTGCTCAAATGAAATATCCAGATGCAAAATTTGTATTAATCGACGGTTCACCACGTGACCATGCTGGTGGCATAACAGTAGCTAGTAATACAGTAGCTATTTATTTTGCAGAACAAGAAGCAGGTTTTTTGGCAGGGGTTGCAGCTGCTAAACAAATAGGTACTGGTGAATTTGGTTTTATAGGAGGTATGGAAATACCGTCTGTTAAAAAATATAAAAGTGGTTTTGCACAAGGATTAGTATATGCCAATGAGCATTTAGGCACTCATATTTCATTAAAAGATGAAAATATTGTATATATAGGAAGTTTTGATGATAAAGCAGGTGGGCAACAGCTTTCAGCTCAAATGTATGATAGGGGTGTTAAAGCTATTTTTGCAGCTGCTGGTGATGTGGGATTAGGGGTTATTACAGAAGCAAAAGGAAGAGCGGCTAAAGGAGAAGAGGCTTGGGTGATTGGTGTAGATGTAGACCAATACATGGATGGTATATATGAGGCTCAAAATAATCAATCTGTTATTTTGACTTCCGCTATTAAATATTTAGATCAGGCCACTTATGATATGATTAAAGCAGAAGTGGAAGGCCATTTTCCGGGTGGACAAACCCTTACCTTCGATGTTAACAATAATGGCGTAGGTATTCCTGAACAAAATCCTAATCTATCAGAGGAAACAATTAATACGGTTAAAGAGGTAAATGAGCAAATAAAAGCAGGAAATATTGTAGTAGGGGGAGAAGAATAAATGGTACTATGAATACGATGTTAAAGGGCAAGGTTATAAAATGACCTTGCCTTTTTGTATATATAAATAATAAAGCACGATGTAGCTACATAGCAGGTAAAGTTTTAGTGTATATCTTTTAGAAGCGTTCATTAAAAGACTATGGTATGATAAAATAAAGTAAAGAATTAATAGGTAGGAGTTCAGGATATGAATGTGTATGATCAGTTAACACAGCTGCAGATATTAGAACATGCTTATGTAGAATGGCAAGATTATAGGCAGTTGCTCACCCATACTATTATAAGTCAAGTGCCATCAGGAGCGAAACTAGCTATTTTTGGGGCTGGCAGATGTAATGATTTGGATCTTAAGGCGCTAGTAAAGCACTGTGATTTTATTTGGTTACTTGATAAAGATGAGAGAGCTATGAGGCAGGCACTGAAACAATATGATTTAGATACTTCTAAGAAGATACAAATAAAGGTATGTAATTTTACAGGTATAAGTGCTGAAGTTTATAGGAATTATGCAGATATGTTGGTAACAGAAATTAGAAAAAAAGGTTTAAATACAAAGGTAGATCAATTAGTAGATTGTGCCCTTGATTATTTAAAGCGCATAGAGATAGCCTTTGATGAAGTACAGTTAGATTTAGGATATAAGTGCTATGATTATACGGTGATGATTGGGGTGCATAGTCAGCTCATTTCGATGTTTGATTGGATTTGGCAAGTCATGCTTCAAACGTTAGGTCAAGAGGAAACATGTGTAAGAGCGCATATCATTCAGTTTAATGAGAAAGTTGTTAGAAAAGTCAATAATGCTTTATGGCAAGCTACTAGGTATCAAGCAATTATTGGCTGTGAAGTTGGTAAAATGAATCAAGTGGGTAGTATACAAGGAGCAATTCAAGCGCTGGAGGATATAGAGAGAACGGTTTTAAAAGGGAATCTTGGTAGAAAAAATAGGGTTTATTTAGAATGGCCATTTAATAAAGCTCAAGGTGTTCTCTATAAAATGGAACTTCAAACGCTTAGTATTAATAGTAAATTAGAATGATGAATAAATAATTCACATAATATTAATATTTATAAACTTCAATGAATAAAGAGCGGTAAAACTAGAGATTTCATACTAGTTTTACCGCTCTTTCACTACATAATAAAGTTACTATTCATTTTCATAGGAGGCTTATGCATTTCGCAACACTCCCTTTATGTGATTTAGTTACAGAAAAGCAAAGAGAAAGTTGTTATAATGGCAACAAATTAAGCAGATATATTTGAGAAGGAGTAAGTAAATGAGCAAAAAGATAGTAATTGTAGGTGGTGTAGCAGGTGGTGCTTCTACAGCTGCAAGACTAAGACGTTTAGATGAAGAAGTAACGATTGTGATGTTTGAAAAAGGTGAGTACATTTCTTTTGCCAACTGTGGCTTACCCTATTATATAGGAGGCGTTATTCCAGACAGACAGCAGCTCCTCTTGCAAACAGTAGAAGAGATGTCTCATAAGTTTAATATAGATATTCGTGTACAATCAGAAGTGATTGCTATTAATCGTGATCAGAAGCTATTAACCATCAAGGATATTGAAACGAATAAGACCTACAAGGAGTCTTATGATACTTTAGTTTTATCACCAGGGGCAAAGCCGACCCTGCCACCTATTGAAGGGATTTCAGAATGCAAGCAGCTTTTCACACTTCGTAATATTCCTGATACGGACCGTATTAAAACGTATATTTCAAAGGAGAAGCCTAAAAAGGCGGTTGTAATTGGTGGAGGATTTATTGGACTTGAAATGGTAGAAAATTTAAAGGCATTACAAATAGAAGTTACTCTTATTGAAGCAAGTAACCAGATAATGGCACCATTAGATATAGAGATGGCGAGTATACTCCATGAACATCTTATAGATCAAGGTATTAGACTCATTTTAAATCAAAGCGTTAGTGCCTTTAAAGAAGAGGGACATCAAGTTGTACTAAGAAGTGGTGAGGTTATTGAGACTGACCTAATTGTGATGGCCATAGGTGTGACGCCGGAAACAACTATTGCTAAGACAGCGGGTTTAGAAGTGACAGAAAGAGGTTCTATTATAGTTGATGACCATATGAGAACTTCTGATGAATCTATTTATGCCCTTGGTGATGCTGTATGTGTTAAAGATTTTGTAAGTGGAGAACGTATGATGATCCCGCTTGCATGGCCAGCTAATAGGCAAGGGCGTGTTGTAGCAGATCATATTTGTGGAAGAGATTCTAGCTATAAAGGAACCTTAGGTTCATCAGTCGCTAAAGTACTAGACTATACAGTAGCCACGACAGGTAATAATGAGAAAATGCTTAAACGCTTAGGACGTTTTTATGAAGTAGTTCATATTCATCCAAGTGCTCATGCAAGTTATTACCCAGGAGCTTTTCCAATTGCTTTTAAAATGCTCTTTGATCCTAAAACAGGTGAGATATTAGGAGCTCAAGGTGTAGGTATGAAAGGAGTAGAAAAACGAATAGATATCTTAGCGACAGCTATTAAAGGAAGGCTTACTGTAATGGATTTACAAGATATAGAGCCTTGTTATGCACCACCATATAATTCAGCTAAAGATCCTGTGAATATGCTAGGGTATTATGCAGCTAATGTAATGGAGGGATTAGTAGCTATTTGCCAATGGTATGAAGTAAAGGATTTAGTCAAAAAAGGGGCACTTATCCTAGATGTAAGAGAGTCTTTTGAGTTAGCTACAGGTAGTATTGAAGGTGCTATTAATATACCGCTGGGCAGTTTAAGAGAACGTGCTTATGAACTTCCAAAGGAAAATGACATAGTTGTGACCTGCCAAGTGGGTCAGCGAGGTTATATTGCTTGTCGTACGTTAGTAGCTTTAGGCTATAACTGTATAAATCTTGATGGAGGTATGAAAACTTATCTTGCCGCTAAAAAAGCAGGGAAAGCTTTAAGCTTAAGTGAAGTCAAACCCTTAGAAAGAGAAGAGAAGAGGCCATTAAATGTGCATGCAACTTTAAATGCTTGTGGCCTTCAATGTCCAGGACCTATCAGAAAAGTGTTTGAGCAGGTAAAAGAAATGGAAGCAGGAGAAATTTTAGAAGTAAAGGCAAGTGATCCTGGGTTTGCTAAGGATATTGGGGCTTGGTGTGATACTACAAAAAACACCTTGATTAAATCTTCATTTGATGAAAAACAAAAAGCTTTTATTGCGTATATTCAAAAAAACAGCCAAAGTGCTCAAATTGCACCAAGCTGTCAAATGCAAACAAGTATAGAAAATGAAGGTGCAACTATGGTAGTATTTAGCGGCGATTTAGATAAAGCTATAGCTTCATTTGTTATTGCCACAGGAGCAGCGGCTATGGGTAAGCCGGTGACACTCTTTTTTACTTTTTGGGGATTAAATATTTTAAAAAGAAAAGATAAGCCTAAAGTAAATAAAGACATAATGGAAAAATTATTTGACATCATGTTACCTAAACATACTAATCAATTAGGTTTATCTCATATGAATATGGGAGGTATGGGGGCTTGGATGATTAAAAGGATTATGAAAAAACATCAAGTAGATGATTTAGATACTTTAATCAAAAATGCTATGGATATGGGTGTAAAAATAGTGGCTTGTTCTATGAGTATGGAGCTTATGGGCATCAAAAAAGAAGAATTTATAGATGATGTAGAGATTGGTGGTGTAGCTGCTTACCTAGGAGCAGCAGAAGATTCAGGACTTAATTTATTTATTTAGTAAGAGTGCTTGATAAGTGATGTAGTCACAGAAGTAGAAGAAGAAAAGTACTATAATAAACTTAGTTAAAATAAAATAGTTAGGTAAGTTCTATCATTATTCATATAAATAAAGGAGTGAATCATAATGAGTATTATTAATATCACAAAAGGGAATTTTGATTTAGAAGTAAAAAAAGCAGATATGCCTGTTTTAATTGATTTTTGGGCACCATGGTGTGGACCTTGTCGTATGCTTTCACCAATTGTAGATGAGATTGCACAAGAAAATACAGGAATTAAAGTTTGTAAAGTTAATATTGATGAACAGCCAGAGTTAGCAGCTGCTTTTAGTGTAGCTAGTATACCGACATTAGCTTTAATAAAAAATGGCCAATTAGTAGATACAAGTGTTGGTGTAAAACCAAAACAAATGATACTAAATATGTTAAATAGATAAGGGTAAAAGGCTGTAGCATAATTAGTATTTTTGAGTCTCAATGAATAAATAGGTCTATAAAACTAAGATTTTATATTAGTTTTATAGACCTATTATTATTTAGTAAAATTATTATTCACTTTTGTAGGGTGTTTATGCATTTTGCATAGCCCTTTTAATGATGCATAATTAAAGCAGATTGTCATGTGAATAGTATAAATAAGCTTGAAGTAGGAAAACTAGAATGATATAGAAACAAAGGAGTGATTAATAAATGGCTAATGAAGATACAATTAATTTGCTTAAAGAGTGTAATGTTGGTGCAAAAATGGCAGTAACCTCTATAGATGAGGTTTTAGAGAAAGTTAAAAGTGAGACACTTAAAAAAATATTAGAAGCTTCTAAAAAAGCTCATGAGGATTGGGGGGATAAAACTCATATTTTATTAAATCAGTATCATGACCATGAAAAAGAACCTAATCGAATTGCAAAAGTAATGTCTTGGCTTAAAGTTAATATGAAGCTTGTACAAAATGAGAGCGATGCAGAAGTAGCTGATCTTATTACAGATGGTTGTAATATGGGGATAAAGTCATTGTGCAAATATCTTAATAAATATCAAGAAGCAGATCAAGAAGCAACTATGATTGCTAAGCAACTTATTATATTAGAAGAAAAGCTTATGTTAGAGTTAAGGCCGTTTTTATAAATTAATGATATAAATATGATAAAAATTTCGAATAATTATAACAAAATTAAGAATAATATGTTACAATAAGGCAGAAAATAACTTATTAAAATAGAGGGGGGATAGGTACAATGAAGAAAATAATCCTAATAGGATTATGTATAAGCCTATTATTAGTAGTAAGTTGTAAAAAACAACCAGTTGAGTCTTATGCATTGACAGAAGAAGCCAAAGAATCCTTAAGTGAAGAAGAACAAACTTTTTATGTAGAGTTTGTCAAGTCTTGCATAGCAAATATTGAAATCATGCGTAATAGCGAATCAACCTATGAGGAAGGTCTAGAGGCATTACAGGCAACCTATAAAATGGTGCCTAGTGATTGGTCTTGGAATAAGATAGATAGTATTACTGATGAGAGCATATCCTTTTTTTTACAAATGATGGATTGTTATATGGGGAGCAGAAACTATAACAATTATGCAGATTGTAAAGATGCGGTAGAAGCTATTGCAGAAAAGATGGCTAGCCAGTTTGTTAATAAAGAGGGCATAAGAGAAGCCTTAACACTTTCTGAAACAAGGTTTAAGGAAATTTATGATAGAGGTAAAGACTTGATGAATTAAGAAGTGCTTGTTTGGAATCTAAGGTTGTCAAATAAGCAAAACTCCTATAGTATATGAATGAAGTATACAAAATCTGACAGGCTTATATAATAAAAATCGGAAAAAATATAAAGTATGAAGATTGAATGATAAAGGAGTTTATATATGTTACATGCGTTTTCAAGAAGTGAAATGCTTATAGGAGCGGAAGGTTTAAAAAAGCTTAAAGAAAGCAAAGTAGCTGTGTTTGGTATAGGAGGGGTGGGTTCCTATACGGTAGAAGCTTTAGCTAGAAGTGGTGTAGGTAAATTAGTTCTAATCGATCATGATGAAGTCTGTGTAAGCAATATTAATAGACAAATTCATGCCACTAGTAAAACGGTAGGACAATCTAAGGCAGAGCTCATGAAGGCTAGAGTATTAGAAATTAATCCAGAAATTGAAGTTGTCGCTCTTAAGGAAATGTATACAGCAGAAACAGCTGAAAATATTTTAGATAAAAGTTTTGATTATGTAGTAGATGCTATAGATATGGTTACTTCTAAATTGGATTTGATAGAACGTACAAAGGCTATGGGAATTCCTGTGATAAGTGCTATGGGTGCAGCTAATAAACTAGATCCAACTCAGTTAGTAGTAACAGATATTTATAAGACAAGTATATGTCCACTTGCAAAAGTTATGAGAAGTGAGCTAAGGAAAAGAGGCATTAAAAAGTTAAAAGTAGTTTATTCGAAAGAATTGCCGCTGAAACCCGATCAAAGTTTAGTGCACGGTGGAGCAGGGGCAGCAAGGAGACAAACACCAGGTTCTATGGTATTTGTAACAGCTACATCAGGTCTTATGATAGCGGCTGAGGTAATTAAAGATTTATTAGGAAATAAATAGTATTAAAAAAAGGCACCTTGAGGGTGCCTTTTAACGTCTGCGTGAATGAATAGTATTTAGCGATTTAAACGTTTATTAATATCTGCTTGACGGTCATTAGAGAACTTCATAAAATCTTTCATAAGATTTTCGAAGCTTTCTGTAGGAGTTTCTTTCTTAGGTGCCTTTGGAGCGGATGGTCTAGACGCAGATGATCTAGAATTAGATGACCTAGAAGCAGGTGCTTTAGGCTTCTCTTGTGTTTCTTTAATAGAAAGAGAAATTTTATTTTTTTCCGTATCAATAGATAAGATTTTAACTTTGACTTGATCTCCTACTTTGATAGCATCATTAATGTTTTCTAAATAACCGTGCGTAATGTGAGAGATATGCACAAGTCCTTGAGTTGTTTCGTCTAATGAAACGAAAGCTCCAAAAGGTTTGATTCCTGTTACAGTTCCTTCGATAATTTGGCCTACTTGAAATTTTTCCGACATGATAACACTCCTATTAAAATATATAACTTCTACATTATAGCATAGTTTGGCAGGCAATGTATACTTATTTAAAAAATATTTCATCAAATTATTCATTAAAAAAGTGATATAGTATGTTAATAAAACTAAAAAAAATATCATAAAAGCTATTATCAGGATGGAAGTAGTGTGTTATAATGAAATTTGTCATAAAAATAGCTTATAAATAACCTATTAGGAAAAGGTGCTAAGAGCAATTGCTCTAGAAAATAAGAATGAATAAGAATAATATTAGGAGGCAATATATGAATTTATATGCTCTTGTTCGTGATGTGAAAGATTTTCCAAAAGAAGGTATTGTGTTTAAAGACATTACACCACTTTTACAGGATGGAGAAGGATTAAACGAATCGATTAATCAAATTGCAGCACATTTAGAAAATGTAGATTTTGATGCAATAGTAGGTCCAGAGGCAAGAGGTTTTATCTTTGGTGTACCTACTGCCTATAAATTAAAAAAAGGGTTTATTCCTGTTAGAAAACCAGGTAAATTACCTTATGAATGTATTTCACAAACTTATGATTTAGAATATGGTTCATCTACAATTGAAATGCATATTGATGCTATTCAAAAAGGGCAGAAAGTAGTTATCGTAGATGACTTATTAGCAACTGGTGGCACAACAAAAGCTATGGTTGATTTAATTGAAAAAATGGGCGGAGAAGTTGTGAAAATTGTTTTCCTTATTGAACTTGAATTCCTTAAAGGTAGAGATTTATTAAAAGGATACGACATTGAATCTATTTTAAAATATTAGGCAATAATAAATAAGCAAAGCGGTAAGCTTTGCTTATTTATTATTTTTTTATATCAAAAGTTTCGAGAAAACTGTAAAAATAGCATAACATAAGTAAGATTATAGATATTGGCATTGAATTTTTAGTTTAATATGTCTATAATATTAAATAATTATAATGACACTACATAAAGGGGGGTTAAAGATGCCGGATGAAATCTATGAAAGACTAATAAAGAAAATACGTTCGTATCACCCTTCGGATAATCTAGAGATGGTGGAGAAAGCTTACCAGCTAGCTAAAACAGCTCATGAATCCCAACTTAGAAAATCAGGAGAACCCTACATTATTCATCCTTTAGAGGTGGCGTGTAACTTAGCAGACTTAGAATTAGACATCGAATCTATTGTGGCTGGACTTTTACACGATGTAGTTGAAGATACGGACTATACCTTAGAAGATATTGAGCGTTTATTTAATAAGGAAGTGGCCCTTTTAGTAGATGGTGTAACAAAATTAGGAAAAATTCAGTACTCTGCTCAAAATAGACAGCTTCAAAAAGAAGAGATTCAAGCTGAAAACTATCGAAAAATGTTTTTGGCTATGGCTCAAGATATTAGAGTGGTACTTATTAAGCTGGCAGACCGTCTGCATAATATGCAGACTTTAAAATTTATGACACCAGCTAAGCAAAAGGAAATTGCAGAAGAGACACTTAATATTTATGCACCTATTGCACATCGTTTAGGAATTTGTAAAATAAAAGCAGATCTTGAAGATCTGTCTTTGAGATATATGGAACCAGAAATTTATTACGACCTTGCACATCAGATTGCTAGTAAACGTATGGAGCGTATTCAATATATTGAGCATATTGTAAAGCAAATTAAAGAAAAGGTGACAGCAGCAGGTATTGAAGCTGTGATTGAAGGTAGACCTAAGCATTTCTTTAGCATCTATAAGAAGATTGTTAATAAGCATAAGACTTTAGATCAAATCTATGATTTATTTGCAGTACGTGCTATTGTTAAAAGTGTTAAGGATTGTTATGGTGTATTAGGAATTATTCATGAGATGTATACACCTATTCCAGGGCGTTTTAAAGATTATATTGCTATGCCAAAACCTAATATGTATCGTTCACTTCATACCACTTTAATGGGGGAAGAGGGAACGCCTTTTGAGATGCAGATTCGTACAGAAGAAATGCATCGTACAGCAGAATATGGTATCGCTGCCCATTGGAAATATAAAGAAGGCAAAACGGATCAAGGCATTCAAGATAAATCAGAGGAAAAATTAACTTGGCTACGTGAGATTTTAGAGTGGCAAAGAGACATGAGTGATAACCAAGAGTTTATGAGCGCTTTAAAGGGTGACTTAGATGTCTATGGTGATCAAGTTTATGTATTTACACCTTCAGGAGAATTATTAACTTTACCAAAAGGTTCTACACCTATTGATTTTGCTTATCAAATCCACAGTGGAGTAGGTAACAAAATGATTGGTGCCAAAGTAAACGGCAAAATCGTTACGATTGATTATGTATTAAAAAATGGAGATCGTGTAGAGATTTTAACAGCTAGCAATGCTAAAGGACCTAGTAGAGATTGGCTTAATATTGTCAAGAGTACTCAGGCGCGAACTAAAATCAATCAATGGTTTCGTAAACAATATAAAGACGAAGACATTATCAAAGGTAAGGAGCTTCTTGAAATCGCTGCTAAGCAAAGAGGCTATAACTTATCTTATTTAACAGATAATGCTGTAGTAGAAGTGATTTACAGACGATATGGAATGAAGTCATGGGATGCCATTTGTGCAGCTATTGGTTATGGTAACATGAAAGAACGCCAAATCATACAAAAGCTTATTGATGAAACCCTTAAGGTGAAAAAAGAATTAGTGACACCAGAGCAGATAATGCAGACTCATAGTGAAGTAGCTGAAACTCAAGTTTCTAGACATAAGAAGCATTCTAGTGGTATTGTTGTAAAAGGTGTAGGTGATATTGCCGTTCGTTTTTCAAAATGTTGTGGACCACTGCCTGGAGATGAGATTATTGGATATATTACAAGGGGCAGAGGTGTTTCTATTCATCGTGCAGATTGTATAAATGTACTCAATATGCCACCAGAGGAAAAAGAACGTTTAATTGAAGCAACTTGGTTACAAGAAAAACAGGCTGTTGAAAAACGTACTTATGTAACAGAGATTCAAATTACTTGTATAGACCGTCTAGGTATTATCGTTGATATTTCTAAGATTTTAACAGATATGAAATTACCTGTTAAATCTCTCAATGCAAAAACAACTAAGGGCAATGCTGTCTTTAATGTTAAAATAGAAATTCATGATATTTATCAATTAGAGGAGCTTACAAGAAAGATGAATGCAGTAAGAGACGTATTAGAGATTATACGTGTTTCGTCTTAAAATAGAACTGGGAAAAGGGAATGTTATTAAGCTATGACTAGTTTGGTAACAGTCCCTTTTATAGTCTTGATAAAGAAACAGCTACAAAGAAAGGGAGAAAATGAATGAGAGTTGTTGTACAACGTGTAAGTGAAGCAGCTGTTAAAGTAGATGGTGTGGTGATTGGGGCTATTAATGAAGGGCTAATGGCATTAGTGGCTGTTAGAGCTGAAGATACAGAAGCTGATTTTGAGTATGTAATTAAAAAGCTAGTAGGACTTAGAGTTTTTCCTGATGAAGAGGGAAAGATGAACCTTTCAGTGAGAGATATAAAAGGAAAACTACTAATTGTACCTCAATTCACTTTATATGGTAGTGTTGTAAAAGGGATGAGACCTAGCTTTATTGCTTCTGGAAGTGTAGAAGAAGCAGAAAAGAAATACAATCAGTTTATTCAAAAATTAAAGCAAGAGAATGTCCCCTTTGAAACCGGTCAGTTTCAAGCTGATATGAAAGTGAGCCTAGTAAATGATGGACCAGTTACAATTTTAATTGATAGCAGTAAGCTATTTTAAATTGAAAGCATTGCTTAAGGGCAAAATAATATAATCAGAATATTTAACAACCATAGGAGGTTTTTATGATACAGGCATTAACTGTAGGTATGCTTCAAGAACATACTTATTTTTATATAGATGAACAAACAAAACATGGATTTGTTATTGATCCAGGAGCAGAGGCTCAGCGTCTTTTAACTTATATTGAAGAAAAAGGGTATGTCATTGAAAAAATACTATTAACTCATGGACATGCAGATCATATAGGTGCTGCAGCAAAGCTTCGTGATGCACTTGGATGTGACATTATTATTCATCAAGAAGGAAGAATTTATTTAGAAGATGCAAATTGGAATTTATCTAGTCAGCTAGGAGAGCCTTTTACTTTATCAGCGGATGGTTATGTGGAACATGGTGATGAAATTGTACTTGAAGCAAATAAAGATTTTAAAGTGCGTGTAATCCATGCACCAGGACATACTGCAGATGGTGTAGCCTATTATTCAGAAAAAGAGAGAGTAGCTTTCGTAGGTGATATTATTTTTGAAGGAACAGTAGGCCGCTCTGACTTACCAGGTGGTAATAGTAATCGTTTGTTAAGCGCTATTCGTGCTCAAATTTTCACTTTACCAGATGAAACTGTACTTTACCCAGGTCATGGGAATGCTACAACAGTTAAGAAGGAAAGAGAAACAAACCCTGTTTTCAATTTTTTTGATGAATAAAAAGGAAGAAAAAGATGATTAATTTACAATGTGAAGGTCATGATGCCGAGTATGAAATCAGTAATATTATTAATTTATTTGTACCTTATATAAAAAATGAGTTAAAGCTCGAAACGCGTTATCAAGAACAAAAAGCTTTTGCAAGACTTAAAGAGGGAGAGACCGTACTAAAGGAAGCTGTTTATCCAGTAAAAGAAATAGGTGACCCCTTAGCAGATAAGAAAGCACTTAAGCAAGCTTTAAAAAAAGCAGTTTATATGACTTTAGTAGACTATACAAATCAGAAAATGCCATGGGGTATTTTGACAGGTATTAGACCTACTAAAATAGTTCATGAGTTATTAGAAGAAGGTCTTACTGATGAAGTGATTGATGAGCATTTAAAAACTGAGTATTTAGTAAGTGCTAATAAAAGAGTATTAATGAGAGAGGTAGCCAAAGAAGAATTAGCTATTCTACGTAAAAATAAACCAGAGGAAATCAGCTTATATATAGGTATTCCTTTTTGTCCTACAAGGTGTGTTTACTGCTCTTTTACGGCGTACAGTTTAGAAAAATGTCAGATGCAAGTAGAGCCTTATTTAGAAGCACTTTTTAAAGAAATTACCTTTGTTGCTATGGCAAAAAAAAATGTACCTATTCGTAGTTTATATATCGGTGGCGGTACACCTACTAGTTTAAATGAAGATCAGCTTTTACGTTTGTTAGAGCATATAAAAGCTAGCTTTGACTTATCAGAGATAGAAGAATATACCATTGAAGCGGGAAGACCTGATACCATTACTAAAGAAAAGTTACGTATTATGAAAGAGCAAGGAGTTGGTCGTATATCGATTAACCCACAAAGTATGAATCAAAAAACTTTAGATACGATTGGTAGACAGCATGGCGTAGAAGATATTAAGCGTGTATTTGCTGAGGCTAGAGCATTAGGACATGACTGTATTAACATGGATATGATTTTAGGTTTACCTGGTGAAACTGTAGCTGATGTAGCGCATACTTTAGATGAATTAGAAAAACTAGGGCCAGAAAATATTACGGTGCATACCATGGCTATTAAAAGAGCTTCTCGTTTAAAAGAAGAACTTATGACAGATGAAGAAGCATATGTTTTGGCAGAAGGAGAAAAGATTCAGCAAATGCTAGAGCTTTGTGAAGAGCGTATGGTACATATGGGGCTAAAGGCTTATTATATGTACCGCCAAAAGAATATGTTAGGTAATTTTGAAAATGTAGGTTATGCTTCTAGAGGAACTCAGTGTATTTATAACATTGAGATTATGGAAGAAAAACAAAGCATTATTGCCTTAGGGGCAGGAGCCATTACTAAAATGGTGTATCAAAATGGTGAGCGCATTGATCGTATTCCGAATGTAAAAAGTTTAAAAGATTATATTGAGCGTATAGATGAAATGATAGAAAGAAAGCGTGAAGGCTTTTTGAAATATCGTTAATAAAGATATTTATAGTAAAAGAGCATGTTCTTAAAAAACAAAGGAACATGCTCTTTTTATTTGCTTAAAAATAAGCTTTACAAATTTAGGGAATAATAAATCTATAAAAGGAAAAACTAAAGAAGAATAAAAAGTAAAAATAAAAAGTAATAGGAGAGTTATAGTATGAAAAAACGAATTTTGATGATAACCTTATTCGCTTTAATCCTTATTGGAGGGAGTATTACTGCTTATAAATATATAGAAGATCATAAGCAATCCGAAACTACTAATGGTATGTTTGTAGATAGGGGCGATAATTGTGGATATGCAAAAGTGCACTATTTACGTGAGAGCATATAAACGTAAAACTTTACAGGGACTAACGAGTGCTACTATTAAAGACCTAGCTGATGTAGCTGCACCTCCTGATGTAAAAGTTAAGGTAGATGCTATGTGCATTTTTTTTGTACCAGACACAAAGAAAAATGGACGTTATATTGTAACGATCATTGATATTATTAATGCTATTTGGAAAGAATATCCCCAGGCAGACATACAAAGTGTAGGTGATCCTGATATAGTTGTTGAATATACGAAAAAGCCTAAGAAAACTCATAATATATGGGAGTGGATAAAAGTAGTTGGCGTATGTCTCATCGTATTTGCTGGTGCTACTGTAGCTATTATGACGTACAATACAGATACTTCATTAGGTAAGACTTTTATTATTTTAAATCGTATTTTTACAGGAAGACAAGAAGAGCAACCATTATTTTTAACCATTCCGTATTCTATAGGGATAGCTGTAGGTATTCTTGTTTTCTTTAATCATTTTGGTTTGAAGAAAATTACAGATGATCCTACACCTATGCAGGTAGAAATAAAACAATATGAAAAAAGTGTAGAAGATTGTGAAATAGAGAGTATTACTGATAAACGAAGAGGGGAACCATAATGAGAGAAGTGTTAACAATGATTCCTAGAATCTTAGTGGGTATGGGAGCTGGTGTTATTATTTCTGGCGGCGTTGTAGCGTTTATTACTATTATAGGGGTTATTCCAATGATGGCTCATCGTACACATACAGGACATCATGCTATGTGGTATGAAAATGCCATTATATTAGGAGCTATTTGTGGTAGTATTCTCTCAATGTGGGAAGTAAGAATTGATTTATGGTCTTGGCTAGTCAGTTTACTTTTGTTTGGATTTGGTATGTTTGTTGGATGCCTTATTATTGCTTTAGCAGAGGTGCTTGATGTTTTTCCTATTGTTAATAGAAGAATTCAGGTTAAAAAAGGTATTTCATTATTTGTAGTAGCTTTAGCAGCGGGTAAACTTGTGGGATCACTTTTGTATTGGTTATATCCTATGTTTCTAGAAGTCATACAGTAAAGGAGTAAGTAAATATGGCAAATACAAATCAACTAAAAAGTCAGTATCAAAAAATTATAGATGAACATTCACCTAAAAATAAAATAGTGGGTAATAGTATAAAAGCTTTTTTGGTAGGAGGCATTATTTGCACCATTGGACAGCTTTTAATTAATGGCTATATGTTTTTTGGGTTTTCATTTAAAGAAGCATCTACTTTGACAACAGATTCTCTTATTTTAATTAGTGCAATTATGACAGCTTTTAATATTTATGATAATGTAGGCAAGTTTGGTGGCGCTGGGGCTCTAATTCCTATTACTGGATTTGCTAATTCTATGGTTAGTGCAGCTATGGAATATAAGAAAGAAGGCTATATTTATGGATTGGGTGCTAAACTCTTTACCATTGCAGGGCCTGTTATTGTATTTGGAACTATTGCTAGTGTAGTGATTGGTATTATTTATTATTTTATTTAGGAGGAGACTATGGGACATATAGGAAAACAAACCATTACATTTAAGACCCCTCCGGTTATCACCTATGCGTATTCAACAGCAGGACCTAAAGAGGTGCAAGGACCTATGGGGAAATACTTTGACCATCCGCTAAAGGATGAGTTACTAGGAGAAGATACATGGGAAAAAGCAGAGGCTCGTATGGTTCAACTTACAATTCAAGGATTATTAGACCGTGCAGGTAAAACACCTACAGATATTCAGTATATTTATGCAGGAGATTTACAAAATCAAGTTATTGCTAGTACCTTTGGTGTGAAGGATTTTAATATTCCCTTTTTTGGTTTATATGGAGCTTGTTCGACTATGGGAGAATCTATGGCTTTAGCAAGTATGTGTATTGCAGGAGGCATGGCTGATTTAGTCATAGCAGGGACCAGTAGCCATAACTGTGCAGCTGAAAAGCAATTTAGATTTCCGTTAGAATATGGTGGACAACGTACAGAAACCCAAACTTGGACTACAACAGCCAGTGGATTTGTATTACTTTCTAGATGTGGAGAGGGGCCACAGGTAACAAGTGTGACACCAGGAAAAATTGTAGATTTAGGTGTGACAGATACATTTAATATGGGAGCCGCCATGGCGCCAGCAGCAGTAGATACGATTTTGGCCCATTTAGAGGATACTAATCAAACACCAAAAGACTTTGACGCCATTATTACAGGGGACTTAGGGAACTGTGGATATGATATTGCCATTGACATCGCTAGTAAGCTAGGGACAGATTTAAGTGGGGTTCTTCAGGATTGCGGTAAGTTAATGTATGATGATGAAAAGCAAGGAACCAATTGTGGTGGTAGTGGCTGTGGTTGTATTGCTTCCATTTTCACAGGATACTTTTATAAACAGCTTGTAGAGAAAAAATTAAAGAAGATATTAATTGTACCTACGGGAGCACTAATGAGTCCTGGTAGTACTCAACAAGGGAATACCATACCAGGAATTGCCCATGCCGTATGTATTGAGATGAAATAGGAGGCAAGCAGATGGATATTTTTATGGAATACCTCAAGTGCTTTGTAGTAGGTGGGCTTATTTGTTTAATTGGTCAGATTTTATTAGATCGTACAAAATTAACGAATGGTAAGATTATGGTGATTTTTTTAGTTGCAGGAGCTATCTTACAAGCTATAGGTGTTTATGGACCTATAGTAGAGTTTGCAGGAGCAGGGGCAACAGTACCTATTTCTGGTTTTGGCTATGCTTTAGCTAAGGGTGCAATGGAAGAAGTAAAAAGCAGTGGCATTATAGGTGCTTTTTCAGGAGGACTTGCTGCAACAGCTTCAGGTATTACAGCGGCTATCGTATTTGGCTATTTAGCGGCATTAGTTGCTAATCCTAAAAGTAAGTCATAAATGGTCAATTTTAAAAAAAGCTACGTACAGTTATGGTAGGTAGCTTTTTTAATGCTTGTTTTTATGTCATAACAAAGATAAACTGACTTATTATTGTTATTATATGGGGAACCACTTAGAAGAATGTTTTAAAGAAGTGTGGCTCTGTGCAAAATAAGAAAATTTCTTTACAATAAAACTATCCCATAAAAGTAGCAGATATAATGTTTTGAAAATTTATATAGCAACCCTATTTTCAAATGATGTATAATAAGCTTTAAAGGGATAAAAAGGAGATGAAAACCATGAAAAATGAAATTTTGGAGCTTTTAGAGAATAATAGTAGATTAACTGCTGAAGATATTGCTATTATGATTGGTAAAGAGGTAGCTGAAGTGGCCAAAGCCATTAAAGAAATGGAAGAAAGTCAAATTATTTGTGGTTATAATACACTTATTAATTGGGATCATACAGATAAGAAAGATATTGTAACAGCACTTATTGAAGTACGTGTAACACCTCAAAGAGGAGAAGGTTTTGATAAGGTGGCTGAGCGTATTTATAAATATAACGAAGTAAAAGCGGTTTATTTAATGTCAGGAGGTTTTGACTTCACTGTTATTATTGAGGGTAAAACTATGAAAGAAGTTGCACTTTTTGTTGGTCAAAAGCTAGCACCTTTAGACTCTGTTTTAAGTACAGCCACTCACTTCGTACTCAAGAAATATAAAGATTATGGTGTTATTTTTGAGGAAGATAAAAAGGATGAAAGGATGATTGTATCACCATGATAAATTATGATGACTTAATGGTAAAGCGTATTATGGATGTACCACCATCAGGTATACGTAAGTTCTTTGATATTGTAAATGAAATGGGAGATGCGATTTCATTAGGTGTTGGAGAACCTGATTTTGATACACCTTGGCATATTCGTGAAGAAGGTATTTACTCATTAGAAAAAGGAAAAACCTTTTACTCTGCTAATGCAGGACTTCTAGAATTACGTGAAGAAATTTGTAATTATATGCAAAGAAGATTTGATCTGAGTTATTGTCCTAAAAATCAAACTTTAGTCACAGTAGGTGGAAGTGAAGCTATTGATTTAGCTCTTCGCATATTAGTGAATCCAGGTGATGAAGTACTTATACCAGAACCCTGTTATGTTTCCTATACACCATGTACTATTTTTGCTGGAGGTACACCCGTAGCCATCCCTACAAAAGAAGAAAACAATTTCAAGTTGACACCAGATGAACTTAGACAATACATTACACCACGCACTAAAGTACTTATTTTACCTTATCCTAATAATCCAACAGGTGCTATTATGGAAAAGGAAGATTTAGAAGCTATTGCTCAGGTGTTAAGAGAAACCAATATTATTGTGCTGTCAGATGAAATTTACGGAGAATTGACTTATGGTAAAAAGCATGTTTCTATTGCAAGTATTGAAGGTATGTATGAGCGTACCATTTTAATTAGTGGATTCTCTAAATCTTATGCTATGACAGGATGGCGTTTAGGTTATGCACTAGGACCAGCACCTCTTATGAAACTCATGACAAAAATGCATCAATTTGCGATAATGTGTGCCCCAACTACAAGTCAATATGCAGCTATTGAAGCAATGAGAAATGGTGATGATGATGTGACCATGATGTGTGAAAGCTACAATAAAAGAAGACGTTTAATGGTAGAACGTTTTAGACAAATGGGATTATCTTGCTTTGAACCAGAAGGAGCTTTTTATGTATTTCCTAGCATTAAGCGAACAGGCATGACTAGTGATGAATTTTGCGAGGCTCTACTAAGAGAAGAAAAAGTAGCAGTTGTACCTGGTACTGCATTTGGTACATACGGAGAAGGGTTTATTAGGTGTTCATATGCTTATTCAGTTGAAGAATTAAAAGAAGCCCTTATACGTATAGAACGTTTTGTAAGTAAGCGAATCAGATAAAACATTAAAAAGACACCTTTACATAAATGTAAAAGTGTCTTTTTAATGTTTTATTGCATTGTTTTTTGACATTTAGGACAAATACCATAAAAATAAAATTGCTCATTAAGAATTTTATATCCTGTTAATGCTTGAACTTCTTGTTTAATAGGATCTACTTGTTGAAGGTGTGCAATATCTGACACTGATTTACAAACCGTACATTGCATATGACTATGAGGTGATGTATCTGCATCATAGCGATAACTGTCTTCCCCTAAGTTCAACTGTTGCACAAGACCATTTTGCACAAAGGCATCTAACGTTTTATAAACAGTAGCTAAACTCATAGTTGGGTGTTCTTCTTGTAAACTATTATAAATAGTTTCAGCACTAGGATGCACATGGGTATGACGTAGCATTCTGAAGATTGCAAGACGTTGAGGTGTTACTTTAAGGTGATGCGCCTTTAAAATTGCAGTTGATTCTAGCATAAAACTCCTCCTTCTTGATAATTATTATTATCTAAGCTAGATTCTATTATAAAACAAGCTAAAATTCAAGTCTTTCTTAAAAATATTTATGAAATCCTGTTATTTTGTGTCTCTAACCATTTGAATATAATTTAAGATGTTAAATCCAAATTTTTCATAGAGTTTTTTAGCAGCTAAATTACTAGAACATAGTTCTAATAGTTAAGCCGCCTTGTAAGATATACATTCCTTTAGTATAATCTATTTTAGTAGGGTGTCAACTAAACAGGAAATATGAAGAAGAAGGAGATAATGTATGAAGATGCACACTACTTATAAATAGAGAGATTGGAGAAAACGTATGAAGATGATTTTTATTCAATACCCATCTTGTAGTACTTGTAAAAAAGCATTAAAGTTTTTAAAAGAGTATGAAGCTACAGTGGAGATAAGACATATTGTAGAAGAAACACCAACAGTAGAAGAATTAAAGGAATGGATTATCCAAAGTGGTGAACCTTTTACTAAGTTTTTTAATACAAGTGGTGTGGTTTATAGAGAAATGGGATTAAAAGATCGTGTTAAGCATATGGATCTAGAAGAAGCAGTTTCATTATTGGCAGAAAATGGTATGCTTATTAAAAGACCACTATTAATCGCAGAGAATCAAGTAGTTATAGGGTTTAAAGAGGATAAATACAAACAATTATTTAACTAAATACAGGGGCTGATTAGATGAAATGGAAGGTATACAGTATCCTAAATATTTTTCTCATTTAGTCGAACACCAAGATTTTATAGAAAAATAAATGACTTAGATTTACATGAATTAGATCATAAGCAACAACAACAATTAAGAGATTTAGTAGATTTTATAATGACATGGCTTTCGCAATCTACTATCAAGAAAAAACAATTTAAAGAGGTAATTTGTGAAAATTATAGCCGCTATTTTTATGTTGATAGACCATATAGGCGTACTTTTTTATCCTAATCAACCGTTATGGCGCCTATTAGGAAGAATAGCAATGCCGTTATTTGCTTATGGAGTTGCTAGTGGTTTTGCGCATACTTCTTCATTTAATAAATATATTAAACGAATGGCCGTATTTGCAATTATATCACAATTACCATTTTTATGGATGTTTGAATTAGCTTTTGGAAAGACTTTTGCTTTAAATATCGGTTTCACTTTCCTCATTGCACTAGGTTGTCTTTGGCTTATAAAAAATGCAGAACAACAAGCGCAATCCATTAAGATGGGTAATTATGTAATGGTAAGCTTATTACTTATTTTAGCAGAAGTATTGCATTGTGATTATGGTATATATGGTATAGGCGTAGTGTATATTTTTTATCAATATGGTGTTAAAAGAGAAAATCAATCAGTGGCTTATGTTTTATTTAGTCTATTTACCTTAGTTTATAGTTTGATGTATGGTAATCTCCTGCAAATATATGCAATACTAGCAATTGTTTTTATTATGCTAGTAAAGAATATAAACTTTCGTGGTTTACGGTATTTCTTTTATATATTTTATCCTTTGCATATGCTTATATTAGTACTTATTAAAATATTAATTTCTTAAAGAAGCTTTACATTTGGTAAGGCTTCTTTTAATGTTTAAGAGGTTTTATCCTTTTATATTAAGGTTGGAATTTATCCAAATGAGGTATGATATCGGTAAAAAAGCTCATAATAAAGTTGTGCACAAAAGAACATAAAGTTAGGTGAGCAGCATGAAAAAAAGAAACAGAGTAATTATTTTATTGTTACTTGTAGTGATTCAAGTGGCAGCTTTAGCAAGTTCAGCAAATCAGGTTACTCCTCAAGAACAAACAGAGCCAAAAGTTCTGTATTTAACATTTGATGATGGACCGAGTGAATATACGGGGAAGTTATTAGATGTTTTAGCTAAGCATCATATGAAAGCTACCTTTTTTTTGTTAGATGCAGAAATGAAGCGTAACCCTGAGATGGTAAAGCGCATAGTAGAGGAAGGGCATGCTGTGGGTGTTCATGGTGTTACTCATGAAAAAAGTAGCTTTTATTGCGGAACGCTTGGTCCATTAAAAGAAATGGATCAAGCCAATTCAACCTTAGAGCATATTACAGGAAGAAAAACAAATTTAGCTAGAACGCCTTATGGAAGTAGTCCGTATTTAACAAAGAAGCAAGCAGAAGCGTTAGCTGCTCGCGAATATGTGATATGGGACTGGAATATTGATTCGAAAGACTGGAGTTATCGTAACCCCTACAAAACATTTCGTGCAACAACTCAAATGATTCAAAAGTCTCAAAAGGAGCCTAAAGTGATCTTGTTTCATGACATTAAATATGTCGTTGAAACAATGACTATCTTCTTAGAATGGATGGAAGAACATCACTATACTTCAGAACCAATTACCTTGGATATTGAGCCAGTTAAATTAAAGCAAAGAACAAATTAAAAGGAGTAGTATGATGCAAGATAATAAAAGTAAAGCTTTATCTGGAAAAAATAATAAAAGACTTAATAATACTGATACAAGGAACAGTGAAATTACCTTTCCATTAGTAGATGCACAGGAGATTAATCAAGCGGCAGGTACAAGTTCACCTTCTATAGAAGATGTCATTCATGCAAAAGAGTGGGTAGACAACGGAAGTCGCTTATAAGAAGGAAGTAGTAAGACAAAGTTTTTAAGATCCGCGGGGTTTTAAAAACTTTGTTTTATTTATGAAAAGAGGTTGAGATACTTGGGGGAATACGTTAAAATAAAAGAGTTAGCAATGTCAAAAATAAACGAAATGACACCTAAATTGGTGAACAACTTAACCAATCGTGGAAAGGAGTATCAGCTTACTTGGTAGCTGATTAAAAAATGGGAATTCATAAGCTTAATCAAAAAAAAAATCGTTTACGTTCTGATAGATTATTTATTGTGTCCATTGTTATTGTGGGCATGTTTATTATTTTAGTTTATCAGTTTTATACATTACAAATTATAGAACATGCAACCTATAAAGAAGATTTAAGAGCAAGTGTACAAAGAGAAGTAGAGATACCTGCTATAAGAGGTCTTATTTATGATCGATATGGTAAACCTTTAGTAAGTAACAAACCGATTTATGTACTTAAAACAGACCCACAAGTTAGTTTGAAAAAAGATGAGTATAATCAAATTCTCTTAAAGGTAGCTAATTTACTGGAAGAAAATGAAGATACATATATTGATAATATACCAATCTCAAAGACGGTGCCTTTTACCTTTACAGAAGATGCAAAAAGTGTTAGAAGCTTTATTACCAATTATGTACCTTATGATGATTCAGATTTTAAAGAAGATGTATTGTATCATTATTCAGCACCAGAGTTAATGGCTTATTTAAGAGGAGAAAAAGGGTATAACCTCGATCCGGAAATTAGTGATGAAGATGCAAGAAAAATTTTGGCTATGCGTCTAGAAATCTCACAGACTACTTATCAGAAATATAAAAAGGTAACATTAGCTGAAAATATTTCAATGGAGACCTTAGCAGCTATAGAAGAAAATCAAGATGAGTTTCCGAGTATTATGGCAGAGGTAGAATCACAGCGTTATTATACTGAGACGTATAGTAAGGCTTTTGGTAATATTTTGGGCTATACACGTACGATTACTGAAAGTCAGTATAATACACTCAAAGATAGTGGTTATGAAAAAGATGACTTAGTAGGGCAAGTGGGTATTGAAGGAAGCATGGAATCAGAACTTAAAGGTGAAAAAGGAAGTAAGCTCATAGAAGTAGATAATGCTGGGCGAACAGTCTTTACATTAGAAACCAAAGAAGCTAAAGCTGGTAATGATGTTTACTTAACCTTAGATGCTGATTTGCAATTAGCTACTTATCAGGCTATGGAAAAGCGCTTAGCAGAAGGGATTGTAGCCAGACTACAGGGCAAAGAAAAAACAGTCCCTTTAACAGGTAGAGAAATCCTGATTTCTATGGCTAAAAATAACCAATTAGACTTTAAAGTGATGAAGGCTGCTCCTGAAACGCAAATGCAAAGACAACTGTATGACAAGGTAGAAGCAGATTATGAAAAAGCTTTAAAAGAATTAGAAGAAAAAGAAAAGAATCTACCAGATGAAGAAAAAACTAATCTAACAATTAAACAGCACTTTGCTAATATGTTAGATAGTGAGGAGATTTTAATTACAGATCGAGAGCTTTTACTTGCCCTAGCTGAGCAAAAGAGCTTACAGTTAGAAGAGGAGCAAATAAAGCGTATCTGGGATGGTAATGTAGGTTCTGTAGAATCTATTTTAATTGCAGAGCTAGAAAGTGGAGAATTAAAGCCAGATCAAACAGCTATCATGCCATTTAGTGGTTCAGCTGTAGTGGTAGATGTCAATACTGGAGAGGTATTAGCTTTAGTAGGCTATCCTTCTTACGATAGTAATGAGTTTACACAAAATTTTAATTCTATTTATACCAAATTACATGATGGTGTAGATGAGCGTAATATCGAAATTAATCGTGCCTTAAAAACAGCTAAAGCACCAGGATCTACTTTTAAAATGATTGTAGCCATAGCTGGTTTAGAGGAAGAAGTAGTAACACCTGATACATTGATTCACGATACAGGAGTGTATCCTAATGCAGGGGAACCGGCACCTAAATGCTGGATTTATACGAATTCAGGTCATGGTCATGGGAGTTTAAATGTAGAAGGAGCTTTAGAGGTGTCTTGTAACTATTACTTCTATGATGTTGCTTATCGTTTAGGGCTTAAATATGGTGGCCCTTATGGAGGCATAGATACACTTTCAAAATACGTAGAAATGTTTGGACTAAATGAAACTTCAGGGGTTGAATTAGAAGAAACATCGCCGAATATTTCAAACCCTAAAAATGTAGTAAGCACACAAGCAGCTAGAGCACTTAATTACATTAAAAATATGAAAGACAAAAAAAGTGAAGCAAGGCAAGAACTTTTATCAGAAATACAGGAGTATTTAGATAATTTCTACGCTTTAGGGGATAGCAACGCAACAGATTTAGATGGAAGAATTGATTATATCACTCAAAGTTATCTTAAGAAAAGTTTAGACTCTGAGTTAGCTATCGTTTTAAGCGAAGATTTAACGGTAATTTATGATAAAATCATTGAAGATATAGCAGAAGCTTTGGAAGCAGGGGTAAGTGCTACATCTAAAGCTATTGCGGATGAAGTGTTAGCAAGAGATAGTAAAACAAGTTTAAAACTACGTACTAAAAATGTAATAAAACAAACTTTGGAGAGTTATATAGAAGCAGGCACACGTAAGACTATTACTAAAACTTTAGATAAGATGCCACAAGGGGTTTTAGAGCAAGCTTATTACAAAGGCTATGAAGCTGCTTATAAGCGTTATGAGGGTCAAGAAGATATGAAAGAAGTTTGCGATGAACTTCAAAGACGAATGGCAGCTATTAAAGCAGGTAGTTTTAATGTAAGGGATAATACTGTGGATAAGATAATTGATCGTATTCTAAGTGTTTATGTAGATGACTTCTTTAAAGATATTTATATGGAGTGGAATATTGCAGATAATGTACGTACAGCGATTGGTCAGGGCGGTAATACTTTTACTCCTGTACAAATGGCACGTTATATGGCTGCCTTAGCTAATGGACACACCGTTTATGACTTAAAAGTAGTAGGCGGTATTGATGACCATAAGACAACTGGAGATTATACACAAACGCCAGTGAAAGTACTTAATACTCTTGAGTTTAAAGAATCTACTTTATCTAGTGTATATGAAGGTATGCATAAAGTAGCTTCAGGTACAGCAGGTACAGCAAGAAGTTACTTTACGGACTTCCCTGTTGAAGTAGCAGCCAAAACAGGAACAGCTCAAGAAGGTGTTAAAGTACAATATGAAAATAGCTGGTTTGTAGGTTTTGCACCTTATGATCAGCCAGAAATCGCAGTAGTAACAAGCATGTATGGTGCAGATGGTCTGGGTGGAATGAATACACAATTAGCCAAAGATATTTTTGAAGCTTACTTTAAAATTGGTGAAGAAAAAGAAAAAGTGACATTAGGAAACAAATTTGTACAATAAATAAAGTGGCATGTAGAAATACATGAAAATGTCTTATGTGAGGCATTCTATCATTTATTAGATAAGCTATGGAGGGAGTTTGAAAATGAAGGATTTAAAGCAAGTGCTTGTAGAGGAAATTCCAGGATTTAAAGCAAAAGGAGAAGCTTTTTTAAAAGGTGAACTAAGTAAAATGGATTTTAAAAAAGCTTCAGGAGGCTTTGGCGTTTATGCCCATCGAGATGGTGAGCATTTTATGATTCGTTTGCGTATTTTATCAGGTGTTTTAGGCAAAGAACAATTAGAAACAATCTGTGATCTGGCAGAACGTTATGCAGTACCAATGATTCACCTTACTACAAGGCAAGCTATTCAGTTTCATGGACTTAGCTTAGATGGGATTTGTAAGGTAATGGAAGAAGGTCTTGAACATAATATTTACACTAGAGGTGCAGGTGGTAATTATCCTAGAAATGTGGCAATGAGCCCTTTAGCAGGATTAATGGAAGAAGAAGCTTTTGATGTGACACCTTATGCAATGGCAGCTAATAGCTACTTCTTACAACGTATTTATACGTATCATTTACCTAGAAAGCTAAAAGTTTCTTTTACCTGTGACAAGGAAGATGGTTCTCAAGCTACTGTACAAGACATGGGATTTGTAGCAACTTTAAAAGAGGAGAAGCCTTATTTTAAACTTTATTTAGGCGGTGGCTTAGGAAGAAATGCTAGAAAAAGTATACCAGTGGAACGCTTGCTACCAGCAGAAGAAATATTATACGCACTAGAAGCCATGGTACAACTGTTTGTTAATGAAGGAGATTATGACCATCCTCAACAAGCGAGAGTGAGATATATTGCAGACCGTATGGGAGATGAAGCATTTACAGAGTGTTTTTGGAAGCATTTTAAAGAAGCTAAGATGAAGGGTGGTCTAGATTTCTTGGCAGAGATACCAAAGTATACCAAAGTAGGTAAAGCGGTATCACTTAACCATAGGGCCATTACACCTCAAAAACAAGAGGGTCTTTATACCTATTATTTCCATCCAATAGGAGGACAGTTAGATTGTAAGCTTCTTAGAAAGATTTCTAATCTTATTGCACCAATGCCAGAAGTTCATGCTAGGCTGTCTATGGGTGAAGGCTTATACTTAGTACATCTAGATGGAGAGGAAGTGCAACAAGTAGCACAGGCTTTAGATCAAGATAACTACTTGATAGGTATAGAAAAGACAAGATCTTGTATAGGTGTTCCTGTATGTCAAATGGGAGTATTAGAAAGTCAAAAGGCATTAAGGGCTATTGTGGATTATTTTGAAGAGAAAGGTAATCTCAAGGAAGTCTTACCATCTATTTATATTTCAGGCTGTCCAAACTCTTGTGGTGTACACCAAATTGGGGGGATTGGTCTAACAGGTAAGAAGAAAAAGATAAATGGGGTATTAACGGGTGTTTATGATGTATATATGAAAGGGCAATGTACATTAGAGACCACTCGTTTAGGAGAATTAATAGGAGAAGTTCCAGAAGACCAATTACCTGCCTTTTTATATGAACTAGCTGTTAAAATAGAAGCTGCTAAGCAAAGTTTTGATCAATATATAACTGATAATAAAGCAGAATTAGAGCAGTTATTAAATAACTATTTAATAAACTCAGCTCAGGTAGAATAATAACTTTTTCTTATGGTGAGTAAATAATAAAAAGCAAAGAAGTGTTCACGAAGCTTCTTTGCTTTTTTGCTACTTAACCACCTCTTTTAACCCCAAAATAAATAGTATATAATAAAAAGATAGAGCGTGTGTTAGTAAAGAAGGTATAGGTGAGAAAATGGAAATAGAAGTAAGAAATTTTTTTGAAGTATTAACTGAGTTAAAGGTAGATAATAAGCTTCATCAGCTTTTTGAACCTGTAGGGATAAAAAAAGTGGTGTTTGAGCAAGCTAACGAGCACTTAGAAATTTATTTAAGTAGTAAGGAGCTTCTTAACCGTCCTATGCTTTTAAAAATGCAGAAGGCAATTAAAGACCAGCTCTTTAAAACAGCGCCCCTATCTATTACCTTAGTAGAGTCTTATGAGCTATCTGAAGCGTATACACCTGCCTATATTGTAGAAGCGTATAAAAGCAATTTACTTTTAGAAATAGAAGAAAAAAGTGAGATGGTTTATGCACTTGTTAAAAATGCCGTTTGGCGAGTAGCTGCTAAACAGCTTTTTATAGAAATAGATAATAGTTTTGTGGCACGTAAGAAAACAGAACCACTTAAACCTTTTCTAGAAAAGGTTTTTCTAGAACGCTTTCATTTACAATTAAATGTGCAGTTTGAATATAAAGCAAGTAGTAACCCATTAGCTTATGTAGAAGAAAACCAAAATCAATTAAAACGAGAAGTCACATCTGTTATGAGTCAAATACAGCCATTAGAAGAAGTGGCAGCCAAAGAGACGACTAGAGAAGTAGTAGATGTAAAAGATCAAAAAGAAGTACGTGTAACACGTAAAAAGGCACCTCTTGACCCAGATGTTTTTTATGGACGCGAATGTGAAGGGGAGTTAACACCTATGGAAGAACTAACAGATGAAATAGGGGAAGTAGTCGTTAGAGGTAAAATTCTAAGCATTGACACAAGAGAAATCCGTATGGAAAAAACGATTATTATGTTTGACATAACTGATTTTACAGATACTATAACCGTTAAACTCTTTGTTAAAAATGATGAATTAGGAGATGTATTAGGTAAGCTTAAAAAAGGTGGATTTTATAGGGTCAAAGGAATGGCACTCTTTGATAAGTTTGATAAAGAAATAGGGATTGCCTCTATTAAAGGAATTAAAGCTATTCCAGACTTTACTACAAAACGTATGGATACTAGTGAAGAAAAGCGTGTTGAATTGCACCTTCATACAATGATGAGTGACATGGATAGTGTTGTTGATATCCGTCAGCTTATTGATCGCGCTAAGGCATGGGGAATGCCGGCTATTGCTATTACTGATCATGGTTGTCTTCAAGGCTTTCCTATTGCTAATCACTGTGTATCAAAGGATGAGCCATTTAAAGTAATCTACGGAGTAGAGGCTTATTTTGTAGATGACCTAAAGGAAGTTGTCACCAATTCTAAAAATCAAAGCTTAATGGAGAGTTATGTGGTTTTTGACTTAGAGACCACAGGGTTTAGTCCTAAGATGAACCGTATTATAGAAATAGGAGCTGTTAAGGTCGTAGGTGGTAAGATTGTAGATACCTTTAGTGAATTTGTAAATCCACAAGTGCCTATTCCATATCAAATTGAGAAGTTAACAGGAATTAATGACAAGATGGTTATGGAGGCAGACACCATAGAGGTACTACTACCACAATTTTTAGCCTTTTGTGAAGGAAGTGTTATGGTAGCTCATAATGCAGACTTTGATATGAGTTTTATAGAAGCCAATGCTAAAGAGCAGGGATTATCAGCAGACTTTACAGTGATAGATACAGTGGCACTAGCGCGTATTTTAATGCCACACTTAGGTAATTTCAAACTCAATAATGTGGCTAAGCATCTGGAAATTAGTCTTGAAAACCATCATAGAGCCGTAGATGATGCTACAGCTACGGGGGAAATTTTTGTACGTTTTATAGAGATGTTACAGGAAAAGAACATTTTAACATTAGATGCTGTTAATGATATGGTAGAAATTTCACCAGAATATATTAAGAAGTTACCTACTTATCATGGGATTATTTTAGTCAAGAATGAGATAGGACGTATTAATCTTAATCGCTTAGTATCAGCTTCTCATTTAGACTACTTTAATCGTAGGCCACGTATGCCAAAAAGTCTTATTCAAAAGCATAGAGAGGGACTTATTATTGGTTCAGCCTGTGAAGCAGGTGAAATTTTTCAAGCTATTTTAAGAGAAAAAGAAGAAAGTGAGTTAGCTAGATTAGTAAGCTTTTACGATTATCTTGAAATCCAACCTATTGGAAACAATAGCTTTATGCTCAGGAGTGATAAGTATGCAGCTGAGACAGAGGAAGATTTAAGACAGTATAATAAGCGTATTGTGGAACTCGGTGAACATTATAGTAAACCGGTAGTAGCAACTTGTGATGTTCACTTTTTAGATCCAGAGGATGAAATTTATAGACGTATTATTATGGCGGGAAAAGGTTTTAAAGATGCAGATGATCAGCCACCTGTTTATTTACGTACTACGGAAGAAATGCTAGAGGAATTTAAATATCTAGGTGCTGAAAAAGCAAGAGAAGTAGTTATTACCAATACACAAATGATTAGCAATCAAATTGATAAGATTTCTCCTGTATTACCTTATAAATGTCCACCTGAAATTCCTGATTCAGATGCCACGTTAACTCGCATTTGTTATGATAAGGCACATGAGATCTATGGTCCAGAACTTCATCCTGTTGTAGTAGAACGGTTAGAAAGAGAATTAAACTCTATTATTTCCAATGGGTTTGCGGTAATGTATATTATTGCTCAAAAACTAGTATGGGATTCTAATGATCATGGTTATCTAGTAGGCTCTAGGGGGTCAGTAGGATCTTCTTTTGCAGCTACTATGTCGGGTATTACAGAGGTTAATCCATTAGCACCCCATTATATTTGCCCAGAGTGCCATTATGTGGATTTTGACTCTGAAGAAGTACGTGCTTATGCAGGACGTTCAGGATGTGATATGCCAGATGCTAATTGCCCTAAATGCGGTCATGAGCTTTTAAAAGAAGGACATGATATTCCTTTCGAGACATTCCTGGGCTTTAAAGGGGATAAAGAACCGGATATTGACCTTAATTTCTCAGGAGATTACCAAGCTAAGGCTCATAAGTATGTGGAGGTTATCTTTGGAGAAGGTAAAGCTTTTAGAGCAGGGACTATAGGTACTTTAGCTGAAAAAACAGCTTTTGCTTATGTATATAAGTATTACGAAGAACGTGGCATTCACAAAAGAAGAGCAGAAATGAAGCGTATTGCAGAAGGGTGTACAGGAGTTAAACGTACAACAGGTCAGCATCCAGGAGGAATTATTGTAGTTCCACATGACCGCGATATCTATGAATTTACAGCGGTGCAGCATCCAGCTAATGATGTTACCACTCCTATTGTTACGACTCACTTTGAGTACCACTCCATTGACCATAATTTGCTTAAATTAGATATTCTAGGCCATGACGATCCAACCATGATCCGTCGCCTAGAAGATTTAACAGGTGTAGATGCCAAGACCATTAAATTAGACGATAAAGATGTTATGTCACTTTTCCATAACACCAAAGCCCTAGGGATTAAGCCAGAGGACATTGGGGGGATTAAATTAGGCTCCCTAGGAATTCCAGAGTTTGGTACGGACTTTGTTATTCAAATGTTAATCGATGCTAAACCTCAGAGCTTTTCAGACTTAGTACGTATTTCTGGTCTGTCCCATGGTACAGACGTATGGCTAGGTAATGCACAAGCTCTAATTGAAGAAGGAAGAGGAACCATTTCAACTGTTATTTGTACCCGTGATGATATTATGACTTATTTGATTAATCAAGGGATGGATAAGGGCCTCTCATTTACTATTATGGAAAGTGTACGTAAGGGGAAAGGCTTAAAGCCAGAGTGGGAAGAAGCTATGCTGGAAAATGGTGTACCAGATTGGTATATTTGGTCTTGTAAGAAGATTAAATATATGTTCCCTAAAGCCCATGCAGCGGCGTATGTTATGATGGCTTGGCGTATTGCTTGGTATAAGATTTTTTATCCACTGGCATACTATACTGCATTTTTTAGTATTCGTGCATCAGCCTTTTCCTATGAGACCATGTGTTTAGGAAAAGAACGCTTAGAATATCATATGAAGGAGCTGATTCTTAAAGGCAAAGAAAACCAATCAGCCAAAGAACAAGATACTTTAAAGGATATGCGTATTGTTCAAGAAATGTATGCAAGAGGTATAGAGTTTATGCCAATAGACTTAGCCAGAGCTGATGATAAGCGTTTTCAAATTATTGATGGTAAGATTATGCCTTCTTTAAGTTCGATAGATGGACTAGGAGAAAAAGCGGCAGAAGCTGTAATGCAGGCTGTTAAGGATGGACCTTTCTTATCAAAAGAAGATTTTAGAAATCGTGCAAAAGTAAGTAAGACTGTTACAGATAAAATGTCTGAGTTAGGTATTCTAGGTGATTTAACAGAATCTAATCAGTTAGATTTACTAAGTGCAATGTCATTTTAATGTTTGAGTATTTTATGGACATAGATAGATATAGGGAGAATAAAAACGTGAAAAACAAACAAATTGCAAAGCAGATGGTGGTTTGGTTGATCGGATTAATGATCATCCAAGTGGGGGTAGCTTTATTTCTAAGTTTAAATTTAGGTTCAGATCCATTTACGTTATTCACACAAGGAATAGCTAGAAAATTAGCAATTTCTCCTGGAACGGCTAATAGGTTATTAACTTTTATCCTTATAGGTGTGCTTTTTTTCTTAGATAAAAAGCAAATAAAAATAGGAACCTTTTTATGCATTGTGGGGGCTGGAATTGTATTAGATGGCGCCATGAGGTTGTTTAATCTACTAGAGGTTAGTAGTTATCCTTTAGAAATCAAAATGATTATGTTTATGGTAGCTTGTGTTGTTGTGTGTGTAGGATTTCCTATTTTAAAAAGTTCAGATGTAGGCGTAGCACCTAATGATTTACTTTATTTGGCTTTGGTTAAACGTTTAAATAAACCCTATATGATTATTCGTGCAAGCATGGATACAATCTATATGATATTAGGAATTAGTTTAGGTGGTGTTATAGGTATAGGGACTGTGCTTTGTATTGTTTTATTAGGACCTTTAATGGATTTCTTCTTTCCCAAGGTAGATTGTATTGTAAGCTGTTTTTTAAAGGAGCAGGATAAAACAAGTGTACAGAGTCAAAACGAATCAATATAAATAATAAATGAGAAAGATTTAAGGAATACATTAACTGAGGAAACTTATATATGAAGTAACAAGCAAGAAAGGAAGAAAGAAAAGATGCAAGGTGAGATAGAAGGACTTAGTTTTGAGAAAGAATCATATGATTTAGATGGCATTATACGTGTTGCAGATTGCGAGGAAGCAGCTTTAATTTTTACTTTTGAAGATGAAGATGATGGTAGACACTATATGAATCGTTATAAAATATTAGAACCACATATGCCTATTGAGCAAAAGTTAAAGGCTATTCATCACTATTTAGAAGAGGATGAAATCCACGGTCTATTTATTTCTTTTGCAGTAGTATATGAAGGAAGGTTACAACTATTTAATGGTAGGAGTAGAAAGAGCAAGGAAATAGATATGGGAGAATTAGAGCTAGGTAATCATATGATTTATGGTATGATTATTAGAGGTAGCCAAGAAGAATATCTATTTGATGAAGTACTTTATTTTGATGGAGAAAACAAAAATCATTCTTGGGCAGAAAAGGTGTTAGATGCAGGCGAACTGACATTTATGATGAAAGAAATGATTATGGAATTTGCGGACTAACCTATAGAGAAGGAATAAGAGAATGTCATTTAAAAATTATGGATTAGAAAAAAGCTTATTAAAAGCAATTGATTTATTAGGATTTAATAAGCCTACAGCAGTACAAGAACAGGTTATTCCAGAAGTGTTAAATAATCGGGATTTAATCGTTCAATCACAAACAGGAAGTGGAAAAACAGCAGCGTTTGCGCTTCCTATTTGTCAGCAGATGATTTGGGAAGAAAATAAGCCTCAGGCTTTAGTTTTAACACCAACAAGGGAGTTAGCCATTCAAGTAAAAGAAGATTTTTTTCACATGGGTCGTTTTAAGAGAATTAAAGCAGTAGGACTATATGGTAAGGCACCCTTTCAGATTCAACAAAAAGAGTTACGTCAAAAGACACATGTTGTAGTAGGCACACCTGGGCGTGTTCTAGACCATCTAGAAAGAGGAACTCTAGAAGCCGACAATATAGCTTATTTGGTCATTGATGAGGCAGATGAAATGTTACGTATGGGGTTTATTGAACAAGTAGAAAGCATTATTAGTGCCCTTCCTTCTAAGCGTATAACCCTATTGTTTTCTGCTACTATGGCCCCAGATATTCAGCAGCTATGTGAAAAATATTTGAATAAACCTAAACTTATTCAAATAGCAGCAGATGTGTCAAAGCCTTATTTTATTGAGGAAATGGGAATAGAAGTAGAAGAACAAACTAAACAAGCCATATTAGAGGCATTAATGGTTGTAGAAAATCCAGAGAGCTGCATTATTTTTTGTAACCGAAAAGAACGTGTTGAAAGGGTATGGCAAATACTACGTCATTTAAGTAATAGTGTTTCTAAAATACATGGTGACATGGAACAAAAACAAAGATTTGCGGTAATGGAAGACTTCCGAAAAGGACGTTTTCGCTATTTAATAGCTACAGATGTTGCAGCTAGGGGAATCGATATTGATCATATTACTCATGTGATTAACTTTGATGTGCCAGAGCAAGCAGAAAATTATGTACACCGTATGGGACGTACAGGAAGAGCAGGAAGGTCTGGTAAAGCCTTTACATTAATAGAGCCAGCAGATGAAAAATATGTAGCCGCTATTGAGGCATATACGATGAGGAAATTGCCTATGCGAAAGCCTTATAGTAGTGAAGAAATAGCAAATGCCAAAAAAGCCTTTGAAGAAAAGATGAAAAAGCCCCTACAGCTTAAAGAAACCAAAGGAACAATTTTAGGACAAGAAATCATGAAACTGCATATAAATGCTGGGAAAAAAACAAAAATGCGACCTGTAGATATTGTAGGTACTTTATGTCATTTACCAGGAATAACGGCAGAGGATATTGGTATTATCAACTTGCAAGATATCTCTACTTATGTGGAGATTCTAAATGGTAAAGGGGAAGAAGTGCTAAGCTTATTGCAGACAACTCCTATAAAAGGTAGGATGCGCCGAGTAAGTAAAGTAGATTAATGAAGAGCCGATCTTAATGATTGGCTCTTTTGTTTGCGTATTTATGATTTTTGATACTATAAAATATTATTAAAATATGATAAAATATAATGGATAATTCAAATTAATATAGTGTTATTAAGTAACTAAGCGTAGAAAGCACTTTAAGCATGCTTATAGTAAAGGAGAAATATAAATGATAGAAGAAATTAATGAGTCAGTCTATGTATCCCCTTATACCAAAAATTCTAGTCGTAAAATAGAAGTAGAAACAGTAGATCCTGTTTATATGGCAGTAAAGACCACCTATACTAGCGAGGATTTTTTAGCAGAAGCCTATATCTCAAAGGACAAGTATATACAAATGATTAGACGGCTGAATCGCAAAAAAAATATTATTTTACAAGGAGCGCCTGGAGTTGGAAAAACTTTCTTGGCTAAAAGACTAGCTTACTCCCTCATTGGTAAAAAGGATGATGACCGTGTATCAATGATACAATTCCATCAAAATTATGCTTATGAAGATTTTGTTATGGGTTTTAGACCAAATGAAACAGGTGGTTTTAATCTAGAAAAAGGTTTATTTTATACGTTCTGTCAAAAAGCAATGGATGATATAGAAAATCCCTATTTTTTTATAATCGATGAGATTAATAGAGGAAATTTAAGTAAGATTTTTGGAGAACTATTACTTCTTATTGAGGCAGATAAAAGAGATAAAAAGTTTGCTATTGAAACCACATACTCAAAAGAACGTTTTTACATTCCTAAGAATTTATATATTATTGGTTTAATGAATACAGCGGATAGAAGCTTAGCCATAATGGATTATGCCTTACGTAGACGTTTTAGCTTTATCGAAATAGATCCAGCTTTTGGAGGGAACTTTGAGAAGTATATGAAACAATTTGAGCATACAAAGCTTTCAAGAGTTATTCAGGTCATTATGCAAATTAATGAAGCTATTACACAAGATGAATCTTTAGGAAGAGGTTTTCGTATAGGACATAGTTATTTTTCTGACCTCAATACAGGTAATGATGAAGAACTCTACGAAATTATTGAATGTGAAATAGTTCCTCTATTAGAAGAATACTGGGGTGAAAATTACGAGAAATTTTCTACCTATGTGAAAGCATTAAGAGGGGCATTACAGTATGCATAAAGAAGAAATGCTGCTACAAATACCTAATGTGAATTTATATACAATGCTATGTTATAGCTTTAGAGATCTAAGAACTATTACACCAGAAGATATGGGAGAGGAAGCTTTTAATCAAGTAGAGATGCTTTTATCAGCAATTTTACTACAAGGAATAACAAGGCAATTTAGAAGGGGACTTTATAAGGAGTATGTGGAGGGGGAAGGTCTTCTAAAAGTCCTTAGAGGCAAAATTGATATGCATGAAACCATACGACTTAAAACACAAGTAAGTAGACAGATTTATTGTCATTATGATGAGTTTAGTGTTAATAATATTTATAATCAGGTATTAAAAGCACTATGTCTCTTAATTTTACAAAGAGAACGTCTATCCACTAAAGAACTTAAACGTTTTAAAAGGCTCCTTATCTCGTTTCATGAAGTAGAAGATATTTCTTTAAACAGTATAGCTTGGAGGAAGTTAAGTTATGAGAAGAATAAATTTCCTTATAAGATGCTTATCCATATAGGGTATATGATTTTCAGTGGCATACATATTGATACAAGCACTGGTAAAGGTTATATAGATTATAAACTATTTAATAATATATATAAGCAATTTATATATCGTTTTTTTGAAACAGAATGTCTTGGGGTAGAAGTGAGTTATGAAAAAATAGCGGATGAAGAAGAAGTGGATAGTGATTTGCTTTTGCTTCGAGAAGACAAGATTATGCTTTTACATACGTGTTTTTATCCAGAACTTTTTTATAATCAAAAAACAACTCAGCATAAGAAATTTTTATTAAAAGAACTAAAGAAAACTTTTTATTCAGTTCTTGATAATAGTACGAAATCTGAAATAAAAATGAGTGGATTGTTATTATACCCTTCTGTGGAATCTACTTATATCGAAGAATATATGTTGGACCAGCATCAGATATATGTAGGATCTATTGATTTAAGAGAGCCTATAGATGTTATTAAAGTACATTTAAAGCAAATGAGTCAGCTAGCGTAGAGGCTTATATTAATTAGAATTTAATGAGATAGAGACACATTGTTAGCGTGAAAAAAATGATTATGGTAAAAATAATGAATAATGAGAAGGATTGCAGTAAAAAGGAAGGTTGCAAACAAACAAAATTGATTTGCAACCTTCCTTTTTTAAATTTATTATTTAGCAGCTTCATCTAGAGTGGAACGTTCATGAAGAGAAATATATTCTTGATGTTTTGAAACGCTTTTATAAGCAGGGCGAATGATTTTCCCTCTATTAACAAGTTCTTCAATACGGTGAGCACTCCAACCGGAAATACGTGCAATTGCAAAGATAGGTGTATAAAGTTCTAGAGGTAGGCCTAGCATGTTGTATACAAAGCCTGAATAAAAATCTACATTAGCGCTAACGCCCTTATACATTTTACGTTCACGTGCAATAACCTTAGGAGCTAAGGCTTCGATTTTAGTATAGAAATAGTATTCCTTATCTAATCCCTTTTCATGAGCTAATTTTTCAGCATATTCCTTTAAGATAATGGCACGAGGATCTGAAATAGAATAGACAGCATGACCAATACCATAAATAAGACCAGCCTTATCAAAAGCTTGTTTATTAAGTAGTTTACCAAGATAATCTTCGATGGCAGCATCATCTGTCCAGTCTTTAATTTGTTCTTTCATATCCTCGAACATATGAACAACCTTGATGTTGGCACCTCCATGTTTTGGACCTTTAAGTGAACCAAGAGCCGCGGCCATAACAGAATAGGTATCTGTTCCGGAAGAGGTAACTAAGTGAGTGGTAAAAGAAGAGTTATTACCACCACCATGTTCAGCGTGTAGAATGAGGGCTAAGTCTAAAAGAGTAGCTTCAAGGTGAGTATATTTACAATCTGGTCTAAGCATATGGAGAATATTTTCAGCAGTACTTAGCTCTGCTTTGGGTGAATGAACATAAAGGCTTTGACCAAGATGAGAATGGGCATATGCTTGATAACCATATACAGCAAGCGCTGGAAAGCGTGAGATTAAAGACAAGCATTGTCTAAGAACATTATAAGTTGAAGTATTATCAGCTTGATCATCATAGCTATATAAAGCTAGGACACTGCGTGCTAAAGAGTTCATGATATCTTTGGTAGGTGCTTTTAGAATCATATCATTAAAGAAATTATCAGGTAGTTCGCGATAACTACCTAAGAGTTTGTCAAAATTTTCAAGTTCTTCTTGGCTAGGAAGATGACCAAAAAGCAAGAGATAGGTAGTCTCTTCGAAACCAAAACGCTTATCTTTTAGGTAGCCCTTAGTAATTTGTTCTATGTTAATACCTCTGTAGCGTAGCTGTCCTGGAACAGGGATCATCTCATTATCATCTACAATATAAGAATGTACCTCTCCAATTTCGGTAAGTCCTACAAGTACACCACGTCCATCTAAGTCACGAAGTCCTCTTTTGACGGAGTATTTAGTAAATAATTCAGGATCAATCATACTACTCATTTCACACATTTCAGTTAGTGTCATTAATTGCTCTCTAAGTTCTTTATTTTCTTGCATTCGCATCACCTTTCCTTTACGTATGTATTTAAATATATTAAACTATTATGATTAATTTAACATATAAATTGCAATTAATCAACAATTCAGCAAAATATAAAAAATAATATTTAATAGCAAAAATAAAATAATTACTAAATCATAATCCTTTTAGATGATGATTAAATGAAGAAAAGGATTTTTAAGCATAGAGAATGAGCTTAAAAATCCTTTTATAAAATTTTTATTTAAATAATAAGTTTAAGGCAGAAGCTTTTTGACAAAGGCTTCTGTAGGGGTAACGAAAAGTGTTTTGAATTGTTTGTAAATAACCATGCCAGGCTTTGCATTAGGTACTTTTTTTACATTTTTACGGAAAGTGTAGTCAATAGGCACATGACTAGACATCTTACCACTACTATGGTAAGCCGCTAAAGTAGCAGCTTCTAAGATGACCTCATCATCTATTGGTATGTTATCTAAATGCTTAACAATAACATGAGAGCCTGGCCCATCTTTAATGTGGAGCCATAAATCATTAGTTTTAGCAAATTTTATAGTGAGTTCATCATTTTGATAGTTATTTTTTCCTACATAGATATCATGACCTTTAGAGGATTTAAAATGTAGGTAAGGTAATTGTTTTTTAGAACGAGTTTCTTTTTTTGTACTTTTTTTCTTTTTTAAATAACCCATTTGTACCAATTCATTTCTGAGCTCTGAAATATCTTCTTTAGTTTCTAACAAATCTAAAGAAAGTAGAACAGAAGCAAGATACTGGAGGTCTTCTTCAATGCTAACAAGCTGCGCTGTAGCAGCTAGTTCTGTACGTTTAGCTTTATTATATAGTTTAAAATAAGCTTGTGCATTTTGAATAGCTGTTTTATTTGCCTCAAGAGGAATGGTTATCTCTTCATAAGGTTCCGTATAGTAATTTAAAGTTGTAAAATTAGTAGCTTTAGGTGGAATTTGATGTGCATAAGCTGTTAAGAGTTCGCCATAAATTTTATAGAGTTCCTTATGGGCACATTCTTCTAAAGCTTTTTCTTGAATGACTTTTTTTCGTATGCTACGATCCATAAAAGTATGAATTAGTTTTTTGATATCACCTGTTTTTTGAGCTACGTTAAATCTTGTACTTTTTTCAAAGAAGTAGTATTCGAGTAGCTCACTCATGCTAGGATAAGCTTTAGCTTCTAAATCTTTATAGAGAGTCAAAGGTAAACAGTAGAAATCTTCAGGAATTTCTGCAGCATTTTGATATAAGGTAGGTCTAAAATGACCAGAGTAAATAGGTTCTAAAGTATCTGTAAAGCCTTTGAAGAGCTTTATATAATCATTAGGTGAAGTTGTAAGTGTAGAAGCTTCACCATCTACTCCTGCTGTATGACAGATTTCATGACAAATCATAGGGCTAAGACCATTGAAGTTCATATAAAGACTTTTGAATAGAGGTAAATCACTAGTTTTAAGCTTTTCTATAAAAGTTGTTTCCGAAATATGAAGTGGACTTAATTTCCCTTGACTAGGAGGTCTTTGATAAACACGATTAGGGAGTATTTCCCTAACACTGCTTTTGTCACTTGAAATATGTTTAATACTGTCAAGGATGAGGTGATCTTCCTTTGTTAAAATAATGTTACTATGTCTACCCATGATTTCTATAATGAGTTTTTTTGTTTCCTTATCTCCAAGCTCATTAGTTGCTTCGATATGAAATTCAACAATACGTTCTAAATCTGGTTGTGATATATGAAGTAACTTGCCGCCACCTAAATGTTTGCGCATGAGCATACAAAACATAGGAGGATCTTGTGAAGGATTTTTGGAAAGGGTAGATAGATGTAAACGAGGATAGTTGCTATTTGCTGTCAAAAGTAATTTATAAGTATTGCTGTTATTTCGAATAGTAAGAAGGATATCTTCCTTTTCAATTTGATATATTTTGTCAATGCGTCCGCCAATAAGTGTATCTTTTAATTCATTCACAATATTAGCTAAGACGAGACCATCTAATGCCATATTTATTTCCTCCTTTAATTATAGGACAAAGTATAGCATAATTTTTTTGAAAATAAAAGGAAGGTGTGTTATAATAAAAAGCAAATGTCTAAGAAACAATGCCTATAAAGAAAGTAGGAAAATGCATGATTTATAGTATGACAGGCTATGGAAGATGTGAAATAGAAGAAAATGCAAGAAAAGTAAGTGTTGAAATTTCCGCTGTGAACCATCGTTATTTAGACCTTAATATTCGCATACCTCGTATGTTGATGCATTTGGAGGAAAATGTACGTAATACCATTAAAAATAAAGTGGCTAGAGGCAAGGTAGAAATTAGTATTATGTGCCACTCCACGGCTAAGGAAGATCTTGAAGTCACAGTAAATGAAGCTTTAGCTCAGGCTTACTTAGAAGGCGTACGTCATTTAGGCGAGACTTTTCAGTTAGAAGATGATTTAAAGTTATCTCATTTACTCGCAGTTAATGATCTTGTGAACATTCAGAAACAAGCAGGTAATCTAGAAACAGTAAGTGGAACAATAGAGAAAGCCCTAGAAGGCGCATTAGAAACATTTCTTGAGATGAGAAGCAAGGAAGGCACTGCACTTTGTCAAGATATTCTGGGTAAAAATGAAGGCTTAAGAGTACTATTAGACGAAATTAATCAGCGTAGTCCTTTAGTAGTTGCTCATTATAGTCAGCGTTTGCAAAGTAGACTACAGCAGCTTTTAGGAGATGGCACAAATATAGATGAAAGTCGTTTAGCAATGGAAGTAGCTGTATTTGCGGATAAATGTTCTATTGATGAGGAAGTAACTAGATTAAGCAGCCATTTTGAACAATTAGAAAGTATTTTAAGAGAAGGTGGCATTGTAGGGCGTAAGCTTGACTTTCTGATGCAGGAAATGAATAGAGAGGCCAATACCATTGGTTCAAAAGCAAACGACTATGAGATTACGAAGGTTGTAGTGGCTCTTAAAACTGAAATTGAGAAAATAAGAGAGCAAGTTCAAAATTTAGAGTAGGTGGCAAGATGAGTCAATTTATTAATATTGGTTATGGAAATATTGTAGCAGTTGAGCGTATCGTGGCTATTGTTACTGCTGAATCAGCACCTATTAAAAGATTAATCACAAAAGCAAGAGAAGAGTCACAGCTTATAGATGCGACTCAAGGACGAAAAACAAGAGGGGTGATTATTACAGATAATCATCAAGTCATCTTGTCAGCTCTTCAACCAGAGACCATGGCAAGTAGATTAGGAAGTCCTAAAGAGTAAATAATAAAGAAAAAGGAGTACGGTAATGAAGGAAGGATTAAAAATCGTTTTATCAGGACCATCTGGGTCAGGAAAAGGAACAATTGTAAAGGAACTGATTAAAAATGAGCAATTTTTACTTTCTATTTCCGCTACAACACGTCAGCCTAGACAAGGAGAAGAAGAAGGTGTACACTATTTCTTTAAGACAAAGGAAGCGTTTGAAAAAATGATTGCACAAGATGAGCTTTTAGAATATGCTTGTTTTTGTGATAATTATTATGGTACACCTAAAGCTTTTATCGAACAAAGTGTAAAAAAAGGAAAAGATGTTATACTAGAAATAGAAGTGCAGGGGGCTCAGCAAATCAAAGAGATTTACCCTGATGCTATTTTTATCTTTGTTATTCCACCCTCATTAACAGAACTTGAAAAACGTTTAGTTGGAAGAGGGACAGAGGAAAGAAACGTTATTGATCAAAGACTAAAACGTGCCAAAGAAGAGCTTGCGCTTTATACAACCTATGATTATATTGTAGTGAATGACCGTTTAGTTGAGGCTATAGACGATATTAATCGTATTGTAGGTGCAGAAAAGTTAAGAAGCTGTCATTATACAGCAGAAATAGAAGAAATTATTCATAACTAGGAGGATTTTAAATGTTACAACCATCTTATACCCAAATCATGCATAAGCTTAATAAAGAAGGAACTTCAAAGCTTACAAGTCGTTATTCTATTGTTATTGCTGCATCAAAGAGAGCTAGACACATTATTGATGTGATTAATGAGCAAGCAGCAGCAACTAAAGAAGCTGACAAAACTGGTGAAAGAATTATTGATCCAGAGAAAATCAAAGAAGCAGCTAGACTTAATGATTTATTAAAATCTAAAAAGCCTATTTCTATTGCGGTTGATGAAATTTATGAAGGAAAAATGCGTATGAGAGAATTCCATCCAACAGTAGAAGAATTAGAAGTAGTGAAAGTAATGGAAGAAGTGGAACAAACAAGTAACTAAGGAAAAAGACTTAAGAAGTCTGTCAACAATTGTTGGCAGACTTCTTAAGTCATCAGACGAAATAACTACTATAGATAAGAGGAAGAAGTGAAAAAGAGATGCCTTGCTATGCACAAGTTATTATTCAGTTTGCAACAGTCAATGAAATTGATCGCCCTTTTACGTATGAGGTAGCACCTGAAATAAGTTCACGCATCCAAGTAGGGCAACGTGTAAAAGTCCCCTTTGGTAGGTATAATCACTTACAATTAGGTTATGTTGTTAAATTAATGAATGAGGTTGAAGCATCTCATTATCGTATAAAGAAGGTAGATGTATTAGTTGATGAAACGCCTATTTTAGACAAAAAGCAGTTAGAACTTATTGACTTTATTGCAAACTATTATGCAACTAGTTATGCTGCTGCGATTGATGTGGTGTTGCCTCCTGGTTTAAAAGGCGAACCTATGGTGTTAGAAGAAGTAAGTGAAAAAAGGGTAAGGCTTACGGAGGATGAAATTAAACTTAAAGTCTATTGTAGTGCCAATGCTCATAAAAGAACATTTGCAAAACAAAAAAAAATTATTGACTATTTAAGAGAACATCAGGTTGTGAGTCAAAAAGAATTGTTAGCTTTACCAGAGGTGAGTAGTTCTTCTTTGAAAACTTTAGAAAAAAATGGTTATATTTGTATAGAAGAAACCAAACTTATTTATGAACCGGATCCTATCTGTGATGCACGTTTTAAAGTGTTGAATGAAGAACAAGAACAGGCAGTCCAGTATTTAAAGGCGTTAAATGAGGCAGGTATTTATCGTACCATCTTGCTAGAGGGAATTACGGGGAGTGGGAAAACAGAAGTTTTTTTACATGCTATTAGAGAAGTATTAATGCAAGGGGGAACAGCCTTAGTTTTAGTTCCAGAAATTGCACTGACAGACCAAACCTTGTCTCGTTTTAAAGAACGCTTCGGTAACAGAGTTGCATTAAGCCATAGCAGGATGAGTGCCAAGGAACGTCAAAGGCTTTATATGAAGGCTAAAAATAAAGAAGTATCTATTATTATTGGACCTAGAAGTGCTGTCTTTATGCCGCTTGATAATTTGAAGTTTATCGTAATAGATGAAGCACACGAAAGTAGCTATAAATCTGAGACCACACCTAAATATCATGCCATAGATATCGCTAAGAAACGTATGATACAAAATGGTGGGCAAGTTTTACTGGCTACAGCTACACCTAGTATAGAAAGTTATGCAGATGCTCGTAAAGGTGACTATAGCTTGCTTACTTTAAATAGGCGAATAGGTGAAGCAGTCTTACCGGAAGTAGATATTGTAGATATGCGGCTAGAAATACAAAAAGGAAATAATACGGTGTTAAGTCATACTTTATATGAAGCCATTAAGGATGCACTTGCAGCTGATGGTCAAGTTATGTTATTACTTAATAGAAGAGGCTATTCTACCTTTATCAATTGTAGAAGTTGTGGATACGTTATTAAGTGTGACCACTGTGATGTATCTATGACATACCATGCTTCCCAGCAAACACTCCAGTGTCATTATTGCGGAAAAACTAGGAAGGTACCGGAGGTTTGTCCTGAATGCGGCAGTCAATACATTCGTTTTATGGGAAGTGGAACAGAAAAGGTAGAGGCCTATTTGAATGAATGTTTTGGTGAATATGGTGTTGCAAGGATGGATATGGATACGACAACTGGTAAAGAGGGACATCAAAAAATCTTATCAGCTTTTAGAAATAAAGAAGTAAGATTATTAATAGGAACACAAATGATTGCTAAAGGTCATGATTTTCCAGCGGTTACTTTAGTAGGTGTTTTATCAGCCGATTTATCTCTTTTTATGCAAGACTTTAGAAGTAACGAACGTACTTATCAATTACTAACTCAAGCTATGGGAAGAGCGGGTAGAGGAAGTGAAAAGGGAAGAGTTGTAATCCAAACCTATAATCCAGATCACTTAGTGATGGAAGCTATTAAAAATAATGCTCAAGAATCATTTTATCAGCAGGAATTAGCTAATAGACAGGTATTAGGGTATCCGCCTTATACCCATATTTTTTCAGTATTGGTTTCAGGGTTAGACGAAGGGGAAGTTATTCGTACTATCCAGCTTCTAAGTCAATATTATCGTTACTATAGTCAAAAAGGTCAAAGTCATTTTAGAGTCATTGGACCTACTAGTGCTGTTATTAGTAAAATAGGTGATGAATATAGGTGGCGTTTACTCATTGTAGGAGAAGAACGAGAAAAATTATTAATTTATGGTAAATTTTGTTTAGAAAAGTTTTATAATAAAGAAAAAGTAAGTGGCACAAAGATACAGTGGGATGTTGACCCACTAGCCATGTTATAATGAAGGAGGCAATTATGGCAATTAGATCCATTAGAACTGAAAAAGAAGAAGTATTAAGAAAAGTATCCAAACCTATTAAGAAGTTTGATGAAAGTTTATGGACTTTACTAGATGATATGAAAGAGACCATGTATCTGGCTGATGGTGTAGGTATTGCAGCACCACAAGTAGGGTTACTTAAACGTGCATTTATTGTAGATATTGGAGAAGGTCCTATTGAGTTTGTTAATCCTGAAATCCTTGCATATGAAGGGGAACAATTAGGTGAAGAGGGTTGCTTAAGTGTACCTAAAAGATATGGGACAGTAAGACGTCCTGACTACGTAAAAATGCGTGCTCAAGATCGACATGGCAATGTGTTTGAAATAGAAGGAAGAGAATTTATGGCAAGAGCAATGCTTCATGAATTTGATCACTTAGAAGGCAAGTTATTTATCGATTTAGTAGAAGGCGATTTATTTGAAGTAGAGTAGCAGGCAAGAAAAGAGGAGAAAGTTATGAACGTTGTATTTATGGGTACACCTGATTTTGCAGTACCAACTTTAGAAATGTTAATTAATGAAAATTATACAATAAGCGCTGTAGTGACACAACCTGATAAGCCTAAGGGTAGAGGAAAAAAAGAGAGTATGCCGCCTGTAAAAGAAGTAGCTCTTGCACATGGACTAACAGTTTTACAACCAGAGAAAATAAGAGGCGATGAAGCGTTTTACAACCACATACAATCTTTAAATCCAGATGTTATTGTAGTAGTAGCATTTGGACAGATTTTACCTGAAAGTATATTAAATATCCCTAAATATGGTTGTATCAATATTCATGGTTCATTACTTCCTAAGTATAGAGGAGCTGCACCTATTCAATGGTCTATTATTAATGAAGAGCCAATAACAGGTGTTACCATTATGTACATGGATAAAGGCATGGATACAGGGGATATGCTACTTAAGAAAGAAATAGTGATTGATGAAGCAGATACTTATGCTTCACTTCATGATAAGATGAAAATAGTAGGAGCAGAGGCTCTTAAAGAAGCTATGCCTATGATTATTGCCGGTGGTAAGGAAAGACAAAAACAAGAAGAAAGTGAAGCTACTTATGCGGCACTTATTCAAAAAAGTTTAGGTGAGATTAAATGGCAAGCTTCTACAAGTAGTATTGATGCTTTAATTAGAGGACTTAATCCTTGGCCAGGTGGTTATACTTACTATAAGGGTGAGGTAATGAAAATCTGGAAAGCCGTAAAAGCTTTAAAGCAAGGAGAAGGTGCACCAGGGACCATTTTAGAAGTAAGTAAAGATGGGATTCTTGTAAAAACTTTAGATGGTAGCTTATGTATTCAGGAAATTCAAATGCCTAATAAAAAACGTATGCCAGTTTCCGAATATATTAAGGGAAATACACTTGAAATAGGCGTGGTACTAGGCATATAAGTTTAAGGAGTGAAGCGTATGCTCTATTATGATGGTGGTAGTTCACAAATATTATGGATTACGCTAGCTATGATGATTATACCTCTGTATGCGAGTTTAAAGGTACAAAATACCTTTAATGTTTATTCTAGAAAGGGAACACTTTCAGGCTATACAGGAGAAGAAGCAGCAAGGCGTATTTTAGCAATGAATAATATTAATGTTCCCATTCAACCAGTACGTGGTTCAATGACAGACTTTTATGATCCAGTTAACAAAACACTAGCGCTTTCAGAAAGTGTTTATGGTGTAGATTCCATAGCGGCATTAGGTGTAGCGGCGCATGAAGCAGGTCATGCCATCCAAGATGCTAATGATTATGCTTTCTTACGTTTTAGACATGCCATTTATCCGGTTACAAATTTTGCTAGTCGTGTATCTATGCCACTGGTATTTATAGGTTTATTTTTTGGAAGCATGCCGTTTTTAGTAGATCTAGGAATCTGGTTATTTGCTATTACGACAGTGTTTGCTATCGTCACTTTACCAGTAGAATTTAATGCTTCTAAAAGAGCACTAGCTACATTAGAATCAAGTGGCATTTTAGCACCAGAAGAATTAGTGGGGGCAAAAAAGGTATTAGATGCAGCAGCATTAACTTATGTAGCAGCAGCCATGGCATCTATTTTATCTTTACTTCGTTTAATTATGATTAGTAATCGTAATAATGATTAGAAAAGGGGAGTGCTTTTACTCGAAAGAGGGAGCACTCTCTTTTTATGGCCTCCCTTTGCTTTTTGATAAAAGGATGGTTAAATGTTAAAATTAGTGGTACATTATAGTATGAAATAATAAACATGAGTAAAAGAGAGGTTTTTGATATGAACAAAACGGCACGCGAGCAAATCGTAGACTTATTAATAGAAATAGAAAAAGAAGATAGCTATGCACAATTAGTACTAAAACGTGCCCTTCAAGATATAGATGCAAAAGATAAAGGATTTGTCACAGAGGTTGTTTATGGGACACTAAAGTATCAAATAAAACTCGATTATATTCTTAATCAGTTTTCTAAAACGCCTGTGCATCGAATGAAGCCCCTCATTAGAAATTTAATGCGTATGAGCTTGTATCAAATGCTATATCTAGATAAAGTACCTACTTCGGCCATTGTAAATGAAGCAGTAAAGATTGCCAAAAAGAGAAAGTTTCAAACTTTATCAGGTTTTGTTAATGGTCTTCTTAGAAATATAGAAAGGCAAAGAGAACAAATTGTTTATCCAGATGAAGCAAAAAATTTAGTGTTAGCAATGAGTATTCATTATGCTATTCCAGAATGGATTATAGAAGATTGGCTTAAGGTTTACAAAAAAGAAGAGGTAAAGGCAATTTGTGCGGCACTTAATGAAAGAGCTGAAGTATGTGTACGTTATAATACATTAAAGACAAATAGATTAGACTTTGAAGAAACACTTAAGGCAGAAGGTATTCAGTTAAAAGAAGGTGCCTTTTTAGAAGAAGCCTTTTATCTGAAAGGTGTAGATAACCTCCAAAATAGTCCTTCTTTTAAAAAGGGAGAATGGACAGTACAAGATGAAAGTGCTATGCTAGTGGCACATGTTATGAAGCCAGAAATAGGGGATCGCATTTTAGATATGTGCAGTGCTCCAGGTGGTAAGTCTATTCATATGGCGGAATTGATGAAGGATAATGGAAGCATTATAAGTTGTGATATTCATCCACATAAATTAGAGCTTATTAAGAAAAATGCTGAGCGTATGGGAATAAGTATTATTGAACCAACACTTCAAGATGGAAGTGTAAAGAATGAGGATTTTATAGAAGCTTTTGATAAAGTTTTGTTAGATGCACCATGTTCTGGTTTAGGTATTATGAAGCGAAAACCAGATATAAGAGCACATAAATCTAGAGAAGGACTACTTGAAATTGTTGCATTACAAAGAAAATTAGTTGAGGCAGCTATAAGCTATGTAAAGCCGGGAGGACGTTTCGTTTATAGTACATGTACTATTTCATATGAGGAAAACGAAGGAATGGTCAGGTATATCAAAGGGTTAGGTTTAGAATTAGAAAATATAGTAGATACTATACCTAATCCATTAAAGAAAGCTATTAAAGAAGATGGGATGATTCAAATCTTACCTCATATGGCAGGGACAGATGGCTTTTTCATCGCTAGTTTTAAAAAAGGAGTTTAGTCATGAATGAAATTATAAATCATACCATAGAAGAATTAGAGGAAATTATACTAGCTTATGGAGAAAGTAAATTTAGAGCGAAACAGCTTTTTGAATGGATTCACAAGAAAATGATATGGGATTATGATGAAATGCGTAACCTACCTCTAAAACTAAGAGAAAAACTCAAAGAAAATTATCCTATTAAGCCACTTAGAATTGTAGAAAAGCTTTGTTCAGAAATAGATGGGACAATAAAATACTTGTTTGAGTTATCAGATTCACATATAATAGAAAGTGTTTTAATGCGTTATAAACATGGTAATTCGGTTTGTATTTCTTCACAAGTAGGGTGTCGGATGGGCTGTAAATTCTGTGCATCCACTGTAGAAGGACGCATTAGAAATCTTTTGCCAGCTGAAATGGTCGGCCAAATTTATGCTATTTCTAAGGATACAAATGAACGTGTATCTAATATTGTTATTATGGGAAGTGGAGAACCTTTAGAAGAATTAGATGTAACCTTAAGGTTTGTAGAGCTTATTAATTCCCCAGCAGGACAAAATATTGGACAACGTCATATTACGGTATCAACATGTGGGCTTGTACCAGAAATAAAAGCTTTAGCAGAAGAAGAACTTCAAATAAACTTGGCCCTTTCTCTCCATGCTACGACAGATGAGAAGCGTCAAGCAATAATGCCGATAGCAAGAAAGTATAGCTTAGAAGAGGTGTTAGAGGCTTGCCATTACTTCATCAAGAAAACAAATCGAAGAGTAACTTTTGAATATGCTTTAATTGAAGGGCAAAATGATAAGGAAGAAGATGCAAGACGTTTAGGTGGGCTTTTAAAAGGAATGCTTTGTCATGTGAATCTCATTCCTGTTAATCAGATAGATGAAAGAAATTATACAAGTAGTAAAGCTTCAAGTATTGAGAGGTTTAAGGGTATTTTAGAGCAGTACGGTGTGCCTACAACATTACGTAGAACATTAGGAGCGGATATAGATGCAGCCTGTGGGCAACTACGTCGTAGGTATCTTAAAAAGCGAGGTGAATAGCATGCAAGCTATTGGCAAGGTAGACATTGGTAGAAAAAGAATAAGGAACGAAGATGCCATCTTCGTTTCCAATTCACCTATTGGTATTCTGCCTAATTTATATATTGTTGCAGATGGAATGGGTGGTCATAAGGCAGGAAGTATTGCAAGTGGATTAGCTATTTCATCCTTTTGTGAGTATTTAGAAGCACATAAGCATATTGATATTAAGACAAGAGAAGATATAACTATTTTACTAAAACTGGGAATAAGAAATGCTAATCATGCCATTTATGAAAAATCAAAACAAGATGAAGCGTATAATGGAATGGGGACAACAATGACAGTAGCAACAGTCATTGAAGACATTGTGTACTTAGCTCATGTAGGAGACACCAGACTTTACTTAATGAATGAAGGGAGCATTTTCCAAGCGACGACAGATCATTCATTAGTACAAGAAATGCTAGAGCAAGGATATATTTCTGAAAATGAAACAAGGGCACATCCACAACGACACATTATTACTCGCGCAGTTGGTACATATGCAAAAGTTAAAATTGATACAGTGATGTTTGATTTAAGCAAAGTTCAGTATATGTTACTTTGTTCAGATGGATTAACGTCTATGTTATCAAACGAGGAGATTCATGAGTGTGTATGTCAAAGTAGCGGAGAAGCGGAAGAAATCGTTGATTCACTCATAGAAAAAGCAAATGCAAAAGGCGGAATGGATAATATAGCAGTCATTATTGTGAAAAAATAAGAGGTGAAAAAAACATGTTAACGCCAGGGACCCTATTGGGAGAACGTTATGAAATTATTGAAAAAATTGGTGCAGGTGGAATGTCTATAGTCTATAAAGCAAAAGACAATAGATTACAACGCTATGTTGCTATCAAAGAATTAAGAGAAGAATTCGTACAAGACGAAGAATTTGTGGCAAAATTTAGGAAAGAAGCACTTTCAGCAGCAAGTTTATCACATCCTAATATTGTAGGGATTTATGATGTAGGTAGTGATAAAGATTTACATTATATTGTAATGGAATATGTTGAAGGGAAAACATTAAAAGAAGTTATCGCAGAAAAGGGACCATTTCCAGCGAAAACAGTACTAGAATTAGGTATGCAAATGGTATCAGCATTAAAGCATGCGCATAACAAGAAGATTATTCATCGTGATATTAAACCCCAAAACATCTTGCTAACTAATGAAGGGGTATTAAAAGTAACAGACTTTGGTATAGCTAAAGCTGTAGATTCATCTACTATTGTTGCCACAGGTAATGCTATTGGTTCTGTTCATTATTTTTCACCTGAGCAAGCTAAGGGAAAATATGTTAATGAAAGTAGTGATTTATATTCTTGCGGGATCGTACTGTTTGAATTAGCTACTAAGAAGCTACCTTTTGAGGCAGATTCACATATTTCTATAGCTCTAAAGCATATTAATGAAGAGATTCCTAAACCTTCAGAATTCAATAAAGCTATTCCTAAAAATTTAGAACAGCTTATTTTAAAAGCAACAAGTAAAGGACAGATGGATCGCTATCAAAATGCAGATGAGATGCTTTATGATATGAAGGGGATTTTACAAAATCCTAACTATGAAATTAAAGGTGCAGAGCTTACGGAAAGAACAATTTTACTAACGCCAGCAGACACTCAGCTATTAAGAGACCATAGTAAAGAAGTAGAAAAAGAGCTAGAGGTTTCAAAAAAAGAAGATAATATTTATGAAGAAGAAACCAGTTTCTTAGAAGATGAAGAAGAGGATGAAGAGGTTTCAAAATTATATAAAATTTTAGTTGGTGCAGGAGGTGTTTTTGCTACACTAGCTTTAGTGATAGTAATTTCATTAGCATGTATCTTTTGGATTCCTTCATTAGGAAAAAATATGAATATGGTTTCTGTGCCAAGCTTAAGTAATAAGACCTTAGAAGAAGCAACACAGCTTCTTAAAGAGCGTAATTTGCAAATTAAAATTGCAGAAGGCAGCGATGAAACAGGAGTAGTTATTGATCAGGAACCCTCTGCAGGTAAAAAAGCCAAGAAAAATTCGATTGTAGAAGTAAAATTAGTTCAAGAGGAAGATGAAGTTTTATCAGAAGGTCAGACGGTAAAATTACCTGATTTTACAGGAAACAACCAAAGTGATGTATTAGCTGAGATTAAAAGATTAGGTTTAGATATTAGTGCAGTAGATATTAGACTAGAGTCGGATGAAACAGTAGAACTAGGTAGGATTATTAGACAAACACCTGTAGGTGGTAGTGAAGTTAAGTCAGGAGATCCTATTATTCTATATGTAAGTAAAGGCCCAGATAATAAAATTCAAATGACAACTGTTCCCGATATCAAAGGAAAAACACCAGAAGAAGCAAAGAGTATTTTATTACAATATAATCTTAAATTAGGTACTCAAAGGACAGATAGTAGTGAAACTGTGGCAGAGGGATTGATTATTGATCAAGCATTAGCAGCAGGTACAGAGATTGAGGAAGGTAGTAGTATAGGTGTTATTGTAAGTACAGGACCAGCTACGCCAGAACCAACACCAGAACCAACACCAGAGCCAACACCAACACCTGACACAAGTCAGCCTACATCACCAACAGAGGTAACAAAACCGTACTCTTTGAAAATGCCAACGCAACTGGAAGATAAAGAAAGTTATCATGTAGTGGCAATACTTACTTTAGCTAGTGGTTCAGAGCCTGTTTATGATGGTGTTGTAACCAAGGACCAATTTCCTATACAGCTTTCTCTAACAGGTTCAGGTAAAGGGATTATATTAGTAACCATTGATGGTGAAACCAAATATGAAGATCCTATTGATTTTAACGAGGTGCAATAGATGAAACTAGAAGGTACGATTATTAAAGGTATAGCAGGCTTTTACTATGTAGAAGCTGGAAAAACTATTTATGAATGTAAGGCAAGAGGTAAATTTAGAAATAAAAATATTATCCCCGTTATAGGGGATAATGTGCTTATTAGTCTAAAAAAAGAAGAAAATTCAAATGACCGTTATTTAGAGGGTACTATTGAAGAAATTTTAGAGAGAAAGAATAGTTTAATAAGGCCAGCAGTAGCCAATGTTGATCAAGCTATGGTGGTATTCTCAGTAAGTTATCCTCAGCTTCATGTAGATCTTCTAGATCGCTTTTTGCTACACATTGAAAAAGAAGATATCGTTCCTTATATATTACTTAATAAAATAGATGAAGGTAATGAAGATGAATATGCTGAAATTGTAAAGCGCTATACCAAAATAGGATATGAGGTGATTTGCTTATCAGCTAAAATGAAGATTAACACAGAGCTTCTCATGCCTAAATTAAAAAATAAAACTACTGTCTTTGCAGGACCATCAGGTGTCGGAAAGTCTACACTTATTAATACCATAGAGAAGAATTTAAAATTAGAAACAGGCGAAGTAAGTGATAAGATAAAAAGAGGAAAACACACGACAAGACATGTAGAGCTTATTCCACTTAGCCAAGGGGGATTTGTACTAGATACACCCGGTTTTACTTCACTACAATTAGAGGGTATGGAAGCTGAGCAGCTTCAATATTATTTTCCGGAGTTTGAGTCTTTCTTAGGTGGGTGTAAATTTAGAGGATGTACTCATTTACATGAACCGGGCTGTGAGGTCATTAAAGCCTTAGAAAATGGAGAGATTTACAAGGAACGTTATGAAGCTTATGCAGCATACTATAAACAATTAAAAGAGATAAGGAGATGGTAGTGTGATTCATTTAAGTCCTTCAATACTTGCGGCTGATTTTGCTAATTTGCAGAAGGAAATAGAGAGTGTACAAGCAGGAGGTGCTACTTATATACATGTAGATGTCATGGATGGTGCTTTTGTTCCTAACATTTCATTAGGAGCGCCTGTAGTTAAAAGTATTCGTCCTCATATTAAAGGAGTAATGGATGTCCATTTAATGATAGAAGCTCCAGAACGCTATTTAGAAGAGTTTAAAATGGCAGGTGCAGATATTTTAACCGTTCACTTAGAAGCGACTCATCATATTCATAGAGTTATTCAGCGTATTCATGACTTAGGAATGAAGGCAGGTATTTCTATTAATCCAGGTACACCTGTTAGTTTATTAGAACCAATTATAGAAGATGTAGATTTAGTACTTGTGATGTCTGTAAACCCAGGATTTGGTGGTCAAAAATTTATTCCTTATTCCTTGGAGAAAATTATGCAGGTTAAGGCTCTAGCTGAAAAGCATAATCGTTTAGAACTACTCATTGAGGTAGATGGTGGTGTAACCATGGATAATGCAGCAGCTATTATTAAAGCAGGAGCTAATGTACTTGTGGCTGGTTCATCTGTATTTGATGGTAAGGCAGCTACAGCAAATGCAAAGGCATTTGTAAAGCTTTTTGAAAGTTGTTAGAAGTTATGAAAGTACTTATTTTAACCAATGGAGAATATGGAGATTATAGCTTCTGTAATCAAGATAAGCATTATGACCAAGTGATTTGCGCTGACCGAGGGATATGCCATGCTAGGAGATTAGGAATAACGCCACATTTAATCGTGGGAGATTTTGATAGTGGAAGCGAAGAGGACTTGGCTTATTTCGAAAACAAAGGCGTTTCAATTATTCGCTTTAAACCTGAAAAAGATGAAACAGATACAGAAATAGCTGTTCAAAAGGCAATTGAAATGGGTGCTCAAGAAGTAGATATTTATGGTGGGTTAGGAAGTAGGCTAGATCACAGTTTAGCCAATATTCATCTTTTATATCAGCTTTTAAAGAAAAGGATAAATGGACGCCTTTTAAACCCCAATAATATTGTATCTTTAGCTATGGATAAGTTCGAAATAACAGGTAAAAAAGGAGACTTAGTAAGTTTAATACCTTTTGCAGGTGATGTAGAAGGAGTAACGACTAAGGGACTTGCTTATCCACTTGATAATGCAGTTATATCAATAGGAACAAGTCTAGGAATCAGTAACTATTTACTAGATGAAGTAGCAGAAGTAGTAATGAAAAAGGGAATATTGATTGTTATTAAAGCTAATGACTAATGGAAACTAATAGTTGTGAGGCTGGTCTTTATAGCTTATTAAAGAAAACCACGTAGAGAAATATAACTCTAGACTACGTGGTTTTTTGTGTGCAAAAGTTATATTACAATGAATAGATTTGAAAAATAAGATAAAAATAAAAGCGACTACCATATGGTAATCGCTTTATTTATAGCAAGCTTATAACTACGCACGTGCTACTAAGTTTGAACGTAAGCAACGTGTACAAACATTCATAGTTTTAACAGCTCCGTTTTGGTTAACTCTAACTTTTCTAACATTAGATTTCCACATTTTGTTAGATCTTCTATGAGAGTGGCTCACTTTAATACCAAAATGTACATCTTTTGAACAAATTTCGCATTTTGCCAATTTGAACACCTCCTTGTTTTAAATCCGTGACATAACAAGGCTTATTTTAACAGATAATAGGACACATTGCAAGTAGTAGGACGTTTAATTTTTTGGAAAAATTCATTTTACGATGATTTGGATGTATAAAGGCTTTTTTATTTGACAATGATGTGATATAATGATAAAAAATTTAATTAAATTGAAATGAGTATGGACTAGATGAGGAGGTCTATTTATGCCAAGTAATTTTTCAAATGAATATGGTCATATAATTATTAACGAAGAAGTTATTGCACAAATCAGTGGTGTAACAGCTATGGAGTGTTATGGCGTTGTTGGCATGGCCGCTAGAAACGTAAAGGACGGTATTGTACATTTATTAAAAGGTGAAAGCCTAACTAGAGGGATAGCCGTACGTTTAAATGAAAATAAAGCCAATATTGACTTTCATGTTATAGTCGAATACGGTACTAAGATTTCTGCTGTAGCAGATAACTTAATGAGTACAGTAAAATACAAAGTACAAGATGCACTTGGCATTGAAGTGGAAAGCATTCGTATCTTCATTGAGGGTGTAAGAGTAGATAAAGAATAATATTTTGTATAACAACCTTGATGGGTTTGAGGAGGCATATAAAGTGGAAGTTAGAAAAATAGATGCAGCTCAGCTTCAAGCAATGTTTATTGCAGGAGCTCAGCTACTAGATGAAAAGAAGCAGATGGTTAATGAAATGAACGTTTTTCCAGTGCCAGATGGTGATACAGGAACGAATATGTCATTAACAATCTTAGCAGCTGCAAAAGAAGTAGAAGCTGTTTCCAAAGTAGATTACAGCTCTATTGCTAAAGCAGCAGCAACAGGTTCTTTAAGAGGAGCTAGAGGAAATTCAGGTGTTATTTTATCTCAGCTTATTAGAGGATTTGCAAAAAGCATTACAGAAAGTACAGAAGGTGGAGAAGAGATTGATACCGTAGTACTTGCTAATGCTTTCCAAAAAGGAGTAGATACTGCTTACAAAGCTGTTATGAAGCCAAAAGAAGGAACAATCTTAACTGTAGCAAGAGAAATTGCTATTAAGGCACTTGAGATGAGCCTTGAAACAGCAGATATGAATGTATTTATTGAAGGGGTACTTCAACATGGTTATGAGACACTTAATAAAACACCAGATATGCTTCCTGTTTTAAAGGAGGCTGGTGTAGTAGATGCAGGTGGACAAGGGTTACTATGCATTTTAGAAGGTGCAGCACGTGTTATTATTGAGAACCTTCAAATCGAAATTAAAAAACCAGCTACTGCGCCAAATGAAGCAGCATTTGCAGCACTCAAAAACTTTAATACAGAGGATATTACCTTTGGTTATTGTACAGAGTTTATTGCAACTAAAAATGTAGGTGCTAAATACGAAGAAGAAAGCTTTAAAGCTTATCTTGAAAGTATTGGTGATAGTATTGTAGTTGTATCTGATGAAGAATATGTAAAGGTACATGTACACACTGATAATCCGGGGCTTGCTCTTCAAAAAGCTCTTGAATTTGGTGCACTTCATAACTTGAAAATAGAGAATATGAGAGAACAACACTCTTCTATTTTTAATGAAGGAGAAGAGGCTCCTAGTGAACCTAAAAAAGACTTAGGATTTGTTTCTATTGCTGCAGGAAGTGGTATTGCAGAGATAATGAAAAGTTTAGGTGTTGACCAAGTCATTGAAGGTGGTCAAACTATGAATCCTAGTACAGAGGATATTTTAAAAGCTGTTAAAGCATGTCATGCTGAAAAAGTAGTTGTCTTACCTAATAATAAGAATATTATTTTAGCAGCAGAACAAGCAGCGGCTATTGATGAAGAAACAGAAGTTTATGTACTACCAACAACTACTATGCCTCAAGGTATTGCAGCTATGATTGCAAAAGATGGTCATGATGGTAATGTTGAGGAGTTAATGGCTGATATGAAGGAAGCTGTAGCTGGTGTACAAACAGCACAAATTACCATTGCTGTAAGAGATACAACTTTAGAAGGTGAAAATATCGTAGATGGAGAATACCTCGGTATGTTAGAAGGACGTATTGTGGTACATCACAAAGATTTAAAAGTAACTTTCAATGAATTGCTTAAGAAAATGAAAGAAGATGCAGAAGTTATTACTATTTACTATGGTGAGGAAATTACAGAAGAGGTGGCTAAAGATTATCAAAAAGATGCAGAAGCTATTTTTGAAGATGCAGATGTTGAACTTTACCACGGTAATCAGCCTGTATATTATTTCATGATTTCTGCAGAATAAGCATAAACTAATAGGCAATTCCATACAATGCGTGTGGATTGCCTTTTTTATGTGGAAAGGAGGAGGAAATATGCTTCTAAGTGATTCTATTGACGAGCTTAAGGGTGTAGGGGATAAAGTAGGTGAAAAGCTAAGAAAAATAGGTATTTATACTTTAAAAGATATGATAGAGCATTATCCTAGAGAATATGAAGATCGTAGACAGATTACACCACTTGCAGCATGTGAACTAGATGAGCCACAAAATGTATTAGTAACTGTATGCAGTAAGCCTCAGATTGCAAAAAAAGGGAATAAAATTATAGTAAGCTTTAGAGTGAAAGACGAGACAAGTAGTATTATGGTTACTTTTTTTGGACAGGCTTATATGCGTAATAACTTCATTATGGGCGAAAAATATTTACTTTATGGAAAGATTAAGCATAAATATGGTCAGCTAGAAATGGATTCTCCTGAATATCAGAAGGTAAGTGATCCTTCAAAACTGGGAGAAGTAGCTAAAATCACGCCTATTTATCCTACAACACAGAAGTTATCACAAAAAGTGATTAGAAGTTTAATAGAACGCTGTTTAAGTGAGGTTTTACCTGAAGTGGAAGACCCTCTTCCAGAGCGCATTAGGAAGCAATATCATCTAGTGAGCAAGCAAGAAGCTTTAATGGGAATTCACTTTCCAAAGGACTCAGAGCATTTTTTTGAAGCCAGAAAGCGTCTTGTATTTGAAGAGCTTTTTATGTTACAACTTTCTTTATATCAACTAAAAGCAGATTTTGCTACTAAACTCATGGGGATTGCTCACTCTGTAACATCAGAGTTAAAAGCCTTTATGGCATCTTTACCTTTTGAGCTTACAGGGGCCCAGAAAAGAGTGATGCGTGAAATTGTTAGTGATATGAAAAGTCCTTATGCTATGAATCGTTTAGTACAAGGAGATGTAGGCTCAGGAAAAACAGTTATTGCAGCGATTAGTTTGTTTTTAGCTGTTAAAGACGGCTTTCAAGGTGCACTTATGGCACCGACTGAAGTATTAGTTGTACAGCATTATGAGTTTATTAAACAAATAATGGAACCGTTTGGTATACAAGTTGGTCTATTAACAGGTTCTACTACCGCTAAGCAAAAAAGAGAACTATTAGCTGCTATTAAAACCAATGAAGTTCATATTGTAGTGGGGACCCACGCCCTAATTGAAGATAATGTAGAAATTCCTAATTTGGGATTAGTTATTACAGATGAACAACATCGCTTTGGTGTAAGACAACGCTTAAAACTAACAGAAAAAGGACATTTACCAGATGTAATGGTTATGACTGCTACACCGATTCCTAGGACTTTAGCGCTTATTTTATATGGAGACATGGATATTTCTATTATTGATGAACTGCCACCAGGTAGACAACCTATTCGGACAAATGCAGTAGATTCAGCTTATCATCCACGTATTTACCGATTTATAGAAAAGCAAATTCAGGAAGGCAGACAGTGTTATATTATTTGTCCTATGGTAGAGGAAAGTGAAAAGACGAGTGAACTTAAAAATGTAATTGAGTACACCGAGTATTTAAAAACACAAGAATTTCCTCATATTCCTATAGCTTATTTACATGGTAAGATGAAGCCAAAGGAAAAGAATGAGATTATGGCACAGTTTGCGAGAGCAGAAACTAAGATTTTGGTGTCTACTACTGTTATTGAAGTAGGTGTGAATGTACCCAATGCAACAATTATTTTAATTGAAAATGCAGAACGTTTTGGACTTGCCCAATTGCATCAATTAAGGGGACGAGTAGGACGTGGAAAGCATCAATCTTATTGCGTGTTAGTAAGTGATTCAAAAAACAAAGTAACTAAAAAAAGGTTGAAAATCATGGAAGAGAGTACAGATGGTTTTGTTATAGCGGAAACAGACCTTAAATTAAGGGGGCCAGGAGAATTTTTTGGAACAAAGCAACATGGCCTTCCAGAAATGAAGATTGCCAATCTTTATACGGATGCTAAAGTTTTAGGTGAGGTACAAGGTTGTGTGAAAAACCTGTTAGCAATGGATCCAGACTTAGGAGAGTCGCAGAATAATCAGTTACTTCAAGAGATTCAAGCAAGATTAAATGAGCAATCACTGCATAATGCTTTATAATTGAAGAGCAATGAAGAATGAAGAATGAATAGTGAAGAATTGAAGAGCAGTGAAGAATTAAGAATGAATCATTAGAATGACTAATGAAAAATTTAAACTTAAAAATAATAAGCACTAATCCTGAGAAATGTTTTAATTAACAATTCTTCATTCTTCATTCTTAATTAATAATTATTAATTATTAATTGCCTTAAAAAGGAGGATAAATTGTGAGAGTAATAAGTGGGCGTTGTAGAGGGACGCATCTTGAAGCACCAGAGGGAATGAATACAAGACCTACAACAGATAGAATTAAAGAAACTTTATTTAATATGATTGCTTTTGATATACCAGAGAGTGAATTCTTAGATTTATTTAGTGGTAGCGGTGCCATGGCCATAGAGGCTTTGAGTCGAGGGGGTAAACGTGCTGTTCTTGTAGAAAAAGATAACAAAGCGCTAGCTTGTATTGAGCGTAATTTAGAAAAAACACGTTTAAAGGCGGAAACTAAAATATTAGCTTGTGATGTATTTGAAGCGCTTAGGAGATTAAAGGGAGAACAGTTTGACATTATTTTCATGGACCCACCTTATGCACTAGAAAATATAGATGATATTCTTGAAATATTAGCTAAAAATAGCGTTTTAAAGGAAGATGGCTACATTATTCTCGAAAGAAGTACAAAGACTATTGTAAAGTTACCTCAAAATTTGGTATTATGGAAAGAAAAGCAGTATAAAACAACAACACTTAGTTTTATAAGAAGGGATATAGGCAGTGAATAGAGGGATTTATCCAGGAAGTTTTGATCCAATGACCAATGGACATCTAGATATTATTACAAGAGCAGCTAAAATAGTAGATGAATTAATTGTAGCAGTACTCCTTAATCCTAAGAAGGGAGCAGGATTATTGCCTATTGAAGAACGAATAGCTGTTATGAAAGAAGCGACTAAACATTTAGACAACGTAAAAATTGATAGTTTTTCAGGTTTATTAGTAGATTTTGCTCATCAAAAACAAGCGAGAGTGATTATTAGGGGACTTCGTAATGGGTCAGATTTTGAGCAAGAGATGAATATGGCACAAATTAATAGGAGTTTATTAACGGGGTTAGAAACAGTTTTTTTAATGACAGCACCAGAGCATGCCTATATGAGTTCGACTGCTGTAAGAGAAATTGTTTGTTTTGGCGGTGAATACGAAGCCTTTGTACCAGCAGCTGTAGCCAATAAGTTAAAAATAAATAAGATAAGGGGTAGATAAAGTGGAAAATGCAAGATGTGGTGAAATCGCACTTTTATTAGACCAACTAGAAGACTTAATTGATGAAGGCAAAACCAGCTTTTTATCTGGAAAGATTTCCATTGATAAGGAGGCTATGATTGAGCTAGTAAGAGATATTAGGTTAAAACTGCCTACTGAAGTACAACAATCTGTATGGATTGTAGAAGAAAGAAATAAAATTCTATCAGAAGCACAAAAAGAAGCACGTCTGATAGTAGAAGAAGCCAGGGAGCAAGCTCAATCTATGATTGAGAAAAATGAGATTACTCAGTTTGCAAGAGAACGTGCAGCTTGTATCCTAGAAACTGCAAAAGAGGATGCAAAGCAAATTCACAAAGGATCTATAGAATATGCACAAGACACTTGCCGTGATATGGAACAACATCTTAAAAATACTTTAGAAGCCATTCATGATGAAGTACAAACCTTTGAAGGCTATATCACAGATATGCTTCGTCAAGTCTATGATAATAGGCAAGAGCTTAAAGAGATGGGTATTCAATTAGATAAAGAAGCAGAATAATTAAATGGAAGTATTAAAAATAACACTTGGAGTGTTATTTTTTTTTGATTTCATCACATAATAATAAAATAGGGATTGATAAGAAGATAGACTTTGTACATAGACAAATGGAAAACAAATGCCTATAATAAAAGTATTGACAATATCAACCAATTACAATTATAAGGAGGGGAAGCTGTGGCTGATCCAATTAAAGGATATTTATTACAACAATCAGAATATATTAAGGAAATCGATAGTGAAGCAGATATTTATATACATGAAGGTACTAAGGCAAAGGTGTTACTTATTGCCAACAAAGACCCACATAAAAGTTTTTGTATAGGTTTTCGTACACCCCCAAAGGATAGCACTGGAGTGCCTCATATCATTGAGCATTCTGTATTATGTGGTTCTAGAAAGTATCCATTAAAAGATCCTTTTGTAGAACTAGCAAAGGGGTCTTTAAATACGTACTTAAACGCAATGACTTATCCTGATAAAACACTTTATCCTATTTCAAGTCAAAATGATAAAGACTTTCACAACCTCATGGATGTTTATTTAGATGCCGTATTCTTTCCTAACATTTATAAGCAAAAAGAAATTCTCATGCAAGAAGGTTGGCGTTATCACATTGAGGATGCAAAGGCACCTATTGAGTATAAGGGAGTTGTTTATAATGAGATGAAGGGTGCTTTCTCATCTCCTGAGGAAATCGGATTTAGATTAATTAAAGAAACACTATTTCCAAATACCACTTATGCTCATGAGTCAGGTGGTGCACCAGCATCTATTCCAGATTTAAGTTACGAGGCTTTCATAGATTTTCACAAATCATATTATCATCCATCTAATAGTTACATTTGTTTATATGGAGATATGGATCCTAAGAAAACACTAGAGTATATTGACGAGGAATATTTATCAAAATTTAACTATATGGATATTGATAGTGATATAGCGAGTGAGTCAGCTTTTAAAGAAGTAATTACTAAGACAAGTTATTACTCTGCAACACCAGACAAAGAGAATGGTTTATTTTTATCATATAACTTTGTAGTAGGAGAAGTAGGTAATCGTCAATTGATGTTAGCAATGTCTATTTTAGAATACGTCCTTCTAGATACACCTGCTTCACCACTTAAAAAAGCACTTATTACAGAGGGGATTGGAGAGGATGTCTATGGTGCTTTTCAAACCCATTTAAAACAACCAGTCTTTACGATTGTAGGTAAAAATGTAGTTCCAGAGAAAAAACAACGTTTTTACGAGGTCATTCATGAAGTATTAGAGGATTTAGTGAAAAATGGAATACCTGAGCATTTATTAAAAGGTGCTTTGCAAGTTAAAGAGTTTGAACTTAGAGAAGGCGACTCAAGTGGTTATTCAAAAGGGTTATTTTATAGTTTAGCTGCTATGAAAAGTTGGATTTATGATGCTTCTCCTTTTGTTTACTTAAAGTATGAAGAAGAATTAACATCTTTAAAATCTAATTTGACAAATGGCTACTATGAAGGGCTTATCAAGCAGTATATCTTAAATAACAAGCATTGTGCTAAAGTAGAATTATACCCTAAAGTTGGGTTAGAGAAAGAGATAGAGGATGCAGTTACAGAAAAGCTAGCTGCCTATAAAGCACAGCTTAGTGAAAAAGAACTTCAAGCATTGATAGAAGAAACACAGCGTTTTAATGCTTTTCAAGCTACGCCAGATGAAGAAGGTGCGGCGGAGTGTATTCCACTTTTAAAAAGAGAAGATTTAAGGCGTCAAGCTAAGTATCCCCAATATATCGTGAGAAAAGAAGAAGAAACAGAATATATTATAACACCTGTATTTACCAATAAGATTGCTTATGTGAATTGGCATATCAATTTACTTGGTATAGAAGATAAGCATATGCCTTATTTAGGCATGATTGTAGGCATGCTAGGAAAATTAGATACTAAACATTATACCTATGAAGCACTATCTAGTCATATTGATGAGCATATTGGTAGTATGTCTTATCATATTCAAGCATTAAATGATGCAACTCAAAGAGAAACTTATCTTCCTACGTTTCTCATTCAGTCTAAAGCATTAATTAACGAAGTACCTGAGCAAGTACGTATGATGTGTGAAATATTACAAAACACGATATTTGATAATGGAGATCGTTTGTTAGAAATTATACGTGAGATGAAGGCTCTTATGGAGTCAGCCATAAGCAGTGAAGGACATCGTATTGCTTATAGTAGATTACTAGCACATCTCTCAAGTACTGAGCTTTTCGAAGAAAAAACAAAAGGTATTACATTTTATCATTTTGTTTGTGACATTGAGAAAAATTGGTCTAGTGTTAAAGAGGATACTATTAGTGCATTAAAAGAAGCCTATAGTTATTTAGCTAATAAAAAACGTATTACGGTAGGTTTAACACTTGATGAAGAAGAAGTTGACTCCATTATTCCTATCATTCAAAAACAACTAGATATTTTACCAGAACAAGAGGTAGAACCTCTCACAATAAAGTTTGAGGTAACAGAAGAAAAAGAAGCTATGATCTATCCAAGTAACGTTAATTATGTAGCCATGGGATATAACTTTAAAGAACAAGGATTTGACTATCATGGTGGTATGATGATGTTAAAAACAGTTTTATCAATGGATTATTTGTGGAGTAAAGTACGTGTACAAAATGGTGCCTACGGCTGCTTCTGTGATTTTAGACGTAGTGGGAATATGTTTTTTGTCTCTTATCGTGACCCTAACATTGATCAAACTTTAGAGCTTTACAAACAAATACCAAGTTATTTAGAATCACTTCAGCTTTCAGATAGGGAATTATTACAGTATCTAATAGGAACTATTAGTCAGATGGATTTCCCATTTACACCTGCAACTGAAGGAAAGACAGCTCAAATGTATTATTTAATGGGAATTAAGGAAGAGCAGCTCCAACAAAGTAGAGATGAACTCTTTGCAACAACCAATGAAACGCTAAAACAATTCGCACCTCTTGTTAAGGCCTGTTTAGAAAAAGAATACTATTGTGTATTTGGTAATGCACAAAGTATAGAAAGTGCAAAAACGAAATTTGAAAATGAAACGAATATCTAATATTGAAATGCCCTAGAAATGAAATCTAGGGCATTTTGCTTATCAATTTATGATAGAAAGAGTATACGGCTGTTGTTTTATTTGATATAATAAAATTATATGTAAATTATGAATGAGTCCGAAGGAGGAAGACCATGGCATATTTTGGTAAGGTGGTCATCATTACAGGAAGTGGACAAGGCATAGGACAGTGTATGGCTTTAGCATATGCTAGAAAAAGAGCGATTATTATTATTGCAGAAGCAGATGAAGAAGCAGGAGAAGAAACCAAAGCCCTAATTGAAGCAATGGGTGGAGAATGCCTGCTCATTAAGACTGATGTAAAAGAAGAGACCTCAGTAGTACAGATGGTTAACCAAGTTGTTGAGCGTTATGGAAAAATAGATGTTTTGATTAATAATGCTGCAGTACAAACTCAAGGTGAAAATGATACATTGTTTACAAGAAGTGTAGCTGCATTTGAGGAAACCTTGCGAGTAAATGTGACAGGGGCTTATATTTGCAGTAAATATTGTGCTATGCATATGCCAGAAGGAAGTAGTATCTTAAATATTGCTTCTACAAGAGCACTTATGAGTGAACCGCATACAGAGCCTTACTCAGCTTCAAAAGGAGCCCTACTTGCACTAACTCATTCTCTAGCCAATAGTTTAGCTCACCGTGTAAGAGTGAATGCTATTAGTCCAGGATGGATTGATGTATCAGGATGGAAGAAGAAAAAAGACCGTAAGTTTACAGCACTTACTGAAGAAGATCATATGCAGCATTTAGTAGGTCGTGTAGGCGTACCAGAGGATGTGGCAGAAGCTGCATTATTTTTGACAAGTGAAGGTGCGGGCTTTATTACTGGCAGTAATTTTGTTGTTGACGGTGGTATGACCGTAAAAATGATTTATGCGGAATAAGGTGATAAAATGGTAGCACAAGGATGTCATTATGTACAAGAACAAAAGAAAAAGTATTTAGGACGTACCCTTATATGGATGGCAATTGTAGCACTTCTTTTTTTTACTGGCTTATTTTTAGAAGGAAAGAGAGAAAACTATTTTACTGTTATAGCAGGTGTTTTAGTTTTAGGAATTGCACTTAATTTATCTCGTTATATAGGCTTTAGAAAGTTTAAAGATGGAAAAGAAGAAATAGCTAAGCTTTTAGAAGGTATGAATGGAAGTTATCATTTATTTCATAGTGCCATTATACCAGATACAAGAGGGACTGCTTTTTTTGAGCATATTGTAGTAACATCCAGGAGTATTTATTTTATAAGTCAAAGTGCTGAAATGATTAAGAAGTATCGATTAGAATTAGAAAATAAATTAATCAGCAAAGGTATATCAATGAAAGCTATCTATTTTATGCCTATAGAAAATGAAGAACAAGTAAAGAATTTAATAGTAGAAATTGAAAAAGATGCATATTATACTGATGAAAACTTAGGAGAATATGCAAAGTTAATTAATGATTTATTAATGTAAGTGGTGGAAAAATGAGACAGATTAAAATTACACCTTTAGAAGCTAACCAGCGTTTAGATAAATTTTTAATGAAATATTTAAATGCATGTCCCAAAAGCTTCATTTATAAAGGAATGAGAACTAAGAAAATTAAATACAATGGGAAAAAGCCTCAAGGAAATGAAATCTTACAAGAGAATGATGAAATTAAAATCTTCTTCACAGAGGAACAGTTTCAGGCCTTTTCTACTGAAAAACAAGTCAAAAAAGTGCCTATTAGCTTTCAAACTGTTTATGAAGATGAGCATATACTAATTGTTAATAAGCCTATGGGATTACTTACTCAAAAAGATACGGCTACAGGACATAGCTTAGCAGATGAGGTTTTATCTTATTTAAAAGATAATGGCAGTTATGACCCGAAAACTTCTAAAGGCTTTACACCGGCTCCTTGTAATCGTCTAGACCGCAATACAGCAGGGCTTGTATTAGTAGGTAAGCATATTCCAGCAGTTCAAGTACTGGGAGAGATGCTTCAAACAAAGCAGATTTCTAAATACTATATGAGTATCGTACTAGGTAGGGTAACGGCTCCAATGATCTTAAAAGGTTATCATATAAAGCAAGAGGGTAAAAATGAAGTAAAAATTACGACAGAATATGTAGAGGGGGCCAAGCCTGTAGAAACACGTATTTTACCTTTAAAGACCAATGGTAGATATACTTTAGTTGAAGTGCAATTGGTAACAGGAAAAACGCATCAAATCAGGGCCCATTTAAGTGAAATTGGTCATCCTATTATTGGAGATCCTAAATATGGTGATCCTATTGAAAATCAATACTTTGCTTCTCAATATGGCTTAAAGTATCAAATCTTATGTGCCTATAAGGTTAAGTTTGAACTTTGTAAGGCGCCATTTCAGTATTTACAAGATCGCGTATTTACTGTACCTGCACCAGCTATTTACTCACAGATTTGTACAGGAGAAGCACTTTTATAATAAAAAGTAATTAAGGGAGTAGTCGAAGCATATAAGTGCCACAGATTACTCCCTTTTTAGAGTAGTAAGGAAAGAGCTTGCATTTTATGAACTTAGTAAGGTAGGATTATAGGTAGAGGCAATTTCATAAGCACGGTTTAAATCATTTTCGAGTAAACAGATGTGAAGGGCTTTTTCATAGTTTCCATGAGTGAGTAATAAGCGCACCATTTCTTCGTAAGCGTGGTCTAGACTATAATAATAGATGGCTAGGTCCACATCATAAGGTTCTACACATTGAGCTGCAAAAGAGTAATGTTTTTTTTCTGCTTCCTCCATCCCAATGAGTAAGGCAGTAGAACGAATTAACTCTTCTGCTTTTAATTTTTTAGCACATTCAAGTGCGGAATAATAGTCATTCAGCTTGATAAAAATTTCGAAGGCTTCTTCATATTGTTTTGTAAAATAAAGTACCAAGGCAAATTCGGCTACTTCCTTTAAGCCTTGTTTTTTTAGAAGTATATTTTTACAACACATAAAGCAATCGATAGCCTTTAGACCATTATAGGCATGAAGATAGGCATAACCGGCTTCATAATAGAGATATTCTTGCTTATAAAGTTTAGCAGCTTCTAAAGGATTAAAATAACTATAAAAATAAGCGGCCTTTTGATAGTCGTGAATATGTAAACAAATAGCTGCACCGCGTTCATAATATTTTTTTTGGTCTGCTAAAGTAATAGCTTTGCCATAAAGACCTTGTTTTTGATAGGTGATAATCAGGTGTTTATAAGCACCGGCTTTTTCAAAACAAGATGCAGCCTCAGTGTATTCTTTCGAGTCTAGGTAATAAATCCCTGCTAAGAAAGATAAATTGTTTTCAGCTAAGAACTTTGCTTTTTGCAAGGAAGGATAGGAAAAAAATTGAAATCGAACTTGACTACATTTCCATAAAAAATGTATATAACGTAGCATAGAACCGCCTCCTTAGTAAGAAATAAAACAGATAATTGTTAATTAATATAATAATAACCAATAATTTACAAAAAATCAATAAAGGAGTGAGAAAATTTGGGTTATTGGAATACAAGAGGACTAAGAGGAAACGAACTAGAAGAACAAATTAATTTAACTAACGAATTATATAGAGAAAGAAATCTAGGAATTATTCAAAAGGTACCAACACCTATTAAGCCTATACGTATTGATCAAGAAAAAAGAACGATTACTTTGGCGTATTTCGAACAAAAAAGTACAGTAGACTATATTGGTGTTGTGCAAGGTGTTGCCATCTGTTTTGATGCCAAAGAAACAACAAAAAATTTCTTACCTATGAGTAATATTCATGACCATCAAGTACGCTTTATGAGTGATTTTAAAAAGCAAGGTGGAGAAGCTTTTTTAGTTGTTAACTTTAAAAAGTATGAGGAATATTATTTTCTACCTATTGAAGACCTTGAGCGTCTTTATAAAGAAGCAGAAGAGGGAGGGAGGAAATCTATTCCCTATGATAAATTTGATAAAAAGTATTTAATTCCTTTAGAAGGTGGTTTGTATGTTCATTATTTAAAGGTCCTACAAAGCTATATAGAGGCACGTTATGAATAATGTATAAATAAAGAAATTATTGACAATAATCTATAGGAGGTGAGAGCTATGAAGCACATAAATCCTAAAAGAGTATTGTTAATAGGCCTTGCATGCATGTTACTTTTATTAAGTGCTTGTAGCAAAAGAGTCCTTTATAATGAACAAACAGTAGGGCTTGAAGCACATGCACAAAGGCAAGTGCCATTAGAACTTTATGTGGAAGAAGAAATTAAGTTAGGTGAATATGAACCTATATCAGGGGTTTATACAGGTGCCTATGTTGAAAAAGATGAAAATATAATGGGAGATCTATTAGCGTATGAAAAAATACTAGGGCAGATTCAAACCTTTAAAGTATTTGAATATAATTTGGATAAAGAGATTCCTAAGCAAGAGCTTTTAAGATGTATGGCACAAAAAAAGACGCCTTATATTAAAATAGTATTAGATAGCAATTATGATTTAACGCCTTTATACCGCTTAGTGTATGACTTAAAATCAGCATACAGTATGCCGGTATTTATTGAGTTATATCCACTTACTACTAAAAGCTATACACCTACTGAATATAAGAAGGTTTATCAAAGAGCTTATGAGATTGTGCATAAGTATGTAAAGAATGCCATTGTGGTATGGAGTACTGATGAAATAAGAGTTTCAGATATGCCACTTTATTATCCTGGAGATAAGTATATTGATTGGGCAGGTATTAATATTTATATACCTCGCTATAAACAAGGTGAGCGTTATAGTTATGAAGGCATAGAACAATTAGATTTTTGGTACAAAAATTTCCAGCATCATAAGCCTATGCTTATTTCATCTTTGGCAATCTCACATTTTTCTAGAGTAGATCATGTTTATACAATCCAAGAAACACAGGATCAGTTAACTTTATTTTATAAAGAAGTTTTAGAGAGCTATCCTAGATTAAGAGGGATTTTATATATGGATGTGGATATGAATGTAATCAGTAAGACAAATAAAGAAGATTATCGTTTAACGACACAACCAGCACTTATTAATACTATGAAAGCCCTTACTTTACCGCTTGCCAGTCAAAATACACTACAAACAGCTCAAAAAGATAAAGTATCTTGTTATATGAAATATAGTATTATAGGAAGTTATTTTGAAGATAAACTCTATATTTCAGAGGACTATATAGGTATTTGTTTTCCTAGAGTCAATCTAAAGAAGGTAGCAAAAAAACAAGATTTACAAGGTGAGGTTTATTATGCTTTAGAAGAATTAAGTAAATATACCTCTTGTTACTATAAGTCTTAAAAATTTAGGCATGTATTGTTTGAGTCCACCATATATTTTAAAGAGAGCCTTAGCCATTTAAAGGAGTGAAAATATATGGTGGATTTTTCTATGCTCATACTAGAAGATCGTAAAGAAAGGAAAGCAGATAAGTTTAAAGGAACTTTTTTAGATTACTTGAATCTATTAAGGGAGGATACAAAGTCTTATCAACTAGCTCATGAAAGATTATATAACCTATTGATTGAGCCTGGTGTAGAACATATTAAGACAGAGGAAGATGCGAGGTTAATGCGCATCTATGGAAAAGAAGTTATTAAACGCTATGCTTTTTTTAAAGAAGATTTTTTTGGTATTGACCAGACAATAATGAAGATTGTACGCTATTTTTGTTCAGCAGCTATGAAGGGAGAAGAATCAAGGCAAGTTCTTTACTTTGTAGGACCTGTAGGGGCAGGTAAATCATCTTTGATTGATGCAATCAAACGTTTATTAGAAGAAAGCTCTTCTATTTATGCTTTAGAAGGGTGTCCTATGAGAGAGGAACCTTTACATCTTTTGCCTAAACATCTAAGAGGGCAAGTAGAGAATTTATTGGATATTAAAATTGAGGGGGATTTATGCCCTGTTTGTAAGTATCGTTTAATGAATGAGTTTAATGGAGAGTATGAGAAGTTCCCTGTAGAAGCTACAGACTTCTCTATTCGTTCAAGGAAAGGAATAGGGGTAGTACCTCCTGTAGATCCTAATAATCAAGACACCTCAGTACTAGTGGGGTCTATTGATATTTCCAAAATGGATCTTTATCCTGAAGATGATCCAAGGGTATTATCTTTAAATGGGGCTTTTAATGCAGGTAACCGTGGTATTGTAGAATTTATAGAAGTATTTAAAAATGATGTAGAGTATTTACATACCATGATTACAGCTACCCAAGAAAAAAGCATACCGTCTCCCGGTAAAAATGCTATGATTTATTTTGATGGGGTTATTTTAGCGCACTCTAATGAAGCTGAGTGGAATAAATTCAAATCAGATCATACCAACGAAGCCATACTAGACCGTATCGTTAAAATAGAAGTACCTTATTGTCTGGAATTAAGTGAAGAAATTAAAATTTATGCCAAAATGCTTAAACGTTCTAAATTTAATTCTCATATTGCACCACATACCTTGGAAATAGCAGCAATGTTTGCCATTCTCTCTAGACTAGCGCCATCTGCTAAAGTGGATCCACTAACTAAACTAAAGATTTATAATGGTGAAGAAGTCATTGAGAAAGGAACAACAAAACGTATTGATATCTTAGAATTAAGAGATGAAGCAGAACGAGAAGGAATGTCTGGGATTTCTACACGTTTTATTTTTAAAGCAATCGATACAGCTTTAGCAGAATCTGAGTGTCATTGCATTAGCCCAATTGGTTTATTGGAGGTCTTACTAAGAGAAGTTAAGGAATTAACTATTTCTGATGAATTAAAAAAGAAGTATTTAGGCTTTTTACAAGATACCATTAAGAAAGAATATCATAAAATTCTTGAAAAAGAAGTAACAAAAGCCTTTATACATGGCTATAAGGAACAAGCTGAAGATTTATTTAATAATTATCTAGATCATGCCGAGGCTTATGCCAATAAAACTAAGCTAAAAGACCAAAGCACAGGAGAAGAACTTAATCCTGATGAAGAATTTATGCGTTCTATAGAGGAACAATTAGGAATTACACAAGCAGGTGCTAAAGGTTTTAGGCAAGATGTTACATCCTATATGTTTTCAATTGTACGTAATGGCGGAAAAGTGGACTATACCTCCTATGAACCACTTAAAGAGGCCATTGAAAAGAAACTCACCACCTCTGTAAGGGAATTATCTCGTATTATTACTCAAAGTAAAGTAAGAGATAAAGAACAAAATGTTAAATATGATGCTATGGTAGAAGAAATGAAAGCTAATGGCTATTGTGATCATTGCTGTAATGTGATTCTTAAATATGCTGCTAATAATTTGTGGAAAGATTAGGCGAAGCTTATGACAACCATTTTTAAGGAGTTTCAACCCCATAGCAGAGATCGTAGTGTGGAGGATCGCAGACGACATAGAGAGTTGGTTGAGAAGAGTATTAAAGATAATATAGGAAGTATTATTTCAGATGAAAGTATTATAGGTAAAGCTAAGAATAAAAAAATCAAAATTCCTATTAAAGGGCTTAAAGAATATTATTTTAAACATGGACGTAATCAAAAAGGTGTTATATCAGGTACAGGAGAAGAAGAAAAAGGGAAAAAAATTCCTAAGAAAGACTATGGAGAAGGTAAGAGTGGAGAAGAAGGTGCAGGTAATGATGAAGGAGAAGAAATTTATGAAACTGAAATAACAGTAGAAGAAGCCATTCATTACTTGTTTGAGGATATTAGCCTTCCTTACTTAGAGCATAAACAATTTAATGAAATTGAAACTCCGTATGGTTCAAAGAGAAATGGCGTAAGGGATAAAGGGGCTAGATGCCGTTTATCTAAAAAGCATACTGTTATTGAAAAGATAAAAAGAGAAAAAAGGCAACAAAAGACCTATAGTGAAATTGGGCAAAGCTTCAATGAAAAAGAGAGAATCCCTTTTCATCAAGATGATTTAAAATATTTTTATAAAAAGCCTAAACTTAAAAGAGATTCAAATGCTGTTGTTATTTGTATTATGGATACATCGGGTTCAATGGGGCAAACAAAGAAATATCTTGCACGAAGCTTTTATTTCTTGCTTTATCAATTTTTGAGTATTAAGTATATTCATGTAGAAATTGCTTTTATAGCTCATACTACAGTTGCTAAGGAAGTAAGTGAAAATGATTTTTTTCATAGAGGAGAAAGCGGTGGAACTTATATCAGTAGTGGTTATGAAAAGGCATTGGAGCTGATTGAGGAAAGATATCATCCTTCTAAATGGAATATTTACACTTTTCATTGTAGTGATGGAGACAACTGGGGTGAAGATAATGATAAAGCGGTGCAGTTAGCCAATGAACTATGTGAGGTATGCAATTTGTTTGGTTATGGTGAAATCAAAACCAGCACATATACTAGCACCATTATGTCGCGTTATTTAGAGGATGTAAAAAAGCCTAATTTTACAGCTGTTAAGATTACCAGAAAAGAAGAAGTATGGACAGCTTTTGTAGAGATGCTTGCTATTGAATCCAAAGCAAAAGTGGCTAAGGGAGGTGAGTAGGCATGGATTATACAATAAGAGATTTGGAGAAATATAATGAACAAATAGAAAATATTGCTAGCGAGATAGGACTTGATTATTATCCCCAAGAGTTTGAAATCATTAGTTTTGAAGATATGCTTTGCTATGAAGCTTATGTAGGTATGCCTTCTCATTATTCGCATTGGAGTTATGGTAAAAGCTATGACCGCTTAAAAACAGCTTATAAGTATAATCTAACAGGTTTACCCTATGAAATGGTGATTAACTCAAACCCTTGTATTGCTTATTTGATGAAAGATAATAGCTTGCTTTTACAGATTTTAACAGTCGCCCATGTTTATGGACACAATGATTTCTTTAAGAATAATCGCCTATTTACTACACATACCAATGCGAGGCTTACAGTAGAGAAATTTAAAACGCATGCTGATCGTATCAGGCATTATATACAAGATCCAAGTATTGGTTATGAGGCAGTAGAACAAATATTAGATGCAGCTCATTCCCTTCGTTATCAATGCCATAGTTTTAGAAGTAAACCTTTTGGAATTAGAGAAGAAGTTATTTATCCTTATGATAATCTCCTTGAATATTTAAGTGCTTTTGGAGACTTAGAGGATTGGCAAAGAGATGTCATTAATATTGTAATGGAAGAAAGTAGGTATTTTCTTCCTCAGATTGAAACAAAGATTATGAATGAGGGTTGGGCTACTTTTTGGCATTATACGATTTTAAATCGTTTAGGTTTAGATCAAGGGATGAGCTTAGAATTTTATAAGGTGCATAACAGTGTGATTTGTCAAGTACCAGGTCAGCTTAATCCTTACTATTTAGGATTCAAAATCTGGCAGGATTTGTATCAGCAGTTTGATGGTAACTTTAAAAAGCTAGCAGAGATCAGAATGTTAGAAAGAGATGCTTCTTTTATAAGAAAGTATTTAACTTATAATATAGCAGCAGAGAGTCATTTGTGCGAATTTCAAGAAGAAGAGCGTTATTACGTTGTATCTGAAGTAGCTAATGACTTAGGGTGGAAACACATTAGAAATACACTTGCTAATAATGTCGGAATGGGCGGTATGCCTGTTGTGCAAGTCAAGGAAATGCTGCATCAAGAACACACTTTAGTATTAGAACATATAAGCGATAATAAGGAGTTAAATTTAGCTTATGCTACAGAAACACTAAAGTATATTCAAACTTTGTGGGGAGGAAAGGCGATTTTATATACGACATTGTCTAATATCCCTAGAAAGATTATTTGTAATACTAGTAAGAAAGTAAGTATAGAAAATATTTAAAGGAAAGGAGTCTTGTTAGCTTTTTAAGTAAACAAGACTCTTTCTTTTAAGAATAATAAAAGTTAAATGATGTAAAATTTAATATTTTATATATAATTAAGAAATATATAAAATATATTGAATTATTTTAAGGAGTAATGTATTATAAATATAAGAAAAATGCAGTTAATTTTATAAAATATTGCTTAATTGAAAGTGATGTAGAGTGAGATTAATTGCATATTTTTCTCACCGAATCGGAAACGTTACCGGTAAGGATATCAAAAATGGAGTTAAATTATGTTTACTATTTATAAGACGAGCATTAACGCTATCTTATAGTTAGTATAGATTAATGGCGAAAGGAGAAGAGGTATAAGAGGTAGTAAAAAGAATGAAGGGGGGAATAATTGAGCTATGAAATTCAAAGGCAATAAAACAAGGCTTGCATGGCTACTTGCAATTTGCATGGTGTTTTCTATGTTTACAGGTTTTAACATGGACTGGAATACCCTTAAAGCAGCATCATTTACGGTTGTAGATGGAGATAAAGCAGATTGGAATGCCACTTCTTTAGGAATGGGTTCACCAGTTGGGTGGACAAGTACAACGCTTGGAGATTTGTATCTATCTAATGATTCTAAAAATCTTTATTTTTGGATTGATACTAATATTCCTAACTGGGGTTCTAATGGTATGTATGTTGACCTAGGACTTTATGTAGAAGGTCAAGATGCGGGTAATCCATCTAGTCCACAGGGAAATCAATATAATTTTACTGCTATGACAACAGCGCCACAATATCATGTGAATATTCGTATTGAAGATGATGTTGCAGGTTATTCTAATTTAACAAAAGGAACAACAGGTAGTGCTATAGAAGTTGTATTAGATACAACGAATAATCCAAAAGACATTGTAGTGAAAGGCAATAGAGCAGTAGGTATTGAAGGGTCTATTCCACTATCTGCTTTAGGTGTAGTTACAGACAGTAAGATTCATCCTATCGTCGTACTTAGTGGAAATACAAGTAGCCAGCATGGTGCATTTAATGTTATTCCAAAAGACTCTTATAATATGTTGGCAGATGCATGGGATGAGTCGGGTGCCAATATGAATACACAAGGAACTTATGCTAGTACTTATACAGTACAAGCTTCTAGTGTTATACCGATTGACTTTACAAGTCCCACTGTATCAGGAAAAGATGTTACTTTTAAGTACATGAATGCTGAAGCAACTAGTGTATATGTAGCAGGTAGCTTTAATAGTTGGAATGAAACTGCCAACCAAATGACATTAAACAGTGATGGTTTATGGGAAGCAACAGTAAAAGTAGCCGATATTGTTAATGAGTATAAGTTTATAGTAGATGGTAAAGATAGGATTACTGATCCTAAAAATAATAATAAAACAAGTGATGGCAATAGTTTAGTTTATACAGAAGGTCTTAAACAAAAAGGACCATTAGAGGTGAAAATAGGTGAATCTATTTCCTTACCTAAAGTTAAGTATTATAAGGAAAGTCAACAGGTAGAAGAAGTAGAACCAGCATATTCTTTGATTAATCCAGATAGCAAATTAAGTTTAAGTAATAACTTATTAACTGTAGCAGCCGATTATCCAGTCGGTAAAATTCAGTTAAAAGCAGAGTATAATAGTTTAACAACTACCATAGAAGTTAATGCGGTAACAGAGTTAATTAAAAGTCCAGTTATTAATCCTGATGGGACAATAACCTTTAATATTCCAAGTTATACAGGTGGAAAGCTTTATATAGCAGGGACAGTAGAAGGAGAAGACTGGAATGGTAAAGAGATTACTAAAAATGAGAAAGGAATGTTCTCTTATACTACTAAAAACCCTGTAGCACCTGGTAAATATCAGTATAAGTTTAAATTATCTAATACGAGCTGGGATGGTTCTTTCAAAGATCCTTTAAATCCTGGGACTGAAGATAATTCTATTCTTATCGTACCTGGTTTAGTAGTGAAAGCAATAAGTGTACAAAAAGGAGTGCCAACTTCTTTACCTACTAGTGCTACATTATGGGATAGCCAAGGTGAGAGTACAATAGTAGCACCTAGCTATGCTTTAAAAGATCCAGAACCAGTAGGCGTTACACTTGAAAATGGTATCCTTACAGTAGATAAAGTATTTTCTGATAATAGCGTTGATTTAATTGCTAGTTCAGGGAATCAGGAAATAGTGATTAAAGTAGAAGTAGTAAGTCAGCTTTATACATATAAGATTAATTATTATAGACCAACCGCAGACTATACGGATTGGAGTATATGGACTTGGGAAACAGGCAAAGCTGGGGTAGATGTTAGTTTTGCTACTGATTTAGTAGGAGAATTTAAACAAGCTATATATAAAGTGCCTAGCAATGCACTTAATTTCAAGTTCAAAAAAGGTGACTGGAAAGGTGAAGATGGTGGAAATCGCATTGTTACTGTACCAGCAGGTCAAACAGAAGTAGAAGTATGGTGTGTACAGGGAGATGAAAAGGTTTATTATTCAAAACCAGATTTAACAGCTAGAGTACAAAGTGCTTTAGTAGATAGTAAGGATACTGTACTTGTTAGCTTTAATAACTCTATCACAGTACTAACTGGAATTGAGCTTAAAGATGTTGGGACAAATCAAGTTATTGCAACAACTGCAACTAAAATAAGCGATACTTCAGTAAAATTAGTTATAACAGACGGCACAGCTATTGATGTGACTAAACAATATACAGTAAGTGCGCCTAGCTTTAAAGCTGGCAATGTACTTATGAGGAAAATTTTAGATGATGATGCTTATTATTATTCAGATGATGATTTAGGGGTGACTTATTCGTCATCAAATAGTACCTTTAAACTATGGGCACCTACAGCTACTAAAGTAGAAGTAGTACTTTACGACAATGCAGTTACTGAGACAGGTGTTACTCATGCTATGACACGTCAAAGTGCAGGCGTTTGGACTCTGAATTTAGTAGGCGATTTAGCAGGGAAGTTTTATACTTATACGGTGTACTTTGCAGATGGCAGTGTTAATAAAGATGCAATGGATCCTTATGCAAAATCTGCGTCAGTCAATGGTAAAAAAGCAGCTATTATTGATTTAAATGCAACAAACCCAGCTGGTTTTTATAGTAAATCAGGTCCTGCAGTTGCAAGTGCTGCAGATGCTATAGTTTATGAACTTCATGTAAGAGATATGTCTATTGATCCAAGTGCACCATTTATCAATAAAGGTAAATACTTAGCCTTTACGGAGAAAGGATTAACACTAAATGGTGAACCAGTAGGTATTAATCATCTTAAGGAATTAGGCATTACTCATGTACAGCTTTTACCAATCTATGATTTTGCTACAGTAGATGAAAGTGTAGTAGATGACCCAGCTAGTACAGCGCCTAAATTTAACTGGGGATATGACCCACAAAATTATAATGTACCAGAAGGTTCTTATGCTACAGATCCTACAAATCCTGTTAAAAGAGTTAATGAACTTAAACAAATGATTAATGCCCTTCATGAAGCAGGTATTGGTGTCATTATGGACGTGGTATATAACCATACCTATGATACAGATATGACAAGTCCTTTTAATAAAGTAGTACCTGGTTATTATTATCGAACAGATGATACAGGTAAGTATACTAATGGTTCAGGCTGTAATAATGAAGTAGCTTCAGAAAGACCAATGGTAAGAAAATTTATTAAAGACTCTGCTAAATATTGGGCATCAGAGTATAATTTAGATGGTTTTAGATTTGACCTAATGGGACTTATTGATACAGAGACCATGAAGCAAATTACAAGTGAAATTAAGAATGAAATTAAACCAGATTTTATTATTTATGGAGAACCTTGGACTGGTGGAAGTACACCACTACAGCAACAAACTGTTAAAGGTAGTCAAAAGGGCCAAGATTTCGGTGTATTCAATGATGAGATTAGAGGAGCCATCAAGGGAGATAGTGATGGTGCAGGCAAAGGTTTTGCAACAGGTGCTACAGGCCAAGAAGCTGGTATTGTAGAAGGCGTAAAAGGTGCTATTAATACTTTTGCTACTCATCCAACAGAAGTGGTTTCTTATGTAACAGCTCACGATAATCTTAATCTTTGGGATAAAGTACTTGCTACTATGAGTCTAGATGCCAAAGAGCCTTATGCAAGTATAACTGGTAACGTTTTAGAAAATGAAGCTGTTAAACGAAGCATACTAGCAAACGGTATAGCACTGACTTCACAAGGTACATCCTTTATTCATGCCGGTGAAGAATTCCTTAGAACAAAATATGGCGACCACAATAGTTATAAGAGCCCAGATAACATTAACATGATTGACTGGGCAAATAGAAGTAACTATAAAGAAGTAACATCCTATTATGAAGGACTCATTGAACTTAGAAAATCACATCCAGCTTTTAGAATGACAACGGGTACAGAAGTAAATGCTAATTTAGCTGCCTATGTGGAAAGCAACAATGTTGTAGCTTATACTTTAAAAAATAATGCCAATGGTGATGCATGGAAAAATATTGTTGTTATTTACAATGGTAACAATGCAGCTAAGGAAGTAAAATTACCAAGTGCAGCAGATTGGAAAATTGTTGTTAATGATAAAAAAGCAGGAACAGCAGTTCTTAGTCAATTAACAGCTGCTAGTAGTGTACAGGTAGCACCATTATCAATGATGGTACTTTATGATGAAGGTATCAACTACATACCAACACCTAAAACAATTACACTTACGCCAAGTACTTTAGGGATAGCTGCTAATCAAAGTAAAATGATTAAAGCAGTTGTAAGAGACCAAATGGGCGCAGTTATGTCAGGACAAAAATTAACTTGGACAGCTGAGGAAGATACGATTGCAAGTGTAGATCATACAGGCAAGGTAACAGCTAAGAAAGTAGGAAAGGCTGTTATTACAGTAAGTTGTGGAGATGCTAAAATAGTCTTACCAGTAGAAGTTGTTAATGCGTTAACACCTATTAAAATTGAATTAACATCACCTCAAGATTATGTTTATGAAGGCTATAAGCTTCAGCTTAGTGCTAAGGTATATGATCAATTTAACCAAGAAATGCTAGGAGCTAAAGTAGCATGGCAATCTAGTAATCCTTCTGTAGCTAGTATCAATACTTCTGGAGAAGTAACAGGTGTAGTAGCAGGAGAAGTAACACTTACAGCAACAGCAGGGATAGCAAGTGAAACGCTTAATCTTGTTGTTAAAGCCTATGAAAAACGCTATCTCATCCTTGAATACATAAGACCAGATAAAGATTATACAGACTGGAATTTATGGGTATGGGGAACTGGTGCTAAGAACGATCAGATTGATTTTACTGAAATTACAGATGATAAAGCAGTTGCTGTAATGGAATTAGGACCTGATGCTGATCGCGTTGGTTTTCTTCTAAGAAAGGGAACTGACTGGAATACAGCTAAACAAGATATTGCAAGTGATAGGTTCATTCCAGTTCAAAAAGATCAGACTCTTGTTAAAGCAAGAGTAACATCAATGGTACAAGAAATAGAGGTTTTAGAACCAGTAACGGCCCCTAAGATTTTACCACAAGAAGATAGTATTTTATTCTCCTATAGAGATAACAACTTATTTAAGACAAATCAAATGGATACGATTCAAAAAGTAGAAGTTGAAATTAATGGTAAGCTTTATGATATGACGTATGATGCTAAAAATGAATTATTTAAGCATACTTATAAAGGATTAGAATCAGGTAAATATTACTACTGCTATTATGTAACAGATGCATCTGGTAATAGAGTGAAAAAGCTTGATCCTAATAATGTTAAGGTAGAAAATGGCTTATCAGTTATTGAATATCAAAAACTAAATGCTAAGGTAACAGGTGAAGTCATACCAGGTGCCTTTAACTTTAGAGAAAGTGCAGTACTCCACATTAAAGCCGAAGCTATAGGTGAAGATGCAGGCAAGAAACTAGAAATTGATAAAATAACAGTAGATTTAACAGCTCTTGGTGAAAAAGCTGGCGTAGTAGTAGATAAAGACTTAAAAGCGATTACCTTAACAGCTACAGAAACGATTACAGCAGGACTTAAAGAGTTACCAATTCAAGTATACGATATTTATGGTAATGTTTATAAAGATAGTGCTACTGTAACGATTAATCCACAAACTTCAGGAGGAAAAGACCATTTTGATTGGGATGAAGCAGTGATTTACTTTATGCTAACAGACCGTTTCAATAATGGAGATACAAGTAATGATAGCAGCAAGGTTAATGTAGCTGATAAAGGTGCTTATCACGGAGGAGACTTTAAAGGTGTAACATCAAAATTAGATTACCTTAAGTCTTTAGGTATCAATACAATCTGGATCACACCTATTGTTGATAATATTGATTTTAATGTTTTAGCTTATAGTGATGAGTATACTAAACAACCTGGTCAAGTAGGTAGTGATGTAAGCTATTATGGATATCATGGTTACTGGGCAAAGAATTTTGAAGCACTTAACTCAGAGTTAGGAACAATAGAAGACTTCCATACACTCATTGATGCAGCACATGCAAGAAATATGAAGATTATGGTAGATGTGGTTATTAATCATACGGGATATGGTATGAAGAGTGGTGATACACCAGAAGCAAATGACGGTCCAAGTGACTTAGCAGGTTTCCCAACTACTGCCCAGCAAGATGTGTTTAATGGCATGCTTAGAACAGATGATAGTACAGATGAAGTTTATGGCGAACTTGCAGGTCTTCCTGACTTTATAACTGAAGAACCAGAAGTAAGAAATAAGATTATCGAATGGCAAGTGAAGTGGGTGGAAGAGTTAGGTAAGACTAGTCAAGGTAATACCATTGATTACTTCCGTATTGATACTGCTAAACATGTAGATAAAGCTACACTTCAAGCCTTTAAAAATGCTTTATCAGAAGTAAAACCAAACTTTAGATACATTGTTGAAGCATGGTTTGGCGGCAATGAATTAGATGCTTATCTTAATAGTGGTTTAGCAGATTCGGTTCTGAACTTTGATTTTAAAGAAATTGCTAAGGATTTTGTAAATGGTAGACTAGAAGAAGCAGAAGCTAAATTACAAGCTTTAAATGAAAGAGCAACAAGTGCAGCTAGCTATGGTAACTTCTTAGGTAGTCATGATGAAGATGGTTTCTTGTATTCACTTGGTATGCAAAATACAGATAAGCTTTTAGTAGCAGCAACACTTCAAGCAACTTCAAAAGGTCAACCTGTTATTTATTATGGTGAAGAACTTGGTCAAAGTGGTAAAAATAACTGGCCATACTATGATAATCGTTATGACATGGATTGGAGTAAGGCTAATAGTGATAATGCTATTTTAACGCATTATCAAAAAGTATTTGGCATTAGAGAAAAACACTCAGAAGTATTTGCTAAAGGTAGTAGAAAGCAAGTAGCAGGTAGCAATACTGATCAGTATATGGCTTTTGAAAGAAGTTATGGCGAGGAGACAGTTATTGTAGCTGTTAATAATGCTCAGTCAAGTAAAGAGCTTACTTTGAAAGTACCTTATAAAGTAGGTAGTGAAGTAACAGATGAATATAGTGGTAAGACTTATGTAGTGACAAAAGATCAAACAGTAGTAGTAACTTTACCAAAAACAGCAGAAGGTGGTACAGTTATTTTAGTAGGTAAGAAAGCTACAACTGATAATAATGGAGAAGGTAGTGGAGAAAGTAGCAGTGGAACAAGTAATGTAGGAACCACTACTCAGCAAAAAGTTCATGTAGAGCAAAAGGTGCTTGGAGAAAAGCCAAATCTTGAACAAGTAAAAAACCAAGTACTTTATACCTTTATAAGTGATCTTCGCCAGTTACAAATCATTGATGAGAAGGGTAAAAACATAGAAAAACTAGATAATGGTATAGAAGTCACCATACCACTATCTGCTGAGCAAAAAGCAGCTATTACAGATAAGAGAAAAGTAGCTGTCTATCAAATTACTGATTCAGGCAATTTAATCTTTAAGGGTGGTAAACTAACAGATGAAGGTATAACCTTTAAAGTGACAGAGTCTGGTCAATATATGGTAATGATATACGAAAAGACCTTTGATGATTTAGACTTAGTACCATGGGCTAAAGATAGTATTGAAGTTTTAGCAGCAAGACATATTGCTATGGGTAAAACAGAAAATAGGTTTGATCCAAAAGGCACATTAACAAGAGCTGAATTTGCAGCTTACTTATGCCGCATGTTAAATATCAATACTGAAGATATTCAAAATGAAGGTCAATTTAAAGACATTCAAGCTGACAACTGGTATAGCGGATCCGTTATAGCGCTTAAGGAATTAGGACTTATTAGTGGTTATGCAGATAATAGCTTTAAGCCTAATAAGTCAATTACAAGAGAAGAGTTAGCAACACTTCTTGTAAAAGCGTATACTTACTCTATGAACACGGATTTAGAAAATATACCAGGTTATGATTCACAAAGCTTTAATGATATAAGCCAAGTAGCTGATTGGGCTAAGGCGAATGTTAAAGCTGCTAAAGCATTAGGTCTTGTTACAGGAACTGGTGATAATAATTATTTACCACAAAAAACTGCAACAAGGGCAGAAATGGCTAGAATGCTTACAATGTTCTTAGAAAAGACAGGGCAATACTAATAGCTAGAGTTAAATCGTTCTACCTTAGTAATGAGGTAGAACGATTTTTTTGAGTTAATGTATGCTAAAGAGGGAAGAAATATGCTATAGTAATAGAAGTAATGGACATCATTGCAAAGCGGAGGAAAAGAAATGGAATTTAAATTATGTGCCTTAGCAAGTGGCAGTAGTGGTAATTGTACTTATTTAGAAGCTGGTGATCAGCGTTTTTTAATAGATGTAGGTATTAGTGGGAAAAAAGTGGTGGCAGCACTTAGCCAATTAGAGGTGACACCAGAAAGTATTAATGGTATTTTAATTACCCATGAACATTCAGATCATATTAAAGGAGTAGGCATATTAAGTAGAAAATATAATATTCCTATTTATGCTACAAGTACAGCTTGGGAAAGGCTTTTAGGTGAAAATATGATAGGTGCTGTAAAAGAAGAGCACCAAAAAATCTTAGAAAAAGAAGTATACCTAGAATTAGGTGAACTTAAGATTTTACCTTATCCTATTTATCATGATGCGATAGATCCTGTAGGTTATATTTTTGAATACAAAGATAAGAAAATTACTTTAGCAACAGATATCGGTATGATTGATGATAAGATTGCAGAAAGACTAAGTGGCTCCCATGGTATTTTATTAGAGTTTAATCATGATATACGTATGCTAGAGGCAGGTGGTTATCCTTATCACTTAAAGAAACGTATTTTGAGTGATGTAGGCCACTTAAATAATGAAGCAGCAGCTAAAGCGCTAGTGGACCTATACCATCCAGGGCTTGAATGGGCTGTTTTAGGACATTTAAGCAAAGATAATAATGTGCCAGACTTAGCATTTATAACAGCACAAACGGCTTTAGAAGAAAAGAATATTATTGTAGGAAAAGATATAGAGGTCATTGTAGCTAAACGGGATGAAGTTTCAAAAGTATTTGGTTTTTAACAAAAAAATGCCATAAACTTATAAATAAACGTATAAAAAAAGGTCTCATTGTTCATAATAGGAGCGTGGAAAATATTTTGCCATACTGATATTGAACAACAAAGGAGACGAACGACATGACACAAAATAACAAATACCAAGATTGCAGAAACAGCAATAACAACAACTATCAAAACAGCAGTCAAAACAGCAGTCAAAACAGCAGTCAAAATAATAACAGCAAAAATAGCACAGATAACAATAATTATAAAAACAGTAACAACAATAACTTCAAAAACTCCAATAACAATAATTATCAAAATAACGCTGGTACTAATAGTTCCCAAGACATCACAGATAATAGATAAGCATTATAAGAATAGGAAGGATGTTTTTTTGATAAACATCCTTCCTATTTATATTGATAGTTTAAGAAGAGACAATATATTTAGGATAAGCTTGGCTTACTTTTAAGCATATCCTTTAGTGGAATTATTGTATTTACAGTTATAATCTATTAAGTATAAGCTTTGAATTTAATAAAGGCACTATACAAGCATAAAATAAAAAAATAAGGATATGCTAGATATAAGCTTTACTTGCTTCGGGCGAGTAAGGCTTTTATTTCTAATAGGGAGTGGACAAAGCCATGCATTATAAAAGCCCTATAAGTGAACATATTTTTATATTTCCTTTTAGTTGGAAAAGTAGTAGTCAGTTACCGGAACGCTTATTTTATCCACATATTCAGTTAAAAGGTAAAAGCTTTGATCATTTAAAGCAGTGGCAAGTACATTACTCTACTATTGAAGATGATCAAGATTATAATGAGTTTGTTTATTTTTATAAACCTATTCGTTCTGCATTATATACTTTTGAGAAAGAACCGATTATTGTTAGGAATTATGTTTTTAAGCATTTAGATGAAACACAATTTTTTAAGATTCATATAAAAGAGATGCAGCTTATACTAGATATTAAGCAGATACGTCTTAAACTCTATAAGACTGGAATAGGATTACTTTCATTTGAACTCATTAATACTCAGTATTCACAGTTAGAAGAAATAGAAGCGCTTAATAGTTTTAGCAAAATGATTTATCCCCCTATGCTGCCACTAGAAAAAGCTAGAGCTGAATGGTTTCCAGAGTCGATTTGTATGAGGCTAAATAAGGATACTTATATAGAAGAATTTTTTACAATAGATTATTATAAAGAAAGTTTAGCCATTAGTCCTTTAATCATGTTTATATTAGGGGAACCTTTTGTATGTAAAGCGAAAGAAAAGTCTTACAATAAGATTATTATTGAGCCTATTTTAGGTAATCAAATGTTTTGTTGTTGTATTTATCAAAGTCCCATGCTCATAGAAGCGATTGAAAGAGGAGAAGTAACAGAGGAACGTTTAGAGCGGTTTATGACCTTAAATAAGAAGATGAGTTATAGTGGGGCTAGTTCATATATTAAAAATGATTATAGTATTTATGGGATTAATCGTTTCATGCTATTGTGTATTACTAAGGAATGGTTAGAAGGGAAGATATATAATCAGTTAGTAACCTTAGTGTTGATGCAAAGGGCAACCCTCCTAAGCTTGTCTACAGAGATTGCTAGGATTTCTACTTTGCCCAAGCATGCCCTTTCAGAAGCTATATCGAGTATGTATGAGATTTATATTCAATTTATTAATCAGTTGTATTTTAAAGAAGTGACAGAAGAAGGTGAGGGGGCTCGGATTTACGAAGAGTTAACAAAAGCATTTAAAATTGAAGAGGAATTAAGTCAGCTTAATTTTGAAGTAGATGAAGTCCATGAATATGCCACTTTAGTAGAACAAGCAGCTTCTAATATAAAGGTTCAGTTATTAACTATTGCAGGGGCAGCATTAGTACTTCCTAGTTTTGTGACAGGTTTTTTTGGGATGAATATTTTTAAAGAAGAAGCACTTCACTGGTGGGAGCATCAACAGGTAATCTTATGGTTAAATAGCTATGTATTATTGCCAACATTAATTGTAACTGCCTTTTGTACTTGGACTAAGCGAAAGCATATGAAATATTTTGTAATGAAGTTAGTACTCATTAGTTTACTTTTAATGAGTATGTTGGCAGCAATAAAATATGGCTGTGGTGTATAACCACAGCCATATTTTATTGCCATTAAATGTTTTGTTTAATCATTAAAGATCAAAAATAGGTAACGTTTTAAAGTTAACAGTATCTACAAGACCTTTATTAGTTAAGCGAAGTTCAGGAATAACAGCTAAAGAAAGAAGCGCCATGGTCATAAATGGTGAATGAAGAGGGCAACCAATAGTTTTCCATGCTTCATCAATTTCAGATACACGTTGTGCTACAACTGCGGCAGGGTCTTCTGACATAAGCCCAGCTATAGGAAGAGGATTAAGGGCTAATACCTTTCCGTTCTGAACAACCACCTGTCCACCACCTGTAGTTACTAAAGTATTAGCAGCTAGTGCCATATCTTCATCATTAGTACCAATGATACATAAATTATGAGCATCATGAGCAACTGTGGAAGCAACTGCGCCGTCTTGAATACCGAAGCCAGTTACAAAACTCATGCTCATGCTTTGGGTACCTGAATGGCGATCTATAACAGCAACCTTTAATAAATCAGCTGATACATCACTAGATACAAAGCCATCTTTTACAGTAAGCACACCTTTTTTATGAACAGTACCAGCTTGAGCTTCAATAATACCGATGGCATGAACAGGAATAGTAGATTCCGTATAGTCATGAGGTACAGCTATTTTAAAATCTTCAGCTGTTAATGACTCATAAATAGCCATGGTATGCTTCGCAAATTCTGGGTAAGAGGCTGGTGGTAATGTGATTGTAAGCTGGCCATTTTCAGCTACAACCTCACCATTAATAATCGTTTTGGCTACTGTCACCTTAGTTAAATCACTAAGTAAGACAAGGTCTGCCCATTTCCCAGGAGATACGCTGCCTAAATCATGACCTAAGCCAAAGCATTCAGCAGCATTAATAGTAGCCATTTGAATAGCAACGACAGGGCGAACACCTTCTTCAATAGCATGTCTAATAATATAATCCATATGTCCTACAGATAATAAAGTATCTGGATGAGTATCGTCACTTACTAAGCAAGCAAAGCGAGAATCTACTTGATGTTCTGTTATGGCTTTAATAGTTTCCTTTACATCACACCAAGCTGAACCTTCTCGGATTTGAACATACATACCAAGACGCATTTTGGCTAAGGCATCTTCATGTCTAGTTGTTTCATGACAGCAGTTAGCTCCTGCTGCGATGTAAGCATTAAGACCAGGGCCTCCTTCATCAGGAACACAATAGTGACCTGTTATTGTTTTGTGACGATCTAAGGTAGCTTTTAAAATACCATGCACATTAGAGTCTCCGCTTAAAACAGCTGGATAATTCATCATTTCACCAAGACCAATGATGGTATCTTGAGAAAGGCCATGAGCGATATCTCTAAGGGATAAACTAGCTCCTGTTGTTTCTAAATCTGCAGTAGCAGGAACACAGCTAGGCATGGTTGTGTAAACATTAAGAGGTACTTCTTTACCCTCTTGAATCATAAGTCCTATACCCTCTGTGCCAAGTACATTGGCAATCTCATGTGGGTCCATCATAATCGTAGTGGTGCCATGTGGCATAACAGCTTTGGCATATTCTTTAACGGTAAGCATACTACTTTCTACGTGAATATGTCCATCTATAAATCCAGGTGCTAGATAAAGGCCTGTAGCATCTATGCATTTTGTGTTAGGACCAATAGTGTGAGTTGCATCACCTACAAGGGCAATACGTCCTTTAGTAACAGCCACATCCATTTGAGGTATAATTTCAGCTGTATTCACATTAATAAGTTTAGCATTTTTAATAACAAGGTCGGCTTTTTTCACTCCGCTTGCTACTAGAACCAGTTCTTGTGTAACGTCTGATCTTTTATATCGTTTTGTCATTATAAAGCCCCCCTTAAAGTTATTTCCAAATATCATATCACTACAATTTAGAGTTGGCAATAGATTATCTTTTTGTTTGTTTAAATTGAATTATTAGAGAATTAAATACCTCTATGGCCTTGTCAATTGGAGCTGAAGTGCTCATATCTACACCAGCTATCTTTAATAAGTCTATTGGATCTTTAGAGGAGCCGCCGCTTAAGAAGGATTTGTATGCTGTAACCGCCGTATCACCTTCTTTTAAAATACGCTCAGATAAAGTAATGGCAGCAGAGTAACCCGTAGCATATTGATAAACATAAAAAGGTGTATAAAAATGAGGAATACGTGCCCATTCCATTGCAATGGCAGTATCTACTTCTATAGCTGGTCCATGATATTTTTTAACTAAATCATAATAAACCTCACATAAATAATCGGCTGTTAGTGTTTTACCTTCCTGATTAGCGGTATGCACTAAAAGTTCAAATTCAGCAAACATGGTTTGGCGATAAAGCGTACTACGGAATTGTTCCATAAAATAATTAATGAGGTAACGTTTGTAAGCTTCATCTTTCGTTGTTTCTAACAGATAGTTCATAAGCAAAGCTTCATTTACTGTTGAGGCAACTTCAGCTACAAAGATGCAATAATCACCATAAATATGAGGTTGATGGTGATGAGAATAATAACTATGCAAAGCATGACCCATTTCATGAGCAAGGGTAAATAAGCTATTAATGTTAGGTGAATAATTAAGTAATATATAAGGGTGAGGTGCACCATAGCTTCCCCAAGAGTAGGCACCACTACGTTTCCCTTCATTTTCATATTTATCAATCCAACGATTATTTAAGGCTTCTTTAACGATAGATAGATAATCTTCACCTAGGGGTGCTAATGCTTTAAGAAGAATATCACAAGACTCTTCGTAGCTTATTTCTTTTTCAAAGTCTTTAATCATAGGAACGAAAAGATCGTACATATGAAGCGTATCAAGACCAAGGACTTCTTTACGTAATGCGATATAATCATGCATAACGGATAAATGGTTATTAACGGTATGAATGAGTTCATGATAGACAGTTACAGGAATATTGTTTTCTGAAAGTGCACTATGAAGGGGGCTCTCAAAATGACGCATACTAGAGAAAAAGCCGTATTGTTTAATATTGGCGGCAAAGAGTGTACTAATCGTATTTTTATAACTACTATAAGTATTATAAAGTGAGGTAAAGGCAGCTTCTCTAACAGAGCGATTTTGACTTTCCATTAAAGGGATATAGTTACCATGAGTTAAGCGAATGCTCTCTCCCTTAGCGTTCTCAATAGTAGGAAATTTGATATCTACGTTATTGAGCATAGAAAAGGTATTTTGAGGCATAGCACCTAGTTCACTAACACGGGCCAAAATGGCTTCTAGTTCTGGCGTTAAGATATGTGCCTTTTGTCTTAGTATTTCATTTAAATAACGTTCATAATGACGAAGCTCGGGTAGTTCATTATAAAAGTTATCAAGCTGCTGGGCTGTAAGCTGAGTAAGCTCAGGACCAGAAAAAGCTAAAGCCTCAGAAGCTGCAATGGATAAGTTTTCACTTTGACTTGCTAAATCTTGATAGTAGGCATGACTACCATCTTGGTGAAGACGCATGTGTGAATAGACATAAAGATTTTCAAGTGCTTCACCAAAAATATCTTGTAACCTTAAAAAAGCAAGTAATGTCTTTGGAGTACTGGTCAGTTGTCCCTTATAGACCTTAAATTGTTCAAGCAATTTTTTTGTTTCAGATAAAGTGTTTTCAAATAAAAGGTCAGTTTCAAATAGATCTTCTAATTTCCAAGTGTCTTCTATTTTAACGTCTTGACGTTTAGGTAATGCTGTTGACATTGAATCAGCTCCTTTAGTAAATTGTATTTACTGTTAGTATACTCGATTTTATAGAAAAATAATAATTATATAAATATATTTTTTTGATATTTCCCGTTGTTTTTGTTATACTGAGGTATATAAAAAGTAGGAATAGGGGGCATGAGAATGCGTGTATATATTAGTGCAGATCTAGAAGGCATTACCGGTGTTTCTAAATGGGAAGAAACCCATAAAGGAGGCCATCATTATGATTTGTATAGAGAGCAAATGACAAGAGAAGTAGTAGCTGCTTGTGAAGGGGCCATAGAAGCTGGTGCAGATTATATTATGGTTAAAGATGCTCATGAAGATGGAAAAAATCTGATACATAGCATGTTACCTAAAGGCGTTAAGGTGATTTCTGGTTGGAGTAACCATCCCTATTGTATGGTAGAAGGTTTAGATGAAAGTTTTGATGCTGTTATCTTTATTGGGTACCATAGCGGTGCTAATTCTAATGGTAGTCCTCTTGCCCATACGCTATTACCGGATGTCATTAAAAATGTAACGATTAATGGAGAGGATGCAGATGAATTTTTGATTCATGCCTATGCAGCGTACATGCTAGAGGTACCTATAGTGGCTGTTTCAGGAGATGGAGATTTAATGCGTTCTGTAAGGGGATTTAATCCGCAGATTAAAACAATTGCTGTACAAGAAGGTTTTGGTGGAGCCGTAGTTAGTATTCATCCAGATTTAGCTGTAGAACGTATTCGTAAAGGTGTAAAAAAAGGGCTAGAAGATTTAGAAGACTATGCTTTTGAAAAACCAGAAGAATATGAGATGATCATTGAATTTAAGAAGCATGCAGATGCTTACAAATTCTCTTTTTATCCTAATGTAGAACAAATAGGCGAATATACGATTCGTTATGTTTCTAATAATTACATGCATTTACTTGTGCTCTTACTATTTATTAGCTAAAAGAAGAGGACTTGTAATGGGGATAATCAATTTGATATAAGAAATAGCCCATAAGTAAGAAGAAGCTTATTGAAAAGAGCTTCTTCTTTTGTATTGTAGATATCAATAAATAGGATAATAGAAATAATGAGGAATACAAAATAGGAGGAAAAAATGCTTACGTTGATATTAGTAAGACATGCAACCACTGAGGCTAACGAAGCTGGGTTATATATAGGTAGAAGTGAAAGTCCTCTGAGCCCGCAAGGAAGGGAAGAGGCGAGAAGACTTTGTGAAAAGTTAGGAAAGTGGCATATTCACCAAATTTATACAAGCCCTGCAGGAAGGGTTCAAGAGACGATAAAGCCTCTTGTGGGGCCTCATAAATCAGTGCATGTGATAGAGGCTCTACATGAAATAGATTTTGGTATTTGTGAAACACGGGATTTTAATTGGTTAAAAAAGAATTACCCAGAAGAAGTAGGGCGTATGATGGAAGAAGGAATCATGTATAAATATCCAAAAGGAGAGAGTTTAATGATGGCACATGAAAGAGTAGCCAACTGGTTAAATACTTTTTTGACTAGTCATCAAAGTGGGAACTTCTTAGTGGCAGCTCACGGGGGTACAATAAGATGTATTTTATCAGAATTACTGGTAAAAAATCCTTCTTTACATTGGCACTTTAAGATTGATCCTGCTACTATAACCATCATTCGTATGCAAGAGGGGTTTCCGGTTATAGAAGCTCTTAATGAGAAGTGTTAGGAATGTATGATTTAAAAGAGCTATCAAGCAATACTATAAGATTGCAACAATAAGAGAAGACATTTTTTTTCGCGTCAAAATAGTGTATAATACTTTTCAGCAAAAAGATGAATAGGCAAAAAGGAGACTTGAGGAAATGGGTTTTTTTAAAGTGACAGTGGGGGTAATGGGTTCTTCAAAATCTGCAAGAGCTATTGCAGAGGTACAGAACTTAAAGGTAAGGAACTTAAAAACTTTAGTGTTAAAACCAGCATTAGATACAAGAGATGGGGGCTATATTTGTAGCCGTTTAATTAAAGATAAGGTGAAAGCAGACATACTTCTTAAGTCTGATGAATCTTTAAAGATAAATGAAATTATTGCAGATAATTATGATTACATTGTTGTTGATGAATTCCATATGCTTAGTGAAGAGCAGATCAAAGAACTTTATCAAATTAGTGCTATTTCGACTACTAATATTAGTATGTATGGTTTAAGAATGTCTTGGAAAGGAACGCCTTTTCCAAGTGCTGCTTTAGCTTTAGGTTATGCAGATGAAATTGAGATGATTAAAATGGTAGATAAAGATCAAAATCCTTTAAGTCATCATATTAAATATACCAATGGCGTGCCAAGTTCTTTAACCAAAGATGGTGAGACTATTGTGGTAGGAGATTTGAATGCTACCTCTTATACCACAGTATCAAAAATTGATTTTTATAAGATTTATCAGATGTTAGGGCAAGTGGAAGAATAACAGAATAACTGCTTGACAGATGCAAAATACGGTGATAGAATAGCGATAATTAAATAAAGATATTGCCTTTAAGTTTGGCCCAGAGAGACCAAAAAGGAGAACAAAATGAGAAGATTAAATACAATTATAATACGATTAAAAGTAATGCAACAATTCTATATAAAATTAGTGTATACAAGTGTTTTTAGACCACTCAATAGAGTAGTTTGTTTAGTTGTTCCTAAAGCTTGTATCGCAAGGTATGTAAAGGCAATAGAAGGATAAATTATCCTTTTATTGCCTTTTATTTTGCAGAAATTTAAATTCACATAAAGGGATGGTATCAGATGCTAAGAAGAAAAGACTTACTAGGAATTAGAGATTTAAGTGTCAATGAAATCATGACCATTTTACAAACAGCTGAAAGTATGAAAGGCATAGTAACTGGTAAGGCACCTAAGCTAGACTTATTAAAAGGAAAAAGTGCAATAACACTTTTTTATGAAAACAGTACAAGAACACGTATGGCCTTTACAATGGCAGGAACTTACTTAGGAGCATATGTAGCAGACTTAGGTGTAGCTAGCAGCAGTGTACAAAAAGGTGAAAGCTTAGTAGATACAGGTATTACCCTAGATAGTATGGGCATTGATTACATGATTATGAGACATCATATGAGCGGGGCATCACATTTGCTTGCTAAAAATGTTAAAGCTTCTGTTATTAATGCAGGAGATGGTGCCAATGAACACCCTACTCAAGCGTTATTAGACTTCTATACCATTTATGAGAAAAAAGGTGGTTTTAAAAATTTAAAGGTAACAATCGTGGGTGACATAGCACATAGTAGAGTAGCTAGATCTAATGTATTTGGTCTTACTAAACTAGGAGCAAAGGTAACCTTAGCAGGACCAGGAACTTTAACAGCAAAAAGCATGGAAAAATTAGGTTGCACCGTGATGACAGATGTAGAAGCAGCGGTTAAAGATGCGGATATCGTCATGGCATTACGTATTCAGCTTGAACGTCAAAAAGGAGGCCTATTCCCTAACCTTAGAGAATATAGCCAAATATACGGCTTAAACGAAGCAATATTTGGGAGTGCAAAGCCAGATGCACTTTTAATGCACCCAGCACCAGTTAATAGAGGTGTTGAGCTGATGCCAGAGTTAATGGATAGCAAGGTATCAGTTATAGATGAGCAAGTTACTAACGGAGTAGCAGTTAGAATGGCTATTTTAGCACTACTTCACGAAGGGAGAGAAAACGCATGATTACTTGTATCAAAAATGGATTAATTATTAATCCTAAAACACGAATGGAAGAGGTTAATGATCTCTGGATTAAAGAGGGGAAAGTTGTTTATATAGGTAAGGAGTATAGTGAGGAAGCTAATGAAGTCATTGATGCTACAGGCAAATGGGTGGTACCAGGTTTAATTGACTTACATGTGCACTTTAGAGCACCAGGCTATGAGCATAAAGAAGATATTGAAAGTGGGACTAAAGCAGCAGCTAAAGGTGGTTTTACAACGGTTTGTTGTATGCCTAATACAAATCCAGTCATTGATAATGAATGCGTTGTAGAATATATCTATTCAATGGCTGCTAAAGCAAATGGGGTAAATGTACTCCCATTGGGGGCTATTACTAAAGGCCAACAAGGTGAAACACTTGCAGATATTGGGAAAATGAAAGAGCATGGTATCTGTGCACTCAGTGAAGACGGTAAAACAGTGATGGATTCAGGCCTTATGAAAAAAGCAATGGCTTATGCAAAGCCATTTAACTTACCAATCTTCTCTCATACAGAAGATCGCACTTTAACAGGAGGAGCCATGAATGCTGGTGAAAATGCACAGCTCTTTGGAATCAAAGGTATTCCAAGAGAAGCAGAAGAAATTATTGTAGCAAGAGATATCTTACTTGCTAAATATACAGGCACACCACTTCATTTATGCCACATTAGTACAGAAGGCAGCTTAGAGATTATTCGTTTTGCAAAGGCTCAGGGCGTTAATGTAACAGCAGAAACAGCACCACACTATTTCATTTTAGACGATAGTATTTTAGGAGACTATGACACGAATAAGAAAATGAGCCCACCTCTTCGTACAACTAAGGATGTAGAAGCTATGAAACGTGCGATTGTAGATGGGACTATCGATGTTATTGCAACTGATCATGCACCACATCACTATGATGAAAAAAATGTAGAATTTGAAAAAGCACCTTTTGGTATTGTAGGATTAGAAACCAGTTTTGGTTTAAGCTACACGTACTTAGTAAAAACAGGTCTTATCTCACCAATGGCTTTAATTGAAAAAATGAGTACAAAACCAGCTGAGATTTTAGGAATTGATAAAGGAGATCTATCAGTAGGAAAAACAGCTGATATCACGGTTCTTGATCCAGAAGCAACTTACACCATTGATGAAGCAACTTTTGCAGGAAAAAGCAAGAACTCACCATTTATAGGGATGACTGTCCAAGGAGAAGTAAGCCATACCTTAGTGAGTGGAAAAGTGATTTATCAAAAATAATTTAAGATTGCAATTTAATGAAAAAATGATAGAATATTTATTAATAATAGTGTATAAAAATTCAAATAAATAGATTCTAAAACTAAGAAGTCGAAGGAGCGTAAAAAGATGATTGATCGTTTAATAAGTCAAATAGAAGCTACTCAAAATCCTACAGTGGTGGGGTTAGACCCAACTTATGCTATGATTCCTTCCTTTATAAAGGAAGAAATGTTAGAAGCTTATGGTAAAACGCCAAAAGCTGTAGCAGAAATGTTTATCCGCTTTAATAAAGGTATTTTAGATGAGGTGGCAACGCTTATTCCAGCCGTTAAACCACAAATTGCTATGTATGAACAATACGGCTTAGAAGGTTTAAGAGCTTATATGGAAACAGTAGCTTACGCTAAAGAAAAAGGCTTAGTGGTTATTGGAGATATTAAAAGAGGTGATATCGCATCGACAGCAGCTGCTTATGCAGGGCATATCGCAGGTGTTAAAATTGAAGGTGAACACTTTGACTTATGGCAAGAAGATGCCGTTACGCTTAATCCTTATATGGGATTTGACGGAATTGAACCTTTCATTGCAGCTTGTAATGAGCAAGATAGAGGATTATTCATCTTAGTAAAAACAAGTAATCCAAGTGGTGTAGAAATTCAAGATCTTATGGTAAATGGCTTACCAGTATATGATTATTCAGCTGACTTAGTAAGCAGATGGGGAGAACTTACTATGGGAACTAAAGGCTATAGCCGTATCGGTGCCGTAGTAGGTGCTACATACAAAGAGCAAGGTATAGAGCTTAGAAAAAGAATGCCACACACTTTCTTCCTAGTACCAGGTTATGGTGCTCAAGGTGGCACAGCAGAAGATTTAAAAGATTACTTTGATAAAAATGGTTCAGGAATCATTGTTAACTCTTCAAGAGGTATTATTGCAGCTTATCAAAAAGATAAGGAAGTAACAGAAAAAGAATTTGCCATAGCTGCTAAGAAAGCAGTATTAGCTATGAGAGATGACTTACAAGGAGTGATGCGTTAATGAAAGCTCAATTAATTTTAGAAAATGGGATGATCTTCGAAGGTAAGGCCTTCGGATACCTTAAAGAAACAATCGGAGAAGTCGTATTTAATACAGGTATGACAGGTTATCAAGAAATCTTAACAGACCCATCTTACTATGGACAAATGGTAGTGATGACTTATCCACTTATCGGAAACTACGGTATTAACCTTGAAGATATGGAAAGTAGCAAATCTCATGTACGTGCTTTAATCGTAAGAGAAAAAAGTGACTACCCAAATAACTTTAGATGTGAACTTACTTTAGATGGTTACTTAAAATCACAAAAAGTAATCGGACTTGAAGGTATTGATACAAGAGCTTTAACAAGAGTGTTAAGAGATCATGGTACGATGCGCGCTATCATTGCTGTAAGAGAACTTACACCAAGTCAAATCAAGCTTAAAATAGATGCTTTTAATAACCAAATGGCTGTTTCAGAAGTAACAACTAAAGAAACCTATGTGATTGAAGGAAATAAAACACATATCGCTGTGATTGACTGTGGTATTAAAAGTAATATTCTTCGCTCTTTTGAAGCAAGAGGCTGCAAGCTTTCAGTTTTCCCAGCTTCAGCAAAACCTGAAGAAATCTTAGCAGTTAATCCAGATGGAATCTTCTTATCAAATGGTCCAGCTGACCCTAAAGATGTACCAGAAACAGTAGCCACAGTTAAAGCTTTAATCGGTAAAAAACCTATTACAGCCATCTGTCTTGGACACCAATTACTTTGCTTAGCTCTCGGCGGTAATACAGCAAAACTTAAATTTGGTCACCATGGTTGTAACCACCCAGTTAAGGACTTTATTACGAATCGTGTTTACATTACTTCTCAAAACCATAACTACTATGTAGAAACACTTCCAGAAGGTGCAGTAGTGACTCATACAAATATGAATGACCAAACAGTAGAAGGAATGTATTTTAAAGATTTAAATATTTACAGTGTTCAGTTCCATCCAGAAGCATGTCCAGGACCAACAGATACAGCACACATTTTCGACGAATTTATCACTGTTATGCAAGGAGGAAAATTAAATGCCTAGAGATATGAGCATCAAAAAAGTATTAGTTATAGGATCAGGTCCTATTGTTATAGGTCAAGCAGCTGAATTCGATTATTCAGGAACACAAGCTTGCCAAGCTATTCGTGAAGAAGGTATTGAAGTAGTCCTTGTCAATAGTAACCCAGCTACTATTATGACAGATGAAGAAATAGCAGATAAAATTTACATCGAACCACTAACTATAGAGTTCTTAGAAAAAGTTATTGCTAAAGAAAGACCAGATAGCATTTTAGCAGGTGTAGGTGGTCAGACGGCTCTTAACTTAGCTGTAGAATTAAATGATAAAGGTATTTTAGATAAATATAATGTACGTGTTATTGGTACACAAATTTCAGCTATCAAAGAAGGGGAAGACCGTGAACTCTTTAGAGCCCTTATGAAGCGTATTAACCAACCATGTATTGAAAGTGAAATTGTAGAAACAGTAGAAGCAGCTGTAGCTTTCTCAAGAAAAATTGGTTACCCAGTAGTTGTTAGACCAGCTTATACATTAGGTGGTACAGGTGGCGGTATTGCAGAAACAGAAGAAGAACTCCGCGAAATCTGTGCAAGCGGTCTTCATCTTTCTCGTGTACACCAAGTACTTATTGAAAAATGTATCAAAGGTTGGAAAGAAATTGAATACGAGGTAATGCGTGATAACTTTGGTACAGCTATTACTGTATGTAACATGGAAAATATTGACCCAGTTGGTATTCACACAGGAGATAGTATTGTAGTAGCACCTTCTCAAACACTTTCAGATAGAGAATATCAGATGCTACGTCGTGCATCACTTGATATTATTTCAGCTTGTGATATTAGAGGAGGTTGTAACGTACAACTTGCCCTTCATCCAGATAGTTTTGAGTATGCTGTTATCGAGATTAACCCACGTGTAAGCCGTTCTTCAGCTCTAGCTTCTAAAGCAACAGGTTATCCAATTGCAAGAGTATCAGCTAAAATTGCGCTTGGTTATGGCCTTGATGAAATTCCAAACACTGTAACAGGTAAAACTTATGCTTGTTTCGAACCAACACTTGACTATGTGGTATGTAAAATACCAAAATGGCCATTTGATAAATTCTACACAGCTAAGCGTACACTTGGTACTAAGATGATGGCAACAGGTGAAATCATGTCCATCGGTAACAACTTTGAAAGTGCCTTCTTAAAAGGTCTTCGCTCACTTGAAATTGGTAAATTTAGCTTTAAACATAAAAAGCTTGAAGAGTGCAGCTTAGATGAACTAAAAGAAAAAGTGATCACAGCAGATGATGAAAGAATCTTTGCTTTAGCTGAAATGCTTCGTCGTCATTATAGAAAAGAACAAGTATGTAAAATTACAGGCATGGACATTTTCTTCGTAGAAAAATTCCACTGGATTGTAGAGCAAGAAGAGCTTCTTTCTGAAATGAACTTTGATGAGCTAACACCAAAATACTTACGTAAGCTTAAGAAAAGAGGCTTCTCAGATAAAGCCATTGCAGATTTAATTGGTGTAAGTGAAGATGATATTCGTGAAGTTCGTTTTAAATGGAACATCGTACCTGTTTACAAAATGGTTGATACTTGTGGTGGAGAGTTTGAAGCAGAATCACCATATTACTATTCAACTTATGATGAAGTAGACGAAGTGGAAGTATCTGATAAACAAAAAGTCATGGTTATCGGTTCAGGCCCAATTCGTATCGGTCAAGGGATTGAGTTCGATTACTGCTCTGTTCATGCAATTATGGCTCTTAAGAAAAAAGGGATTGAAACAATCATTGTTAACAATAACCCAGAAACAGTAAGTACAGACTTTAATACATCAGATAAGCTTTACTTTGAACCATTAACAGATGAAGATTTCTACCACATTTACCTAAAAGAAAAACCAATGGGTGTCATCCTTCAATTTGGTGGTCAAACAGCTATTAAACTAGCTAAGTTCTGTGAAAAAATGAATATCCCTGTACTTGGTACACATCCAAAGCACATGGATGAAGCAGAAGATAGAGAAAAATTCGATGAAATCTTAGAAAAACTTCACATCAAACGTCCAAAAGGAAAAGCGATTTGGTCAGTTGAAGAAGGCCTTAAAGTAGCAGAAGAATTAGAGTATCCAGTGCTTGTACGTCCTTCATATGTACTTGGTGGTCAAGGGATGGAAATCACTTATGAAGCACACCAATTAGAAAGATACCTCATCAATGCATTTGATAGAGACCCAGAAAACCCAGTGCTCATCGACCGTTATCTAATGGGACGTGAAATTGAAGTAGATGCCCTTTCAGATGGTGAAAACATCCTTATTCCAGGGATCATGGAACACTTAGAAAGAGCAGGTATTCACTCAGGAGATAGTACAACACTTTATCCAAGTGTGAATATTCCAGATCATATTAAAGAAAAAATCATTACATGTACACAAATGCTTGCTAAAGAGCTTAAAGTGCTTGGTATGATTAACATCCAATATATTGAATACAAAAATGACTTATATATTATTGAGGTTAATCCACGTTCTAGCCGTACAGTACCTTACATCTCTAAGGTAACAGGTGTACCAATTATTGACCTTGCTGTAGAGGCAATGCTTGGTAAGAAAATTACAGACCTTGGTTATGGCACAGGACTTTACCCAGAACCAAAAGACTTCTATGCAGTTAAAGTACCAGTATTCTCAACAGAAAAATTACCAAGAGTAGAAGTTAGCCTTGGACCAGAAATGAAGTCAACAGGAGAAGTACTTGGTGTAGGAAAAACAGTAGAAGAAGCACTTTACAAAGGCTTTATTGCAGCAGGTAAATCTCTTCCAATGCAAGGTGGTACTATCTTTGCAACGGTTCAGAAATACGATCAAGATGAGTTTGTAGAAATTGCAAAACGCTTTGCTAGCATGGGATACAAATTCGTAGCTACAGAAGGTACAGCTAAGAAATTACAAGAAAACGGCATTGATGCTAGAGTGGTAGAAAAATTATCACCAGTAAAAGGTCATAAATTTGTAGAAGAGACAGATGAAATCTTTAAACTCCTTAGAAGTGGTGAGATTGACCTTGTGGTGAATACACCTACTAAAGGAAATGACTCTAAACGTGACGGTTTCAAAATCAGACGTTTAGCCATTGAATCCTCTATCCAAATCTTAACTTCATTAGATACAGTAAGAGCTTTAGCAGATATTGTAGCTAAACAAATGACTATAGAGCAAACAGATATCTATGATATGGGAGTAAGTCGTCATGAGTAAACAAGTTGTAAATGGAAAAATCATAGGGCAAGGTGAAATTGCCCCTATGATTTTCAAAATGATTATAGAAGCACCAGAAGTAGCTAAAAATGCAAACTGTGGACAGTTCGTTAACGTTTATCCAGCATCTAAAAGTACTTTACTGCCTAGACCAATCAGTATTTGTGAAATTGGTGAAACGACCATTACACTTGTATATGGTGTAGTAGGAGAAGGTACAAAAGAGTTTGCGAGGCTCACAACAGGAGATACTATTCGTATCAGTAGTGCACTTGGGAACGGGTATAACGTACAAGACGCACCTGTTTCTGTTTTAGTAGGTGGCGGTATCGGTGTACCACCATTAGTAGAACTTGCTAAACATATCCCAGGTGAAAAGATCGCTGTGTTAGGTTTTAGAGATGAGCCTTTCTTAGTAAAGGAACTAGAAAACTTAGGCGTAAAAGTATATGTTGCTACAGATAGTGGAAAAGTAGGCTTTAAAGGAAATGTTATTGAACTTATTAAAGCTGAAGGCATTAAAGGCGATTATTTCTATAGCTGTGGACCTAAAGTCATGCTGAAAGCATTAGCAGCTTATTGTGCTGAAGTTAATATACCTATTCAAGTTTCTCTTGAAGAACGTATGGGCTGTGGTTATGGTGCATGTGTAGGGTGTGTTTGTAAAACAAAAGTGAGTACAGAAAAAGGCTTTGAACATAAAAAAGTGTGTAAAGATGGTCCTGTTTTCTTAGGAAGCGAGGTGAAGTGGGATGAGTAATCTAACAAAGATTGATCAAATGGCAGTAGATAAAGGCATTGACCTAAGTGTTAACCTTGCAGGCGTCACCCTTAAAAATCCTATCACAACAGCTTCAGGAACTTTCTCACCTCATGAGAGTAGCGAGTTTTATGATTTAAGTGAACTAGGGGCCATGATTACCAAAGGGATTGCAAGTACACCTTGGGATGGCAATCCAGTACCTAGAATTGCAGAAACTTATGGTGGGATGATTAATGCCGTAGGTCTTCAAAATCCAGGAGTAGACTATTACATTGAACATGAATTACCTTTTGCGAGGCAGTTTGATACAAAGATTATTGCAAACGTAGCAGGACATAGCATCACTGAGTACTGCAGCGTTGTAGAACGCTTAAATGAAACAGATGTAGATATGCTAGAGGTTAATATTTCTTGTCCTAATGTGAAAGAAGGCGGTATTGGTTTTGGGACTTCTTGTGATATGGCTTCAAAAGTTACAAGAGAAGTGAAACGTCTGACTAACAAGCCAATTATTATTAAATTAACACCTAATGTAACAGATATTGCTTCCATTGCGCAGTCAGTAGAAGCAGAAGGTGCAGATGCTGTTTCTCTTATTAATACCTTATTAGGGATGAGAATCGATGTTCATCGTAAACGTCCAGTGATTGCTAACAAAATGGGTGGTTTTTCTGGTCCAGCGGTTAAACCTGTGGCTGTGAGAATGGTTTACCAAGTAAGAAGAGCAGTTAATATTCCAATCATTGGGCTTGGTGGCATTATGACAGGAGAAGATGTTGTAGAATTCCTTATGGCAGGAGCAGATGCGATTTCTGTAGGGACAGCGGCTTTTGCGAATCCAACAGCACCTATTGATATTAAGAGAGAGCTTATTGAATATATGGAACGTTATGGTTTTAAAAACTTACAAGAAATTAGAGATGCTTTTCAAGGATAAAAAAGCGTGGGAAGGGGAGGTGACTCTCCTTTCTTTTTAAACAGAGATTCGTTTTAAAGCTAATAACTAGTAGTAAAAAATTAATATAAAGAAAAAATAATAATTGAAGGGATGAAGAAAATGAGCTATAAAAAAGAGTTTATCGAATTTATGGTAAGATCAGGGGTATTAACTTTTGGAGATTTCACCACTAAAAGTGGTCGTAAAACACCTTACTTCGTGAATACTGGAAACTATAAAACAGGTTCACAAGCAGCTAGACTTGGTGAGTTCTATGCTAAAAGCATTATGGAAAATGGTAAAGGGGATGTAGATGCTCTTTTTGGACCAGCTTATAAAGGGATTCCATTATCAGTAGCAACAGCTATTGCTTTATCAAATGAATTCGATAAAGATCTTAATTACTGCTTCAATAGAAAAGAAGAAAAAGACCACGGCGAAGGTGGTTCTATGGTAGGTTATAAACTTCAAGATGGAGATAAAGTACTTATCGTTGAAGACGTTATCACAGCAGGAACAGCAGTGAGAGAAGTATTCCCAATCCTTAAAGGGGCTGCAGATGTACAAATCGAAGGTCTTATTATCTCTGTAGACCGTATGGAAAGAGGCCAAGGTGATAAAACAGCTATTCAAGAAATTGAAGCAGAATTTGGCATTAAAACATATCCAATCGTTACGGTAAGAGAGATTATTGATACAATTCACAATGTAGAGATTGATGGAAAAGTATATATTGATGATGAAATGAAAGCAAGAATGGAAGCATATTTAGCTGAGTATTGTGTGAAATAGTATAGTGAGATAGAAGCGAATGATTTAGTTTTGTAGGAGACTAAATCATTCGTTTTTTATATTGAAATATTTAGTAATTTGACTAGAGAATTACAGAAGAACGTAAATGTAAAATAAAGTATATTTAGAATAGAATAATTAGTTAGACATTTAATATCAAATAGTAACTATTATTTACAAAAAAATGTACTATGGTATAATAATATCAAAATATAATAATATTATGACATCAAATCAATATGAGAAAAATAAGGAGGGAGAAAAATGAATGGAACTATCAACTAAGCAGATTACTCAGACAGCATTATTATTAGCTATTTGTATAGCAAGTCAATTAATGAAAAATGTTTCTGTATACATAACAGGATCAATTATTAATATGACGATTATATTAGCAGTATTACTGATTGGATTGAGTAGTGGAATTCTTTTATCAGTAATATCACCACTAACAGCTTTTTGGATTGCACCTTCTCCAATTACAATGGGGATTCCTTTTATTATACCGTGTATTATGATAGGAAATATTTTATTGGTATTAGGAGTTTGGGTATTTCAAAGAAAACGATTAACAACAAAGACAACTATTAGATTAGCTATAGGAATGGGACTTGGAGCAATTGCAAAAGCAACTTTTATGGGAGTATCCATTGTAATGATTTTATTACCACTATATAGTGGCAACATTGGCGTTCCCGAACAAAAGTTAAATGTTTTATTGCAGACAGCTCAAGTAACATTTTCTATAACACAGTTGATTACCGCTATTATCGGATGTGTTATTAGTTATATAGTTTGGTCAAGAATTAAGAGTGCAGTTGAGTTTGAAAACTAATAATTCTGTTGAAGACACAAGATTATAGGGAAAAAAGAGAAAAGGAGAATATAACAATGTCAAAATTTAGATGTACTGTATGTAACTATATTCATGAAGGAGATAATGCACCAGATGAGTGTCCAATTTGTCATGTAGGGGCAGAAAGATTTGAAAAATTAGAAGAGGTAGTAGAAAAAGTAGCAGAAGGGGAAGCAGTAAAAGCAAACCCTTACACCGGAACAAAAACAGAACAAAACTTATTAGCTGCTTTTTCAGGTGAAAGCCAAGCAAGAAATAAATATACATACTTTGCAAGCGTTGCAAAGAAAGAAGGATTCGAACAAATAGCAGCACTCTTTACACATACTGCAGATAATGAAAAAGAACATGCTAAAATGTGGTTTAAAGAATTAAATGGAATAGGAAATACAGCTGAAAATCTTAAAGATGCGGCAGATGGAGAAAATTACGAATGGACAGATATGTATGAGACATTTGCAAAAGAAGCTGAAGAAGAAGGTTTCACAGCGCTAGCTTATAAATTTAGAGCAGTTGCAAAAATTGAAAAAGCGCATGAAGAAAGATACCGTGCACTTCTAAACAATGTGGAAATGCAACAAGTATTTGAAAAAGGTGAGATGACAATGTGGGAATGCCGTAACTGTGGACATCTTGTAATGGGCAAAAAAGCACCAGAAGTTTGTCCAGTATGTGCACATCCAAAAAGTTACTTTGAAGTACAAGCAAAAAATTACTAAGAAATATTCTAAAGTGAATTGTAGTGAAAACAAAGAGCTAGTGATAAAAAATCGCTAGCTTTTTGTTTTTTAAGACTTAAATAAGGAGAACCCTAAATAGTGGATTATATTTCAATAGTTTCTCTGTTAATGAAGTAGATATGATTTTTCTCATGAAATATTAATGTTGAATATATCAATTTCTCATAAAGAGGAGGTATATTAATTCTATAGACACTAACATAAAGGAAATGGAGAGAATTATAATGGGAAAAAAAGAAACAAACATTATTTTAGCGGTTGTTTTAATCGTCATAGGGATAGGCGGCGTTTTAAAACAAGTTTTTAATATCGATTTGTTTGGCTATATTTCCTTCTGGGATTTAGGTGTTTTAGCTTTGGGGCTATATTTTGAGTGGCAGTATTTTACCACAAGGAGATCACCAGGTATTCTTGTACCAGGAGGTATTTTAACAGTTGTAGGATTGTTTAACTTTTTAGAGGCCCTATTGGGCGGATTATTTTTTATGAACTTTCCAGCAGGGGAGTTAGGGGTAGCACTAGGGTTATTTCAACTCTATTGGTTTGGTTCTCGCAATAAGTTTTTATTAATTCCAGTAGGTATTTTAGTAATTGCTGCTTTAGATGAAGTGAGTGCAAACTTTTTTAGATGGTTTAATAGCTCTTTATTATGGTCTATTGGTCTTATTGTTATTGGTATTTATCTTTTTGTAAATCGAAAAAGAGATTAAAAGGCTGTTGTTACGCAGCCTTTTTATATGCTAAAAAATCTTGTAACCTCTATCTGTTATACTTATAATAGTACTATCAAGAAATTATATGAATAATAATGGAGTGGAAAATGACAGCATTAGAAAAGAAGTTTAACGATGAGCTTATAAAGAAGTATGAGACGGCACAAAAACAATGTGAGTGTAAATTAGTACGTTTTTTGCAGACGGTAGGTAAATTTGGTGGAGTTAAAACGGCAAAAGAGATTATACGAAAAAATAAAGTATCGGATGAATTTGAAACGTTACAAAAAGCAGGTCTTATAAATCTTACAATGGAAGCCATGGTAGTTGATGGACAATATGGAGATCTTTTTACTGATGATGAGGTGAATTATTGCTATGAAGTACTCTGTGAATATGGCTATTATTAAATAAGACAACTTAAAATTTTAGGATAGACTTATAACCAGCTAGTGCCATGGTTATAAGCCTTGAAAAATAAGAGAAATAGTATAAAAGAGCCACCACTTTTGATAATTTAAAGTAGTGGCTTTTACTGTGTAATAGATTTTAGAATATTTAAGGGAGAAAAACAATGAAACCTAAGATACTTTGTATAGCACCCTACTTAGGATTAAAGGAAATGGCAGCACAGATTTCAGAGCAATATAAAGAGGTAGAGATAGATGTATATCAAGGAAATTATGAAGTAGGTCCTAAGCTTTTAAAGAGGTTAAATGCAGATGAAAATTATTATGCCATTATTACAAGGGGAGGTACAGTTGAAACGTGTAAAGGTGCTACCACCTTACCTATTATTGAAATTGCTATCAGTTCTTTTGATATCATTCGAACAATAAAATTAATAGAAGGGTATGAGGGAAAGCCAATCATCTTAGCTTATCCAAGTATTATAAAGTCATTTAAAAAAATGAGTGGATTTTTGGATAAGACTGTGGAGCTTAGGAGTTATTTAGAGCGTAATCAAGTAGTATGTGAAATAGAGGCACTTCAAAAAGAAGGCTATGATTTAATAGTTGGGGATAACATTGTATATGAAACAGCGCAGCAACTAGGTATAAATAGCATGTTACTTACTAGTGGAGAAGAGAGTGTCATTAGCGCTATAGAGGAAGGTATTAGATTATGTCAGGCTGTCTGTAAAGAAAACGTGATTACTACTTATGACAATGAATATAAAGAGGAACTAGTAGTAAATAGGACGAGTATAGAGAACTTTATTACTATTTATGAAGGAAATGAAATCTCTCCAAGCTTTATTCATACAGTACTACCTCAAACGCTGTTAACTCAAATAGTGGAACTAAGCCAAACGACGCTCCCGACAATGATAACGGGAGAACATGGAATGTGTAAAAATGAGATAGGCTATTTATGTTGTTGTTATGGGCCCTATAAAAGAAAAGTATTAATGACTATCAATTGTTACTTAATACCAGAGGACTATAACTATGATTTATTAGAACATTTGATAATAGAGCATCTATGGGAGAAAGGAGGTACATTATTTTTAGAAGATATAGATAAGCTTTGTAAGGAGGCTCAAAAGAAGTTAATTGATTTATTAAAGCGATTAAGTAAAAGTACTACTATTAAAATGATGGCATCTTCTGAGTTACCTGTAGAAATGGCGATTAATAGTGGGAAAATCCTAAGATCACTAGCTTATATTTTAGATGAAGTAAGAATAGAGTTAGAACCATTTAAAAACTACATGAGTGAAATGAATAATATGATAAGTATGTACTTGGCTAAGCTAGATATACGATGTGCAGTGCAGAGTGTAGGGATGAAAGAGAGTGGCGTAAAATTACTATCAGAATATAATTGGCCAGGTAATATAAAGCAATTTATGCGGGTAATGAATGAATTAAGTTTAACATGTAATGGGCCTTATATATCTGAAAAGCAAGTTAAGCGAGTTTTAAAAAAAGAATATAATAGCTATATACATCAAGCATTGACACCTATAGACCTAAGTGGCAGTTTAAAAGAAATTGAGGCACGTATCATTAATGAGGTCATGATAGAAGAAGATATGAATCAAGCAAGAGTTGAAAAAAGATTAAAAATAAGCCATAGTACTTTATGGAGAAAACTAAAATAGTTTCAAAATGAAACAAATGAGATAGATGTGTCGTTGAAGATATGATCATCCCTTTGATATAATTTTTTAGGCATTAAAAATTAAGGGAGACAAATGATGATGAAAGATATGACACAAGGTAATATACCAAAGCAATTAATTAGTTTTGCTATACCTTTGGTACTAGGTAATTTATTGCAGCTTACATATAATGCAGTTGACTCTATTATTGTAGGCCGGTTTGCAGGAAAAGATGCATTAGCAGCAGTTGGAACGGCTAACCCTGTAATGAATATAGTTATTTTGGGAATATCAGGTATATGTATTGGTGCTTCAGTTATTATGAGTGAATTTTTTGGCGCTAAAAATTTTAAAGACTTAAAAAAAGAAATAGCGACTACATTATTATTTGGATGTTTCTTTTCAATAATAGTCGTACTACTTGGATTGATTTTTTCAAAAGGAATCATGTGTTTAATTGGTGTACCTCATGAAATTCTTGACAGTGCAACGGTTTATCTTAGAATCATATTTTTTGGAATGCCATTTACATATTTTTATAATGCAGTAGCAGCAGCGATGAGAAGTGTAGGAGATGCGAAAACGCCAGTTAAATTTTTAGCATTTGCTTCTATCTTAAATGTCGTATTTGACTTGATATTAGTAGCAGGTTTAAATATGGGGGTAGTGGGTACAGCTATAGGAACAGTCATAGCTGAAGCCAGTTCAGTAGTCTTATGTATCGTTTATGTATATAAGAAGATTCCACTGTTAAAGCTTGAAAAAAGTGATATGAACCTAGATAAGTATCTATTAAAAAAGACTCTTCAACAAGGGTCTATAACAGCACTGCAACAATCTTGCCAACCTATTGGAAAGCTACTTATTCAAGGTGTTATTAATCCTTTAGGGGTTGATACCATAGCAGCCTTTAATGCGGTAAGTAGAGTTGATGATTTTGCATTTACGCCGCAGCAAAGTATATCTAGCGGCATAATGACTTTTATAGCACAAAATCGAGGAGCAAAAAATGATAGGCGTATAAAAAAAGGATTTAAAATAGGACTAGTAATAGAAACTTGCTATTGGATGCTTATATGCATTGTTATTTTATTATTAAAAGAACCCATCATGCAACTTTTTGCGGTAGCAGAAGATACTGTTATGATTAGTCTAGGTGTCAACTATTTAGGACTTATGGCATTTTTCTATTTGATGCCAGCCTTTACAAATGGCATACAAGGTTTTTTTAGAGGTATGGGGAATATGAAGATCACACTTATTTCTACAATGATACAAATATCATTTAGAGTAGTATTTGTATATGTACTGGTTCCACGTATTGGAATGGTAGGTGTTGCTTATGCAAGTCTTATCGGATGGCTATTGATGTTAGCTTATCAGATTCCTTACTATTTTAGATTTGTGAAAAAGAATCTTCTTTGAAATCGTATTAAATGTCTACTATAGAAAAGCTTGTTAAGTCTAGGAAGTGAAAAATTAATACAAAAAGGGTACTCATTACAGTCACATCAAAACGTCACAGTAGTGAGTACCCTTTTTGTGCCCAGACTCTTGTTTTACTTTTATAACAAGCTACCTATTTCTTAAAAAAGACATAGCAATGGCTCCTCAGCATAGTATGAGATTTCATAAGGCTTAGGTAGCAAGATTATAAAAGTTAAACCAACGAGTGAGGAGCTCCTTAAAGTCTTGGCCGGGCTGCCCTAAGCTAGGAAGCCAAGGCCTTAAGACTCTGGTTTAAAACTTTATTTGGGTAATACGAGATGTAAAAACATTTTTAGCAACTTATAGATGGCATCTCTACTGCCAGCGCACAAGCGAACCTTTCCTTAGAGCCAGAGCTGCCTATAACAATAGACTGAGAGTTGGTCGACCCGGTTGGCGCGTTCAAGTTGATGCTGGGTAGAGTAAAGCCTAGGAAGTTGTTTGTTTTGTTTCCACATCTCTATATATGTCAGCTACAAATGGAATCCCTAACAAAAAATAAAAATAATTTTAAACAATCTCCTTTATAAAAAACTAGGATTAGCCATTAATAATTTCTCCACCATTAATATGAATGGTTTGTCCTGTTATATAGCTAGCAGCTTTAGAAGCTAGAAAAACATAAGCGCCTGCGCATTCTATGGGTTGACCTGCACGGCCCAGTGGTGTGTTAGTACCAAAAGTAGGAATGCTACTTACATCAAAGCTGGAAGGAATAAAAGGTGTCCAAATGGGACCAGGTGCAACAGCATTCACACGTATACCAGACTTTGACTTTGCAAGAGCCATAGAAAGAGAGCGTGTGAAAGCTGTAAGGGCCCCTTTGGTCATAGAGTAATCGATGAGTTTTTCATGTCCATGAAAAGCCACCACAGAAGTTGTATTAATAATACAAGCACCTGCCTTAAGATGTGGTAAGACGGCTTTAGTCATGTAAAAAGTGCCATAAACATTGGTTTTAAAAGTTTTATCAAACTGCTCAGTAGCAATAGCTTGTAAACTTGCACTTTCATATTGAACAGCAGCGTTATTGACCAAAATATCAATATGCTTATAGGCGTCTATGACTTTTTGAACGACATCAGTAGCGAAAGTTTCTTCTGTGAGATCACCTTTAATGAGAAGACAGCTTTGGCCATAAGCTTCAATAGCTTTTTGGGTGTCATTGGCATCTTTATCTTCATTATAATAAACAATGGCAATATCAGCTCCTTGCTTGGCATAAGCCACTGCTACGGCACGTCCAATACCACTGTCACCGCCTGTAATAAGAGCTACTTGTCCTTGGAGTAAATTGCCATTTGGAAGAGTAGTTTCATCATCAAAAATGGGGAGTGGTTGCATTTCGTATTCAAAACCAGGATGTCTTGTTTGTTGTTGTGCTTTAAAATGGTTAGGGAAAGACATGATAATACCTCCAAAAAGTAATAAATGATTAAGAATAAAAGTTCAAATTTAGTATGAGCTTAATGCGAGTATTTCAGCATGGAAATTTCATGAAAGAATAGAATAGAAGTAACTTTGTAACGCATTTGATTTTAAAATAAAGTCACATACTTTTTTATTAAAAAGTCATACTAAGTATAAAAGTAATAAAGTGAGGCGGAAAGATGGATAAAGCAGTAAAAATCATTCCTCTAGGAGGACTCGGGAGCATTGGAAAAAACATAACTATTATTGAGTATGAAGAAGAAATAATAGTAATTGACTGTGGCATGGGCTTTCCTGATGAACAAATGTATGGTGTAGATTTGGTGATTCCTGATATTACCTATTTATTACAAAACAAAGAGAAAGTAAAAGGTATTTTCTTTACTCATGGGCATGAAGATCATATTGGTGCAGTGCCTTATATATTAAAACAAATGGCTATTCCTTTATATGGGACACCTTTGACACTAGGCATTATTAAAAATAAATTAGAAGAGCACGGTTTACTAGCAACAAGTGAATGTCACTGTGTTGAAGCTGGCGACGTAGTTGATTTAAAGCAAATAAAGGTAGAATTTATAAGAAGCACCCATAGTATTGCAGGTGCTTGTTGCATTGCAGTGCATACACCAGAAGGAATTATTTTTCACACAGGGGATTTTAAAGTGGATTACACACCTGTTGATCAAAAGGGAATGGATTTACAACGTATTGGTGAATTGGGTAAAGAAGGAATATTACTTCTTTTAGCAGATAGTACTAATGTGGAGCGTAAAGGACATTCTCCATCAGAGGTAACTATTGGTCAAACTTTGGAGCGTTTATTTGACAATGTGAAGGGACGCATTATTGTCGCAACCTTTGCTTCAAATATTCATCGTATTCAGCAGATTATTAATTCAGCCGTACTTCATGGGCGTAAAGTGGCTTTTAGTGGTAGAAGTATGGAAAACATAACTAAAGTAGCTAGCAATCTGGGGTATCTGAGTATACCAGAGGCTACTTTAATAGAGGTTGAACAGATTAAGAGCTATTCTAATGATCAAATGACGATTATTACAACAGGAAGCCAAGGTGAACCTATGGCGGCATTAGCACGTATTGCCTTTGGAAAACATCGATCAATACAAATAGAATCTAATGATTTATTTATTATTTCTGCTTCTCCTATTCCAGGAAATGATAAATTAGTTTCAAAAGTGATAAATGAGCTTTATAAAAGGGGAGCGCAGGTGATCTATAAAGATTTAGAAGAAGTTCATGTATCAGGTCATGCTTATAAAGAAGAACTTAAGCTCATGCATACTTTAACACATCCTCAATATTTTATGCCAGCTCATGGGGAATATAGACATCTGATTCACCATCGTAATCTAGCAAGGCAAATGGGAATGCCTCATGACAATATTTTTATTTTAGAGGACGGGGACGTTTTAGAAGTAGGCAAGGAAAAAGCCGGTGTGATAGGAAAAGTAAGAGCGGGCAATATTTTAGTAGATGGTATTGGTATAGGTGATGTAGGTAATATTGTGTTAAGGGATCGTAAACATTTAGCAGAAGAGGGGATGCTAATAGTAGTAGCAGCTATTGATTTAGAAACCTGCTCTATTATGAGTGGACCGGATATTATTACTAGAGGATTTGTTTATGCCAAGGATTCAGAGGATTTAATAGAAGAAGTAAAAGCTGTAGCCAATAAAGAATTAGAAATGTGCCTTGCTTATCAAATGACAGAATGGCATATTTTGAAGTCTAGTATAAAAAGGGTAGTAGAACAGCTTTTGTATGAAAAAACAAAAAGAAGACCAGCTATTTTACCTATTATTATGGAAGTTTAAATAAGAAGAAAGAGAGGTTGGTTAGGATGAGAGTTAAGATGATTTGTACTAGAGATCAAGAAACAAAGGTAGTTGATTTACCTATGAGTGAAGAGGCATTACTTAAAGTAAGAGCTACAGTTTTAGATCGTGATTCCATTGGATACATTGCAGGAGCTGATGTGAAATGTTACGATGAAACAGGTAATGAAATAGAAAATATTTTTGAACTAAATAAGAGTCTTCAATAACTCAAACAGCAATAAAAAGTGTGTAAACATTTATTTTCAATGTTTACACACTTTTTTTAATATCAATAGAAATTAATTTAAGTATATCGTTTGTTAAACAGCTATATGTAGTAATTTATAAGTAATGTATATAGTAGTTATAAATATAATGTACATAAGTGGGAATTCATATTTCTTAAAAATCTTTAATAACATGACACTATACTCCTTTGCAGCTTATATATATACATAATAGTATGAAACATTTTAATATTAAATGTATTTTCTTATAAAATAATTAATATATCAGAAAAATATATAAAAATATTATATATTTTTATATATTCTATTCTGAAAGATGTATTTATAGTGTATAAGCCATTAATTGTTAGGGTACACGCTATTTTATGAGGAGAGTATGTATTACACAAAATTTTAAGCAGATTATAAAAAACATGTTCCAAAATAATTTACCGGTAAGTATTGATAAAAATAAAAAGGATACAAGTAGTAGCTTGTATCCTTTGAATATTAAAGCTCTCAACGGGACTTGAACCCGTGGCCTCCACCTTACCAAGGTGACGCTCTACCGCCTGAGCCATGAGAGCAGAGCGCTCATTGCTAAGCGCTTTATTATAATAGCATGTAGGATGACGTTTGTCAACATTTACCTCTAGAAAAATAGACAACTCATAGTATATTAATAGCCTAGATTTTCACCTACAAGAATGACTTTAATACGACCAGCTGGCTTGCTATTACGTGTAATAACAGTTTGCATACAAATACAATCAGGACCTAAACAATCTTGACAAACACCTGTTAAACTACAAGGTGTTTTTTTATTAAGGCGAATGGCATTTTGAGGGCAAGCAACATTATGTATACGAGAAAGTGCTTCCGTTTGATTTTTAGCAACTTTATTCATGCCAGCAATAATAATCACTTGTTTAGGGCCGTAGATAAGAGAAGCAACACGATTACCAGTACCGTCAATATTGATAAGTTCACCTTCAAGAGTGATGGCGTTGGTACTCATAAAATAGGTGTCAGCAAAAAAGGTACGACGATAAAGCTCTTCTACTTGCTCACTAGGGACCTTGGAACGGTCTAGTAAAGTATAACATCCAGCTTTCTCTAAAGCAGAAATAAGACCTACTTCCGCCAATGTCATAGAGCCTCCCCAAGAGATAAGTTCATTTTCTTTTAAAAAGGAAAAAGCTTTTTGTAGTGCTTCTTCTTTAGAAGTGACATAGTAGCCTTCTATATGGCGTTTTTGTAAATTTTTAATAAGTGTCTCTGCAGTACGTTCATAATAAAGTGCAGTAATGGTCATATTCAAACCTCCTTAAAGTAATTAAAGTTTATTTCTATTATAACACAGGTGTAAAACCATATATAAACAAAGATATAATTATATTTTGACAAAAATGAATGAAATATGAATAAAAAATATTGAAAATAGTACAAAAATTATATAAAATTAAATGGGGTGATAAGATGCTAAACTTAGTTATATGTGATGATAATAAAGATTTCTTAGAATCTGCAACATTATATATTGAGTATTATTTATCAGTGCTGAATATCGATGCTAAAATTCATCAATTTACATGTAGCGAAGCTTTTGTAAAGGTATTCAATGAAGTACCTTATTTTTTTGATTTGGTCATTTTAGATATAGATATGCCTGGAAAAGACGGAATAGAAGTTGCGCAGTTAATGAGAATGGTTAATCAGGATCTATTAATTGTATTCTTAACAGGAATGATGACAAGAGTTTTTGAAAGCTTTAAAGTTGGTGCATTTCGCTATATACGTAAAAGTCATTTTAAAGAGGAAATCGAAGAGTGCATTCAGAGTGCTTTAAAAAAGATGAAAACACAGATAGAATGCTACACCATTAAAACCCAGGAAGGGTGGGTTAAATTACTAGTTAAAGATATTATGTACTTTCTGTGTGTTAACCGTCATGTTGAAGTACATACTATTCAAGCATGTTATAAAACCACGATACGGCGTATGAAGGATGTTGAGGAGCGATTTGAAAATAGTAGTTTTACGAAAATTCATAGGGGATGCATAGTTAATCTAGGCTATATTAAGACTATAGAGGAACAGAAGGTCATTTTAGATAATAATGAATTACTAGTCATGAGTAGATATAGAATGCAGCAGGTTTTTTCCGCATATAAAAACTACATTAGGCAGGGGGAGTAAGGATGGAAGAAATTATTTATAATGTAATAGGTTATATAATGGGGGTTATTGAAATCGTCATGTACTATGAGTTTATGTCATCAAGATTCGGGAATATTCAAAAAAACGCAAATAATAAAAGATGGATAATATATTTTATAGGTGGTATAGGAACATATAGTACGAAATTATTAACCCTTCCATTTCCAGTAATATTAGTTATTAACATATTATTTATAGTATATTTGGGGCATATTGCTTTTAAAGGAAATATTTTAGAAGAACTGATATTTTCAATGTTTTACATAGTTATTGTGTATTTGCTAGACCTTTTTGTAATGACGATTTTTGGAAATAATCTTCAAGTTTCAAATCAAATAAATGCTAATCAAAAAAATTATTTTTATATTCAGTTAGGATTTATAAGTAAATTACTATTAGTATCTATAATTAAATTATCTTCTAAGCTAGAAATAAATAAAAATTATCAATTAACACCCCAAGTAACGAAATTAATGGGATGTGGCTTTTTTATTTCTTTAGTTAGTATTTATTGTTTAACAGTAGTATTTACAAATGTAGCGGGTAAGATATCAGGAACTGTTAATTTGTGTATTACATTTACGGCATTGGGTATTTTTTTAGACAATATTATTATTTATTATGTAGTACAAAAATTAAGTGATTGGATTAATAAAGAAAAGGAATATGAGGTGGTCCAATATCAAAATGAAATACTTATAAAAGCTACTTTGGAAAAAGATGAAATGAATAAGGAAGTACGTAAAATATGGCATGATTTTAATAATCATATGAGCTGTATTGATATGCTTTTACAAATGGGTAATATAGAGAAAGCAAGAGCTTATATTAAAAATATGAATGCCAGCTGTCAAACCACTTATATGGGTATTAAAACAGGTAATGAGATGGCTGATGTTGTTATTAATCAAAAATTTGTATTAGCAAAAGCTCAAGATATAGAGTTAATAATAAGTGGAGAATTAGAAGAAGATTTAAACATTAAGCAGATGGATTTATGCGCACTTCTATGTAACAGCTTAGATAATGCTATAGAAGCATGTCGTCAAATAGAAGATAAAGAAACAAGAAAAGCAAGCTTATCCTTAAAAATGCATAAGGATTATTTGCTCATTGATGTAAGTAATAGCGTAAAAAAAGAAGCTGTAAATAATAAGAAATTAATAACAACGAAGAAGGATAAATCAAGACATGGCATTGGTATGTTAAGTATGAGAACAATTGTAGAAAAATATGGTGGAAATTTAGAGTGGAAGTATGAAAATAATCGATTTTTGTTATCAATAATGATTAAAAATGCTTTGGTTTAACTATTCGAGCCATAAAATATACTATTCGTACCAATTTATGCATTTTTTGAAAAATAGTGTTATAATTAAACTAGAGGTGAAGAAAATGCTACAAACGATATGTAATCATATATCGAATCAGTTGGTTTTTGCTCATATTATCAAAAAGGAAGAACAACCTATATATGATTATGGTATTTATTTAACCTTAATGACAGTAATTACAACTAGTACAATAGTAGTTTTAGGATTTTTATGGGGGAAACTAAGCCTGACTATAGTATTTCTTTTCGTGTTAGCTAGTATGCGTCACTATACAGGTGGCTACCATGCAAATCGTTATTGGCAATGTTATTTGTTATCCTGTATGTCATATTGCGCAGTGATGTATTTGGTATCAAATAATATCTTGCAAGATACGATGTTGTTGCCAACAATAGGTATAATAGCAACACTATATAATTTGGCTATTGGTTCTCTAAATAGTGATAAAAATCCTAAAACACAAGAGGAAATGATGCTTAGAAAAAAAAGAGCAAGATTAATCTTAATATTGTACAATATTGTAAGCCTAGTGGGTATTTTGTTTAACCTGGGTGAAATTGCCATATGGTTAGTGATAGTTTGGAGTCAAATTATTATTATGATCTCACTTCTTACTACACAAATTCAAAGGAGGTATTTCAAATGGAAATTAAAAAGACAATATTAAAAGGAATTGCAAAAACAGCTGAGAAAGCAGTAGAGGGTGCAAGTGGTTCTAAATCAATTTGTTTCTTTTTTGAACCAGAAATGCCAAAAGCTTTAAAAGAAGCTAAATTTGGTAAAGGTAACAAATAATACATAATGGAAAATAAATTCATAAAAAGATGTTTTCATGTAGAAACTGATTCTATAGAAAACATCTTTTTTTGACCTTAAAAAGCTATTTAGGTATAATTAGGGATAATATAGAAGTTAAAATTTTACAATAAAGAGGATGACAGATGAAAGAACTAAGTGTATTTGACATTATCGGACCTAATATGATTGGCCCATCCAGTTCACATACGGCAGGAGCCCTTAAGATAGCAAGAGTAGCGTATAAGCTAGCACCTGAAATTATTTCCAAGGTAACCTTCATTTTATATGGTTCTTTTGCCAAGACTTATAGAGGCCACGGAACAGATAGAGCCTTGGTGGCTGGATTATTAGGAATGGGACAAGAAGATGAACGTATAAAAGAAGCTTTTTCTTATGCAAAGGAAGCAGGACTTCACTATGCTTTTGAAACTAGTGATGATGAACATATTAAGCACCCGAACACAGTAGAAATTATCATAGAAGATGAAAAGGGACAACCTTTTAGTATAGTGGGATCTTCTATAGGGGGTGGTGCCATTAGTATTGATGAGGTTAATGGCATGGAAGTATTCTTTGATGGAGAATATGAAACTTTATTTATTAACCATGAAGATAAAACAGGTGTTGTAGCTCATATTACTCAGTGTTTAAGTGAATGGCAAATCAATATTGCCTATATGAGATCTTATCGTCAGGCAAAAGGAGCAGTAGCTTCTACTATTATTGAAACAGATCAACTGATTTGTGATGAAGTTTTAGCAGCGATTATGAAAAATTCAGCTGTGCAATATGCTAAAAAGATTAACTTATAGAGGAGCAGCTTATGAATTTTATAAATAGTAAAGAATTATTAGCATTATGTGAGGAAAAACAATGTACTATATCAGAGGCCATGTTAGAGAGAGAAATAGAACTATTTCACCAAAGTCAAACTGAAGTATTAGGGCAAATGGCTCATGCTTATGATATTATGAAGAAGGCTGTAAAGCGTGCCTTGACAGAAGAACTTGTATCTATGGGTGGTTTAATAGGGGGAGAAAGTAAAAAACTCTTTTTTAATGAGAAGTCTTCTGTATGTGGTGATTTAATGCGTAAAGCCATTAGCTATGCAGTAGGTGTACTAGAAGTCAATAGCTCTATGGGACTTATTGTAGCGGCCCCTACAGCTGGTTCATCAGGTGTTATACCAGGGGCTTTAATTGCTGTTCAGGAAACTTTTCATTTAAGTGAAGAACAAATGATAAAAGCATTATTTAATGCAGGTGCAGTAGGGTATTTAATTACACGAAATGCAACTGTATCAGGAGCTGAAGGTGGTTGTCAAGCTGAAGTAGGTGCGGCATCAGCTATGGCAGCCTCTGCTGTATGTGAGCTAAGAGGTGGTACACCTAAACAGTGTTTAGATGCAGCTTCCACAGCTTTAACGAATATTATAGGGCTTGTTTGTGACCCTATTGCAGGACTTGTAGAAGCACCTTGCCAAAAACGTAATGCTATGGGGGTAGCTAATGCTTTAATAAGTGCAGAAATGACATTATGTGGTATTTCACATATCATTCCTTTTGATGAAACGGTAGAAGCAATGTATCGTGTAGGTCATAGTATGCCTAGTGAATTAAGAGAAACAGCACTGGGCGGTGTAGCTAGCACACCAACAGCTTGTCAGCTTTGTAAAGGAATATTTGAATAAAGGATGACAAAGTAATAGAATTCATAATATAATTAAAGTAGCACTACTAAGTGTGCAGAGATAAGAATGGAGGCAAAGATATGTTAGATATAGCCATTATTGGTGCTGGCCCAGCCGGTCTTTCGGCTGCTATTACAGGGGTTATTCGTAATAAAAAAGTAAAAGTATTTGGCAATCCGCCTTCTACTAGCTATATATATAAAGCGGAGCGTGTGGATAATTATATAGGAATGCCAGGTGTATCTGGTAAAGAAATGATGGAGATATTTATAGGTCATGCCAAAGAGCTTGGGGTGGAAATAGAAAATAAAAAGGTTATTGAAGTTTTCCCTATGGGTAACTATTATACACTAAATGTAGAAAATGAGTTTATAGAAGCTAAGACTATTATTTTAGCTAATGGCTTAACAAAAACTGCTGTTTTAGAAGGTGAGAACGAATTTTTAGGTAGAGGTGTAAGCTACTGTGCAACTTGTGATGGACCACTTTATAGAGGAAAGTCTGTTGTAGTTGTTGGAGATTCTACTCATGCAGAAGAAGATGCTAACTATTTAGCAGAAGTATGTGATCAAGTATACTATATTCCACTTTATAAAGAAATAAGTCATTTAGCCGAAGGAATAGAGGTCATTAAGTCTAGACCTAAACGTATTTTTGGAGAGCAAGTTGTAAAAGGGCTTGACCTAATAGAAGGAAGCCTAGATGTTAGCGGTGTATTTATTATTAAAGAAAGTATTCCTACTACCAAATTATTAAATGGCTTGGAATTAGATAATAAGTCTATTCGTGTAAATCGTATGATGGAAACGAATTTACCAGGTGTTTATGCAGCGGGAGATTGTACAGGAAAACCGTTTCAAGTTGCAAAAGCAGTAGGAGAAGGAAGCACTGCTGTACTTCAAGCAGTAAGTTATTTAAATGCACTTGCAAAAGCATAAAGTAAAAGATGGTGACTAAGAAATTTAGCACCATCTTTTATTTTGTGAGAGTGCTTGTTCTAAAAATGAAATAACCTCCATAAATTATAAGGAGGAGGTGGGGGGATGAGTAGTAGTTATGCCATTTTAATCATCCTATGTTTAATTGCACTATATAGCTTGTTTTTGAACCTAAAAGTAATAGGAGATAATCCTTTTATATTACTGCGTTTGGTATGTACCTTTTTATTTATCTATTCAGCAACAAGGTATATGGCCTTAGTTGTGTATGGGGATGCACCTAGCTATAGTCAACTAGCGGCACTAAGATATTTTTACTTTGCAACAAGTATAGGACTTACGGGAGCGACACTTTCAGCTGTCTGGTATGTAACACCCTTGTATCGAGAAAAAGTAAAGTATCCTTATATGTTACTAGGGTTTTTACCATGGGCTTTATTTTATTTATATATCATACTCAAGCAGCCTACACGTATTATTAAGGATGAACGTATCGGTTATGAGCTCATTTTAACAGGGCAATTTCCGCTGTATTTAAGTATTATTCAGGGCTGTTTTGTAGCCATCATTCTAATACTTTGTTTAATAGGTATTTGGAAATATAAGAATGTGCAAATGAGAGTTCAATTAGCCATTATTATTTTGGCACAACTGGCACTTACTATTGATGGTTTAAGTTACTATGTAGATGGCCTTTGTACGATTCCACCATTTACCTTGAGTGAGGCTTTTGGATTTTTTGCAATATATTACATACTAAGTAAGCCGATTAAAGATATTAAAGGAATTAGCAATGCATAAAACGGAGTATATAAAAAAGCAACTTCTATAAAGATAGAAGTTGCTTCAGAGCGTCGACAAAGTCGACGCTCTTTTATTTTTAGGATTTAAGGATATAATATAAATGGGTGATAATTATGCTAACTAGAAAAGACACTAAAACTCGATTACAAATGGAATTCACATCTTTA
>JAEWMQ010000043.1 GCA_023393125.1 Bacillota bacterium
CTCATAAATCATCAAGTGATAGGGGAGGGGAACTAATCCACAGTATCTTAAACAGTATATTACCATATCCGTAATCAGGATATAAATAACTACTACTATATAATACGAGGGGTAAAACATGAATAATGCACAACAAAGAATACATCACTTGTCACTTGTGAAAATCATTATTTCACTTATTATGTCTATATTGATATGGACGGTTATCACGAACGCTTGGGGCTACACGAAGCTTCTTTTTGGCGCACAAACGGGCAGTTGGATAAATTACATATATGATTTTTTCAGCCGCTTCATTTGGGCAGCCCCCACGATTGCTTTATTGTGGCTATATGCAAACGATGTCCCTACAACATGGAAGGAGCTTTTCACAAATAAGCCGCACATGAAACCATTTATAATTACTGTGGCTATACTTATCTTATATAATTTTGGTGCAATGCTTTTTAATCACGGAGGCTTGTGGATCAATCCTAATTTTAGATTTCTAAAGCATTTCCCAATGTTCATCATGGTTGCATTTGCGGAGGAACTTGTTTATAGGGGATGGGGATTAAACGCACTATCAGCGTATTTGTCAGATAAAAAGGCCAACTTAGTATCTACCATATTTTTTATAGTGTTACATTTGCCTGCGTACTTAATAAAACTATATTTGAACGGCACATTTCCAATTGCAACAATAGCTACACAATGTTCTTTCGTATTTGTTCTTGGTCTACTTTTTGGATATTTGTATAATAAGGGGAAATCACTTTGGAGCCCAATGATAGTACATTTTTTAGCTGATTTTCTCGGTGTTATGATGATTGGCTAACAATTTTTAATTTATTATTGTGTATTTTAATTTATCAAGTAGAATTATATAGTATGCGAAAGTTTTTAACTAACGGGTAGATGTAATTATGAATTTAGTTTTTCACAGGAAAAGGCACAGATTAAAGGGAGGACTTGCGGGCCAAATTGAAGTTTTATTATGAATTTCAAAGGCTCGAAGTCTTTTTTGTTAATGCTGTAAATTCACACTTTTTAATCTCAAATTCTTAATTCACTTACAGAGTTCATTCATAATCATCTCTTGTGTATACAAAATGACAGCTGAGGTGAAGATGAGTAAGAATTATTTGAAGAAATTGATTAAATATGTAAAGTAAGTTTATTATATAGAAGATGCTTTAAAGACATTAACAGATAGAAGAAAAAATGCATTATATACTACAGCAGAAGTAGTAGTGCCAGTACTTTTAAGCTTTATAATGAGAATGCAAAGTATTAACGAACTTAAATATAAAATAAGCAGTAATGACTTTAAAAATATTATTTCTAGAAAAATGAAGTTACCTCAAATAGATACGATTAGAGATACTCTTAAAGTTATTGATATTCAAGGGAGATACAAAATGCATAGTAAAAAGTATCAAAGAAGCTACAACTGAAATTAATAAAAGTAATGTAAAACTATTTGGAAAGACTGAGAGTAATTGATTGAAAATTCTTTAATTGTAGTATAAAATCAAGCTAGACGCGAAAGTGATCGTAATATATGCTATATATTATTTTACTCTAAGAATGGGGGAAAAGAGGTATGAATAATTTATATAGGTTGGGGAAGCAAGATATTGATGCAAGTGCTGATAGCATAGCAAAGGCCTTCTATGACTATCCAATGTTTCAACATATATTAGCAGACAAGTTGAATCATGAAAACGTAAGGCTTTTTCTTGAATTTCTAATCAAGTACTCAGTTCTATATGCCGAGGCATATGCAACTTCCAAAGAAATGGAAGGCATCGTATTATTTACAGATTTTAAAAACTATAAGTTTAATTTGATGAGATCAATAAGATCAGGCATATTACCATTAATGAAAATTGGTGCGGATGAGGGCAAGAGATTTAATGAATTTGATAGATTTACATTAGAAATACATAAAAGAAAAATGAAACATAACCACCTATATATCATATTGCTTGGTGTTGATCCTAGTAAACAAGGCCAAGGATATGGCAGAAAATTGATGCTACCAGTACTAAAAATAGCAGAAGAGAAGGGGCAATCTTGTTATTTAGAAACACATGGTGAAAAGAATGTGTCTTTTTATAATAAGCTTGGTTTTAAAATAGTCTCTGAGGATATTCTACCGGGTACGGATATTATTCAATATGCTATGTTAAAGGAGAAATGATATTATCACATTTAAGTCATAATGGCTCATCATAGAGATGAGAGATATTATTATAGGAGATAAAATATGGATTTTTGGTTTTGGTATCTAAGTATAATTAATATAGCAGGGCTAATAGGTGGATTAATAGATAATTATGTCAATCTATCAACTAAAGGTGGAATACCTTTTCCAATCTATTCTATGATAGGAGCTATAGTTGGAACTATTGTAGCACCAATAATATCAGGAATTATTTGTAAAATTAGATATGGAATAAAGATTTCTTCGGAGAAGGCTATTTTTTTAACTCTTTCTGCTTTATTATTTTTTCCAGCCATTTTGGGAATTCCAGGAATGATAATAGGATGGGTTGTTATGCAATTAATTCATAATATTTTCCATTAAAGAAGAAACTAGCTATAAAAACGGGGACCCCAATTATATGTGGGTGGTCTTTAGTAATAAGCTTTAATTTACTGACAATAATGTATTGTTTATGAATGAGAATAGTTAAAAATAGGGGATAGCTATGAAAAAACAAAGAATCAAGTATTTAATTGCCTTCATAGTACTATTGTGTATAGAGTTTCTGATTGCTATTTATGTACATGATACATTTATTAGGCCGTATGTTGGAGATCTATTGGTTGTAATTGTACTGTACTGCGTGGTAAGAGTAATTATTCCAGATAAATATAGGCTGATGCCTCTTTGGATATTTATTTTTGCAGTATTTGTTGAGTACTTGCAATATATTAAAATAGTAGAAATACTGGGGATGGAAAATAATACCTTTCTAAGGATACTTATTGGAGCTACATTTGATTGGAAAGATATGATGTGTTATGGGATTGGTTGTATTTTGTTGGGTACATATGAGTGGTTTACAAGGAAGATTGAATAGTGCAGAAGATACTTACTCACTCATCACAACATCCTCGCGGGATCAGGGTAATAGTAGGTAGAGTGAAAGAGATATTTTTAAGAAGCCGGAGGCAAAGGGATGAATAAATTTGAAGTACGCTCTATAAAGAGCTATAACACAAAAGCAGATAATTATGATACTACTTTAGATGGAAAGTTCACAATGAAATTTAAAGAAATGCTTATCAATGCCGTATCAATTCCAAATGGTGTAAATGTATTAGATATTGCTTGTGGAAACGGAACTTTTTTAAAAATGCTATCTCAAAATAATTCTTTTAGCGGATACGGAACTGATATTGCAGAAAAAATGATTGAAAATGCCAAACGCATAAATCCAACCATGTCTTTTGAGGTTGCAAGTTGTGATAATCTACCTTTTAAAGATGAGTCTATGGATGTTGTCACAGTATGCGCAGCATTTCATCACTTTCCTAATGTGAACCGCTTTGCTAAAGAAGTATTTCGTGTTTTAAAAAGGGATGGAATGGTGTATATTGCAGAAGTATATTATCCAGCTTTTATACGAACAATATGCAATCCATTTGTCCCTTTATCAAAAGCTGGAGATGTTAGATTCTATGGACCTAATGAAATAATAACTCTTTTTGAAAATTATAATTTTCATCGGGAGCTGTTTACAAAAGAGGGTCATGTTCAAATAATTCAAATGAGAAAATAATAGTTGTATTTTTATTGAAAGAGAATAAATAACATGGACGAAACAAAGAGAGATAAAATTTAAAAATATTTAAATATATTATAAAATCAGGGTGGAAGCGAAAGTGCTGGTATGTAGAGCAACATAAAAAGTAGAAGGAGCGTGATGTTGTGAGAGGAAAACTATTATTTCAAGGACTGATAAAATACATTGCAGGGGTGCTTATGGTTGGAGTAATGGTCTTTTTACCAGCAGGAACATTTGATTATGTAAATGGTTGGACATTTATGGGACTATTATTTATTCCAATGTTTATATTAGGTGCAGTACTTCTTATTAAGGATCCTACGTTATTAGCAAAGCGTTTAAATAGCAAGGAAAAGGAAACTACGCAGAAACAAGTCATTTCCTTTTCTTTAATATTATTTATTGCAGGTTTTGTGTTGTCTTCTCTTGATTATCGTTTTGGTTGGTCAAATATGTCAAAGTGGATAGTTATTGTTGGAGCAATGGTTTTATTAATTTCTTATGGTTTATATGTGGAAGTCATGCGAGAAAATGCCTATCTATCAAGAACAGTAGAAATACAGGAAAATCAAAAGGTTATTGATACAGGTCTTTATGGAATTGTACGACATCCGATGTATTTTGCTACCACTACACTTTTTTTATCATTTCCAATTGTGTTAGGTTCGTGGGTAGGATTTGTTATATTTCTATTTTTGCCTGTGATACTAGCGATGAGAATTAAGAATGAAGAGAAGATATTAGAAAAAGGTTTGGTAGGATATAAGGAGTATAAGCAGAAGGTAAAATATAGATTATTCCCGTTTATTTGGTAGGTAATATGAAAGTGTAGGTTTTGAAGACACTATTAGAGATAACCTTAAGGTTATTGATATTCAAGGGTTATAAAAAAAGCATATAAAAATTCTCAGTCTTTGATGGTATTGAGAATTTTTATATGCTTTTTTTAGTTATAGAGTATAGAAAAAGAAAAAGAAAAAGTATTGACTGTTACACTGAAGTATAGTGATACTTCAGCAACAGCATTTAATTATCCTCCACCATAATTTCTATCTTTACACAGTATTGGTTGTCATCTTTAGTGGAAAGTTCATTTAGAGGATATTCCTCATAGGCATGGCTACAAATACGTAGTTTATTTTCTTTTATAAATGTAAGTAGCTTTTCATAGAGGTTATCTGATTCTGCATAAGCACATCTGCCATAGAGTACTACATATTTGCCTTCTGGCTTATATGCATTATGGTCACTTTCTATTTTAAAATAATGTTGCAAAACGGATAGTGACTTTTCAGAGTCAATATTTTCTATAGATACAATAGTACCAAAGGGATAGCCTAAATCAATGCCCTTTGTAGCAGCGTAATCATAAAGTGCAATGACAGAATCATCTAGAGAATCAGGAGAAATGATAGGCCCTAAAAAAATGGGCTCTTTCTTTTTGTATTCTATATTGATGCTGTTTTCCTCATATTTAAGAGCATCTTCTGCCATATCGACATATAATTCCATGATTTCCAAAGTACGTTCAAGTTTTTTCATTTCCTTTAATATATATTCTTTTTGTGAGTTAAATAAAGAAAACATTTTCTCAGGAGTACGCCTATCTATATACTTCTTGATTTCTTCAATGCTAATGCCAAGTTCTCTGAGGGAATATATTAAATATGCGGTACTAAGCTGCCTTTGAGTATAATAGCGATAGCCGTTTTCACCACGGCATTCTGGGGAAAGTAATCCAATTTGATCGTAATATCTTAGATTCTCACGTTTAATACCAGTGAGACGAGAAAATTCGCTAATTGGCATATAAGGTTGATCTTTCATAATGACCTCCAATTTTTAATAAACTATTGACATTAAAGTTACTTTAACCTTTATAATAGCACCTGGCATAAATTCATACAATCTATTTACTTAATGGAGGTAAGACATGAAATATTTAAAAATATTCCTAAAAGACAGGAAAGGAAAAGTAGCAATAACCTTGATTATGCTTTTAGGTCAAGCAATAGGAACATTACTCATTCCATTTCTAGTTGCTAGCATTGTAGACGATGGCATTTTAAAAGGAGATATAACGGCAATTCTTCGTATAGGAGGACAAATGCTATTAGTTGCACTAGTCACAACTATTGTATCTGTTTTGGGAAGCTATTATTCTGCTGATTTAGCAGCAGTTTTTGGCTATGATATGAGAGATAAAATTTTCCGTAAGAGTCAGGAATTATCTATTCGTGAATTTGATACTATTGGTGTTTCATCTATGATTACACGTACCACTGCGGATATTTCTAATCTGCAACAGACGCTTGGAATGATTTTTCAGATGATCGTTCCAACGCCACTTATTGTTGGGGCATCTATTGTTATGACATCATATACAAGTTTGCCACTATCATTCATACTGATTGTATGTGTGGTGATTTTTATTTTCTTTGCAGTAGTAATACTTAAGAAATCAAATTATATTTCTCAGAGAGTTCAGAGGAGATTAGACCGCATCAACCAAGTGGTAAGAGAATCTATCACTGGCATACGTGTTATACGTGCTTTTGGAAATGAAAAGTATGAAGAAGGCAGATCTAGTCAAGCTTTTGAGAAGTATGCCACAGATATGATTAAGCTTAATAAGCTATTTGCTGTTTTGAATCCTACCGTATGGCTCATCATGGGCTTATCTATGGCGGCTATCGTTTGGTTAGGTGGGTTGTTTTCTATGAAAGGGACGATGGAAATAGGACAAATTACAGCAGTTACTGAGTATGCTATTATTGCACTCAGCTATTTAATTCTAGCAACAACAACAAGCGTTACCCTTCCAAAAATGAAATCATGTCTAGATCGTATTGAGGAAGTATTAGATATTAATCCAGAAATTCAGGATTCAAATAAAAAGCAAGTAGATGCAGTAGATAATGCACCAGTTGTAGAATTTAAAAATGTATCCTTCTCTTATCATGGAGCAGAGGAACCGGTTATAAGCAATCTATCATTCTGCTGTAATGAAGGACAGACTACAGCTATCATTGGAAGTACTGGTTCTGGTAAGAGTACTATTGCTAATCTTCTCCTTCGATTACATGACATAGATGAGGGAGAGATTCGTCTATGTGGGGTGGATATACGAAGTTTACCACAACAAGAATTAAGAGATAGACTTGGTTACGTTCCTCAGAAGGCTTTCTTATTTAGTGGGACAATTGAAGATAACCTTAGAATGGGTGATAAAGAAGCAACTAAGGAAGATATGAAAAGAGCATTAAGGATTTCACAAGCAGAGTCTTTTGTAGATCAATTACCTATGGGATTAGATTCACAAGTTTCCCAAGGTGGGTCTAACTTTTCAGGTGGGCAGAGACAACGTTTGGCCATTGCAAGGGCACTTATAAAAAAAGTACCAGTATATATTTTTGACGATAGTTTTTCTGCTTTAGATTCAAAAACTGATGCCGCACTTCGTAAAGCACTAAAAGAAAATATGAATGATGCAGTTAAGATTATAATTGCGCAGAAGGTAAGTACCATTATGAATGCGGATCAAATCCTTGTACTGGATGATGGGAAACTAGTAGGGATTGGAGACCATGATACACTGATGAAAAACTGTTCGGTATATCAGGCAATCGCTAACAGTCAGATGAATATAAAGGAGGTTTGATTTGATGAAGAAAAATAATAAAAAAAATAACGAGCAAAATAATGACATATTGTCATTTAGTCAGGATATCCCTAAAAATACAAAAGAGACTATTAAGCGATTAACAAAACGATTAGGAACACAGTATAAAAAGCTACTAGCTGTAGGTCTATCCGTATTACTTAGCACTGCAGCTTATGCAGTTATACCACTTATCATCGGAAAGGCTATTGATAACTTAGTAAATGCAATTCGTAGTTTTGATGGTTCTGTAAGTATTCTATCTACAGTGACGAATGCACTAGCTATACCAGTTTTGATAATAGTAGTACTTTCTATTGCTACCAGTCTACTTACTTATATGCAGCAGTATATAATTGCTAGCGTTGGTGAAAATTTAACCTTATCTCTACGTAGAGAGATAAGTGAGAAAATAAATAAGCTTCCACTGAGCTATTTTGATTCACATCAAACAGGGGAAGTCATGAGTAAAGTGACAAATGATCTTGAAAAAGTGTCATTAGTGATGCAAGTCGGATTCATGCAGTTTATAACTTCTTGCCTTACAATTATACTTACTATTATTGCTATGGTTATATTAAATCCGAAGTTAACTCTTTTGGTTCTTATATTTGTAGGAATCAGCGCTATTGCAACAAACTTTGTATCTAGCTTAAGTCAGCGTTATTACGCAGAAAATTTTGCTGCTATGGATGCATTAAGTGGAAAAATTGAAGAAGTATATTCAGGTAATCGTATTATTAAGGTATTTAATCAGCAATCAGATACGATTAAAGATGTTTCTAAACTTAACCAGAATCAGTTTGAAGCAAATAGAAAAGCACAGTTCGTTGACTTTGCCATCTATCCAATTATAAGAGTTTTAAATCAATTAGGTTTTGTGGCAACAGCTACTGTAGGTGGAATTATGGCAATTAATGGGCAGATTTCTTTAGGTGGTATTCAAGCGTTTTTACAATATGTAAATCAAGTTTCTGAGCCTGTTACTCAAGCTTCTTATGTTATTATGTCGTTGCAATCTGCTATAGCTGGAGCTGAGAGAGTTTTTGAATTCCTAGATGAAGAGGAAGAGGTTAAAGATAATACATCTAGTAAACTTACAGTATCTAAAGGAAGAGTGAAGTTTAAGGATGTAAAATTTGGCTATACACCAGAGAGAACTTTAATAAAGAATTTGAATTTAGAAGTAAAGCCTAATGAAATGGTAGCCATTGTTGGTCCAACTGGTGGAGGAAAAAGTACATTAATTAACCTAATCATGCGTTTTTATGAGTTGAATGGTGGATTAATCTCTATAGATGGAGTAAACATTACTGAGATTTCTCGTAGTGAACTACGCAGACAAATTGGGATGGTGCTTCAAGATACATGGCTATTTGAAGGGACAATAGCTGAGAACATTGCTTATGGTAAGATGGATGCTACCAGGGAGGAAATCATAGCAGCAGCTAAAGCAGCCTGTTGTGACCACTTTATTCGTACACTTCCACAAGGGTATGATACTGTAATCTCTAGTGAAACATCTACTGTATCACAAGGACAGATGCAACTTTTAACTATTGCTCGTGCAATGCTGACTAATCCTGCAATTATGATATTGGATGAAGCTACTTCCAGTGTAGATACAAGAACAGAAGTAGAAATTCAAAAAGCTTTAACAAGACTTATGAAGGATAAAACAAGCTTTGTTATAGCCCACAGATTGTCAACTATCCAAAATGCAGATATGATTTTGGTTGTAAAAGATGGTGATATTGTAGAGAGAGGAAATCATGAGAGTCTTCTGAAACAAAATGGATTCTATGCTTCTCTTTATTACAGTCAGTTTGAAGTGGCTAATTAGATATTAAGGGTTTTATTAAAGAGATAATAATGGGGACTTTCAGGTCAGTTTGAAATTTTATTATATATTTCAGTGCCTGAAGGTCCTTTTTACAATTGAGGTAAATTCGAGTTTTTCACCTTAAATTATTGCTTTACTGCTGAAGTTAATTTATAATTACTTTTTATGTAAAATGACTTCTTCTGATTTCATGCTATATAATCTATGACAATATTCTTATTTGAAAAGGAGATACGAGATGGAAAATAGAAAAATAGCAAATAAATATGTACCAGAAGTAACAAGCAATCTTAGAAAAAACTTTGTAAAAGTACCAGAAGAAATAGCAGAGTGTAGTGGCATTCGTATATTTGGCAAGCGTATTAAGTCTTTTATCTTTACAACAGATGTCGCTATCATAAAAAATACAAATGCAGATGCAGTTATTGCAGTTTATCCTTTTACACCACATCCAGCTATTACTCAAGCTATTTTGTCCGTTTCAGATATACCTGTTATATGTGGAGTAGGTGGTGGGCTTACACATGGTATTCGCTCAGCTAATATTGCATTACATGCCGAATTTCAAGGAGCTATAGGTGTCGTATTAAATGCGCCAACTCCTAATGAAACAATTGCATATGTAAAGGAACATGTAGATATTCCAGTTATTATAACAGTCGTTAGTGAATTAACAGATATAGGAGAGAAGCTTAAAGCAGGTGCAGATATTATTAATGTAAGTGGAGGAGTAGAAACGGTTCGTATAGTAGAAAAGATACGGAAAGAATATCCGGAGATTCCTATCATTGCCACAGGTGGTCCGAATAAGGAAAGTATTTTACAAACTATTAGAGCTGGAGCAAATTGTATAACATATACGCCACCTACAAATTATGAACTATTTAAAGAAAAAATGAAATTATACAGAGAGATTGAAAATAGTAAGTATCATGGAGAGTTTGAAAATAAGCATTAGGTAATACAACCTGTGTTTTTGATCTTGAATTCTTGCGTTGTCAGAGATGTTATCTTACAATGACTAGTATAGTTCGCATGGGGTATATTGCCTTTTAGCGCGTAATAGTTTCCTTATTTTGTCCAAAGGCACGTTGAGATGGTAGTGAAGCTAAATAAATAAAACCTATGCACATCAAGGCTTAGAGCGATTGTACGCTTTAAGCCTTGATGTGTTTTTAGGGGGAAGTGGTGTTTGAGGAAACATATCTTTAGGGGACGGGGGTACAAACTATTTTGCAAAATGCATGTATTTCGCGCCAAGGTTTAGATATTGAGTAAATATATAAAACAATGCACTATAATATATTTTAAAATTATATAATTAAAATATAGAATATGATATATTAATAAAATAATATATAAATAAAAACACTTCGGATGTATACAAAGAATGAGTTGATATGAATATTCTATTTAACACTGGCTCATATATAGAAGGGAAAAATATTATGAAAAAGGTGACTAGAAATATTATTGTTAACCAATGTCATTATGTTTATTGGTATAAGTTGAGTTGTGAGAGCACAGTAATATATGTTTCGCCTCTTGACGATAAAACAAATAAAATTAGCTTTGAGTTTGAAAATTGTACCGATCTTTCACATGAAAATGATGCTTGGTTTTGGAGATTAACCAAAATGAAAGCGCAAATGGAAAAAGAGACGATAGAAATCGAAATACTTATGCCAAAATTCATAGCAAGTCTTATAAAAGTTGCTATGATGGAAAATCTAAATTTATTTAAAGAAAAAAATACAAAGAAGCATTTTGCACATGCCTATTTATTTCTTGAAAAAATGGGATATACCGATATAGATCCATTATGGGAAGCAACACTTTGGTAAATAGGGTCAAATAATGACTTTGAGTCAGCATTAAGATTTAATTCTAAGGACGGAATTTCCATTTAACAGAGTACTGGTAAATATAAATAAAGAATAAAGGTAAATAACATGGATGGAACAAAAAGAAATAACGTTAAAATAGGCGCAACAGTTCTGGTTGTTCAAAAGCAAGACCAACGTACTGGAAAGCTTACAGAAGGAATAGTAAAGAAGATACTTACCAATTCATCTGAGAACCATCATGGTATAAAAGTAATTCTTGAGAGTGGTATTGTGGGTAGATTAAAAGAGATAAGGGCTTAGAGAAATCTAGGCTCTTTTTGTAAAAGTTATAAATTCATACTTTTTGACTTCAACTTCTTCCCTCTTGGCACAGTATATCTTATAATCATTTTTCGTGTGCAAAAAATAATAGCTGAGGTGAAGATGAACAAGAATTATTTGAAGAAATTTATTAAATATGTAAAGAAAGTTTATCACATAGAAGATGCGCTAAAGACACTAACAGATTGTAGGAAAAACACCCTATATACTATAGCAGAAGCAGTACTACCAGTACTTCTAGGATTTTTATTAAGAATACAAAATTTTAACGAGCTTAAGTATAAAATAAGAAGTAATGATTTTATAAATATTATTTCTAGAAAAATGAAGTTACCACAAATAGATATGATTAGAGACACTCTTAAAGTTATTGATAATCAAGGACTATACAAAATGCATAGTAAAGTCATTAAGAAAGCCAAGAGAAATTAAGTATTAGAGGAATGTTGTATTACTAACACAAGGAATAATCATACTCCTTAGCAAAACGAGGTATAATTGATTGAAAATTCTTTGATTAAGATATAAAATCAAGTTAGAAGCGAAAGTCTCAAATTGAAACTAAATTAAAGCTAAAAGAAATATTAGATTGTGCAACTTGCTGTGCAATTATTATGCGAGCATTAAAATAAGGGATGATACTTGGTGAGGATTAAAAAGATAGATTATAATAAATTTATTTATTTTGTGATTTTGATAGCTGTTATTTTTGTAATTTGTATGGCTATGTTGGGAAAATGGATTTATAAAATAAAATATATTAACTTACAAGAAAATGAACCCTATATCAATTTAGATGTAACAGATTCCTATGTTAAATTTACAACATCTTATTGGAACGAAGATATTTTGGGAACTCATATAAATGAAGAATATATCACAAGTACAAAATACATAGTTGAAACTTATTATATTTTAAAAGATGGTGTTGTTACAAATAAAGAAAGAAAAGAATATAGTGTTAAAGAAGAGGACTATAAGTTGTTGTTAGAATACCTTATCAATGAAAAACAATTTTTTTCAAAAATAGAAGAGGCTGATCCTAATCCCGGAATAGTATATGAATTAGAGATTCGTCACTTAAATCAAACAAAAAGTGTAATACTTTCTGTAAATGAAGATGAGTTGATAGATCAAATAAATGTATTATCAATACATATATTAGAAAATAGTTTTCAATAGTAATTTCTTCCTATTTAATAGGGGTATCTTTATATACCCCGAGGGGTACATCCTCTTATTTATGCCAAATAGTTTTTAAACTTTGTCCAAAGGCACGTTGAGACTGTAGTGAAGCTAAGTGAATAAAACCGGGAATATCAAGGCTTAAGGGGTTTTGTCTTAAGCCTTTTAGTATGCATTTTTTATCAAAATACTTTTTTGATGTTTCCAAATGGGTAGGGGGGATATTATATTTTTTAAAATAAAATCAGGAAATACTCAAATTATGTGTTATACTAGTTATTCGAATAAAAACATTTTGAAATCTAGAGGAATGATTGACATCTAGATTTTTTGAGATGAGAATGGAAGTAAATACACATGAGTTTTAATGAAATGAAATTAATAAAACCTATTTTAAAGGCAGTTACAGAAGAAGGATTTGAGAAGCCATCACCGATTCAAGCGAAAACGATTCCACTTTTATTGGAAGGTCGCGATGTATTAGGATGTGCACAAACAGGGACGGGAAAGACGGCAGCATTTGCACTACCCATTTTACAAAGTCTCTCAAAGTCTAAGAGTAGAAATATACGTGCAATGATTCTGACACCAACAAGAGAATTAGCAATTCAAATCAATGAGAACATTGTAAAGTACAGTAAATACACTTCTATCCGTACAGGAGTGATTTTCGGTGGTGTTGGGCAAAAGCCACAAGTAGATATGCTCCGAAAGGGTGTGGATATTTTAGTGGCTACGCCAGGACGATTGAATGATTTAGTAAATCAAGGATATATCAAATTAAGTAAGATTGAAATATTTGTGTTAGATGAAGCAGATCGTATGCTTGATATGGGATTTGTGAATGATATTAAGAAAATCGTAAAACAGTTACCTTCAAAGCGTCAGACACTACTCTTTAGTGCTACCATGCCAAAGGAGATTGAGAAACTGGCTTGTAGTATGCTAAAGAATCCAGCGACGGTGAAAGTAGCACCAGTTACTAATACAGTAGATAAAATAAGCCAAGGTGTATATTTTGTAGATAAGCCAAATAAAATCCTTTTATTGTCCTCTCTACTTAAGAAAACGCAGATTAAGAATGCCATTGTATTTACAAATACAAAACATGGTGCGGATAAAGTTGTAAAAAAACTTGGTAAAGATGGCATTAAGGCACTAGCTATCCATGGTGGTAAAGGGCAGAATACAAGACAGATTGCATTAAATAGTTTTAAAGAAGGTAAGATTAAGGTACTTGTTGCAACGGATATTGCAGCAAGAGGCATTGATATATCAGAACTATCGCACGTATTTAATTATGACCTTCCAAATGTACCAGAAACTTATATTCACAGAATTGGTAGAACAGGTAGAGCAGGTCAGGATGGTATTGCACTTAGTTTCTGTAACATTGATGATCTTCAGAATCTGAGAGATATAGAACGACATATTGGCAAGCGAATTCCTGAGATAGAATCTAAGTGGCCAATGGTGATTCTTGAAAAGATTGAAAAATAAGAAAAAACATACGAAAGACTCATTTAGCATGAATGCTATAATGAGTCTTTTTTTGCTCAGAATGAAATGTTACCTTGGACCTAAGATACGAAGCATTTAAAGGCTAAAGAGTAGATAAGTAAGGAGTGTATTTAAAAATTTTGAAGATTTGACTATTTCTGTTGCCTATGATAAGCTTAATGAAACAATTCCGAATATTATTATGATAGTGGGGGACCCAATTTTCAGGGGTGAATCTTAATGTTTAGGAGGGGGGACTTGGGAACCCTAACCCGTCAGCTAATCCCATAGGAGAAGACCAAGCGAATGGCGCAGCTCAGTAAGAGTTAGTTTATCCGCTTTTTTTAATGCCTAAAAATAAACCAGCAAGGGGGCTAAGAATGATTAGGTTATGAGATTTGTAAAAAGCGCTAAACGACTGCCATAAGGTTTTATTATTATGATGTGGAGGACAAAATTGAATTTACTATTAAAAATCAGTATTGTAATGCTTGTTGGTATTATCGGTGGAAAGGTTGCTAGAGTTTTTAAGCTTCCTAATGTATCGGGTTATTTAGTGGCAGGTCTATTTCTAGGTCCCTCATTCTTCAAGTTCATTAGTTCCTATGATATCGAATCATTTACTGTAATCAATGAACTAGCCTTAGCAGTCATAGCATTTAGTATTGGAAATGAATTTGTCATTAAAGATATGCTAAAACTAGGAAAAAACATAGTAATTATAACTTTAGCAGAGGTTATTGGTGCAATTTCTATTGTTTTTGTTGTTATGTACTACTTATTAAATCAGCCGTTTGCTTTTAGTATTGTAATAGCAGCTATGTCTGCTGCAACGGCGCCAGCTGCTACTTTATTAGTAATAAGGCAATATAAGGCACATGGGCCATTAACTAGAACAGTATTGCCAGTAGTAGCATTAGATGATGTGTTTGGAATCATTGCTTTTGGGATTGCTATGTCTTTAGCTAAATTAGCGATTGGTCAGCAGAAATTTTCCATAATACAAATGTTTAGTGGACCTATTATTGAGATAGGTGGTTCTTGTTTACTAGGTTTGTTTCTAGGAGTTTTGCTTGTATTTATCAAGAAAAAATCCAGTGGTCGTGATGAGATTCAGGCGATTTCCTTAATGGCAATAGGATTAGCAACAGGAGTATCCAAAAGTTTAGGACTATCACCTTTATTGACTTGTATAATCATGGGGACCACAATAACGAATGCTTTAAAGAATTCAAAGAGAGTTTTTGACTCTATTAATGATTTTGTTTCACCGGTTTATATTCTGTTTTTTACATTAGCAGGTGCTAGCTTAGATTTAAAAATCTTAGTTAGTGTTGGATTTATTGGAGTTGCTTATGTAATAGCAAGAGCTGGAGGAAAAATATTTGGTGCGTGGAGTAGTGCAAAAGTCTTAAAAGTGGACCCTATGGTAACAAAATATCTAGGTTTTGCATTGTTACCTCAAGGTGGTATATCGATTGGTCTTCTTGTTTTAGTACGTCAACAATTACCGGAATTTGCGGTGGCTATTAGTACCATTATCATGTTTAGCGTATTAATTTATGAAGTATCTGGCCCGATATTTGCAAAAATTGCGATTCAAAAAGCTGGTGAAATAAATGGTTTGGAAAAGAAGACAGAAGAAGACATTAGAAAGAATAATAATGCAACTTTGGACCTCAGTTATATGTCTAATAAATAGAAAAATAGGAGGAGGAATTATGGTTGTTTTATTTGTAGTATTAAATGCGATTGATTATTTGGAAGATATTCTTTCTGGATTTGTAAAGGAAGGAATTGGTGGTGCAACCATATTAGATAGCCAAGGTATGGGAAGTACTATAGTAAATAATGATCTTAAGAGTGTACCACTATTTAGTGCTTTACATATGCTTTTGAGTGAGTCTCATCCTTATAGTAAGACGATTTTTACAGTACTTGATAATGAAAGAATGGTTGAAAAAGCAGTGGGAGTAGTACAAGAGGCTGTTGATGAAGTTAAAGATACTGGTGTAGGGTTTATGTTTACCGTACCTATCGGTAAAATTTATCAGATGAAGTTAGAAAAATAGTCTAGTAACAATCACTTCTTCTGTAAAAATGACAGATTAGTGAGGTGAAAATGAATAGGAATTACTTGAAGAAATTAATAAAATACATAAAGCTATTTTATATTTGATGAGCATAACCTGTAATTTGCTACAATTATTCATTTTTAGGAGATTGAATGAAACTAATATACGGTATAATGGAGATAAAAGGATATGCACCCTTTGTGGCAGACAGTTAAAATAATAGAACTGTTTATCATGAAGGGAGCATATCCTTTTGAAATGATGAGGTCACTTTATTAGTAAGTTTAATCTTAAAGTTAATAGTTTCTAGGAAAATATCATCATAGTAATATACTAAAAGTAATCTGAAAAATAAGGGGTTTGTTGTTCAATAGCATCTTCTAACATATCTAATGTTTCCCCATTACACACAAGGCGCCCTATTTTATGAAGATAAGCTGGTCTTTTATAACCTAAAAGCATAGTAGTCATGGTCTGAACATCGATTCTATCATTTGTTTTAGTGGCTATACGCTCAACCTTTCCTTTCCCATCTTTTGAAATAGTTAGCTTAAAAGTTCCTTGATTACAGTCTAAAAGAGGATCATCCATTGCAAATATCCATTCTCTCTCTAGCGTATCAGGCTTAAATGGATATTGATCAATAAACTGCTTTAAATCCACAATACGTGCCATAAAATAAGGAGAAATACTTTCTTTGATGTCGGCATCCTCTAACAAAAAGGCTAGAGGTTCATCTGTATAAGTGTTTCCTATAACTTTCGTAATCATAGAAAAATGTGCACTAATAAAATTCCACAAGCCACTACGGGCCTCTTCGTTGATAAATATCATGTCTTTAATATGGAAAATCTCTTCTTTAATCCAATAAAGAACATACCCATCTGGCATATTATGCTCATTGTAATACACAGCAGCCATCAAATCATCCGAGTCCCAAAGTAAGTATTCATTCCACGCTAAGTCATCTCGTAAGAGCGCTCCATGGGTTTGGATAGCAAAACGAGTGTAGGCGTCTTTTACCTCTTTGCTCTCTACGTCCACACGTACTACTTCTCCATGAACTGGCTTTCTCTTAGGTAATTGATAGTCATTAATTTCAAATGTAATTTTATCAGAGATAATCTCCCAACCTTTTCGGCGGTAATACGGTATAGAATAAGGAAAAAGATAGGATATTGTCTGATTGTTGTTTTTCATATTTTTGAGTGCTTGATCTAGCAATTTATGCATTAATCCTTGATTAGCATATTCAGGATATGTCCCAACACCAGTAAGTCCGCCCATATCATAAGTACGGTTAAAGATACGAACTTTCATAGGATAAACTGCTACTTGAGAAATGAGTTTATCTCCATCAAACCATCCCCATACATCTGCTTTTTGTAAAGTAGGGGACTTAGCCCGAATGATTTCTTTTTCTTCCCAGCCAACGAGCTGTAAGTCTTGGTCTGTTACTTGAAAGACATATCTTAAAAGCTGATTATACTGCTCTAGATGTTCTACACCAACTTTTTTCATTTTTAATTGTTTCTTTCTATCCATGGAAAGTCCACTTCCTTTCTTCCTTTTATTGTATATTATTTGAGTATAACCTAATTGGTTTCAGGATAAAAGGGTTATCTTTGATAATTAAAATTTTCACTTTTTAGCAAATAGCAGATAGGTAGCTTTAAAACCTTAATTGCAAATCGAAATGCAACTCTTCCGATATCAAATAAGTTATAATTCTATGTTACAAAAATTGTGTTTTGATTTACAAAATGGCATCTCATGATACATGTGAGTGACTTTAAACTTTATATAATCTATTTAGAAAACTAAAAAATGGAAATATTGATTATTAAAAATTCCCTGACTATGTCATAAAGTTGGGGGATTTTTTTAATGAGGATCATCCATGGTATTTACCATAATCTGAATATTAATGAATTAAATATTATAAAGATTATCATGTATAAAACTAAATATTATCTATAGAAAATTAAAAATATAATCATATAATATTAAACATAGCTGAATACTATGGTTTGTGCAGTACGAATTTGAGAGGAGAATAATTATGCCACCAATTGTTGATATGAAGAAATGCATTTTTTGTAAAACATGTGCTGAAATATGTCCTTTAGATGTTATAAAGGTAAATTCCAGTAAGCATCAGGTTGAAGTCAGGTATCCTAATGAATGCTGGCATTGTAGAGCATGTGTTATAGATTGTCCGGTAGAGGCCATCCATATGAGATATCCTTTATCCCATTTCATGTTACATCAGGAAATAGAAGGAAGCGATGATAAGAAGGAGGTGGCAGAGTAATGGAATTAAAGAGAAGAGAAAAGATAGAAGCTACCGATGTACTCATAATTGGTGGGGGTATTGCTGGACTACAGGCTGCAATTGAGGCTGCAGCTATGGGGGCTAAAGTAATAGTAGTAGAAAAAGCGAATGCTAGACGTTCGGGAAGTGGAAGCACAGGAAATGATCATTTTCTATGTTATATGCCACAGGTACATGGAGAGGATATAAACTTTGTCTTAGAAGAAATTAAAGATACCATGGATGGTCCTCATCAGGATGACATTATGCTAAAAACGCTTATGAAACAGTCTGAAACTATGGTAAAGAAGTGGGAATCTTATGGAATTGATATGAAACCTTCAGGAGCATATAAATTTGAAGGCCATACCATTCCTGGAAGACAACATTACCACTTGAAGTTTGATGGAAGAAAACAAAAGGAATGTTTACTTAAGGAAGCAATCAATCAGGGGGCTCTCATTCATAATCACACATCAATTGTGAACCTTTTGTCTGGCAAAGAGGGAAGTGTTATTGGAGCAGTTGGAATTCAGACGTACCAAGAAATTCCAGAATTAGTAGTATACCAGGCAAAGACTGTTATTCTTGCTACAGGCTCTGCAACAAGAGCATTTCCAGCCAATTTACCAGGGTATATGTTTAATAAGTCTGCATGTCCTGCATGTACAGGTGGCGCAATTCTTGGATACAGAATCGGTGCAAGACTTATTAACTTTGATCTCATTGGTTGCCATGCAGGACCAAGATATTTTATTAGAAGTGGAAAGGCCACATGGATTGGAATATTATCAGATTCAGAGGGGAATCCAGCAGGTCCATTTGTAAGTAAGCCTTCTAGAAGTCACGGAGATCCTATGTCAGATATATGGCCAGGAGTATTTAATGATAAATTAAAAAATGGAACAGGACCAGTTTATATGAACTGCACTACTCTATCAGAGGAAGACTTAAAGTATATGCAACATTGCTTTGAGACAGAAGGAATCAGTTCTGTTAATGATTATCTTACTCAAAACAATATTGATTTAAGAAAAAGCATGATTGAATTTGGTTCCTATAGTAAAAGTTTTGGTGTTGGAGGCCTAGATTTAAATACCAGAGGAGAAACCAATATAAATGGACTCTATGGAGCTGGAACTGTATGTGGAAATGTAAGAGGCAATATAACTTCTGCAGCAGTATTTGGAATGATTACTGGAATTAATGCAGCCACCTATGCAAAAAAGCATGAGTTTGAATCACTGGAGAATCATGAATTAATCCAGCAAATACAGGATACATTCAGCCAGTTTTTAAGTAGAGAAGAGGGTGGTAACTGGCATGAAGTGAACTCTGTTCTTCAGCAGATTATGTTGGATTATATAGGAGGAGACATTAGAACAGCAAGTCTTTTAAAGGCAGGGTTAAAGTACATAAGAGATTTAAAAAGGATGACCTATGAACAGCTAAAATGCTCTAATTCTCATGAGGTTTTAAGAGCAATAGAAGTATTAGAGTTATTGGATGTATGTGAAATTGGTGCACTTATGGCTGAAAACAGGAAGGAAACAAGGGGAAAAAATCATAATAGACCAGATTATCCATTTACTAATCCACTACTAAATGAGCATTTTCAGACAGTTGAACTAGTAGAAGGAAGCGTAAAGCTAGCATTTAGAAAAAATATAAGGGGGCAGGACGGTGAGCAAGAATCAGAAAGAAAAAAAGTCAAAGTGGAATTATAAATTAGGCCTTGCTGATACCATAAATTATATTGCTCTTTCAGTTATTATTCTTATTTGCTGGCACTATGTTACAACCAAGGGGGAGGTATCTTCACTTTTATTGCCATCCATTGAACAGGTAAAAAGAAATTTTCTTTTACAGCTAAATAGTGGTCAGCTTATAAAAGATGTAATAGCAAGTATTATTACTGTGGGAATAGGTTTTTTGGTAGGAAGTATACTTGGAATTGTATTTGGGATATTAATGGGTGCTTTTGATAGGTTTAATAAATTCTTTAGCTTTATCTTTGATGCAATTCGCCAGATACCTGGATTGGCATGGTTTCCTTTAATCATTCTCTGGTTTGGCATCGGAGACTTATCAAAGATTATTCTAGTGGCAAGAGGGACATTTTTTCCGGTTCTAGTTAATACCATTGATGGCATTAATTCTACAAATCCAAGATATATGGATCTGGTTAAATTGTATAAAGTAAAAACTAGAGATGTTATCTTAAAAATCTATGTTCCTTCAGCACTTCCGTTTTTGTGTGTAGGTCTTAGACTAGGCGCAAGTACAGCGTGGATGTCAGTTGTTGCAGCTGAGATGCTTGGTGCTAGTAGTGGTCTGGGATTTAGAATTGCTAATTCACAGCAGCTCATGCAATCAGATGTAATGATTGTAGATATTTTAATTATTGGTATTCTAGGATGGGTTATAGATGTTGTATTGAAAAAGGTTACTGTTAGAATGACACGATGGTGTCGGGTATAAAGGAGAAATTTCATGGACAATAAAAAAATTGAGCTAATCGGTGTCAAAAAAGACTATGATATCAACGGAAAAAACAAAACTATTTTGTCAGATATTAATCTAACTGTGGCTCAGGGAGAATTTATCAGTATTATTGGACACAGTGGCTGCGGGAAAAGTACTTTAATCAGAATGATAGCAGGACTTGAAGAATACCATGAAGGGGAGATTTTAATAAATGGAGAACTAGCTGGGGCACCTGATACCAGTAGGGGAATGGTATTTCAGGATCACAGACTTATGCCATGGATGACAATCTATGATAATCTGTCATTTGGGTTCTATGAGCCGGACAGAAAAAAGAAGGAAGAGGCTATTTTATCTCATTTAGAGCTTGTTGGTCTATTGGAATATAAAGATGCAAGACCACATCAGCTTTCTGGTGGAATGTCACAACGTGCCTCTATTGCAAGAGCATTGCTTCACAATCCAGAGGTGCTTCTATTAGATGAGCCATTTGGAGCCCTAGATGCACTTACTAGAATTCAGATGCAAAAAGAAATTTTAAGAATTTGGAAACAGGAAAAGACGACTATGATAGTAGTTACTCATGATATTGACGAGGCAATCTTTCTAAGTGAGAGAATAGTAATCTTAGAAGGGAATCCTGCAACTATTAAATGCATTATTCCAGTAGAAATGAGTCAACCAAGAAATAGAGTAAGTCCTGAATTTGATATTATCAGAAAAAAAGTTTATGAGCAGTTCTTCCCAGATTTAGAAAGTCAAGAAGACTATGCAATTTAATTAGGAAAGGGAGAATATATGGAAAATAAAAAGGTAAAGAAAATAGTATTATCCACCTTGCTACTTACCACTCTTGCGTTATCTGCCTGTGGGAAAAGAGAGGTCAGTGAAACATCATCAGAGCCTATTCAATTTAGATATGGATATACAGCAACTAATTCTGATGTATTATCAGGATTAAACGGAATTGCTTCACAAGAGGGATATTTTACTGAGGAATTTTCAAAGGTAAATGCAGAGTTTAAGGCAATCCCATTTGTAAAAGCCGGGCCTGCAATTAATTCTGCACTGGCTGCAGAAGAATTAGAGGCGGGAGGATTAGGAGATGTTCCATCTATTGTTGCAAAGGCCCAGGGTACTAATACAACATTAATTGATGTGCAGCCATCAGATTATTCAACACATCTCATAGTAAGCAAAAACTCAAATATTACTGAGGTTTCTGAGTTAAAAGGAAAGAAGGTAGCTGTTCAAACTGGCTCTTACATGCAAAGAATTTTATATCAGATTTTGGAAAAGAATGGACTATCTCCATCTGATGTAGAAATTGTGAATATGTCAGAAGTAGATGCTGCTTCAGCAATAGCTTCAGGAAGTATTGATGCGACTGCAGTAACTGAACAAAAAGGTGTGAAACTAGAACTTGCAGGAAGTGCAAATCTGATTTATGACACAGCAGGCAATGCTGACCTTATACAGCAATCGGCACAGGTTGTGAGAGCTGATTTTGCAAAGGAACATCCTGAAGTTGTAACAGCATATTTCAAAGCTTTAATACGTGCACAGGAATATGCAAAAGAACACCCAGAAGATCTTAGAAATTTATATATTCAAAGTGGAATTGAGGAGAATATTGTAGATACAGTGTATCCTAGTTTAACGGATTATAAATCACTGACAGGAGCGTCTGATACCTCCTTAGAAACAATGGAGACTGTAGTAAACTTTCTGAAAGCCAATAATCTCATAACAAATGATGTGAGTATTGAAGACTGGTATGATGGAAGCTTTTATAATAATGCAAAAAAGAATTAAGGGTCATCAAATCTATGATTCTCTTTGGCAGTTCCAAGCTATGCAGCAGAGGGTAAGCGAAGAGAACTCTATGTGATTGAATATTTTATATGAAATAGAGGGAGCCATAGTGGCTCCCTAGCTTAGTTTTTATATCTGATAATCTAAGAACTCACTATTTCGATACTGACTGGCATTTTGCCCAAAGGTTTTTTTGAATTGTTTTAGAAAATAGTTCGTGTCATGATAGCCTATCTGATAACAGATTTCACAGGTCTTTAGACTGGTGTTTTTTAGAAGATACTGCGCTCGTGCCATTTTTATATAAACAATATAATCATTATAATGAATTTTTGTAGAAGTATAAAAAAGGGTACTAAGATAGGTATTGTTCATGAAAAATTTTTCTGCTATGAATTTTAGCTTTAATTCTGATTCAGGATTCATAAGTGCATATAGACATATTTCTCTAATGGTCTTGTTAGAAGATTGTGGATAAAGTCTTATGATTGTATCTGCTAAATAGGTCAGTTTTCTTATGTAAAGGTCTCCATAGGACTGGCTGTTTCCAGCCTGTAAATAGTCTATTTCACTAAAATAGTCCCTGGAAATATAATTAGGAATCCAGCTTTGACTTCTATATACTTCAAATATTATATTATGATAGAGCTTTTTTACCATTATATCTGCCTTAATAATATTGCTATGTAAAAGCAGGTAGAGATTGTCTTTAGTAACTGTAAAAAGAGAAGGTCCCATTGGGTTCCGATCTATAAGATTTTTTATAATTGCTTTTTCCTCTTCAAAAGGATAGGCCCAATCTAAATTTTCATCTGTATAGGGAACATTTTTCTGGCTAGGATTATCATAGGTAATGAGATAGCTTTTTACTCTTTTAAGAACATCTAAAAGATCTTCTTTCAGAGCTGGTTTTACTAGATAATCAAAAGCTCCTAGTATAATTCCCTCACGAGCATAACTAAACTCCTTGTATTCACTTAAAAAAACTACGCAGGTAGCAATATCCCTCCGTTTGATTTCTCTTAATAGCTGTAATCCATCAATGATGGGCATACAAATATCTGTCAATATAAGGTCATAGTTGTACTTTTCAAGGAGGTCTAGGGCTTCTTTTCCGTTTTTTGCCCTGCTAGAAATTATAAAACCAGAGGATTCGCCCCAGATTTTAAGTCTCTCTAATTTTATAAGGCAAAATTCCTGATCATCAACAATAAGCGTTTTATACATGAATGCCCCTTTCTAATGGATTGGGTGAGAGATGAATTCAGAATCTAGGGTAAAATATACGCAGGCACCATTATCCTTCAAATAAAATATATGCTCATCACATTCTAGTTTATATCCAAAAGTAATACGGGGAAGTTCATTCTCTTTGGTAAATTTTATAGAATTAGATATAAGATTTATAAAAAGTTGTTTAAATAGAATGCTATCTTCAAGAATTTTAGGGATAGAGTTCTGAATTTTCAAGTGAATAAGTTGTTGTTTTATTTTCCATATTTGCCCTAATTTCTGTGTGCTTTTTGTGCGATTAAGTTTATGTGGCAGCACAGATACAAACTTGTGGAGTGAAAGATTTAAACGCTAACTCCTTACCCTTAATTTATACTATTTCATAGTAAACATACTGAAAAACTATGATAAATAGGATTATATTTTAAAAATTCTTATAAGTCAATTTATTTGTATAGAATCTAAAGATTTTCTATACAAAATCCAAAGATTGTTTATGTTAAGTTTAAAAAAGTACCACCAGATGGTATCACTGTAGATGATATTATTACAGTGAATGGAGAATCTATAACATTGACGGCTTGCAAAGACAACAACCGATATGATAAGGCACTGGCAGAATTCTTTAAGCAGGTGGAGGACAATCATATCACCAATGTTGCGATAGACCTTCGGGAAAATAATGGTGGTTGGATTCCGGCAGTAAAAGAATTCTTGGAATATGTCAATGTGGATAGTTATATATACTGCAATAACCTTCGGACACGTATGGGCAGTTTCTGGTATACTGAGAAAGAAATCATTATCAGACAAGTAATAAAATATGGAAAGAAGGCTGCCAGGCAGGAAATGAAGTAAGGATTTCGGTCAGGGTAGCCTTAACATTGTGATTTTTTCTAAAATGATAGTATCATATCCGTTTGGGAGTTACTTTTTTCATTCTATATCTATGGATCATGCTGAGTCGGTAGTGAATATTAGCAAATAAAACTTAGTCAGATGATAATTCTGAGGCTTTTTTGTTATTAAATCTTTTAGAAGTAGGGTAGGTTTAAATAAAAGGACATTTAATTAGTAAATCCAATTGAACACAATGTGAATCTCAGGTATACTAATGGTATATAGTAAAGAAAAATTAGTGAGATTTATAAATAATCCTCTAGGTACCTTAATGGGAATAGAGGATTATATTTCTTTTAGAAAAAAGTTTGATAAATAATGCTTAAAATGACAATTTGAGTACTTAAGTTAAATATTCATAAAGATATAGGAGAAAAACATGAGTGTAAAAAGGAAAGAACCCTTTGATTATAAGAATAAACAAGAATTTCAAGCTAAATTAGTTGAGTGGATTGGTGATGTGTTGTATGACTTTCTTCCTGAGCATGGATATGAGGTTCGAGATGAACAGATATTTACAGCTTTTCAAATTGCAGATGCTATTTGTGGTAAAAAAGTCCACTTAGCAGAGGCAGGGCTTGGAACAGGGAAAACATTTGCCTATTTATTATCAGCGATTCCTTATGCCAGGTTTACTGGAAAACCTGTAGTGATTGCGTGTGCTACCACAGCACTTCAGGAGCAACTTGCCGGCTCTTCGGGAGACATTAGAACATTATCTAGACTACTAGACTTAGAAATTGATGCGCGAATGGCCAAAGATCCACATCAGTATATTTGTGATATCAGGGTTAATGAAAATATGGAAAAGTTCGGTGAGATGTCTAGCGAGATAAATGAGTGGTTGAATAAGACAAAACTAGGTGTACGATCAGAGATACCGACTATTTCAGATGCTGAGTGGAAGAAGATGAAATGGGAAGAATCTATGGCTTGTGATATATGTTCTAACCGAGGTTTTTGTAAACTTGTAAAAGCAAGGGAGCAGTATAGAGTTACAAAAGATTTACTTATTGTGGATCATGAAACATTCTTTCATGATTTATGGACACGAGAGGAGCGATTAGCTAGTGGACAATCGCCGATTCTTCCAGACTACAGCGCAGTCATTTTCGATGAGGGACATAAAGTGCTTCTTCCTGCCGTTATGCAAGCAGGACAGCAAATTAATAGGGAGGAAATCGATACTATGATTTCTGATATTGAAAAGGTAGAAGGAGCTAGAGATTCTTTACTTTCAATAACTGCTACGCTGGAAGATGCTTCACATTTATTTTTTAGGCAATTGCAACAGTCTATGGTAGTAGGTGAAAGCACAGAAAGAGTATCAATTTGTAGGAACGATGCCTTACTAAACGCTGCAACTACCTTTCGTAAGATATTAGACCATCTCCTCTTAGAGCTACAAATAGAACAAGAATTATATACTGAGTCATTATCTCCAAATCAAATACAGGCATATGAGGGGCAGATAGAAAGAACAATATGGGCATTAGACCAATTCTGTAGAAATCAAGGAGATAATATAGTTTCTTGGGTAGAACAAAAGAATGGTAGCTTTTGGGTTGTTCCACGAAGAATTGGTGATATGTTAAATAAACATTTATTCCAAAAGGAAATACCAGTAGTCTTTACCTCCGCGACTTTAAGTAATGAAGGTAATTTTGATTATTTTATAAGAACCTTTGGGTTAAAAGGGCCATCTAGCTCTACCATTGGAAGTCCTTTTGATTTGGAAAATCAAGTCGTTATCTACTTGCCAGAGACCAGGAATAAAATGGAACACTTAGTATCTTTATTAAAAGAAAATGGTGGACGAGCACTTGTGCTTACGAGTTCCTTGCATGAAGTAAAAAAAATCAGAAAGGAATTAGAAGGATATCACTTTCCATTTGAAATGATATGGGAAGATCAAGGGGAGCGTGGATATCTTGTTCGAAAGTTTAGAGAGGAAGAAACCTCAGTTTTAATAGGCGCTAATTTTTGGGAAGGAATAGATGTACCAGGGGAGGCATTGACTTTGCTAATCATTTGGGAACTACCTTTAAAAGCTGACGATCCTCTTATTGAAGTACAACGTAAGGAGGCAAGAGAACAAGGATTAGATCCCATTACTACAGTTGATTATCCTGAAATGGCTCTTAAGTTGAAACAAGGCTGTGGTAGATTAATTAGAACAGAGGATGACAAAGGGGCAATCGTTATCCTAGCCCCTGTCATAGGAACGCCTTGGGAAAGTTATGTAATGGGATCATTACCTTCAGGGGCAAAAATTTTCCCTAAAGAATATCCTAAGCTAAATGATTGTAAGAAACATAGCTGAGATTGACAAAGCAGTCTCTTTTATCAATAGAATTATAGATTTAGATTAGAGGAATGGGCTTATTAAAAGAATAGAGGATAAATAACATGGATGGAACAAAGAGAAGTAACATTAAAATAGGCGCAACAGTTCTAGTTGTTCAAAAACAAGACCAGCGTACTGGAAAGCTGACAGAAGGAATAGTAAAGAAGATACTCACTAATTCACCTGAGCATCATCATGGTATTAAGGTTATGCTAGAGAACGGTATTGTAGGTAGAGTAAAAGAGATAAGGGCTTAGAGAAATCTAGGCTCTTTTTTATTTTTATGAGTATGGCCTCTAATTTGATGTGATTATTGGATTATTTTATCTGTTACTATGATGGGCGGAATTATTAAATCAATGTATTAAAAAATAACAGCTAAAGTGATGTGTATTTTATGAATAATAAAGAACAGTTAAAATACAATCACATTGACATGAGAATAATTATCAATTATAATCTTGATAGCTAAAAATATTACACTTATAAAAGATAGGGAAGTGGATTAGAAAAATGAATATACATAGTATAAGGTCTAAGATTATTTTTAATATGGTCATAGGAATATTAATCGCTGTTGTCTTGGTAGGAGGCATATGCATTTATCAAAGTAGGGAGATTATAGAGACTTATTCTAAAGATAAATTAGATTTATTAGTAAGATCGTATGCAAATAAAATAGATGCGGTAAGTGGTGCTTCTGAACAAGCTGATATCAACCAAAAAATAGCAGAAGAAAAAATCTATAAAACAGGTTATTTAAGCTTAGTAGATGAAGCATTAAATTTTATAGTGCATCCTCATTTTACTCAGCAAGATAACTTAACGCAAATTGAAGATGGGAAGCTACAATTTCTAGCAGAAGATATCAAAGAAAATCCACATAATACCATAGAATATACTTATAAGGGTGAAAAGAAAATAATAACCTATTACACTCTAAACAATGGTTATATAGTTATGGGGAATGTATTAGAAAAGGAAATCTTTGAAGATTTAAACAATATGATTAAAATGGGTGTAATGACTATTATTGTTATCATTCTACTTTCTATAGGAGCGGCTATATGGCTAGGTAATAAAATTACGAAGCCCTTGATTAAACTTACAAGCTATCTTAACTTGACAGCCCGGTTTGACCTGATTAATGTGGCTGATACAGACATGAATCTTCTACTAAATAGAAAAGATGAGATAGGGATTATGACAAATGCAGTAACAGATATGAGACGAAATTTAAGGAATATGGCTAAAGACATTAAAGAAGATGGCAATACATTAAGAGAGTATACAAATAGTGTTTCTAACATAATGGAGAAAGCTTCTTTAGGGATAGAAAATGTTTCTGAGGCCACTCGTGATTTAGCAGATCAATCCATTCAGCTTGCAACAATAGCTCAAGAAGGTGTAGAAAACTTACACCATCTTACACACAATATAAATACAGCTGTACTTAATTCTAATGATATTAGCCTCTATATTAATAAGATAACAGAGAGCAGTCAATATGGAATAAAAGCCATAAGCAAGTTGCACCAATCCGTGACTCATACAACACAAAGTTCGGGTAAGGTCTTAGAAAAGGTGACCTTGTTAGAAGCTAAATCAGAAGTAATTAGCCAAATAGTTAATACGATATCAAGTATTGCTAAGCAAACAAATCTTTTAGCTCTCAATGCTAGCATAGAAGCAGCAAGAGCAGGAGAACAAGGTAAAGGATTTGCTGTAGTTGCAGATGAAATCAGGAAACTAGCAGAAAATGTTGCTATTAATACTAAGGAAATAGATAGCGCCATTAATGAAATTCTTAAAGATATTCTCGAAGCAAAAGAGGAGGTAAAGATTTCTAATAGCGCTGCTAAGGAGACGATGGAAGCTAAAATAAACACAGAAAATCGGTTTAAGGATATAGAGAGTGCTATCGAGCAGATTGTATTAAAAGTGAAGACACTTATAGATAATATAAATAATATTGATGAAAATAAAAACACTGTTTTAACTTCTATGGAAAGAATATCCGCTATATCAGAAGAAACGTCTGCTACAACAGAGGAAGTTTCTGCTTCTATGGAACAACAATTTTCTCATATCAAAAAGGTAAGTGATGCCACAATAGAGCTTGATCAGATAGCAACGGATCTTAATAAGCTCATTAGCATATATAAGGTGGCAGATGAGAAATAATTCTATTTAAATGAGCACCCTCATGGGATTAAGGTGATGCTTGAGCGTGACGTTGCAGATGGGGGTGAAAGAGATAAGGACTTAGAGAAATCTAAGTTCTTTTTTGCTATTTAGGGGCAAGGCTCTTTTAGAGGATTAACGTTAGAAAATTATCCTGTAACAGGGAAGAGGTATTATTTCATGTAAAAAATATGACAAGAGGTGAAGATGAATAAGAATTACTTGCTAGAGCTGTTATGAATAATTTATACATATAGTGGAAATATAAAATTCATTAGCATAATTTCTGATAGGAATAGAAGGGAAATCAAAAGTATATGTCAATGAATAAGCAAGTTCCACATGATAAATGTATAGATAATACGCTAGCACTTTTACAAGAAGGCTATCTATTTATCAAGAATAGAGTTGATCGTTATCAGTCTTATTTGTTTGAAACACGCCTACTTGGGAAAAAGGTCATATGTATGAGTGGCAAAGAAGCATCAAAGCTGTTTTATAACACAGAACTTTTTAAGCGCAAAGGTGCATTACCTAAAAGAGTACAAAAAACACTTTTTGGAGTTAATGCAATTCAAACAATGGATGATGAGGGGCATATCCATAGAAAAATGTTTTTTATGTCGTTACTAGATCAAGAATGTCAAAACAAGCTAACTGAAATAACCAGGGAAACATGGCAAGCTGCTATTAACACATGGAAAAAGACTCAGCAGATTGTACTCTTTGACGAGGTAAACACTATTTTATGTCAGTCAGTATGTGAGTGGGCTGATGTACCATTACGAGTATCTGAAGTAAAAAAACGAGCAAACGATTTTAGTGCAATGGTTAATACTTTAGAGTCAATAGGACCAAAGTACTGGCAAGGAAAAAGAGCAAGAAATAGAACCGAAAAGTGGATTAGAGGTATTATAGAAGATACTAGATCCGGTAATTTAAAGGTTCAAAGAAGCTCAGTACTGTATAGGCTATCCTTTTACAAAGAGTTAGATGGCAAATTACTAGATACTCAAATGGCTACAATAGAACTTATTAATATACTACGCCCCATCATTGCTATTTCAAGATATATTACTTTTACAGCTTTAGCATTATACGAAAACAAGGAGTATATAGAAAAAATACGATTGGGTAATGAGAATATCCGTGAAATGTTTATACAGGAGGTAAGACGTTACTATCCATTTGCGCCTTTTCTAGGTGCAATAGTAAGAAAAAACTTTATATGGAATGGGTGTAAGTTTAAAAAGGGAAGGCTCGTGCTCATTGATATTTATGGTACAAACCATGATTCACGTATTTGGGTAAATCCTTATAAATTTAGACCAGAACGTTTTAAAGAGAAAAAGGATAGCTTATTTGATTTTATACCTCAAGGTGCAGGGGAGCCTTCAAAAGGACATAGATGTCCAGGAGAAGGTGTTACTATAGAACTTATGAAATTAGGGCTAGATTTTCTGATCAATCAAATTGAATTTATTATGCCAGCTCAAGATTTAAGTTATAGTCTTATAAAGATTCCAGCTTTGCCTCGAAGTGGGTTTATCATGAGTAATATTAGAAGAAAGCTTCATGATAGAAGAAAATAAATTTATTAACTAAACAACGCAATGATTATGAAGGCTTAGAGCGATTGTATGCTTTAAGTCTTCATGTGTTTTTAGGGGAAGAACTTTTTAAAGGAATAACGTTTTAAGGAATTTATAAACTTAGAAAACTGCTATTGCAATGGCTGAAGAGAATCAAGGACTAATGTCTTGAAAAGCCACTATGCTAGCATTTTAATACTATTTAGTAGTTACACCTAAAGTTTTATAGTTGTCAGAAAATTTAGAATGTGATAAGATGACGGTAAGGATTTCTTATAATATGTTTATGGGAAAGAAGGTAGGTAAATGGAGAGTTTAAAAAAGCTTCTACTAGAACACGGGGCTACATTAGTTGGATTTGCCAGTGTAGCAAATCTATATAATGAGTGTGATTTAAACTTACCGAAGAGTATTGATTCTGCCAGTGAGCCCATAGTAATTCCACATTATCAAGGAGCAGTATCAATAGCTATTGCTATTCCAAGAGATGTGATACTAGGCATACATAACGCGCCGACAGATGAGTATTACAATACATACTATTCACTTAACAGGAAACTTGATATGTTGGCTGAAATGGGAGAGGAGTACTTAAAATCTCAAGGATATCTTGCTTATGCACAAACAGTTAATAGAACAAAAGAGTTTGGTGTTTTTACAACCGTTATGCCACACAAGACAGTTGCTGTAAATGCCGGGCTTGGTTGGATTGGTAAAAGTGCATTACTTGTTACACCGGAATATGGTTCTGCAATTAGGATAACTTCTATATTAACTGATGCACCATTGGAAACGAATGGGTTGATAGAACATATTAGATGTGGCAATTGTAAGCAATGTCAAAAAGCATGCCCAGGAAAGGCTATAACAGGAAAGTTGTGGGATGTATCTAAAGGGCGTGATTGGATTTTTGATGCTATGGCTTGTAGAAAAAAAGCTAGAGAGATAGCATCCCAAGCAATAGGAAAAGAAATTACACTTTGTGGAAAGTGCATCGAATCATGTCCATATACTCAAAAATATGTAAATAGTTAATGATCATAATACTATGTTCAATGGTTCATTTCAATTTTATTAATCTAAGCATAGATAGATAAACTTTTAGATAATACGTGGAGGTACAATATGATAAGGTATGATGATCAGATATTAGCAAGCGAATATAATAGTTTAAGAAAATCGGTTGGGTTTAATGAACTTGGAGAAGAACAGGCAGAGAGAGGGTTAAGGCATACTGATTATATTGTAGTAGCAAAAGATGAAGAGAAAGTGGTTGGAATGGCTAGAGTTTTATTTGATTTCGGTTATGTAGCCTATATTACAGATGTAATAGTACATCCCAAGTATCAAGGTCAAGGCATTGGAAAAGATATGATGTGTAAGGTCCTTAAATTTTTAGAAGATAATTCGATAGATGGAGAATATATGATGTATGCACTAACTGCGGCTAAGGGGAAAGAAGGATTCTATAAAAAATTTAGTTTTATAGAAAGGCCTAATGAAAACCAAGGAGCAGGAATGACAAAGCATATTAGTTGTTAATATTTATATTAGGAAATCAGGTATTATTGAAATAATTAGATGATATCCATCATACCATACGGAGATGTGTAAGGGGATTACGTTAAGTATTAGGAGCTGATGAAGAAGTTATTTAGTTGTTTAAATGGAGGTGAGTTAGATCACAAAGAACAAATTTCTTAAATGGATAATTATTAGTTTGCTTTTTATAACTATTACATTTATATGTACTAGCTGGATAATACAACCTACGGCTATTGCATTGATACAAGGTGATGATTGGATAAGTGTATGTAAAGGAGTAATAAAGTTACAACTTAATGGAAGTGTAGTTACCCAAATTAATAGTCAGCCAGTATCTTATATTGAAAAAGAAGATGGAATGTTAGAAGAATATTTAAAGAAAAATGGTTATGAAGTTAATCAATATCACCCGGAATTTATGACGTGTGAATATACTAACAAAGAAGGGCATATTGTTCAATTAAAGGGTCGTAAATGTGGTAGTAAATACACTATATGGAAATAAAGATAATATATTTTGGGATACAACATAGAGTTAAATCCTAACCGAATAAGGCAAGCGAATTAAGGGGGCGGGATAATTATACATATTCTCATGTGAAAGTATGTATTAATTGGTGAAAATTAAAAAGGATGACAAAAACTATCTCTAAAAAATAATATATATAATATTATTATATATATTAGACGTGATGATGTATAAAATAGAGTTTATTGTCGTATTGAAATTGTTTTTGAACATAAAATGATTGTAGAAAACGATATATTAAGGGGAGGGAAAATGAGCAATATTTACATCTACATATTAATATGGATATATTTTGATGTTAGATTATTAAGAAATATTATTAAGAAATGTAAGTTTAATAATGAGAAGAAAAAGAGTTCACTAAAAATAGAGATGCTTTATCCAAATGAAAAAAATGTATGGTATCTGTTGGCGTTTCTTTTTGTATTTACGATGTATAGTTCTTTGTGGAATGAAAGAGAATATATAATTGAAGATTCTGTTAAGCTTATATATTGTATTTTGCAAGTGGGTTTTGGAATAGCCATATTTATTAATGCATATTTAGATATCACTGCTCATATAGCAATAACCGCATATAGGATTTTTGTGCCATATTTTATTGTTGAAAATAATGGATTAGTTATGTATAGAATTAATAATAATTGTAATAAATACACCTTAGAAATTCATAATTCTAGAGATAATAAATGGCTTAATTTTGACATAAATGACAACCTAGATAAATTAGGTGATTTAGAAAAAATGTTAGAACAATATTATATACCTTTAGACTAAATTTTAGCAATCTGTTTAATTTTATTGTTAAGGATAAGTAGGTATGTAGTTGTACAATGTTCTGAAAGTATTAATACTAAAGAATAACTCATAAAGCTACTTAAAGAAAACAATAAGCGCCATCCTCAAGAATATGTACCAGGATCGTTTGTTAAGTCCTCTGGGCATTACAGATTTTAATGGACATTCTAATGCCATAGTATATATTCCTAATAAAATATTGGCAGACTTTGATACAAATAATATGGATATGTCAAAGGAACTACATGACTTGATTTACAATGATATAGCCACATATTCTCAAAAAGGAGAAAAGGAAATAACGTTAGATGAGATGGAGATAATGGAGGTAGCGTGTTCTATGAAACAATTGCCGACATATATGCTTATTTTTAGTCGTAAAGAGCATAATTCTTATAGTTTGCCTATAGTTAATGATGAAGTTGAAGATAACATAGGAATATGGAACTTTGGGGACCCATAGATTTAAATCAAGATTATATTTATATATGTAAAATAGATTAGAGTATAATTAAAAGAGATATAACCATAAATCCTACTAAGAAAAGCAACGAGCTAGGAAAGTCATCACTTAAATCTGTTTATTGGCCTAAGGTAGTTATTTTTAATATTAAAAGAAATTAACTTAAGAGAGAGGGAATGCTAATCTATAATTAAGATTATTTATAGAATAGGGGTAAAACATGAGAAAGATTAATTCTATTCATGTAGGAACGAAAATTTTACTGATTATTGCACTTTTTCTTATTGTACTACCAATATGCTTTTTCGGCGTTAAACAAATGGGGTTTATAATATTGGGAGATATTTTAACTAAAGTAAGTTTAGCAGTAGGAAGTCTTATTACACTTATTGCTATTATTTTATTAATAATAGAATTTAGACAAGACCATCAATTAGATATATACTTCACAAAGCATTGTAATTCAAAACAACTATTATCAAATGGTATGTATGAATGTCAAAAGTGTGGGAATAAACTTATTCAAGCTCAAGATACTTATTGCAAGATATGTGGTGTCCATTTTGTGGAATATCAGGATAGAACACCTTATTTATAAAGTAATTAATGTTGTAAAAACACAAGGAAAAAATAAATAAAAAGTATTTAACATACGTTAATGCTTTATGGAGGAAAAATGCTTTTAAAAAGATTAGTAGCATACAGTATTGATTATTTAATTCACTCTATATTATTTATGATAGTAACTATGGTTATCGTAGTTAGTTTATTTGATGATTTACATCCTGATGCTCCTTTTTTAATTATTCTACTAGTATACAATCCTATAACAGTTTTTATTAATTATCAATTCTATAGAGATGTATCTTGGATTCCTACTGCTGTTTTTACTATTTTTTTGCTTCCAATACTCATATATTCTTTTGAGGAATATTTAAATAATGGGCAAACTCTAGGTAAAAAGATAGTAAAGATAAAAGTTGATTTTAACAATGATAAGAATTTAGGAAAATTTATTCTAAGAAATATTTTTAAAGTATCTTCTATTTTCTTGTTAGGAATACCGTTTATTAGCATGATTTTTACGAGGGTAACGCTCTATGATATACTGCTTAAAGCATATGTAAAAGATGTTTAAGATAGTAGATCAAAATACTACTCTATAGGAAGAATTTCGGGTTAAAGTTATTTTGATATCATTCATTATAAAGTATAATTATAAGGTATAATCATATACTACATGAAAATAATATCAAGTGATATAATACTCATATGATTTATTTTCATGTAGTATATTAAGGATTTTTAAGAAAGGCCTGGTAATAAACTATGATAAATGCAAAATTATTAATAGAAAAAGCATTTGAAGCACAAAAGTTTTGTTATACGCCATACTCAAATTTTAATGTGGGGGCAGCTTTACTGTGTGCTGATGGAACAATATATCAAGGATGTAACATAGAAAATGCAGCATTTACTCCGACAAATTGTGCGGAAAGAACAGCTTTCTTTAAAGCAATTTCTGAGGGAAAAAAAGATTTCATCGCGATAGCAATAGTAGGAAACAAAGAAGGGGTAAAAGTTGGAGAAGGTGACTTCTGTGCACCTTGTGCAGTCTGTAGACAAGTTATGGCTGAATTCTGTGATTTGAAAACTTTTAAAGTAATTATTGCAAAAAGTACAGAAGAGTACTTGGAACATACGTTAGAAGAAATCCTTCCTTTAGCATTTACCGGAAAAGATTTAAAATAAAATGATTAATAGGATATAAAAGCTAAGGACAAATATCAAGGACTTTTGGGATAGTTTGAAGTTTATTATAAATTTCAATGCCTAAAGGTCCTTTTGTATAAAGTAAGCGCATTTGCTTCATTATTGACAATACATGTATACATAATTAAAATCATATCATAAGTAATCATCACAGAATATATAATTAGAGGGGAAAAATATGAAGTCATTAAGGTCATTAGAAGGGATTTCAGACGGAAGAATTTATGACATTGAAGATATGGTAAAAGCAGGGACTAGTGGTTGTGACGGCTGTAGCGCATGTTGTCATGATGTTGGAGATCTGGTTGTACTAACACCATTTGATGTCTATGAAATAGTGAATCATTTAAACGTATCATTTGACGAACTACTGATAGATAAGCTTGAACTACGTGAAAATAATAAAATGATGTTACCACATTTAAAAATGCATGGAGATTCCAAGCGCTGTAGCTTTTTAAATGTAGAAGACAGATGTGTCATACATGGGCATCGCCCCAACATTTGCCGCTTATTTCCTCTTGGAAGAGTGTACGAAGAAGATGATTTCAAGTATTTCTTACAAGTTGATAGCTGCATAAAACCGAATTTGGAACAAGTCAAAGTGAAAGACTGGATAGGTATTGAAAATTATCAACAAAACAAAGCGTTTATCTTGAGTTGGCATCACCTCTTAAAGGCACTTGCTTTTCGTATCAAGTTTATACGAGATGATGAGGAGAGGGATGCAGTCAATAAATATCTACTGGATACTTTTTATCGGATGACAGTAAAGGACGGAGAGGGTTTCTATTCTGAATTTTTGAAGCGCTTACCTGAAGCGAAAAATTGGCTTGGTATCATTTAAAGAATGAGAATAGATAAACAGAATAAATATATTTTAGGGAGGACTGCAGTATGTTTTTATCACCTTTTGACGGATTTGGCCTAATGTTTAATATTATTCCAATGATAGTTCTTATAGGATTTATATTTGTATTTGGAACGATTATTGTGCGTTCTATACAGGGGGCAAAACAATGGAAACGAAATAATGATTCTCCTGTACTTACGGTAGAGGCTACTGTAGTAACAAAGCGTACAGATGTCCATTATCACCATCACAATACAGGAAACCATAATATGCACCATGCTTCATCACCTACTACCTACTATGTGACATTTGAAGTTGCAAGTGGTGATCGCATGGAGTTTAAAATACGAGATGTTGAATATGGTATGCTCGTTGAAAATGATAAAGGAAAGTTGACTTTTCAGGGAACTCGTTATCTTGGCTTTGAGCGTAGTAAAATATAATTTTCCTATAGAATATAATTTAGTTTGACTGATATAAGCACTTACTTTAAACCGTAAGTGTTTTTATTTTGTCTAAAAAATAGGCTACCTAGTAAAATGAGAGGCATAATAGGTTTATATAAATTAAAAAACATAAAAATACTGAAAAAAGTTATTTTTTTTAGTATAATATGAGCAGCTTATCAATTAAAGATGAGCAAAGAGAAGATTTAAGCTATAAGAAGAAAGTGAAAAATTAATTTTTATATTAAATACAGATTGAAAGGGTGAAATGATTATGGCAAAAGAAGTTCAAAAGATGCCTACATTATTTATAGGGCATGGATCTCCTATGAATGCAATCGAAGATAATGAATATACAAGAAATTGGGAGAAATTAGCTCACAAAATACCGAAGCCTAAAGCCATTCTTTCAATTTCAGCACATTGGTATACCGAAGGTACTCGGATAATGGATGAAGCCGCACCTAAGATGATTTATGATATGTATGGTTTTCCAGATGAACTATACAAAGTTATTTATAAGGCAAAGGGAGCACCTGAGTTAGCTAACCTAACAAGAAAACTAGTAAAGACAGATATTAAAGTAGACAATAGTTGGGGATATGACCATGGAACATGGTCTGTGCTAAACAAAATGTACCCTGAAGCAGATATACCCGTGTATCAGCTTAGTATCGATAGTACTGCAACTGCCAAGATGCATTTTCAAATAGGACAAGAAATAAGTAGCTTACGTGAACAAGGGGTTTTAATATTGGGAAGCGGGAATGTTGTACATAACCTTTCAAGAATTAATTGGGAAATGAAAGGTGGATATCCATGGGCAGTTGAGTTTGACGACTATATTAAGGATAAAATAATAAAAAAAGAGTATCAAGATGTTATTCATTTTGAAAGAGCAGGAAAGTCATTTGAATCTGCATTCCTGATACCAGATCATTTTTATCCACTGCTTTATGTACTCGGTGCATCTAGGGAGGATGATAGGCTTTCAATAATAAATGATTCATATGTACTGGGCTCACTCTCAATGACAAGTTATTTATTTGAATAAAAATTCGCATGAAGCTAGTTTGTCATAGTTGGTATTAGGAATGATATATGAGAACAAAGAGGAAAACGGTCAAGTGATTTATCATTTTCACTAGTATTGACACTCTATAGATATCATGTTACGATTGTCACAATAATTGATTAATAAATAGGCATGCTAAACTTTGCCACCGGGTAAAGTTATAAAGGTGTTCTGAAACATTCCGTTAGGTCTTAGAAGGGATGTTTTTGGATCACCTTTTTATTTGTAATAGTAAGAATAAAAGGAGTATGATATGGAAAAATCTGTATTAAATAAATTTATAAAGTATGTCAGCGTTAATATATTAGGAATGATAGGTCTTTCCTGTTACATTCTAGCCGATACATTTTTCGTAGCCAAAGCATTAGGGGCAACAGGGATTACAGCACTAAATCTTTCTATTTCTATTTATAGTTTGATTCATGGTACTGGCTTGATGATTGGAATTGGAGGAGCTGCAAGATATAGTATACATAAGTCTCAAAACGAAAATGAAAGGGCAAATAAAGTATATACTACGTGTGTTAAGCTAGGTGCTTTTAGTGGGGTTATATATGTACTAATTGGAATCTTTGCTTCGAAACATTTAGCTTTGATTTTAGGTGCTGACAGTTCTACTTTAGCATTGACAAAAACATACTTGATGACGATATTATGTTTTGCGCCATTTTTTATTTTAAACAACATCATGCTTGCCTTTGTGCGTAACGATCATAATCCTAATTTATCAATGATTGCTATGTTAGTAGGTAGTTTTTCAAATATTATTTTGGATTATATTTTTATGTTCCCACTTGGAATGGGAATGTTTGGCGCAGCTTTTGCAACAGGATTAGCCCCCATTATTAGTATAGCGATATTGTCGCTTCATCTTATAAAAAGAAAAAATAATTTTAGATATGTTAGTACTAAAATAATTAAATCTGTTGTAAGTGATATTGCTAGACTAGGGTTATCTGCTTTTATAACAGAGGTTTCTTCTGCAGTTGTTCTTATAACCTTTAATCTAGTCATTTTAAAGATTAAAGGGAACTTAGGAGTCGCTTCATATGGAATTGTTGCTAATATCGCGCTTGTTGGGATGTCAATATTTACTGGTATAGCACAAGGCATGCAGCCACTAATTAGTAATAGCTATGGACTACAAAACAATGATGCGTTAAGAAAAGTAAAAAAATATGCGATTCTTACTTCACTTTCAATAGCAACATTTATGTACTTTACCATGTTTTTCAATGCTGATAGTATTATTAAGATGTTTAATAGTGATCAGAGCTTAGAAATTGCTCAGATTGCAAAAACAGGAATTGAAGTTTACTTTATAGGATTTTTCTTTGCTGGCATCAATATCATTATGGCAATGTATTTAAGTGCTACAGAACGAACAAAAGAGGCATTTATTATTTCTATTGCAAGGGGATGTATTATTATTGTTCCTCTCGTTTTAGTATTAAGCGGTATCTGGCAAATGAACGGTGTTTGGCTAGCTTTTGTTTTAACTGAATTGATTGTTACCATAGGTATAATCATGATGGCAAGCTCAAAAAATAAAAAGGGCATAACGATAGAATAGAGTATGGCTACCAATTAAAGAGGACTTTCGGGTTAATTAGAAGTTTTGTTAAAAACTTCAAGACCTGAAGGTCCTTTTTGTTAATTTTAATAAGTTTGTAATTGTTAAAATATTTGTTTTATGATAAGGTTTGACTAAGGATTATTGATGTTTTAAGAGGAGTCCATATGATTTATATTAAAAATATTAAGGTATTTAGGTCTAGAATATTGACTAATAGGGGGTAAAAAAATGAAATACCAAAATCCTGTCATTAAAGGTTTTTATCCAGATCCCAGTGTGTGTAAGGTCGGTGATAAATATTATCTTGTATGTAGCTCCATGCAGTATTTCCCTGGTGTTCCTCTTTTTGAGAGTGAGGATCTTATTAACTGGAAGCAGATTGGACATTGTCTTACAAGAAAAGGTCAGATAAAGCTAGATAAGGTAAATAGTTCAGGAGGGGTTTTTGCTCCTACAATTAGGTATAACAATGGACGATTTTATATGACAACTACCAATGACACGACTCGTCAAAATTTCTATGTGTGGACAGATGATATTTATGGTGAATGGTCTGAGCCTATCTTTGTGAATCAAGGCGGGATTGATCCATCCTTATACTTTGAAGATGGTAAAACATATTTTATGAGTAATGGCGAGGATGATAATAAAATAAGTGGTATTGTTCAATGTGAAATTGATATTGCTACAGGTGAAAAGCTCACCCCTAGTTGTACCATTTGGCAAGGGACTGGAGGTCGTTTTCTTGAAGGACCACATATGTACAAAATAAATGGGATATATTATCTTGTTGCCGCAGAAGGTGGTACAGAATTTGGTCATATGGTCACTTATGCACGAGGAAATTCTCCTTTTGGTCCTTTTCATTCATACCCACATAATCCAGTGCTTACAAATCGTAATCTAGGTGGTTATGAAATACAGGGTGTAGGTCATGGAGATCTTATTCAGGATGATGAAGGTAACTGGTGGATGTTACATCTGGGATTTCGACAAATAGGTAAATGGTTAGCTTATCATCATTTGGGACGTGAAGTTTTTCTGACACCTATTTTCTTTGAAGAAGATGGTTGGTTTACAGCAGGGCACAAAGGAACAGCGTTACAATGCTTTGATATCCCTTCTACTTTTGATCATTTTATGCAACATGAGAAAAAATGCTATACCTTTGAAAATACTGACTGGAATAAAGAATGGTGTTATATGCGTTTACCCAATAATGAAAACTACATACTTGAAGAAAATGCACTAAAACTCAGAGGAACTAAAATCACACTTGATGAGGTAGACTCACCCACATTTATTGGACTACGTCAAAGGGATTTTAAAGCGAATATTTCTTGTGATGTGTCTATTGTAGATGGGGAAGCAGGCATTACGCTTTACATGGATGAAAATCATCACTATGATTTAGCTATACGAAAAGGTATAAGTGGATATGAAGTAATCAAACGCTTAAATATTGGTGATATTAAATCTGTAGAACAGACAGTAGAGCTCAAAGATAGGAATCATATTTCACTTATTATTCAAGCAGATTATGAGGTGTATCGTTTTTTTGTTCAATTAGAAAAAGAAAAAATCCATCTTGGAACAGCACAAACTAAATATCTTTCTTCTGAGATTGCAGGAGGATTTACAGGAGTTATTATTGGATTATATGCAAATAACCAAGATTATTGTAACTATGCACATTTTAAAAATTTTAAATGTAACTATGTTTAATTCTAATAGATTAAAGTGAAAATAAAGTAATCATACATATGATTTCATTGTGAAAGATTAGAGAAACAATGAAATAGGTAAAAAGTAAGGACTTTTAGGGTAGTTTAAAGTTTTGTTAAAAATTTTAAACTACCCTAAAAGTCTTTTTGCAAATAATGCATTAGCAAAGCACATATGTTTATGGGTGAGAATTTTATATGACAAGTTAAAAGCAGAAGTCATAAATCACTTAAATAGGAATGTTAAATGCAAAAATAAAAATTTAAAATAATACTAAACTTGTAGTAAACAACATAATATAAACTATACAGGTTCTAATGTGATGTTAGATTAAAAGGGAAGAGGGGTGAAATTCCCACGCAGTCCCGCTGCTGTAAATGAGGAGTATTACTTAATAAGCCACTAAGAAAACATTCTTGGGAAGGAGAGTAATATGATGAAGCATGAGCCAGAAGACCTACCTGTTTAGCCATACGCCATATTCTGCGAGGACAGGAGGTAAAAATATGAGATTTTCTGCATGTGTACCTATGTAAAAAATCTAGATATTTAGCCGTCTTAGTAGTTTTATCTACCTAGATGGCTTTTTTGAGTGGTTTACAAAATAATGAGTGAACTATGAGGAGAGGATTTATGATGAAAAAAAGATTGTATTATTTAGCTGTTTTTTGTGTGATGTTAGGTCTTTTGACTATTAATGTGTCAGCAATGCATATTATGGAAGGCTTTTTGCCGCCGGCATGGAGTATCTGCTGGAGTTTAATATGTTTTCCTTTTATTGTAGGGGGGCTATTAGCTATCAAAAAGTTGTTTAAAGAAGATCCTAAAAGCAAATTATTGCTAGCAATGGTAGGGGCTTTTGCATTTATTTTATCAGCTTTAAAGCTGCCATCAGTGACAGGTAGTTGCTCTCATGCAACGGGAGTGGGCTTAGGTGCTATTTTATTTGGTCCATTAGTGATGGCAGTGATCGGAACTATTGTTTTATTATTTCAAGCACTTTTATTAGCTCATGGTGGCATTACGACTTTAGGTGCTAATGTTTTTTCTATGGCTATTGTAGGTCCATTTGTTGCTTTTGGTGTTTATAAGTTGGTGCGAAAAATGAAAGGTTCTGAAGGAATTGCTATTTTTATGGCAGCATTTTTAGGAGATTTATTAACTTATATAGTTACTTCTTTTCAATTGGCTATGGCATTTCCATCAGAAATAGGAGGATTTAATGCATCACTTGTCAAATTTTTAAGTATTTTTGCTATGACCCAATTACCGTTGGCTATTAGTGAAGGCTTACTTACTGTTGTAGTCATTAATATGCTAAAAAAATACAGTGAAGAAGGTATCATTTGCTTGGGTAGACTTTCAAAAGGGGGAAATAAAAATGAGAAGAAACCAATCGCGAGGCAAAATTAATCTTTTATTGATAGGAATGGTTATTTTATTGAGTCTAGCCCCACTCTTTATTGCCAAAGATGCAGCATTTAGTGGTGCAGATGGTGAGGCAGAAGGCGCTATTATCGAAATTGCTACTCATTATGAACCGTGGTTTGAGCCGATTATAGAGCCAGCTAGTGGAGAAATTGAAAGCTTACTTTTTGCACTACAAGCAGCTATTGGGGCAGGTGTATTGGCTTATGGTTTTGGTTATTTACATGGACTTAGCAAAAAAGTAGTAAAAGGAGATAAGTAATGGGAGCTATTGATAAGTGCACCTATCTTTCAAATCTTAGATTGATGGACCCCGTTCAAAAAATGATATTATTTTTGACGACATTAGGTTTATGCCTAGTAAGCAAAAGTATTTTACTATATCTCTTGGTTATAGTGCTGATAGGGTATTTAGTAGTTGGAGTTGGAGGAACACCTTGGGGTATTTATATAAAATGTTTTTTTATTCCGTTTACATTTTTGCTTTTAAGTTTAATAACGATTGTTTTAGAGGTTGGAAATGAAGGCAGTATTTTTTTATATAAAATACCTCTACTTTCTATGTACATAGGCATGACAAAGGAAGGGATAGGGCAAGGGCTTAACTTGTTTTTTAAAGTCATGGCTTCAGTGACATGCCTTTATGGTCTTTCACTTTCTACGCCTATTACAGACCTTTTGAAAGGACTTAAAGTACTTAAATGTCCAGATTTCCTGATAGAACTTATGGCTTTAATTTATCGTTTTATATTTGTATTAGTAGAGGGTGTTACAATCATGCGATATGCACAAGAAAGTCGCTTAGGTTATCAGCATTTTAAAACAGGAGTGCGCTCTTTTGGCGTGCTCCTCTCAAGTAGTTTATTACAGGCTTTAAAGATGAGTGAGCAGCTTTATATTGCTTTAGAAGCAAGAGGCTATACAGGGAGTCTTCAAGTGCTTAATCATGAGCGTTATTGGAAAGTACCTTATTATAAAATCATATTGTTAGAAAGCATTTTTTTGCTAGCTATTGCCATAGATAAATGGTTTATTTAGGGGGAATAAGATGAGTGAGGTGATACTTGAAACAAAGGATTTAGGATTTTGCTATTTGGATGGAACAAAAGCTTTAGAAGCTATTTGCATTCAAATTGAAAAAGGAAAAACCATAGGAGTATTAGGTGGAAATGGTGCAGGTAAAACGACTCTTTTTTTGCAATTGAACGGGATTTATCAACCTTCACAAGGGCAAGTTTTTTATAAAGGTTATCCTATTAGCTATAAAAAACAAGTATTAAGTAAACTTAAGCAATCAGTAGGCATTGTATTTCAAAACCCAGATCATCAACTTTTTTCTGCTAGTGTGTACGAAGACGTTTCCTTTGGGGTGATAAATTTAGGAATCTCAGAAGAAGAGGTAAGAAAGCGCGTAGAAAGAGCACTCATCCAAACAGGAATGGAAGCATTTTCTCATAAACCTACTCATAGTTTAAGTTATGGACAAAAAAAGCGTGTTGCTTTGGCAGGTGTATTAGCTATGGAGCCCGAAGTCCTTATTCTAGATGAACCTACAGCCGGACTAGACCCTAATGGTGTTAGTGAAATGATGCATCTTATTAGAGAGATACAGAAAAAGTCTCAGCTGGCAGTTGTTTTATCAACGCATGATATTGATTTAGTTCCTCTTTATTGTGACTATGTGTATGTCCTAAGTGAAGGGCATATCATAAAGGAAGGAATCCCCGAACAAGTATTTGCAAAACCAGAAGAACTTAGAAAAGTTCATCTTAGAACCACACGTATAGCACATCTTATGGAAATATTAAAACAAAAAGACGGACTGCCAATCACTTATTTAGCAACAACTATTAAAACTGCAAGGGCAATGCTTAAGCAAATTTACTTAAATGAAAAAAGAGAATATGTGGTTAAAGGTAAGAAAGCTTTAAAATATGGTTATACCACAGGTTCTTGTGCTGCTGCAGCCGCAAAAGCAAGTACTCAGATACTCCTTTCCCAAAAAGATATAGATCATATAGAACTGATGACACCAAAAGGTGTGTTAATTCAATTAGAAGTAAAAACCTATAGACATGCAGAGGACTATGTAACATGTGGGGTTATAAAAAATGCAGGAGACGATCCAGATGTGACAGATGGCATGACTATTTATGCTACTGTTTCAAAGGCAAGTCATGAGACTATTAGGTTAGATGGGGGCTGTGGTATTGGGCGTGTTACTAAGCCTGGTCTTAAAGTGGCAGTGGGAGAAGCGGCAATTAATCCTATACCTCGAAAAATAATTATAGATGAGGTAAAAGAAATATGTGAGTTATGGGCATATAAAGGCGGGCTTGATATTGTGATTGAAGCACCAGAAGGCATAGAAGTAGCGAAGAAAACATTTAATGGACGTTTAGGCATTGAGGGAGGAATCTCTATTCTGGGAACCTCAGGTATTGTAGAACCTATGAGTGAAAAGGCTATTATTGAGACTATTTATGCGCAAATGGATATGCTAAAAGCTAATGGCTATAATGATCTAGTGATTTGCCCTGGTAATTATGGTACGGATTTTACGACTATGCATTTAGAAATACCAGAGTATTGGGTTGTTAAATGTAGTAATTTTATAGGAGAGACGTTAGATTATGCAGTTTATTTAGGATTTGAGCGTATTCTGATGGTAGGTCATGTAGGCAAATTTATTAAATTAGCAGCAGGTATTATGAATACACATTCTCAGTATGCAGATGGGCGTATGGAGATTTTGTATGCTCATGCAGCTAAAATAGGTGGTTCTAAAAAAACGATGGATGCATTATGGGAGAGTATCACGGCAGATGAGGCGATAAGCATTTTGAAAGAAGAGGGAATTTTAGAAGAGGTTATTAAAAGTATAATGAATAAAGTAAAAGAACATGTAGATTATCGTGTTAATAAGCAAATACCTGTTCAAGTGATGATGTTCTCTAATCTTTACGGCTTAATAGGGAGTTTTGAGGATAGGCAGTGGATTACACAAAAAGTAAAGGAGGCTTTTCAGTATGAAAGGTAAATTATATGGTATAGGGGTGGGACCTGGAGATCCTAAGTTAATTACCTATAAAGCAGTTGAGCGGATTCAATTGACACCTGTTATTGCTGTACCAACCAGCGGAGAAAATAGACAAATAGCTTTGCAAATAGTAGAACCCTATTTATCCCATCAAGAGATTCTAAGTTGTTATATGCCTATGACACGTAATAAAGAAGACCTGTCTATCATTCATCAATGCTGCGCCGATCAGATACAAGTGTATTTGGATGAAGGGAAAGATGTAGCTTTTTTAACTTTAGGTGACCCTACCGTTTACTCCACCTACATATACATTCACAAGCATATTGTCAGTCGAGGTTATGAGGCTAGCATTATCCCCGGTGTACCATCTTTTTGCGCTGTGGCAGCTAAGCTGGGTAGTGCCCTTTGTGAAGAAGGTGAAATGTTACATATTATCCCTGCATCCTATGAAGGAACTGAAGCAGCATTAGAACTTAAAGGCAATAAAGTATTAATGAAAACAGGAAAATCATTGAAAAAAGTGATTGCGTTATTAAAAGAAAAAGGGCTTTGTGAAGTGGCACAAATGGTCAGTCGCTGTGGTATGAAAGAGGAAAAAATATATCATACATTAGAAAGGGCAGAAGAAGAGAGTAGTTATTTTTCAATTGTTGTTGTTAAGGAGGCTAAGCAATGATTCATTTTGTAGGAGCTGGACCAGGAGCTATAGACTTAATCACAGTAAAAGGAAAAAGTTTATTGGAGCAAACAGATGTCATCATCTATGCAGGTTCTTTAGTTAATCCTCAATTACTGGATTATACAAAAGCATTTTGTGAAATCCATGATAGTGCAAAAATGACTTTAGAAGAAGTGATAGAGGTAATGGAAGAAGCCTATTCTAAAGGGAAGGATGTGGTAAGGCTTCATACAGGAGATCCCAGTATTTATGGAGCAATCCGTGAACAAATGGATTTATTAGAAGTAAGGCAAATACCGTATGAAATAATACCGGGTGTCAGTTCTTTTTGCGGTGCAGCAGCAACATTAAAAGCAGAGTATACATTACCTCATGTCAGTCAAACAGTTATCTTGACAAGACTAGGGGGAAGAACACCTGTACCACCATTAGAGGAGATGAGCCTTTTAGCTAGCCATCATACAACAATGGCTATTTTCCTAAGTGTAGGCATGGCAGATGAATTAAAAAAATGCCTTGTTAAAGGGGGGTATTCTTTAGATACGCCAGTTGCTATTGTGTATAAGGCAACATGGCCAGATGAAAAAGTATATAGAGGAACGGTTGGTACTTTAGAGGCAGTCGTACGTGAAAATAAGTTAACAAAGACAGCACTTATTTTAGTAGGTCCCTTTTTAGAAGCCGACTATGAGCGTTCTTGCCTTTATCATCCGGATTTCACTCATGGTTTTAGAGAGGGCAGTTTATGCAAATCAGAATAGTTGCATTTACTAAGCAAGGTGTGGAACTAGCAAAAGGTATATTGCATCAATTAAGGGAGTGTAGTAATCACCAAGTAAAAGTTTATACATTAGAAAAATACTGTAATGCTTCTGTAGTTTTACCTATTGGTAAAAGTTTAAATAAGTGGACAGAAGAAGGTTTTAAAGAAAGTCAGGCACTTGTTTTTATAGGTGCAACAGGAATAGCAGTAAGAGCAATTGCTCCTTTTGTTAAAGATAAGTATAAAGATCCAGCCATTGTCGTATTAGATGAAAAGGGGAAATATGTTATTTCTCTTTTATCAGGGCATGTGGGAGGTGCTAATAAGTTAGCAAAGCAAGTGGCAGAGCTTACTGAAGGTACTGCTATTATTTCCACAGCGACAGATGTAAATGGCTTATTTGCAGTAGATGAATGGGCTAAAGAACGGGGCTATCATGTGAGAAATCCAGAAGGCATAAAGCTTTTAGCAGCAACACTTTTAAAAGGGGAAAAGGTAAAGCTTAAAACTTCCTTTCAAATAGAAGGCAATTTACCAAGACAATTCACACTAGCTGAAGAGGGAAGCTATGTGCTGGAAATCACAACTCATCTTAATAAAGAGAAAGAAAGCTTACAGGTGGTACCACCTATTATAACGCTGGGTATAGGGTGTAAAAGAGGAACCTCCATGGAAGCAATAGAAACATTCATAGGGGATACTTTAAAAGAAGCTAATGTGTGTATAGAAGCAGTAGGCAGTATAGCCACGATTGAACTTAAGAAAGATGAAGAAGGTCTATTAGCTGTTGCAAGGAAGTATCATTGGCCTATTTATTTTCATACAAGTGAGACATTGATGCAGCTACCAGGGAATTTTTCAAGCTCATTATTTGTTGAGCGTGTTACTAAAGTTGACAATGTATGTGAACGCGCAGCAGTAGCTACAAGTGGTGGGAGACTTATTGTAAAAAAGAAAAAGAGTAATGGTATTACCATTGCTCTTGCACAACCACCCTTTGTACTTGAGTGGGATGATTAATGAGGGGAGATAAAGAAAAATGAAATTGTATGTAGTTGGTATTGGACCAGGTAATTGGGAAGAGATGACGCCACGTGCTAGAAAAGCTTTAGAAGCAAGTGATGTCATTGTAGGTTATACAGTATATATTGATTTAATAAAAGCCTTATTTGAAGATAAACGTATATTAACCACACCAATGAAACAAGAAGTAGAGCGTTGCCGTATAGCTATTAATGAAGCACTAAAGGGGCAAACTGTTAGCGTGCTAGGAAGCGGTGATGCAGGGGTTTATGGACTAGCAGGTGTGATCTATGAAATGGCAGAATCTACTGAGCTAGAAATAGAAGTCATTCCTGGTATTACAGCAGCATGTTCTGCAGCAGCAGTATTAGGAGCGCCTCTTGTTCATGATTTTTGTAGTATAAGTCTAAGTGATTTATTAACACCTTGGGAAAAAATTGAGAAGCGTTTAAAAATGGCAGGTCAGGGGGATTTTGTTATATGCCTGTATAATCCCTCTAGCAAAAAAAGGTTTGATTATCTAAGAAAAGCTTGTGATTTATTATTAGAAATAAAAGGTGCTGATACACCTTGTGGTTATGTGCGCTATATAGGTAGATCTGGGCAAGAGAAGACGATTTGTACATTAAGCGAATTAAGAGAGCGGCAAGTGGATATGTTTACAACGGTTATTATAGGTAATAGTGAAACCCAAATACTTAAGAATAATCTTGTTACACCAAGAGGTTACCTAAAAGATGGAACGAGTTAAGATACTTCTATTTGCAGGAACCACGGAAGGAAGAGAGTTGGCAATATTTTTAAAAGAACAAAATGTAAACCTAACGATTTATGTGGCTACTCAGTATGGCGCAGAGCTGCTTGAGTCAATCAAAGAGAATGTATTCTTTAAACGTCTAGACCAAGAGGCGATCCAAATAATCTTAGAACAAGAAAAGTATGATGTGGTAGTAGATGCCACTCATCCTTTTGCGACGTTAGTAACGCATCATATTAAGAGGGCATGTGCACAGACAAATACAGCTTATATTAGGATTATTAGATCTAGTAGAGAAATGAAAAATATTGTGAGGGTAGGTTCTATAGAAGAAGCTGTTAATTACCTTAAGGAGAAGGATGGAAATATTTTATTAACAACAGGAAGTAAGGTTTTAGAACCTTTTACTCAATTACCCTACTATAAAGAACGTATTTATATTCGATTACTTCCTATAGGGGAGCATATTGAAAAATGTAGATTGCTAGGATTTCTTTCTTCGCATCTTATAGCTATGCAAGGACCCTTTTCACAAGAAATGAATGAGTCTCTTTTATCCCATACTCAGGCAAGTTACCTAGTAACCAAAGAATCAGGTACTCCAGGCGGTATAGAAGAAAAGATACAAGCTTGTCAAAAAAGAGGGGTACAAGTGATTATGATTAACAAACCCACAGAAGAAAATGGCTACTTGCTAGAAGAAGCCGAGCATATTTTGAATCAGCTTATTAAAAATAATAAAGTGATGAAGGGGAGGAATAAAGGATGAAAGCAGTACTTGTTTTAGCCCATGGTAGTCGTGAGAAAAACACAGAGAAAACACTAGAGATGGTTGTGGAAGGTGTAAGAAAAAAATTAGATATAGGCCTTATAAGTGAAGCCTATTTACAATTTAGTGAAAAAAATATGGAAGCTGGTATTCAGGATTTGATGGCAAAAGGCGCTAAGGAAATTACGATTGTACCTTATTTTTTATTTGAAGGTGTACATATTAGAGAGGATATTCCAAGTGAAATAGATGGACTAAAGCAAAAGTATCCTAATATTAAAATACATTTTGGGAAAATACTTGGCAACGATGAACGGCTGATAGATATTTTAGTAGATCGTATACATGAAGCTATTTAAGGGAGGGTGCCATGCCTTATATATATCTTATTGGATTAGGTGTTGGACATCTAGATTATTTAACAGAGCAAGCAAAAAAAATAATAATGCAGTGTGATTTACTATTAGGAGCAGAACGGTTAATTGAAAACGTTAAAGTGCTAAATAGCCATGCTTATGCTTGTACCATTGATGAAATAGAAAAGATGATAGAAAGCCATGAAGAAGTAAAAACAGTAGGTGTAGTTGTTTCAGGGGATGTAGGGTTCTATAGTTTAGCAAATCGTTTGAGAAAAAAATTTAAAGATAAATATCCCTTTTCGCAAATAACTGGCATAAGCAGTATGCAGTATTTCATGAACCTACTAGGGAAACCTTACGATCATTTATATACAGTGAGTATGCATGGTAGAGAGGAAAATATATTAACCAAATTAAGATGCCATGGAAAGGTGTTTTTACTTACAGGAGGACAGCATAGTGTGCAAGCGATTTGTCAACGCTTATACGACTATGGTCTTGAAGATGTAAAAGTTTATGTAGGAGAAAGGCTATCTTATCAAGATGAAAAAATAACAAAGGGGACACCTAAGGAACTAAAAAATCAACTCTTTAATTCGCTTTCTGTGATGCTCATTGAGCAAAAAAAGCTAAACGCGAAATGCTTTAAAGGTCCAGGAATACCGGATGAAGCTTTTGTAAGAGGAAAGGTACCTATGACCAAGGCTGAGATACGTGCAATCTGTTTAAGTAAACTACAACTTTTTCCGGAAGCTATTGTTTATGATATAGGGGCTGGGACAGGTTCAGTAACCATAGAAATGGCCATGCAAACTCCTAGAGGAAAAGTATATGCTTTAGAAAGAAATGAAGAAGCTATAAAGCTCATTAAGCAAAATAAAAAGCATTTTGAAATGGAACATATAGAGATTAGGCAAGTAAAGTGTCCTGATGGCATAGCAGACTTACCACCGCCAGATGCTGTTTTTATTGGTGGAAGTGGAGGTGAATTAGGACCTATTTTAAGAGAAGTTCTCCATAAGAATTCAAAGGTTAGAATAGTCATTACTGCTATAACCTTAGAGACTTTAGCTGAAGCATTAGGGTATTTTAAAGAATATGCTTTAACTTATCAGGAGGTTGTTCAAGTAACAGTGGCTAGTAGTAAGCAAGTAGGGAATTATCATATGATGCATGGGCAAAACCCTATTTTTATTTTAAGTGGACAGGGGGCTTTAGATGAAAACAAAACCAACAATAACCTATCATTTACCAGATGAAATAGAAAAAAGGAGTTTTGAAATCATAGAGGAAGAGCTAGGGAATGCTAAAATAAACCCACAATTAGCACCCATTATAAAAAGAGTGATTCATACAAGTGCAGATTTTGATTATCTAGAACATCTATGTTTTTCTAAGGATGTTGTTCCTCATGCAATAGAAGTATTAAAAAGAGGAGCATGTATTGTAACAGATACGCAAATGGCAAAGGCCGGTATTAACAAAAAAGTATTAGAAACTCTAGGAGGAGAAGTTTTTTGTTTTATTTCAGACGAAGATGTCATGCAAGAGGCTAAAAGGCAAGGGACAACACGTGCACAAATCAGTATGGAAAGGGCAGTACAAATACAAAAGCCTCTTATTTTTGCAATAGGTAATGCACCAACTGCTTTAATGAAGCTTTATGATTTAATTGAAACAGGATTTAAGCCGCAGCTTATTATTGGGGTTCCCGTAGGTTTTGTAAATGTAGTAGAATCTAAAGAACTGATTATGGAAACAGATATCCCTTATATTATAGCAAAAGGACGTAAAGGTGGAAGTAATGTGGCAGCAGCTATTTGTAATGCCTTACTTTATGAAGCTAGTAAGGATACTATATAAAATAATGACTTTAGAATTAGTATGAAGTTTTATGTTATTTGTTAGTGTAAGAAATTCAAAATTATTAATGATATGCTCCTAATGATAACATGTTAGGAGCTTTTGTTGTATTAATTGATAAATAAAATTATAATGAATCAAAATATTTAGCATAAATTGCTGAGTATATTTAAGTAAAAAAATAGAAAAAGAGGAGGAAGTTTATGAGTAAGAAACAAAAATCCAAAATACGTTTGATTGCTAGGTTAAATGTTTTATTTCTATTTTTATTTATGGTTTTTCAGCCCCTCATTCCACCTGCTTATGCTACTTCAACTAAAACGGCTACTACAACTAAAATAATGCCATTAGGCGATTCTATTACAGATTGTGACTTTTGGAGGACGTTACTTTTTAATAAGCTGACAAGCAATGGATATGACGTTAAATCTGTTGGAACACAGTATGGCAATCATGAAGGGCATAGTGGCATGTGTGTTACTAATCTGGCAGCCACAGATCAATTAAGTATGTGGCTTAATGCTGCAAATCCTGATATTGTTATCATGCACTTTGGAACAAATGATTGCTGGGGAAATGCAGGAACAACTAAAATACTGGATGCATATACTAAACTTGTTGCACAGATGAGAAAGAACAATCCAAACATGATTATTGTAGTAGCACAAATTATACCGATGCATCCAAATGATACGCTAGATTATAAGTTTATTATTGAAGATCTTAACACAGCAATGGTAGGTTGGGCTAATCAATTATCAACAAATGAATCGCCAATAATATTATGTGATCAATATACTGGATTTAATACAGACACAGATACATATGATGGCGTTCATCCAAATGCTTCTGGTGGTCAGAAAATGTGTGATAATTGGTATGAAACTTTGAGTACCATATTAACATCAACACCAGAGCCAACACCAACGCCAACACCAACGCCAACACCA
>JAEWMQ010000104.1 GCA_023393125.1 Bacillota bacterium
GACCTTGACGGTCAGACCTCGCCCCTTTCCTGCCAGGAGGTCAGTGTCCCTTGGACTCGCCCTCGATGGCGTCGTGCTCGGCGCCCTCCACCGCGTGGTGGTGGTGCGATTCCGCTGCATCGATCTCTGCCTGCGTGACCGGCGTGAGACGGTCCTCGAAGAACCAGCGCGACAGTGCCGAGCGGAGGTTCTCGTGCCACGGGATGCGGCCCTTGTCGTTCGGCCGCACGACGAGCGGCTCGTAGGTCTCGAAGTCGACCAGCTTCACGCGCTCGTAGGCGTCGACAGGCTGGTGGACCTCGATGTACTCACCACCGGGGAGGCGGACGATGCGACCGGACTCGTAGCCGTGCAGCGCGATCTCGCGGTCCTTCTTCTGCAGTGCGATCGCGACACGCTTGGCGATGAAGTAGCCGACGACGGGGCCGACGAACAGCAGGGCCTGGAGCGCGTGGATGACACCCTCCATGGTCAGCGAGAAGTGCGTGGCCATGAGGTCGGAGGATGCCGCGGCCCACAGCACGGCGTAGAAGATCACGCCGGCGACGCCGATGGCGGTGCGGGTGGGAGCGTGGCGCGGGCGCTGTGCGATGTGGTGCTCGCGCTTGTCCCCGGTGATCCACGCCTCGATGAAGGGGTAGATCGCGACGAGCAGGATGAACACCATCAGCACGACGAGCGGGATCAGGATGCCGAACGACCAGGTGCGGTCGAACAGGACGACGTCCAGGTTCGGCGGGGCGAGACGCAGCGCGCCGTCCGCGAAGCCGATGTACCAGTCGGGCTGGGTGCCGGCGGACACGGGGGAGGGGTCGTACGGTCCGTAGTTCCAGATCGGGTTGATCTGGAAGAAGGACGCGATGAGCACCAGCACACCGAACGTGATGAACAGGAAGCCGCCCATCTTCGACATGTAGACCGGGACCATCGGGTAGCCCACGACGTTGTCGTTGGTGCGGCCCGGGCCGGCGTACTGCGTGTGCTTGTTGACGATCATCAGCATCAGGTGCACTGCGAGCAGTGCGATGAGGATGAGCGGCAGCAGCAGGATGTGCAGCGTGTAGAGGCGTCCGACGATCGTGGTGCCGGGGAACTCGCCGCCGAAGAGGAGGTACGAGGTCCAGGTGCCGATCAGCGGGATGCCCTTGATCATGCCGTCGATGATGCGGAGGCCGTTGCCCGAGAGCAGGTCGTCGGGGAGCGAGTAGCCCGTGAAGCCCTCTGCCATCGCGAGGACGAACAGGATGAAGCCCACGACCCAGTTGAGCTCACGCGGCTTGCGGAACGCACCGGTGAAGAACACGCGGAGCATGTGCACGCCGATGCTGGCCACGAACAGCAGCGCCGCCCAGTGGTGCAGCTGGCGGACGAGCAGACCACCGCGGATGTCGAAGGAGATCCGGAGGGTCGACTCGAGCGCCGCCGACATCTCGATGCCGCGCAGGGACAGGTACGCGCCGTAGTAGTGCGTCTCGACCATTGAGGCCTGGAAGAAGAACGTGAGGAACGTTCCCGACAGGAAGACGACGACGAAGCTCCACAGGGCGATCTCGCCGAGCATGAAGGACCAGTGGTCCGGGAAGATCTTCCGACCGAGCTCCTTGACGAGGCCGGAGATGCTCGTGCGCTCGTCGAGGTAGTTCGCTGCTCCGGCGACGAAGCGCCCGCCGAGCGGCTTTTCGTTCGAGGATCGGGCCTGCTCAGTGCCCGACTCGTTGACAGTCGCGGTGCTCAATGACGCTCCCAGAAGCTCGGGCCGACGGGTTCTTCGAAATCACTGCGGGCGATGAGGTAACCCTCGTCGTCCACGGTGATGGGCAGCTGCGGCAGCGGACGGGCGGCCGGGCCGAAGATGACCTTGGCGCCCTCGGTGACGTCGAACTGCGACTGGTGGCAGGGGCACAGCAGGTGGTGGGTCTGCTGCTCGTACAGGGCGACGGGGCAGCCGACGTGCGTGCAGACCTTGGAGTACGCGACGATGCCGTCGTACGACCAGTCCTTGCGGTCCTCGGCCTCCTTGAGCTGCTCGGGGAGCAGACGCATGAGCAGGACGATGGCCTTGGCCTTCTCCTCGAGGTACCCGTCGTGGTGCGACAGCGAGGCGAGGGACTCGGGGATGACGTGCACGGCGGAACCGAGGGTGAGGTCGGCGGCGCGGATCGGCAGACCCGACGGGTCGTGGGCGAGGCGCTCGCCCTGCTTCCACATCGTGTGGCTCAGCAGCGCGACCGGGTTGCCGGCCAGCGGCTTCTCCTCGGATCCGTGCGGGGCCAGGCCGCGGAACAGCGTGATGCCCGGGAGGATCGACGCCACGAGTGCGGCGATCAGCGAGCCGCGCAGCGCGGTGCGGCGACCGAAGCCCGACTCCTCGTTGGCCTCGCGGAGGCCTTCGACGGCAGCCGCGCGCGTCGCGTCCGTGCCACGGGTGGCGTGGCGGAGCTCGATGTGCTCCTTGTCGGACATGATCGCCTTCGACCAGTGGATCGCGCCGATGCCGATGGCCAGGAGCGCGAGACCGATGCCGAGACCGATGAACAGGTTGTTGTTCCGGATGTCTCCGAACTCACCGCTCTCGATCGGGAAGAGCATGTAGGCCGCGATGGCCCAGATGCTCGCCGCCAGGGAGATGTAGAACAGGGTGTAGACAGTCCGCACGGCGCGCTTCATGGCGGCCGGGTCCTTGTCCGTCATCCGCTCGCGGTGCGGCGGCAGGCCCGGGTTCTGCACGGGGTCGGTGACCGCGACTGCGAGCCCGGAGGACGGCTTCAGCGAAGCCCTCCCGTGCTCAAGCGGTTCTTCCTCGTGTGACATTGTGCTCCTCGCCTTGAGTTCCGTACGTCAGTGAAAGTTGATGGGGTCAGTTCGACTTCGCGGTGATCCACACCGTGATGCCGATGAGGGACCCGATGCCGAAGATCCAGATGAACAGACCCTCGGAGACCGGACCGAGCGACCCGAGCGTGAATCCGCCGACGGGCTCGCTCTCCTGCATGTACATGAGCGCGGAGATGATGTCGCGCTTCTCCTCGGTCGTGAGGGTCAGGTCGTTGAAGACCGGCATGTTCTGCGGGCCCGTGACCATGGCCGCGTAGATGTGCAGCGGGCTGGTGTTGGTCAGCGCGGGGGCCCACTTGCCCTCGGTGAGCGCACCGCCGGCCGCGGCGACGTTGTGGCACATGGCGCAGTTGATGCGGAAGAGCTCGGCGCCGTTGGCGACGTCGCCCTCGCCGTCGAGCACCGTCTCGCTGGGGTACCCGGGGCCGGGGGCGACGGACTGGACCCACGAGGCGATCGCTTCGATCTGGTCCTGCGTGAACTGGACCGGCTTCTGGGGAGCCTGCGGGCCCTGGGCCTGCAGGGGCATGCGGCCGGTGGCCATCTGGAACTCGACCGAGAGCTCACCGACGCCGTAGAGCGACGGGCCGTCGCCGGTGCCCTCGAGGTTCATGCCGTGGCAGGTGGCGCAGTTGGCCTGGAACAGCTTCTTGCCGTCCTCGACCGTGAGCGCTGCGGAGGATGCCGTGGGCTCGGTGGACGCCATCGCTGCGGAGGCGCCGGCGTACACGCCACCGGTCAGCAGAAAGCCGACGCCGATCAGGGCGGCCGCTGCCCACTTGCTCCGGCGACCGGACTGGCGACGCGGGTTCTTGGATGCCATGGAGGTACTCAGCTCCGCTCTGGTTACTTGACGAAGTAGATGACGGCGAACAGGACGATCCAGACGACGTCCACGAAGTGCCAGTAGTACGACACGACGATGGCGGAGGTCATCTCCTTGCGACCGAAGTTCTTGACCGCGTAGGCGCGGCCGATGACGAGGAGGAAGGCGACGAGACCGCCGGTCACGTGGAGGGCGTGGAAGCCCGTCGTGATGTAGAACGCGGAGGCGTACGAGTCGGCGCCGATCGGCATGCCTTCGTACACGAGGGTCGCGTACTCCCACACCTGGCCGGACACGAAGATCGCGCCCATGACGAAGGAGAGGAAGAACCACTCGACCATGCCCCACTGGCGGAACTGCCAGATGGATCCGCGGCGGTAGGGCTGGAAGCGCTCCGCGGCGAAGACGCCGGCCTGAGCGGTGATCGACGACAGCACCAGGATGAGCGTGTTGACCGCGGCGAACGGGATGTTCAGCAGCACGGTGCGCTCGTCCCAGAGGCCGGGGGAGGTGTTGCGGATGGTGAAGTAGATCGCGAAGAGTCCGGCGAAGAACATCACTTCACTGCCGAGCCACACGATCGTGCCCACGGCGACCGGGTCGGGTCGCTTCACCGAACGCAGTGCCTGGTTGTATGTCGCTGGAGTCGTCACACGGACCATTATGGCGGATATCCGGCGGGTGTTATCGCATCCCTGAAGGTGCGCCGCTCGCCGCGCCGTCGACGCGGGCGGCCGCGGACGATGACGTGCCCGGCGCCGATAGGATCGGACCTCATGGCGGAGCAGTTCTCATGGCCCGATGTCCTCACGAGCCTTCTCGAGGGGCGTGACCTCAGCGTGGCCGAGTCGACGTGGGCCATGACCCGCGTCATGGCGGGGGATGCGACGCCTTCGCAGCTGGCGGCGTTCCTCGTGGCGCTGCGCGCGAAGGGCGAGACGGGCGACGAGATCGTCGGCTTCCGCGACGCGATCCTCGACGCGGCGGTCCCGCTGCAGGTGCCGGCGGACGTGCTGGACATCGTCGGGACCGGCGGGGATCGTTATGGCACTGTGAACGTCTCGTCGATGGCGTCGATCGTCGCGTCCGCCGCGGGCGTGCCGGTGGTCAAGCACGGCAACAAGGCGTCGAGCTCGAAGTCCGGCTCCTCCGACGTCCTCGCGGCGCTGGGCATCGACCTCTCCCTGAGTCCCGAGCAGGTCTCCAAGGTGCTGGATGCCGTGGGGATCACGTTCGCGTTCGCCGCGGCCTTCCACCCCGGCTTCCGCCACGCCGGTCCGACGCGCGCCGATCTCGGCATCCCGCCCGTCTTCAACTTCCTCGGTCCGCTCTGCAACCCGGCACGCGCCGAGGCGAACGCCGTCGGTGTGGCGCAGCTCGACCGGGTCCCCCTGATCACCGGCGTGTTCCAGACGCGCGGCGCGACGGCGCTCGTCTTCCGCGGTGATGACGGGCTCGACGAGCTGACCACCACGGGCCACAGCCGCCTGTGGGAGATCGCCCGAGGCGACATCCGCGAGCACGACATCGATCCGCGCGAGCTCGGCATCCCGCGCGCCTCGATCGACGACCTCCTCGGCGCGGACGCCGCGCACAACGCGCAGGTCGTGCACCGTGTGCTCGGCGGGGAGGAGGGACCGGTGCGCGACATCGTCCTCCTGAACGCGGCCGCCGGCATCGTGTCGTACCGGCTCTCGCAGGACGCGTCGCAGATGCAGCGGCCGATCCTGGAGCGGCTCGCCGAGGCGCGGGACGACGCCGCATCCGCGATCGACACCGGAGCTGCAGCCGAGAAGCTGCAGGCATGGGTGGCGGCGACGGCCGCGGCCTGAGGGACGGACATGGACCCGCACGAGGCGCTGAGCGAGATCGCGACGTTGCTCGAGCGGGAGCGGGCCTCGCGGTACAAGTCGCAGGCGTTCCGGCGTGCGGCTGATGCCGTCGCGGCGATGTCACCCGCCCAGCTCGCCGACGCCGCATACGTGCGGCGGCAGAAGGGCATCGGCGACTCGACCTTCGAGGTGATCCAGCAG
>JAEWMQ010000031.1 GCA_023393125.1 Bacillota bacterium
TTATAAATATATTTTTTAATATTATGTTGACAAGTTATGGAATGTGAGATATACTAAGAGTGTATTAAGTAGTTGTTTATAGCTTTAACCGATAGTGAGATTCACATGTTATTAGAGATTATATGCAGCACGGGGTGTAATCTGTAATAGTATGTGAATTTTTTTTGTTTGCAACCATTACAGAAAATTATGAAAATTAGGAGGTACCGCACATGACAGGTACAGTAAAATGGTTTAATGCAGAAAAAGGATTCGGATTTATTTCAAGAGAAGATGGAGATGACGTATTCGTACATTTCTCAGCAATCCAAGGAGATGGATTCAAATCTCTTGACGAAGGACAAAAAGTAAACTTCGATATTACAAAAGGTCCACGTGGCGCTCAAGCAGAGAACGTTACAAGAGCATAGTTACTCGGAAATGACTATGTAAAAGCAGGGCTTAAGCTCGGCTATAAAAGTAAAAAATAAAAATAAAGAACTTTAGTTCATACAAAATAGGAGGTACCGCACATGATGACAGGTACAGTAAAATGGTTTAACGCAGAAAAAGGATTTGGATTTATTGAAAGAGAAGACGGAGACGACGTATTCGTACATTTCTCAGCAATCCAGGGAGATGGATTCAAATCTCTTGAAGAAGGACAAAAAGTAAACTTTGAGATTACAAAAGGTCCACGTGGCGCTCAAGCAGAAAACGTTACAAAAGCATAATCATTAAAAGTGATTAAGATGAAGCTGTTGTGGTAGTGATTGAAAAATCATTACTACAGCAGCTTTTTTGTTTAAAGTTATGGAAATTACAAATCAATAGAAATAAAAGTTAATAACTAAGCATCAATGAAAAAAATAGATAATATTAAAAGGATAGAGGGATAAATTATTGTTGACAATGCATAAGTTTTAATCTATACTTTGATTATAGATTAAATAAGGATCGTTACTGACGAATTTTGATCAGGCGTGACCGGCAATAGTGATATACTTAGTTTGTGTATATCTATATTGGGGGTCTTTTTTGCATTTTGGAGGTCTTTTTTATATTTTTGGAGGTAGGTATGCGTATTAAGAAGGTATTTAATAATAATGTTGTACTTGTTATAGATGACCTTGGAAAAGAGCAAATCGTTATGGGAAAAGGTATAGGCTTTCAAAAGTTTCCTAAGGATTTAATAGATACTAATAAAGTAGAAAAAAGATTTATATTTAATGATAAAGAGTCTTTAAATGATCTTTATACATTGTTAGGAAGAATACCTTTAAGTGATATAGAACTTGCTAGTGAAATAATTGAGATGGGAAAAGAAGCTCTTGGGTATCAATTACATGATACGATTTTAATTACTTTATCTGACCATATCAGCTATATGTTAAAAAGAATAGATGAGGGATTGGTATTTAGAAATCCTCTTCAATGGGAGATAAAGCAAATATATCCTGAAGAATATGAGTTCTCTAAAAGAGCTGTTGATTATCTAAGAGAAAAAACAGGTAAGGATATCCCAGATTCAGAAGTAGCTTTTATAACATTACATTTTGCTAATGCTCATTTAGAAACAGATAATATGGAGGAAACCTTATTATTAACAAAGATAATAGATAGTATATTAGATATTATAAAATATAACTATGGGATAGATATGAATGAGCAGTCCTTTGATTATACAAGGTTTATTTCACACTTACGTTGCTTTATTTACAGGCAACTTAAAAATGAAAGTGTAAATGTTGATACATCTTTATTAGAGATTATTAAGCTTAAGTATCCTGAAGATTTTAAGTGTGCTAAGAAAATTAAAATGTTTCTTGAGGTTACTTATAAGTGGGATGTAAGTGAAAATGAATTACTTTATTTAACATTACATCTAAATAGGTTATCAAGTATTAGTAAGAAAAAATAAATAGTTGTAGGATCGTTACTGTTTGGCAGGCGTGACCTAAGTTTAGTAGATGAACATGAAATGGTTTGTCTTATAAGCTTGGGTCTTTTTTTATATAAATTTAAATCTGAAAGGGGATTTTTATATGAAGTTTGAAAAAGAAGCCGAAGAAATTATAAAGTTAGTTGGAGGAAAAGATAATATTGTAAGCTTGGTCCATTGTGCTACTAGATTACGTTTTAAGTTAAAAAATACATCTATAGCTAATAAGGCTGAATTAGAAAAGATGAAGGATGTATTATCTGTTGTAAATAGTGGTGGTCAATATCAGGTTGTAATTGGTAACAAGGTTTCTGATTATTTTGCTACTATTACAAAGAAGCTTGGATTAAATGAATCTTCTTCTAATGAAAAGGGAGAAAAGGTATCCATAATGTCTATGATTCTTGAAACCATATCAGGTGCTTTTTCACCATTAATACCAGCTTTAGCAGGAGCAGGTATGGTAAAAGCATTATTAACTGTATTAACATCATTTGGCTGGATGTCAGATACAACAAGTACTTATGCTATATTATCAGCAGCAGGTAATGGTGTATTCTACTTGTTACCTGTATTCTTAGGAATAACTTTAGCTAAAAAGCTTGGAGCTAATATGTTTGTTGGAGGAGCTATTGGTGCAGCGCTTTTAGATCCAAGTTATACAGCTCTAATTGGCTCAGGAGCAGTAGTAGACTTTTTAGGGATAAATGTAACACCTATTGATTATGCATCAAGTGTATTCCCTATATTTGTTACAATATTTATTTACTATTGGGTTGATAAATTATTAAAGAAGATTATTTTAAAAGACTTACAATTATTCCTAGTACCAATGTTTTCATTATTAATTATGGTTCCTTTAACTGTTATTTTATTTGGACCTTTTGGAACTAATGTAGGTAATATTGTTTCTAATTCTGTTATGTGGTTAATTGAAAGAAGCAATTTATTAGCAGGTATAGTTTTAGGAGCAGGAATGCCTTTCTTAGCTATATTTGGACTTCACTGGGGATTTACTCCAATTACATTACAAAACCTTGCTACTACAGGCGGGGATCCTATAGAAGGAGCAGCAGTTGCAGCGGTATTTGCCCAAATTGGTATAGCTTTAGGTTTATTCTTAAAATCTAAAAAGCATACGGAGTTAAGATCTTTAACTGGATCAACAGCTATTACTGGTATATTAGCAGGTGTTACTGAGCCTATTATTTATGGCGTTATTTTAAAGTATAGAAGAACGATTCCTATTTTAGCTATAGCAGGTGGTATTGGTGGCGCTATATGTGGCGCTTTTGGCGTAACATGTAATGCATATGTTTTCCATAATATCTTCTCAGCACCAGTTTATACTCCATTTTTAGGATATGTTTTAGGGGTAGGAACATCTTTAGTATTAGGAGCTGTATTAGCTTATTTCTTTGGACTTAAGGATGAAGAAATAAAAGAAATGGAAGATGAAAGTAAACATTTAGTTGAGGAAAAAGAAGTTAAAGTAGAAGGATTAGAAGAATTAGTTTCACCTATTAAAGGAGAACAAATTAAATTATCAGAAGTAGAGGATGAAGTTTTTGCATCAGGAGCAGTAGGTGCTGGAATAGGTATTATTCCAGAAGTTGGAGAAGTAGTATCTCCTGTAAATGGAACTGTTTCTGCTATTTTCCCTACAAAGCATGCAGTAGGTATCGTATCAGATAAGGGGACAGAAATATTAATACATGTTGGATTAAACACAGTAGCATTAGATGGTAAATATTATGAAGCTCATGTTAATTCAGGGGATAAGGTTACTAAAGGACAAAAACTTGTTTCTTTTGATATAGAAGGAATAAAACGTGAAGGATATAGTACAGTAACACCAGTTTTAGTAACTAATGCAGCTGATTTAAAAGAGGTTACTGTTACAGAAAATAAAACAATTGATAAAGAAAGTACTATCATTAAAGTTATTCACTAAAATATGGAGGTATCTCAGATGGGATTATCAAAGAACTTTTTATGGGGAGGAGCTGTTGCGGCTCACCAAGTAGAAGGTGGTTATAATAAAGGGGGAAAAGGTATCAGTATTGCAGACGTTATGACTGCAGGAACTCATACTATTCCAAGAAAAATAACAGATGGAATAATAGAAGGAAATTACTATCCTAATCATGAAGGAATTAATTTCTATGAGACATATAAGGAAGATATAAAACTATTTGCTGAAATGGGCTTTAAGTGTTTTAGAACAAGTATAGCGTGGACAAGGATATTTCCAAATGGTGATGAATTAGAACCAAATGAAGATGGACTTAAGTTTTATGATGATTTATTTGATGAATTATTAAAGTATCATATCGAACCTGTCATAACATTAAGCCATTTTGAAATGCCATATCATTTAGTAAAGAACTATGGTGGATGGCGTAATCGTAAGTTAATTGACTTCTTTGTAAGATTTTGTGAAGTAGTCATGAAAAGATATAAGGATAAAGTAAAGTATTGGATGACTTTTAATGAAATCAACAATCAGACTATAACGACTAACCCTATATACGCATTTACTAATTCAGGAATCATTTATAAAGAAGATGAAAATAAAGAAGAGGTCATGTTCCAAGCTGCTCACTATGAATTTGTAGCTAGTGCAAAGGTAGTAAAAATGGGGCATAAAATTAATCCAAACTTTATGATAGGATGTATGGTTGCAGCAATGCCAAGTTATCCTTATTCATGTAATCCAGATGATATTATGAAGGCAGAAGAAGCTAATAGAGAACAACTGATGTTTACAGATGTTCATGTTAGAGGAAGATATCCAAAGCATACTTTAAAGTTATGGGAAAGAAATCATTATAAACTAGACATAACTAAAGAAGATGAGGAAATATTAAAGGCTGGAACAGTAGACTTTATTGGATGTAGCTATTATTTAACGACAGTTGTAACAGCTAATAATGAAATGAAGAGAACAGGAAATGATTCAGCTGGTAAGGCAGATGTAGTTGAAAATCCCTATTTAAAAACCTCAGATTGGGGCTGGACGATTGACCCGGTAGGCTTGAGATTTTATTTAAACCAGCTATATGATAAATATGAAATTCCAATATTTATAGTGGAAAATGGATTTGGAGCAATTGATGTTCTTAAAGAGGATTTCACAGTTGATGATGATAACAGAATTGAATATTTAACCAATCATATAGTAGAAATGAAGAAAGCTATAGAGATTGATGGAGTAGAGGTTATTGGATATACGACTTGGGGATGTATAGACCCAATTTCCTTCACAACAGGAGAAATGAAAAAACGTTATGGATTTATTTATGTAGATAGAGAAAATGATGGAAGTGGCTCTCTGAAGAGATATAAAAAGAAATCCTTTGATTGGTATAAAAGAGTTATAGAATCTAACGGCGAGATTTTATAAAATAAGGATTGAATTCTGTGTTGCACAGGGTTCAGTCCTTTTAGTTTCCTTTTAATTCTCTTATTATTATAATAATCATCTATTTTTATAGATCTAAATGCACTTCAGCTTGAAGGCTAAGGTGATAATACTTTTAGAAAAATAATACTTATAAATATATTTTTTAATATTATGTTGACAAGTTATGGAATATGAGATATACTAAGAGTGTATTAAGTAGTTGTTTATAGCTTTAACCGATAGTGAGATTCACATGTTATTAGAGATTATATGCACCACTCAATGTAATCTGTAATAGTATGTGAATTTTTTTGTTTGCGTCCATTACAGAAAATTATAAAAATTAGGAGGTACCGCACATGACAGGTACAGTAAAATGGTTTAACGCAGAAAAAGGATTCGGATTTATTTCAAGAGAAGATGGAGATGACGTATTCGTACATTTCTCAGCAATCCAAGGAGATGGATTCAAATCTCTTGA
>JAEWMQ010000045.1 GCA_023393125.1 Bacillota bacterium
CAACTACTAATTGATGTTCTTCATTTTCTATACGCATGCGTAAAGGAACTATATCCCCAACTGTATTAAACTTAGAAATTATCTCAACTGGAATATTTTTTAGTTCCACAAAAACCACTCCTTATAATCGAACATATGTTTGATTGGATTATATCAAATAGGAAGATTTTTGTAAACTATCTCAGCAATATTAAATTAGTATTTATTACTAGGTATAAGAAAGACATATCCTGTAGTTAATATACATTTTTAAAATGAATTAAAACTATTTTGAGTTGCTTCTACTATATTTTTATCTTCATCTGAAATATTGGTATTAAGCTCATCATATTTTCTAATGTACTCAAGTATCATTCCAATACTCATCTCATGAAAATCTGCGATGCAAAGTCCTCTCTTAATGGCATGAACTATTAATCCTTCTGTGGTAATAGGCTCACTATTTTTATCTTCTACTTCTGTAGCTTTTTTTTCGCTGTTCCAATCAGATTAGAAAGCATTTCAATAACCTTAGGTAAAATCTCAAGCACAGGAAACTCTTCAAATTCATCTAGCCATTCTACTGGAGGCTTAATGTCTGGGTTAGCTGTCTTAGCCATGATCCATAAAATATTAAAGAAGAGCTCAAAGTCAATTTTATCTGTCTTGAACTCTCCTTTCTTATAGGCATCCTCTAATTTGATTAATTCTGTTAGAAGGTCTTTTCCAAACTGCATTTTATAACGTAATAAAGTGGCACCTGTTGTTTTCAGTGCCACTAACTTATCTGCAATCTTAATACATTTTTCCATTATGCTCCACCTGCCTCACTTGCTTTTTGATAAACTGCACTATACCATGCCTCATAAATAGGAGAGGTTGTCTCGCTTGTAGTCTTTGCTTTGATTAATGTGCTTCCTGGCATAGTACGACAAGTTAAAGTAAGTGTTTCTGTTTTAGGTTCAATACTCTGACCCTTTGTAGAGCTTTCAATATTAGGTCTAGTTGCCTTACAAAAATACATTACATGCCTAGTCGCACTATTATCACCATCAAACTCAAATAAAAGTGCAAAAGGAGCAGGCTGTTTATCGTTCTCTTCAAATTGTACTTTATTGGTATCTAGTACTTCTTTTAAAATGGTTACTTTAAAACTATCCGGAATTAAGGCCATTTCCAAAGTACCATCATATCCATTGTTTGCTATAGCTGTGAAATACTCCATATTATCAGCATAAAAAGGTGTTGTATCTCCAACTGGTGATAGGGTTAAATTGACTGCACCAGGTATAGCAATAGGTGTAGCAAAGGTAACTGTCGTCTTACCAGCTGCTGTTGTTTCAGTAATAGGGCTATAATGAACATTCTTTAATCCGTATTTAATTTTGTTACTCATGTTGTCCCTCCTTATAATTCATATCTTACTTCATATAATTTTTCACTCTCTATATAAGTCTCTATCTTTTCATAGTAAAGCTCTTTCTCATTAAGAAGTGCTTCGAGCTTCTTCTCTAATGTGATATCTTTTTTATTTGTATAGAGTTCAATTACTAAATTCTCAATCTGATGATAAACCCTATTATCAGCACCAAAGTTTTGTGTATCCTCCACCAGGTAAACTAGGTATGGTGGCTCCTGAGATGATTTAAAATGACTATAAGCTATAGGCAAATTCAGTTGTTGCAAAGTTTTATAGAGTTCTTCTAATGTCATCCTAGATACTCCCTCACCTTCTGCTCAAAGACTTTAACTGTTTCTTCTTCAACAGGACCAATGTGTTTAATGCCAGCTACTCTTCCACCACCACGTTTGGCATGACCATTTTCAAGTAAATGAGTCAAATAGTATCTTTTATTATGAATAACATACCCTTGAGGTGTTTTCTTCCTTATCCAGCTTTTAGCATATTTCTTTTTGTTCTTTGGACTAGTGGCCTTAAGCTTTTCTGTAGCTTCCTTAGTCACTTCATCAGCTGATTGTTCCAAGCATTCTTTTACATTTTCTGTATAGGCAGCTAATCTATTAGCAAGTTCTTGACTAATATCAATCATTTACTTCACCTACTTTTTCAGAACATAGGAGCTGAAGGTATTTATTTCTTTCTTCAAAGTTAATAATGGTTTCAATATTAAAAACTTGCTGTCCAAACTGGACAACCCAATGGGGTAGTAAGGATCCTATATACCGAATGGTGATTTTAATATTCACCTCACTATTAACTTGCTTAGCTGAAAAGTATTCTTTGCCTGATAAGGGTTCAATACTTGCCCATACAGTTTTCTGCACTTCCAAGTTCTCTACTTCTTGTCCTAAGGCATCCTTAGAGATGATAGGTTTAAGAATCTCAACTTGGTGTCTTAGCTTGCCAATCATTTCTACCATTCCTCCTGTCTGTAGCTAAAAAGCACACTCTTAAGGAAAACTAAAATAGCTTTCATATCAGCAATTTCTCGTTGTTCATATAAACAACCAACACCATACAAAATAGCTTGCTTAATCGTCTCAGGAACAGTAACAAATTCAGTAAGCGGGCGTCTTAAAATACCTTCGCATAGTTCTTCAATCGTAAAAATAAAAGAGGTGATAAGCTCATCCTCTTCATTGTTATCTACTCTTAGGTAGAGCTTAACCTCATCTAATGAAACAGTCATGGTCTATCACCTCCGCACTTGTTTAAACCTTCATTTGTAGGACTTGGACTGCTTCTGCCAAGATTAACTTACCATCCACTCTTTGTGTAGCCATAAACCCTACTTGCCCAGTTGCAGCATAAAGTTCATTAAGTCGTTTAAAGGCTCTACCTTGACGATCAGCTACCCAATAATAGCTAAAATCTCCAAAAGCAATTGCCTTAGCTCCAGAAGCTAAAGTTGGAACATAAGCTGAAGTTTTAATAGGACGATTTAAAATAGTATCTGGTGCACCAGCAGTAATAGATGGTTGCCATAAATACTGTCCATTGTTATCCTTAAGCTTACGAATTGCTTTGACTGTGGTATCATTCATCAAGAAAGTTGCATTCTTACGATAAGGTGACTTTAAGGCATAGAATAAATCTAATAATTCATCTACCGTAATGGCTGTAGAACTAGCCGCTGTAAGCCCTAAGTTTGCCCCACCGGTGGCATTAAAAATGCCAGTAGGTTTACCTGTACCATCTCCAATAAAGAAGGCTTCTTCTTCCTTAGAACCGATACGTCTAGCAAACTCTCTGGCAATATACTGCTCTAAATTAAAAACTGAATCATTAAGGAGTTCTTCTGAAACCTTAATCATGGTACCTAGTTTATACGCACCGATAGCGACTTGACCAAAGCTATCATCACTTTCTGGAATCTGACCTTCTTCATCTACCCAAGAAGCTGTTCCCTTAGTAGCGACTACTGGAATTTTTCTATCACCACTTGACGTAGTAATCACTTTAGCTAATTGACGAAAGATGTTTTCTTCCTCAAGAGCCTGAACAAGGGTGGCTTCAAATTCATCTGGCACAAGGTAACCACCTTCTCCATCTGTTCCTACCTGTAAGGCATTTTGAATCTCAAAGCTAGATTTATTTCTCATAGCATTCCAGAAAGAGTGCTTATACTCATCTGTGGCTCTACCTGTTTTACTTTCATTACCCATATGAGAAGGGTTGTTTTTAATAGGTGTGTTAACAGGCCTTGAAAGTTCTGCATCTAATGCGGACTGTCTTTCTAACCGATCAATCTCTTTTCCAAGACTCACTACATCCGCTTCCATCTTCTCATAGGTAGCTGTGTCTTCAACTGATAAAAGACCATCCTCTTTTCTTTTACTATCTAGGAACGCTTTAGTGCTCTCCCATAGTTTTGCTCGTTTTTCTCTTAATTCTAATACTTTACTCACGCTATAATCCTCCATTGATGTCTATTTCTAGTTAAGTTCTAGTTTTATGGTTTTAATAGTTCTAAACGTTTATCAAATTGTGCGATAGGCATTTGATTATCCTCAGGTGTTTCTTTAGGATTTACTACTTTTTCAACTACTTGTATTGGTGTAGTTTCTAGTATTGCTTTAGCTTTAGGCATTTTTTTTACCCAAGCATTAGTAATGGTAAGCTTGTCAAACATGAAATCTTTTAAAATATTGCCAGTTTGTTCGTTGTGATAAAGAACCTCGTCTGCAAAACCTAGTTCTACTGCTTTATTAGCACTGAACCAGGTTTCTGCATCCATCATGTGTGCAATCTTTGTACGACTAAGCTGTGTTTTTTGCTCGTAAGCATTGATGATGCTTTCTTTAATTTCACCTAGCATTTCAATAGCACCTTGTAAATCTGCCACTTCTCCAAACACTGCAGTTGCAGGATTATGAATCATAAGCACTGCTGTAGGTGACATTTGAACATGTTCGCCAGCCATTGCAATGACTGAAGCAGCGCTAGCAGCAATGCCATCAATCTTGATAGTGACTTGTCCTGAATACTCCTTGAGCATGGTATAAATCTGAGAAGCTGCTATGACATCACCGCCAGGTGAGTTAATCCATACTGCAATATCTCCTTCATCCTCAAAAAGCTCTGATTTAAACTGCCTAGGTGTAATTTCATCACCAAACCAGCTTTCCTCAGCAATACAACCATCAAAGTAAAGAGTTCTTTGATTTTCGTTCTTGACCCAGTTCCAAAACTTTTTCATTTAGTATTTTTCCTTTCTGTATTTTCCTTAGCATAGGCGCCTACATCCTTGAGCTTCAGCATATTGCCATTAACCATGTAGATGTCACCGCCCTCTTCTGATGAAATAAGATTCATATTTTCAAGTTCACGAATATCATTAGCTGACATCCAACCATTTTGTCTTGCAATGGCATAGCCATTCATACGGCTTTGATAGTCTCCACGAAGAAGGCCATCTACATTGAACTTAATAAAATACTGACTCTTTTCCCCTGGCAAGAGCAGCGCTTTCTGCATGGCTTGTTCCCATCTAGTTACCCAAGGGTCTAAGGTATATTTCACAAATTCAAGAGATTGTTGTTCTATATTAGAAAAGCTCGACTTTTCAAGATCACCTACCATGTGAGGAGGCACTCTGAAAATTCGAGCTATCTCATTGATTTGAAATTTACGTGTTTCTAAAAACTGTGCTTGTTCAGGGGAAATAGCTATGCTTTGATACTTCATGCCTTCTTCAAGAACAGCTACCTTATGAGCATTCTTTGTCCCCTGATAAACACTATTCCAACTTTCTCTTACTCTCTGTGGATCTTTAACAATTCCAGGGTGCTCAAGTACACCTCCTGGAGTGGCTCCATTTGCAAAAAATGAGGCCCCATATTCTTCGGTAGCTAGGGACATACCTATAGCATTTTTAGCCATAGCAATAGGTGAATAACCTATGATTCCATCAAACCCTAATCCTGGAATATGCAGTACCTCATGGTCTGATAAATAAAACTCTCCATAACCTGCTAAAGAGGACGTCTCATCACTATCTCTGGTATAGATATAGTAGATGTTACCTCTACTATCACGATTAACGCTCATCTTATTAGGAAGTAATGGATATAAGGCTAATACTTTACCATTCTGGTCTCTGATAATCTGAGCATAAGCATTTCCCCATAATAAAAGATGACTCATAAGTGTTTCTCTAAACACAAATGAAGTCATCTCTGAGTTTGGCTCATCATGGAGCAAGTGATATAGGTTATGGTTTATTGCTTTTTCTTTTCCTAGTCCAGTGGTTTGATAAACACTAAGTGGTAAGCTTGCTATTGCTTCTGCTAATATTCTTACACAAGCATAGACTGCAGTGGTCTGCATAGCTGTTCGCTCATTTACAGTTTTACCACTAGTAGTTGAACCAAAGAAAAAGGTATAAGCACTACTTAGTGCATTAACTGGTTTGTCTCTAGAATGAAAAAGATTTTCAAATAATTTCATTAACATCACACTCCTCTAATCCTGATCAAAATAAAAGCACCTGAATTAACAAGTGCTTTAAACTATCAATTTATTTTTTTGGTGGGTTAGCCAGTACAAAGTATGTTGTTCCTTTTATTGGCACACCGCCTTTTTCATATCTTCCAAATCCCCATACTATATCCTGCCTTTGCATAAGTAAATTAAATAATATAAGTCCAAAAAATTTTCCTGCTTCTTCTGCATTCTTTCCACATGCATTATATATTGATTCCCATACAGTTCCTGTCCAATTGGACCCAGGAATCCAACTTGAAGTATTAACATCAGAATTATTTATTTTTTTGTTAAGCTCATCAGTAATTCTTTGATAATCTTGCTGAGATAACTTCTTCATCCACGCATCGAAAAAACTCTTATGTGGTAATTTATTAACATATTTCTGGCTATCAACTGAATATAGCATATCCTTACCCCTCAGACTATTTTAAATTATTGGTTTATTTTATACTTACAATAGATTCTTGTCTTTTAGTTTTAATACTTCAGTTGCTGCTTTTATTCGGCGTTCTGCATCATCAGACTTTAGTTCTTCACCTAAAACCTTTAAAGCTTCAGAAAACAGATTGTTTAATTTGTCAGAGTTTTCATTATTAATTGCTACTTTTTTACCTAGAACACTATCTAATTCACTCTCATTTACAGAATATGGATATTGGCATATAGTATTTCTGTTCCCTATAAGCTTTTGAATATCTCCAGAAAGTTCATCTAATTTTACTCTCTTAATCCATTCAACACTTCTCTGATGGCACATACCATCATCCTCATTATCATATTGAGATTCGTAGCTATAGCAACCTACTTTCCCTACATTAACCATACCCTTTTCAGCCACTAATACTATATCACCATCTGCCATTGTATTAACAAATGTATTTACTTGCCCTAATGCATTTCCAAGCTTATGTCCTGTATATCTATATTTTTGTTCGAGTCTATTGCGTATTTCATCCTTGCTCGTCTTTGATAAGTCGCCGATACCCGGCCATCCTACACATATAAATCCTTCATTGATAAATTGGTTACAACGTTCAATTCCATGGGGCTTAGTTTTTATTTGGAAAATATTCATCAAATCAACTCCTTGTGTTTCGTTACGAATCGTAACGATTTATATTAATAATATATCAGAATATTTTAATTTAGTCAATATTTTTTTCGTCACGCTCCCTTACGTTTATGATTAATCTCTATAATATCAATATTATCGTAACTAATTGATAACTAGAATCCCTCTATCATCATAAACACTACCACCATCATCCTTATGCCTTATTGCTCTATCGAGTGCCATAATCAAAGCTACTGCTCCATCAATCTTTTCAGTACTCTTTTCTTTATCTGGTTTGATATTACCTGCTGGATCTGTCTTGATAAAAATATTATCCATCATCCAACGTAAAACTGGATGCCCATTATGGGCCAGTTTCTTCTCCAAAGTAAGTTTCATGAGTTCCTTAGAAGGTGGTGACATATCCTTATACCCTTGTCCAAAAGGAACTACAGTAAGTCCCATTCCCTCTAGGTTCTGTACCATTTGAACGGCTCCCCATCTATCAAAAGCTATTTCTTTAATGTTGTACTTAGTGCCCAACTCTTCAATAAAGGCTTCTATAAAGCCATAATGGACAACGTTGCCTTCTGTTGTTTTTACATAATCTTGTTGCTGCCAGACATTATAGGGAACATGATCTCTTCTTACTCTTAAATCAAGAGTTTCCTCTGGTAGCCAAAAGAAAGGAAGTATTTCATATTTCTCAGTTTCATCTCTTGGTGGAAATATCAACACAAAAGCTGTTATATCTGTAGTTGATGATAAGTCTAAACCACCATAACATTCCCTTCCATTAAGAGCATCAAGGGAGACTGGAAAAGCACACTCGTCCCACTTATTCATTGGCATCCAACGAATAGACTGTTTTACCCACTGGTTAAGACGAAGTTGGCGAAATACATTCTCCTCTGCTGGGTTCTCCTTGGCGGAATTAAAAGCTGTCTTTACTTTTTCTATATCAATTGTAATCCCTAATGAAGGATTGGCTTTATACCAGTTAGCTTCATCTGTCCAGTCGTCATCATCTGATATACCATAAAGTACAGGATAAAATGTAGGATCTATCTTTCTATTCTCTAGAAGGTCTTTAGATTTTTGATGTAATTCATAGCATATGGAATTTCTATCGGTTCCTGCTGTTGTAATGATGAAAAAAAGTGGTTGTGTTCTAGCATCTCCTGAACCTTTGGTCATAACATCATAGAGCTTACGATTAGGTTGTATATGAATCTCGTCAAAGATAAGCCCAGAAACATTGTATCCATGCTTAGTTGAGGTCTCAGCTGAAAGTACTTGATAATAACTAGCTTGGTTTGGATAAACGATACGTTTAGTTGAACCTACTATTTTTGCACGTCTACTTAATGCTGATGATTGTTTAAGCATTTGTGTGGCTACGTCAAATACGATGGAAGCCTGCTGTCTATCTGCCGCACAGCCATAGACCTCTGCTGAAG
>JAEWMQ010000046.1 GCA_023393125.1 Bacillota bacterium
TCCTAGCTTAGGGCAGCCCGGCCAAGACTTTAAGGAGCTCCTCACTCATGGGTTAAACTTTCATATCTGTCCTTAGTAGGCCTCTTCTATTGCCATAAGAGTGCTGAGGAGCCATTTTATGCCTTGAGGAAGGTTTATTAAGGTAGCTATGAAAGTTTTACTGGAGTCTGGATGTAACGAAGAAAAAAGTAACCATGTATCACGTATACTTGGTTACTTTTTTTGTGCTCTCATCACTCCATAAGCTTCATTTTAAATCTACCCCATTTATAATTAACCTTAATATTCTTTTTAATTGAATCTTTATAAAATAATGATATACTGCACTTATCTTATTATAACGAGGTGTGCAATGAATAGAAAAATAAAATCTATATTAATGTTAATTATATCATTTTTAGTCCTATCTTCTCCCCTTTCAGCTGAAGCTGTACCTGCTACGCCAGAAGCCTATTGTCTTCTAGATTATCAAGGACATCCAGATCTTACTTCAAAATGGCTCTATGTTTTTACCTTTCCTAATCAAGAAGCAATATCTTTAAAGTTTAAAGAGACGCATCCTTTCTTAATGGTTAATGGAACGTTTGTTCCTAATGCTAATATTCAAATCATTAATAACCGTTCCTTTATTCCTCTTAGAATTGTAAGCGAAGAACTTGGAATGAATGTACGTTGGGATGCGTCTTCTAAAACTGCTATCCTTCAAAAAAATGATTTACATATTATCGTTAAGCCTAATCAAGAAAAGTTTCTTATAAATGGAGTTGAAGCCCTATCTGAAGATAAAGTATGTACGATTAATGGAAACCTTTATGTGCCTTTGCGTTTTCTTGAAAAAGCTTTTCCTATTACTTTAAACTATATACCATATAAGGAACCCTCACCATTTTACTTATTAAAAAATCCACTTATTACTGTTGATGAAATTTCTACGCAAAAAAGGCTAACTAAAGAAGAAGCATCTCAATTATTACACGCTCAACTAATCGAGGCATATAATAACTTTTTAAATAATAAAACCTATAATCAAAATACTGATTATTCAAATTCAATTTTAGATAGACTAAAAACTGATATTGACGGCATTAAATGTACAGGTAAAGTCTCTCGTTACTGGGTATTTACTGGTCCATATCCTATACTAATAGATGAATTTACCGGTAATATTTATTTTGCTAAATCTAAAATTGCCAGGTTTTATATTGAAAAAATGAACGTGACCGATCCAGAAGTTTTTGCAATTGATTACTTTGTTGGTTAGTAAAAGTCTCAGGAATTTTCCTGAGACTTTTATTTAGTTACTATTTTAAAACATGCATTGCTTTAATAGCTATACCCTGCATCTTAAATACCAAATACACTCAGAAATTCATTCCAACCTATAAGTGAAACTGAAATTCCAAAACATAAAGTAAATACTATTATAGGGATACCAACAAACTCTTTCTTCACAGCAAAAAATTTCTTACATAGCCACACCATAATAGGAATGGTTACTATACACCATATTACTAATTCAATAATGCCACAAATGATATAGAAATCTTTCTCACTCCCCAAATCATAATTATAACCTTTACTATTACCCGTAATATCCATATACATTAGCCCAATCCAAAAAGGTGAGGTTACTGCAATCAATATTTGCCAACACATGGCTATTACTAATTTAATTGTTTTCATTTTATATATCAGTATAGCATGTGAGCCTTTTGTTTTATGTCAAAATCCCTCGGCATAATCACCGCAGCATTAACTTGAGGAACTGACTAGGCCTAGCCAAACTTCAATCTGTCGTTACAGGTACCTCTGGCTCTAAGTAAAATGTTCACTAGTACGCTGGCAGTGAGGTGCCATTTATAAGTTACCCAAACGTCTTTACACCTTGTAGTACCAAACAAAGTTTTAAACCAGAGTCTTAAGGCCTTGGCTTCCTAGCTTAGAGCAGCCCGACCAATACTTTATGGAACTCCTATCTCATGGATTAAACTTTCATAACTCCCCTTAGTAGGTCTCTTTCTAGTAAGCGTCAATTAAGAAGGTGGATAGGAATTCTCTCTAGTTTGTAGGATAATTACTCTAAAATATAGTATTAGAGTTTTTAGAGTTAGTCGAAAAACTCTGAAGGAGTGATTTTAGAATGACTACAAGAGAAGCTACAAAAGCTTATCGACTTAATCAATGGACTCAAGTTATTCGTGAGTGTCGTAGCAGTGGACAAAAAGTAAAAGACTGGTGTAATGACAATGATGTGGATCCTAAAAAATATTACTATTGGTTGACTCAAGTACGAAAAGCAGCAATACAATCATTGCCTGCAACTCTATCAGACTCAACCATTGTCCCTATTCAAACTACTCAGCCAGAATTCACTTCATCTGTATCAGCTTATTCAAATGAAAATGTTGCTACAATCTCATTCGAAAATATAGTCATACAACTAAGTAATCATGCTTCGTCTGAACTTATTGCAAATACATTGAAGGCCATACAAAATGTTAGGTGATCTTTCTAAAGCTCAGCAGATTTACATAGCCTATGGTTATACAGATATGCGTAAGTCCATTGATGGATTAGCAGCTATCATACAACAAAACTTTGAACTGAATCCATTTCAAAAAAGTTTGTTTCTATTCTGTGGTAAACGTTGTGACAGACTCAAGGCTCTTTATTGGGAAGAAGATGGTTTTATTCTTCTTTATAAACGTCTAGAAAGTGGACGTTTTCAGTGGCCTAGAAATGAAGAAGCTGTACGAAATATCTCATGGCAAGAACTAAGATGGTTATTAGAGGGACTTTCAATAGATCAGCCTAAGGCTGTAAAAAAGGTCCATGTAAACCATGCTTTATAGCTTTATAATAAACTAGAAAAACCTTGATATTATTAGCTTTTCTTATAGTTTTGTGGTATAATAATGATACTAGATTAAATCAAAGGAACTATTAAGATGAGCGTAAAAAATTCAGCTTTACCATTAGAAAAACGTATTATAGAACTTGAAGATGAAAACAAAAGGCTACATGAAACGGTAGCTTATTTAACACGCAAACTTTATGGTTCTAGTTCGGAAAAGACATCTGCACTCGGTATAGAAGATCAGATGTCTCTTTTTAATGAAGCTGAAATAGAATCTGTAGAAAATGCTCCAGAACCAACGCTTGATGATGTAGTAAGTTATCGTAAGAAAAGATTTAAGGGACAACGTGAAGAACTTTTAAAGGATTTCCCAAGAGAACGCAGGTTTTGTACACTTGTAGAAGAAGATCGCTTTTGTGAGCGTTGTGGCAGTGAACTTTACGCTATGGGTGAGGAGTTTGTTCGTACAGAAATAGAATTCATTCCTGCAAAGATACGTGTTATTGACTATTATCGTGAAACGTTTGAATGTCGTAGTTGCCGTAAACAAGGTGAACCATACATTGAAAAGGCTCCTATGCCTTATCCAGTTATAGCCCACTCTTATGCCTCACCTTCTACAGTAGCATGGGTAATCCACCAAAAGTATGAAATGGCCATTCCTCTTTATCGTCAAGAAAAAGAATGGGCAGCTCTTGGTGTTAAGTTAAGTCGTGCAACCATGTCCAAATGGATTATGGTTACGCATAGAGATTGGCTTTCACCAGTTATCAACCTCTTACATCAAAAACTCTTAAAAGAACAATACTTGCATTGTGATGAAACCCCTGTTCAAGTATTGCAAGAGCCAGGGCGAAAAAATACGACAGATTCTTATATGTGGGTATATAGTACTGCAAAAAACAGTAAGTATCCCATAAGATTTTTTGAGTATCAGCCTGGAAGAGGTGGCAAATACCCACAAGCATTTCTTCAAGATTTTAAGGGTTATCTTCATACAGATGCTTATGCGGGATATAATAAAGTGGCAGGTGTAATTCAGTGCTTTTGTTGGTCACATGTACGTAGAAAGTTTACTGATGCACTACCTAAAAATATAGAAAGCCCTGAGGCAACAATACCTACTAAGGCTATAGGATTCATCAATAAACTTTTCAAGATTGAACAGATTCTAGAGAATGAATCAGCTGAAAAACGACAAAAAGAACGTCTCAAACAGGCAAAACCTGAACTAGAGGCTTTTTGGTCATGGGCAGAAAAAACTGCTCCAACAGTATTGCCAAAGTCTAAACTCGGTGAGGCTTTTGGATATGCCTTTAATCATAAAGAAGGGCTCATGACATACCTAGACGATGGTAATTGTTCAATCTCAAATAACCTATCAGAAAATAGTATTAGACCTTTTACAATAGGAAGAAAGAACTGGCTCTTTAGTGGAAGCCCCAAAGGTGCCACTGCTAGTGCAGGTGTTTATACGCTTATTGAAACGGCAAAAGCTAATGGATTAAATCCAACTAAATATATCGAGTATATCTTAAAAGATATCCCAGGAACAGCATTTATGGAATACCCAGAATTTTTAGAGGAGTACATGCCATGGGATCCACTCGTTCAGAAATTCTGTAAATCATAAAAAGGCAATCTTCATAAACATGAAGGTTGCCTTTTTCAATACACAATGTTATTTGACGCTTACTCTTTCTATACCATAAGAGTGCTGAGGAGCCATTGTATACCTTGAATAAGGCTTACTAAGGTAGCTATGAAAGTTTCACTGGAGTCTAGAGCCAAGCACAAAAAAGGTAACCATGTATCACGCATACTTGGTTACCTTTTTTGTGCTACCATCATTTCAAAAATACTTATCTATTTTTCTCATGAGCAATATCACCGTCATACATACGTCACTAGAACTTTCATTAAAGTAAAGTTCCAGTAAGTCTTCAATATTTCTCCGTTCCTCACCATAGGTTTCCTTAATCCTCTTTTTAAGTTCATCTACATTAATAAATCCTATAATTAATTTGGAGAATTATTTCCCTCCAATTAAAACATAAGATAAGGTATTATGATTTCACTATGAGAGAATGTAAAAAGATTTTTTCTACAGTACTTAATAGTCAATGAAAAGTTTAAAAATCAATCATATAAATACAACTTATTTTATTTCTTCTTTTTCACTTTTTACTTTGAATCATACGTATTAGTTTTAAAGATATGCATTGTTATACCATTCCCTATATTTCCTCATTCCAATAATCTTATAGTCATTATACAATAACGGAAAACACTTTTCCATTATTGAAAATTTTGTCCATAAGCTAAACACTTGTGATATCACTTAACGATATATGTTCTTCTATTCGACTTTTCCTACATCTATTTTACTACACCTTTTTATTAGCATGATAATTTTATCTAATTATGATGCCTATTCTAAATTCAATACATATTTTGTCCATTTTAAGAGATAGTTACCATATCTCCTTTCTGAACCCTCAGACCAATTTCTCATAAACTTCTCATTTACTAATTTCCCAACTTCTTTACTTTTTATGTTCTTATTTTCATTGATTAATTCTTCAATATACTTAATGTTAGGCAAATTTTTAATGTAACTTTTTAAGCTACTAATATCTTGGTTAATGATAGCTTCACTATTTTCAAAATAGATTAATCTTAAAGAGTGCAAATCTTCTATAGCTGACTTATATTTATCTTTTAGTATATTGCGATTTCTTTCACCATCTATTATTGTATTATAGGCATCAATAATTCTTTCTGGTGAACATTGTGGCCAGTAAATGGTCTCTTTAAATGCTCCTCGTTTATTAGTTCTACGACGTTTAGGGCTTCTCTGCCCACCTTGCACTTTAAAATCAATGGCTTTATACTTTTGAGGATTAAGTACAAATTCATTACTATTTTCTATTACCATATCTAAACAGATCAACCAATCTAATAATTTACTGCAATATAGTATTTTTGTTTTTGCATTTATACTATTCTTAGCATAAATGTTCATAAATACTTCTTCAAAATATGTGTAGTTAAAAGGTTTTTCTTGCAATATTTGTAAAGAAGTAAATATAATATGCCTAGAAAAAAACTCTTGTATACACTTGGAAATTTCTTCTTCATTATTATATAATAAAATAATATTTTTCTTATCTCTTTTCACAACACCTAACATAGCTAAATCAAGCATTACATTATCTAAAGTTTTTTCTCCTAAACAGGTTTTTTCTCCTAGTTCTGTAGCATCTGTAGTATGCTTATTTAATAAGGCTGAAATCACTTTTCTAAATGTGGGGAATTGCATCTGTGGAATGTAATCCAAGACAATTGTAGGAATTGTTTTATTAAGCACATAATCTCTAAATATATCCCAATATAAAATCAGTTTAGAAGATCTCCTAATAACTGTTCTACGATTTATTAATGATTGAAGCGAATCTTGTCCATAAATTTCAATAATCTTAAAATAATCTGCGGGAGAGTTTTGTGCTATCTCTGTTATACAAGCATACTCTTGAGGCGATAGGTCATTTAAATCTCTTTCAAATAATTCCTTTATATTAAGCCTTTGTCCTAAAGCTGCCTCTTGATCGTATCCTTCCTCAATTAATTTATACACATGAATACATAACTTCTTTAATAACCATGGATACCCCTGGCATTGTCTTGCCAAATATCTAGATAATACTGGATTAATGTCTTCTCCTAATTGCCTTCCAAATACTGCTATTGCACTTTTGACTTCACTCTCCTTAAATTGTTGTAAATCAAACTCTTTTCTCCTCTCGCTTAAATTAGACCATAAATAATATGCTGGATGTTCCGCTGGTATTGTTAAATCTGTTTTCCATGCAAATCCTAATATGATATTTTCTTTAAGAGCATCTATGGAATTACTTAGCCTACGTATAGTATCAAATAGCCCTGCTAATTCCTTCTTCGAAAAAATCTCTTCAAACTGATCAAATATTAATACAATTAACTTGTTCTGTTCTTTCAACTGCTTAATTATCGCTTGCACTGATAAAGTTTCAAATAAACTATTAATATTCCCTAACATAAGTTCGGTTTTATTATAATTAATAAATTCTTTATCAATTGCAGCTTCAAAACAAGACTTTAATGCCAACTCAGCATAACGCCCCGTTAATGCTGTTCTAACATCAACTGCATAGATAAAATATTGCTTTGACCTTCTTCTACTTTCTGCCATTGATGCTATCTTTAGAACTGTTGAGCTTTTTCCCCATCCTGAAGGAGATTTAATCGAAAATAATCTTACTTCAGATTTATTGGATTTTACATTATCAAAGAAACTATATATTTCTTTCAATAGATTAGCTCTCCCAACAAAATCTTCTGGCCGAGAAGGTCTATAATCTTTCCAATCATCTCCCCCCATTACAGTAACAATATTTTCATATTCATCTTTGATTTGCTTAATGACTTCTTCATCATATATATCATCAGCAATCCATGCATATTCAGAAAATGCAGTTTTTAATTGTCTTAATTGACTTAGTAATTGTTCATCATTTATTCTTTGACCCGTTTGTGCATCAAAAACGGCTACTGATGTTGCTATTCCTCCACCTATATTTACAATAGGTATAATCCAAAATCTGCCTAAGTTTGAAATCAACAGCGTATGCTCGTCACTCATTGTACTTACATTGTTTATACTTTCACTTGATAAAATAATATGGCTAGATATTAACAATCTAATAATCCTATCACTTGTAAAAAAGGCTAACTTTCTCCTTTCTTCACTTGGTTTTTCTTCCCATTCACTCTTTATACCTGCAGCGTCCTTTCCTAGTGGACCAGTTGTAACTAACCACCCACTACTCACATTACGTAGCATTACATTCCCTAATAATTTTGAAATAACATCTGCTGGTAAATTAGAATCCCAGGCCTTACACTCAACAATAATTCGCTCTCCTGTAAAATTATGTTGAGCTAATACATCTAGTTCCATTCCTGTTACCCTTATTGTATTAACTACTGTATATTGTTGAGTCTCTAATATCTTGGCTGTCAATTCTTCAAGTAGTGCTCCCTTTTCAGTGGTATTACATCCTTCACCTACGCAAACCTCAATATTATACTTCATGCTCCGATTTCACTTCCTATTCATCTTCACTAATAAATATACTTTATATTACATATTACATTTCAAAATCAATACTTCTATACTATTTTTGTATATAATCAGACTAAATTGATATAAATATTAGTATTTTTTATTATAAAATAATCTAACCAGCTCTATCTCTTCATATATTTTAATATCCATATGTACAGTCTATCCGCCTATACTACATAACCTTGCTAATTCACTTTATTGATTTGCTTACTTTTATACTTAGGATAATGCTTAATAAAGCTACTCAGCAAACTATCAATAGCTATACTAACCCGTCCTACACCCTTGCCTTTAGCAACTTCATTTGTCATACCATTCCAAATACATCCATTTATTATATTACGCTCCATTTCACGGCGAATACCTCCATCATTTAAGCATGCCTTCTGTCATTGCTCTAGTTCCCCTTTACTGTAATCAATAATAAATCCACAAAAAACATGTTTTAAATGTTTCTCTTTACCCTTTTCAATAGTCTCTCATAGCTGCTTAGTACTTCTTGTAATACGTAATACTTCCGTAGTAACAATCGTATCTCCTTCAGTAACTTTAGTTAGCAACCTATTCAATTCCACTCTTCATATTTTCAACAAATATTCTTTTTGTCCATACACGCTAAAGCTCTCTGTTTTATCTTCGGCCTATTAATATCCTGCTTACTTTCATGTATCAAACATATTGCATAACCATATGTAGCTATTTCTAACTTTCACCTTCTGTCATTTATTATCTTAATAATAGCTTGTCTTATTATATGCATCAGAAACAAGGTTGTTGATTATTCATTTATATACTCCCACTATTTTCCTATATCCATAAGCTATTTTTTGTCATTATCTCAGATTTACTTAAAAATAACTCGAACTGACCACTCTCCTTTATAATACTATTTATGACTATTAACCTTACCTATTCTTCTATAAGCTTATTGTACTCTTACTAAAACACATATTACAACAAAAAGCATTCTCCTATTTTCGACATTATTAATTTGTTCTTTTTAATAAAAAGCATAATTACACTAAAAAGCTGTGTGAAATGAGAGGGATGGCTGCCCTCAAGGGGTGACTTGCGAGTATTTTCAGTAGGCACTTAGCGAATTTTTTTGATGGGTTTTAGGGAGACTGTTTGAGCGCCAGCGAGTTTCGACCGTTCATCAAAAAAATGAGCTTAGTGCCTGCGAAAATACGGAGCGGAACCCCGGAGGGCAGACATCCCTCTCATTTCTTTCCCATAGCTTTTATACGCAATTCTTTCATTATAGAAAATATTCACTTTCTATAGCATATCTTGCAACACTCTTCTTTTGATCTTTATCTTTGCTTAAATCTTATTCTTCCCCATAAACGCAAAAATGCCCATGAGCCTTTTGATTTCACTTCAAAAGTCCCATGGACATTTTACTTTTATTCTTCTATCTGCTCTTCCATCACACTTCTTTTCTCTCTATCCATCTCAGCTTCATTAATCTTATAAGCAAGCGTCATAAGTGAGTGTGAAAGATGTACATTTTCAACTTGTACTGTTTCTGGTAAGAACAAATCTACTGGAGAGAAGTTCCATAACCCCTTAATTCCCCATTTAGCTAAATTCTCCGCCGTCTCTTTTACTCTTGTTTTTGGCATTGTTAAAATAGCAATTTCTACTTCATTTTCCTTTACAAACTGCTCCATTTTATCAATATCCTGCACTTCTACCCCATGTATACTCATACCAATAAGTCTTGGATTAACATCAAATAAGCCAACTAACTTAAAGCCTCTCTTACTAAAAGATGTTGAATTAGCAATAGCTTGCCCTAAGTTACCTACTCCTACAATAATCATTTTATAGTTTTGGTGAAGTCCTAGTATTTTTCCTATTTCTTTATGCAAGTACTCCACATTATAACCGTATCCTTGTTGCCCAAAGCCTCCAAAATTGTTAAGATCTTGACGAATTTGTGAGGCTGTCACATTCATCTTTTCACTTAATTCTCTCGAGGAGATCTTTGTTACTCCTTTTTGTAACAACTCTCCCAGATATCTGTAATAACGCGGTAATCTACGTATTACGTTCATAGAAATCTTTCTTTCTTCCGTCACCTTCTCATCTCCTCAATAACAAACTAATAATTCCAGTATAGCATTTAAGTTTTTTTTTTGTCAATGTAGATTCTTGCCCCCTCTTCTTTCAATTTGCGCTTTTATTTGCTAAAATAATAAAAGGCGTTACAAGGAGGATATTATGATTATTTCATGTAGCAATATCAAGAAGACATTTATTGACCGAGAAATCTTAAAAAATATTAGCTTTCACATTGAAGACCATGAGAAAGTAGCTTTAATAGGAAATAATGGTGTTGGTAAAACGACCCTTTTTAAAATTCTAACTGGCGAATTAGAACCAGACGAAGGCAGCATTACTTCTACTAAAGACTGCACTATTGGTTACTTAAAACAGCATATGGAATTAGATTCCACAGCTACTGTTTACGAAGAACTCCTACATGTATTTGATGAAGTCATTGCCTTAGAGGAAAAACTTCATGCCATGGAAGCTGAAATCGCAAAAACTGGTTCCTTAGAACTCATTCATAAATATGATGCTGAACGTATGGTATTTGAAAATAGTAAGGGTTATGAATACAAAAGTCTAGTCAAAGGTGTCCTTAAAGGCCTAGGCTTTGATGAAACCATTTATGATAAACCAGTATCTATTTTATCAGGGGGACAAAAAAACCGTGTGGCACTAGGTAAGCTTTTACTGCAAGAGCCTAGCTTATTACTATTAGATGAGCCTACCAACCACTTAGATATTGAAGCTATCGAATGGCTAGAAGGCTTTTTACGTAGCTATAAAGGTGCTGTCCTTATTATCTCTCATGACCGTTACTTCTTAGATAAAATCGTTACTAAAGTCGTTCACTTAGAATTTGGACGCAGCTTTGTTTACAATGGTAACTACAGTGACTACATCATTAAAAGTGAAAAAGAATACGAAGTGGCTATGAAGCACTTTGAAAAGCAACAAAAGGAAATTGCTCACCAACAAGCAGTTATTGCTAAGCTAAAACAATTTAATAGGGAAAAATCTATTAGACGTGCTCGTAGCCGTGAAAAAGCTTTAGAAAAAGTAGAAGTTATGGATATGCCAATGATCGATAATAAACCTATGCAGCTGGTACTTACCCCAAGAGTTGTGAGCGGCAATGATGTATTAAGCATTAGTGAATTAAGTAAAACCTTTGATACCACACCGATTTTTAGCCATATGAATATGGATATTAAAAAAGGGGATAAGGTGGCTCTCGTAGGTCCTAACGGTGTCGGTAAAACTACTATTTTCCGTATGATTTTAGATCAAATGGCTCCTACAACAGGTACTCTAAAATTAGGAAGCAATGTGATCGTTGGCTACTATGACCAAGAACATGCTACCTTAGATACCACCAATACGATTATGGAAGAGATTCAAGGCACTTTCCCTGAGCTTAAGAACGGTGAAATTCGTAATGTACTAGCTGCCTTTCTCTTTACGAATGATGATGTCTTTAAACCCATTAGTAGCTTAAGCGGTGGTGAAAAAGGCCGTGTGGCACTAGCCAAAATCATGCTTTCTAAAGCGAATTTCTTAATCCTAGATGAGCCGACTAACCATTTAGATATTCTTTCAAAGGAAATTCTAGAAAGTGCCATACTCAACTACGAAGGTACTGTTCTTTATGTGTCCCATGACCGTTACTTTATCAATCAAACAGCAAGTAAAATTATTGAAATGTCTAAAAATGGCACCATGGAATATTTAGGTGACTATGATTATTATATGGAAAAGAAAAAGGAACTTGCCGCTTTGGCAATCCAGCAACCTAGCGTTGCCGCAATAGATTCTACTACTACCACTAGTAAAGAAGATTGGCAAAAACAAAAAGAGGAACAAACAAGAATCCGTCGTATTCAAAACCAAATGGCCAAGCTAGAAACAGCTATTAGCGAAGCTGAAGAAAAAGTAGCTGATATTGATGCCCAGCTTTGCCTAGAAGAAGTCTACAGTAATTATGATAAAAGTGGCGCACTTCTAGCAGAAAAAGAAAATTTAAACACTGCTATTGCTAAGTATTATGAAGAATGGGAAAGCTTAAGTGAAGAACTTTAAATAAAAATAGCTGATAAAAGAGAATGCCTTTTATCAGCTATTTTTATTAAGTCTTTTATTTTGATTATCATTTTAGGTACTCTAGCTGCTTAATATAAGAAGAAGTCTCAATAGCTTTGATTACTTCTAAACTATCTTTTAATTTGATAATCTGATTGTTTTCTTCCTTTGTATATGCGAGATAGAAATAGCCTTCATCATCCATTTCACTCGTATCCGATACATAGTAGTTGATGTATCGGAGGTCATCTTCCATTTGTTGTCTTTGCTTTGTTTTGACATTGATCCTAAACATCGCATCTGGCATCTCAGCTCTTTTACTATATTCTGAGTCCGTTGGATAAACAGCATAGTCATTAAAGTAAATCCAGTCCCCTAATTGTCTTGCTGAATTGTTTTTATAATCGTCATACCAATACATTGGAAATACCAGTGTTAATAGGTTGGATTGCTTTGTTCTTTTATCTAAGCTATAAATCCCATCATATTTAAGCTTATAAATGTAAGAAGCATCTTCACCTATTTTATACCCCTCATCTACCTCAGTAAAATCCTTACGATCTAATTGAAGATTCACATAGCTATGTCGCATTTCTGCATAAGATAAATAAATAAACTTGTCATCTATGTCTACCTCTAGATATGGCTCAAGCCCTGGTTGAACCTTATAAACACTTTTCACTTCGTTGGTCATTAAATCATACTCAAATAGTTCTACAACATACCTACTCCAATCCGTAACGGTAAAATATAATTGATTATCCGTTATGGCTTCTAAACCACTATACACTTTGCCTGACTCATCCCAAATTTCCTCTGTGGCTGTATAAAACTCATTGAAATTAATAAATTCCTTGACTTCACCTTTTAGGTCACAGCTATAAATGACTGGCTCTATTTGACTGCCATCTGCTTCGTCATAAGGATAAGTTTGTAAGCTATATATTATTTTACCTTTATATGCTTCTATATTTCCTATGTTCCTATGAGGCAGTGGAAAATTCACTTTACCGTCTAGGCTCACCACCTGAACATTTTGATTACCATCTTCACATAAGAACCATCCTTCTCCTGTTTGGTCATCTTGAAAATAGCGCCAAGTCTCAGCTATATTTTCTGCTAAGATTTCTAGTGAAGTACCCTGTAAGTTCCCTTTATAAAGATTATTAGCTGCATTAAAGCAAAGTACTTTTTCTCCATTTATCTCTACAGCACGCCAGGTAGAAGTACTATCTAAATCATAAAGTTTAGTTGCCTTCTTACCTTCTTCGTCTATACGATATAAGCCTGTTTCTGTACTATAAAAAATACCTGTTTCTTCATGTAGCTGAGTTTGTAAGTTCCTATTCGCTTCAGCTGTCGTTACGTTTGTTTTTAACGTCATTTGCTTATTGGTTTTAGGATATAAATGAAGTAGTTGAGACTCTATCATATTCATTTTTAAAGTTGTAGTCGTTTTAGTGGCTACATCTAACACCTTTAACTCATTTATCCAATGCCACTGGTCTTGATAATCTAAATAGTAAATCTGATTATTACTTGTACTTAGTGTTTGCCTACTGGCACTGCCACCATAATAACTTTGCTCATAAGGCAAACTAGGTGTCACTTCTTTTGTGGTTAAATCATACGCTGTGCTATAACTCACACTAGCATACTCATCAAAAAGCTCCCTACCTATATAGATTTTATGATCCTGCAACTGAAGAAGTATTTGGTCACCCTCATTTTCAAAGGTTACTTCTTCTTTAATGCTTTGTCCTCTTTTGCCACTTACAACCTTATTAACCTTGCAGCTTCTTGTGTCTCCCTTTGTTACAATCTCTGCATAGTATAAAGCATCCTCATAGGTCCCTAGTAAAAGTCCCTGATTTGTTAAGCAATTGACCTGCTTGGTTTCTAAATCCACTTGATTAATAATCATATAGTTATCACCCATATAGCTACTGCTATAATAAATGGTATTATCCACGACATAAAAATCATAAACATACTCATAGCCTGTCTCATAAACGACTTCCATCTCTTTACCATTAGGGCGTATCTTGTAAATAGTATTTTGACTAGCGTCTGTTTCTGGAATACCTAAGATCACATTAAAATATACCCAATCATCTGCAATGCCCAGGGGATTATAACGTAAATAGTATTGATTCTCATCAAACTCCGTTTTAAAATCAAATTCATTTTCTTTACCTACAAGCTTTACTACTTTACTACCATCAAGACTTGCTATATTTAATTCGTTAATCACCACGATTGACTTTGAACTTGTATATAAACTGTCCCAATCCTCATTTGTAGAATAAAGAAGCTGATTCTCCGCTGTAAGCCACTGGCTTACACCTTCTGCCACCTGTTCTTCCTTCTGGGTAGATAATTGCATACGCATTAAAGGTCCTTCATAGTCCTCTCTAAAATAAAGCCACTCCTCTCCCCCAATGACTTCTTCTTTTGTCTCTGTGTCTTTCGTCTTTTCTGATTCTTTAATAGATATTCCTTCCACTTGCTGCATCGTTTCTTTCTTTTGGCACCCTACTAAGCTCCCCAGTAAAAATACCCCCACTAAGGCTATAAGCCCCTTTTTCCCTATTCTCATTTAAAATTCTCCCCTTTATCATCTATTTTTTAGTTGATGCTGATTGTATAATGCGTTAAATGAAGAATGACTAGTGACGAACGTATAACAATTATTATAACTAATTTAAATATTGCACGCAAATAGGTCTTTCTCGTAAATGTATATTTACAAGGGTTTCGCTAAAAATACTAGTAATTCTTGTTTTGAGAAAGGACTTTCTTATGTTTATTCCTAAACGTGTTATATTCGAAAAAGGTGCCCTTGATTATCCCTTAGGCACTGAGCTTTATAACTATTTTAATGAACAAAGCGGCATTGAACTTTTTCAAGTAGCCACTAATCAAGTGAAACGTCAAATTCCTGGTGACGGGCTTCATAAGCAATATCAGCATGGCAAACAAACCTTAGTGGTTGGTGTGAAAAAAAGTCTTAAGTTTCAAAGCTGTAAACCCTCTGCTCACTATCAGCTCCCACTTGTAAGTGGCTGTATGGGCCAATGTGAATATTGCTACCTCAATACTCAACTTGGTGATAAGCCTTTTGTAAGAGTACATGTGAATATAGAGGAAATCCTTAAACAGGCTCAGCATTATATCCATGAACGCCTTCCAGAAATAACCCTTTTTGAAGGAGCAGCTACTTCAGACCCCCTTCCCGTTGAACCTTATACCCATGCTCTTGCCAAATCTATTACTTACTTTGGTCAGGAGGAGCAAGCACGTTTCCGTTTTGTTAGTAAATTTAATGATATAGAAGGACTCCTCCAGCTTCCTCATAACGGCCATACGGAAATTCGTTTTAGCTTAAATACCCCAAGAGTTATCAATGCATATGAGCATTATACCGCTTCTTCTAAGCTTAGAATTAAAGCATGTAGTGACTTAGCTGCAGCTGGTTATCCTGTGGGGTTTATCATTGCTCCCGTTTTTCTTTATCAAAATTGGGAAGAAGAATATCATCAGCTTCTTCTAGCAATCAAGGAGGCTTTTCCTGTAAAACCACTTTATCCTATTATTTTTGAAGTTATTTCTCATCGCTACACGCTAAGAGCTAAAAATCGTATTAATGAAATTTTCCCTGAAAATAATTTACCAATGACTGAAGAAGAAAGACAATTTAAATATGGTCAGTTTGGTTATGGTAAATATGTTTATCCAAAAGAGCAGCTTGCTGCTATGAAAGCCTTCTTTACTAAGGAATTAGATGAACTTTTTCCCTATAAAGATTTAAAATATATTATTTAATAAATGGAACCATTAACTATAGTGCTGAAGCATAGCTTCTATCTTTTCTTTTAGCTTAACCCTTACACTTTCTGGCGATTTAACTTCTATCTCCTTTCCAAAAGAAAGGAGATAGTGATAAAGCCAATCATCTCCTGGATACTCTCTATAATCTAGTTCTACCTCAAAGTTGCCATCTTCTAAAAGCTTTACCTTTTCTACTTCAAATTCATCATAGATGCGATAAGCTAAAGCTTTACTTACCCACAACTTAATTGAAATAAGATTGCCTTCTAGTCCTATCTCTGGATGCTCTTTGACTTCTCTCATTTTTTCCTCTAATACTTCTATCTGAAAACTTTCTTCTCCTTGCTCAATTTGCCTCATGCGGGTTAACTTAAAAAATCTTATAGCTTTTCTAAGCAAACAATAGCCTTCTACATACCATGACCTTCCTTTAAAAACTAAACGATAAGGCCAAATACATCTTCTTGTTTTTTCACCTACACCACTATAATAGTCAAAGGCTACGACTTTCCTATGGATAATACTATATCTAAGTACATTAAAGTTATTTTCTACATTGCCTTGATCTCCCCAAGGCGCGAAATCTACTTCAATCCAATTATAATCTTCACGTCTAAAAAGCTGTCCTAATTTATTAAGTGCCTGACTTCTTTCGGTATACCCCGTTGCCTCTAAGCATTGAAGGCCAAATAAAATATCATTTTGCTCTGCTTCAGATAAAAAAGTTTTTTCAAGTTTAAAACCTTCTAATATACTAATGCCGCCGCCATTTCCTTTATTCGTATAAATAGGAATACCTGCGCTACTTAAAGTATCTAAATCTCTATAAATGGTCCTAGTAGATACTTCAAATTTTTCTGCTAGCCATTTAGCCGTTACTTTTTCTTTATGCAGTAAAATAAAAACAATCTCAAATAACCGTTCAACTTGCATACAATCTCCCTCTTCAATATGTCTTTATAGATTTATCTTATGCTAATGTTACTCTTTTTTCAAATTTTTGTTTTACCCTACTTTTCTTGCTATGAATTTGCCTTCTCCTTATTCTTTTCAAATAACCTATGCTACAATAAAAGAAAAGTAAACGATTGCATCTAAGCTTATTAAAGGTCATATTGCTTACTAAAAGTAATGACATAATGGAGGACCTATGAACAAAAAACCTTTTCTTATTTTTTCCCTTATTGCAGTCCTTATAGTAGGAGGACTTTGGCTTTACTGTATGCCTAACTTACGAAAAGACACACCCAAACCTGCACCTACTTCTTCTAGCACCCTCACTAAGGGCACAACTTTAGAACAAGCCATAGCAGCTGCTATTGATGAGGTTATGGCGCAAAATCCTGAGTTTAATGACAATGCACGTTATCTAGGCATTGATACTTCTGTGCTAACTCGCTTAGATGAAGAAGGAAAGGCTACTTTGTTAGCCACTTTAGAAAAATACAACTTAACCATCCTTGATGCACCTTTTGAAAAACTTCAACAAGAGGGTTATATTAAAGACCTGATTTTCACAGAAGGACTCTTTTTACAAATTGAAGAGGAAGTTGTGAGTGAAAATGAAATCATTCTTTATCCTAGTAAATGGCGCTCTACAACACTTCATATTGGTTGTAGTCAGATGCTACTCACTAAATCCGAATCCGGTTGGCATCTCAGTACGATAGGCAATTGGTGGCATATGTAACAAAAGGGAATTGTTCCATTTAAAATGAACAATTCCCTTTTACTTTTTTATTTAGCTACATTACCTGCAATGTTAATGGCATCCCAAGTACGTGCAAATGGTGGTGCATAGCATAAATCTAGCATCCCTAATTGTTTTGTTGTAAGTCTTGCATAAATAGCCACAGCTAATACATTGGTACGTTGCACTGCATCTTTTCTGCCAACTACTTGCCCGCCTAATAACACCTTGGTATTAGCATCATAGATGAGTTTAATAGATAAATCCTCTTGCCCTGGATAATAGTCCGTTTGGTTTTTATCAGTAATAAACACTGTTTTATAATCTAATCCCATGCTATTGGCTTCGGCTTCGCTTAAACCTGTACGTCCTGCTTCCATATTCATAAGCTTAATACAGCTAGAACCTAAAGTGCCTTCAAAAACTTCACTCTTACCAGCTAAATTTTCTCCTACTATACGCCCAAGTTTATTAGCACTTGTAGCAAGTGGGATGTAGGCTGGTTCCCCTTTTAATAGATGAGGAACAGTCGCACAGTCTCCAGCTGCATAAACTTCTGGGAGCGACGTTTTACCTTCTTGATCAATGACAATAGCACCATTACGTAAGCGTTCGATATCTGTATTTTCTAAGAATGCAGTATTTGGTCTTACCCCTGTTGCTAAAAGCACTAAATCCACAGGTACTTCTTCCTTTTCAGTAACAATGTGAGTTGCATACTCCTGACCTTTAAGAGCTGTTACTTTACTATTTAAATAAAGTGCTACATCATGAGCCTTAAGCTCTGCTTCTAAAAGCTCAGTTACCTCTTTATCAAATACTTCTTTTAAGATACGATCTTCTAACTGAAATACAGCTACTTCTTTCCCTAATGCTTTAGCAGCTTCTACAGCTTCAAGACCTATAAAACCTGCTCCAATAATACCTACACGTTTTACTTCTGGTTTTCTAAGGGCTTCACGTAATGCTTTACCATCTGCCATAGAACGAAGGGTGTGGACATTTTTAAGATTTAAGTTTTCAATAGGTGGCATAATACTGCTAGCTCCTGTAGCAATCATTAAAGTATCATAATGATCTTCTTTAATAACGCCTGTTTTTAAATCTTTTATTTGTAATGTTTTGGTCTCAGGAATGACCTCGAGGACTTCATGCTCTATATAAAGTTCAATTCCAGACTCTATTAGCTGCTGTGGTGTTCTTGCTAACATTTGCTCTTCATTGTCAAAGAAACCGCCTACATAATAAGGTAAGCCACAAGCTCCAAATGAAACATGTGGTGACTTTTCATATACGACTACATCTGCTTCTTTATCTAGTCTTCTAAGCTTTGCTGCTGCACTCATACCAGCTGCAATGCCTCCAATTATAATGATTCTCATAGAATACTCCTATTCATTTTCATTGCTTATAGCATATGCGGCATTCATACTGCTTATACTGCAAATGCCCCTTGTTCATTATTATAGATTTTACCTATTTTTTCAAGTCAAATCCATTAATATTGATATTTTGGTAAATTTTCTCAAGCTATTTATCCTATTTATTATCAAAAATACTACAAGCAAGGGCTGTTATCTTTTTATAACAGCCCTCTACTCTTTCTTCTATTCTAAACTAACGCCTTCATTCACTATTCTGCGTCATTCATCCTTTATGTTAATCATCAATCAATCATAATTAATTATCCATCATTAATTAATCACTATTAATTATTCATTATTAATTATTCATTTTTAATTATTAATTGTTAATTATTATGATGACAACCACAAGGCTCTTCTACTAAGCGATATAAAGTTCTTACAGGTGCACCTGTTCCACCTTTTGTTATATAACCTTCTGCACTATCTGCCCAAGCAGTTCCAGCAATATCTAAATGTAACCATGGTAAGTTTTGTACAAACTCACCTACGAATAACCCAGCTGTAATCGTTCCGCCGAATCTACCACCAGTATTTTTAAGATCAGCTACAGTACTTTTATTCATTTTCGCATATTCTTTGTAAGCTGGTAATTGCCAGAATTGCTCTCCAGCCTTTTCAGCTGCTGCTTGAAGTTCTTCATAAAAGGCTTCATTGTTAGTTACAACAGCTGTTGTAGTTGTTCCTAATGCCACTAGAGCTGCTCCTGTAAGTGTAGCTACATCAATAATACGTGTTACTTTTTCTTTTTCAATAGCGTAAGTCACTGCATCTGCTAAAGTTAAACGGCCTTCTGCATCTGTATTAAGAATTTCAATAGTTTTACCTGCCATAGAACCGATGATATCACCTGGTTTATAGCTTCCTCCTGAAATCACATTTTCACAAGCTGCAACAATAGCAATGACATTTGTTTTTACTTTATTACTTGCAATGGCACTCATAGCACCAATAACAGCAGCAGCACCGCCCATATCACTTTGCATCGTTTTCATAGAATCAGTTGGTTTTAATGAATAACCACCTGTATCATAAGTTAATCCTTTTCCTACAAGACCTAAAACCTCTTTGCTATCAGCATCACCCATGTGTCTCATGACAATCAGTTTTGGCTTACGCTCTGAACTAGCACCTACTGCTAAAAAGGCTTTCATGCCAAGTGCTTCTATTTGTTTTTCATCAAAAATCTCTACTTCACAGCCTGCAGCTTTACCAATAGCTACTGCTTTTTCTGCTAAAGTTTCAGGATAAAGTACATTAGAAGGCTCATTTACTAAATCTCTCGCAATAATAACACCTTCTGCTACTTTTAAACTAGCTGCTAAAACTTCACTAGCACGCTCTTTCTTAGCAGCTGGTACACCTACTAAATAAAACGCCATTGTCTTTTCTTCTTCAGTCTTAGCTTTGTACTGATCAAAGCTATAACTTGCAAGAAGTGCTGCTTCTGTAATAGCCTTAACATTACCACCTACACAGATGTTATTTGTTACAACTAGCTCAATACCTACGTCTGTTACTTTTGCAGCTTTTGCTTTTTTAACCCCTTCTGCTACAGCCTGACGAAGTCCTTCTGCTGTTAATGTTTCTCTATTGCCAATGCCTACATAAATCATATATTTAACAGTTTCTTTAACGACCGGAAGAACAAATACCTCTCCTTCTTTACCTGAAAAAGCTTTACTGCTTTTAAGTGTTTCTAAGGTTTCTCCTTGAATATCATTTTCACTTATAGGTACGATTAGTGCTTGCACCTCATCTAATGTTACATCTTTAATACTAATCATTTGAGTCCTCCTTTTTCAATCATATATTCGTTTCAAAAGTATAGCTACTTATCAAATGTTGATAGATATACTTCTGTCTATTCTACCATATTTTTGCTAAACCATAAAGCAATAGAGCATTTTATCTGGTTAAGTATTGTTTATCACGGTTTGTAAGTCCCATCATATACTATTAATGTAATAATAATGAAAGGATTATAAAAATGCACTCTTTTAATCCCCATGTTCAAAAAAATACTTCCTTACAGGATTATGATATACCTTATTTAAATGGTCACCAAAAGAGCCGTTCTATGCCAAACGCAACTCAGGTTATTAAAGATTACGGCCCTAACCCCTTCGTCGTTAACATTGAGAAAGTTACAGAGGCTAATGATACTTTCCGCACTGCTTTATGGACAGGAGAATTTTTACAACTGACTTTAATGAGTATACCTCCTAACGAATCTATTGGACTTGAGATTCATACCGATTTGGATCAATTTATACGTATCGAAAAAGGGAAAGGTCTAATCATGATGGGAAACCAGCCTGGACAGCTTAACTTTCAACAAATGGTAACAGAAGATGATGCTTTTATTATCCCCGCTGGTACCTGGCATAATTTAGTTAATGTCGGCCCAACACCGCTTAAACTTTATTCTATCTATGCGCCACCTCAGCATCCTTTTGGTACTGTTCATCATACTAAAGCTGAAGCTGAGGCTGCTGAAAGTGCTAATGAATAGTAAGTATATGACCTCACATAAAAACAACTAATGCCTTTTGATTCCGACTTTTGCCTATAGTAAGAAGAGGCATTCCCACTAAAAACAAGTAGGAATGCCTCTTTTTGCTTTCACTAAACACTTTAAGTTTTACATCTTACCATTTCCAACAATCAGCGCTAAAGTTCCCCAATCTAGAATGGTTTCCTCGAAACTATAAGCTAAGCACTTCTCAATCTCAGCTTGATCATAAGCAATCATTCTAGCAATCATCATAATAGAATCTCTTACCATGTTATAATCTATGGCTACTGTTTCTTCTGATACCCATTTCAGGAAAGTTAACTGCTTAATTGCACAGTATTCTAATATAATCCACTGATATATCATTACCATATCCACTAATGTCATATGATTTCTTAAAACATTTGCCCAAATTTCTGCTGCTAAATAGTTTCTTAAAAGCTTTTCAAAGCCTTGATACTGCACCTCAAAAACTTCATTTTTTTCTAAAAGCCAAATATCTGAATAATACTCCTCTAACTTTTCAGCTAGGATACTATACACTTCTATATCCTTGGTGTACGTTTCATCATTACGGTAAAGCTGAATTCTATCTAGAAATTGTTCATTTCTTTCCCAAAAAGAATCTATTTCTTCCACTTTCATGGTTCGCATTTCATTTACTAAGGCCTCTAAATACTCCTTACTTTTATAGGCTTCTACTACTTCTGCTGTTAGTTCTTCCTCCTCCAGCAATTCTAAAAGGCAGCAATATGCCATCAAAATCCCCTCTGTCAAAGTATACGTTTCATCTTGAATACGCTCCAGAATCATTTCACGTACTTCTTCTAATACAGTAGATGTATAACCTTTTGTCCCTTCATTTTTAAAATAAATGCCTTTTTCCTCTTTATAAATTAAATCGATAACGGCAGGACATCCAAAGTCTAGTGAATACTCTTCTTTATCCCCTACTTTATGTATATGTCTAGGATAGGTAGTGCATGTCTTTGATAAATAACCTTCACCTAAGCTTACAACAACGCTGCAAAGCTTGTCCTTATTTAAAAAGGGACAGGTCTTATCTTTCTTTAAAGCAATCACATATTCTGATTCCCCTTTTTCTACACAATCACATAAAGTACTTGTAGCTTTCGTTTCGCCTTTAACACCAATGGTTTCTAAAGTTACACCTTTCCACTTGCCAAGGGTATCTTCATCTACAGTTATAGCCCATTCCTGACAACAGGTAAAAGGACACTCGCTTCCGATGCAACGAAATGCATCATAATAATTTACTTTAACAATCTGACTCATGTGCTCTCCTTACAAGCTTCTCATTTTAATTTAATAGTTTATAGCTTATTATACACTAAATCATGCTGGCTAGTTAATAAAATAGCTTTCTTATTTCTCATACTCATGTGCTTGCAATAACGTTTATTGTGACTCTTTGTCCTATTAAGCCCAAACAAAAAAGAGCATTGTACTTTAATCATGTACAATACTCTTTTGATTGTTACTGCGTAATAACTCCAAATCTCCTAAACCTCTCATATCGGCTATTTAGCCTCTCTTCTTCACTTTGCTTTTTAAGCTCAGTAAGCTGTGTTACTAAATACTGCTTAAGTGCATCTGCAGCAGCTACTGGATCTTTGTCAGCGCCCCCCACTGGCTCTAAGATAATGTCATCAATAATACCATATTCTAAAAGCTCTGGTGCTGTAATCTTCATTTTTTCTGCTGCTTCTTTTGCTCTTGATGCATCTTTCCAAAGAATACTTGCAAAGCCTTCTGGTGATAAAATCGAATAAATCGTATTTTCTTGCATAAAGACTTTATCAGCTACAGCTAAAGCCAGTGCCCCACCGCTTCCGCCTTCGCCTATAATACCTGAAATAATAGGTACTTTTAATCTCGCCATCTCCATAAGGTTTCTTGCAATAGCTTCACCTTGACCTCTTTCCTCAGCTCCAAGTCCACAGTAAGCACCTGGTGTATCCACTAGGCAAACAACAGGTCTATTAAACTTCTCAGCTTGTTTCATGAGTCTAAGTGCTTTTCTATAACCTTCTGGATGAGGCATCCCAAAGTTTCTAGCCATATTTTCTTTAGAAGTATTTCCTTTAGCTTGAACAATTAATGTAACAGTGTGTTCACCAATTTTTCCAATCCCACCTATAATGGCTGGATCATCTCTAAAGCTTCTATCACCATGACATTCAATAAAATCTGTAGCGATAGTTTCTATATAAAAGCTCCCCCTAGGTCTATCTAGTTTTCTAGCCGCCACCACTTTATTCCAAGCTTTTTCTTCTTCTGGAAGCTTTTTACGAAGTTTATTAGCTAACTTCTCAAGTCTTGTCATTTCATCAATGATATCTGGGGTTTGCTCTAAAGTTTTAAGATGCATGATAGCGCTCTCAATAGCTTCTAAGCGAATCTTTATATCTTCCATTTTCACCCCTCCTTGCTATGCAATCTTAAGAGTTTCCCTAAGGTCGCCTTTAATTCTGTACGTTCTACAATGCTATCAATTTGACCGTGTTCTAAAAGAAATTCACTACGCTGAAAGCCTTCTGGAAGTTTTTGATTAATCGTTTGTTCAATCACACGAGGTCCTGCAAAGCCTATAAGTGCTCCTGGCTCTGCTAAAATAATATCACCTAAGGTTGCAAAACTGGCTGTTACACCACCAGTAGTTGGGTCGGTTAAAATACTAATATATAAAAGTCCATTTTCATCATGTTTTGCTAGTGCTGCACTTGTTTTAGCCATTTGCATAAGCGAAAAAATACCTTCTTGCATTCTAGCGCCACCTGATGCTGTAAAAATAATCATTGGTAAGCTGTTTTTAGTGGCATATTCAATAGCTCTAGTGATTTTCTCACCTACTACTGAGCCCATGCTTCCCATCATAAAACTTGAATCCATAATTGCAATAATCGTTTTTTGACCCTCTATTTCTGCTTCACCTGTTAATACGGCTTCATTTTGACCTGCTTTTTCCTGATAAGCTGCTAGCTTTTCTTCATAACCTGGAAAATCTAATGGATTACCACTGGTCATTGCACTATCTAACTCTTTAAAGCTTCCTTTATCCACAACTAAGCTTATTCTTGCCCTAGCTGATAGGGGATAATAATAACCACATTGTGGACAAACACCTAAGTGGCTTTTTAAATCAGCACGATAAATACTTTTTTTACACTTAGGACACTGTATATACATGCCTTCTGGTACACTTGACTTTTGTGCTTTATCTTTTCCAGTCGTGGCATATTTTGTTTTCTTTTTTATAAAACCCTTAAGCTTCATCTACCACTCCTCCTAAAATCTTTTCTAGGTTGCGTTCGATAAATGAGGTATCAAAGTTACCTTCTACGAAAGCTGTTTCGTTTAAGAGCTGATATTGAAAGAACACATTAGTGTCTATGCCTTCAATCACCATTTCTTCTAACGCTCTTTTCATAATAGCAATGGCTTCCTCTCTGGTATCACCGAAAGTGATGACTTTAGCAAGCATTGAATCATAAGTTGGTGGTACTTTATAGCTTTCATAAAGTGCTGATTCAATACGAACACCTCTACCTCCTGGAAGATAGAGTTCTTCTATAGTTCCAGCACAAGGCTTAAAGTTTAATAATGGATTTTCTGCATTAATACGACATTCAATAGCATGCCCTTTAATACTAACATCTTTTTGCGTAAGTGCTAGTGGCTCTTTCGCTGCTATTTTAATTTGCGCCTTAATCAAATCAATGCCTGTTACCATTTCTGTAATAGGATGCTCTACTTGAATACGGGTGTTCATTTCAATAAAGTAAAACTCGCCACTACTATCTACAATAAACTCGATAGTTCCCGCATTTTGATAGTTAACTGCTTTAGCTGCTTTAACGGCGATTTCACCCATACGTCTTCTCATATCATCATTTAAAAATGGTGAAGGTGCTTCTTCCATAACCTTTTGATGACGACGTTGCAGTGAACAGTCCCTTTCTCCTAAATGCACTACATTGCCATAGGCATCGCTTAAAATCTGAAACTCGATATGACGTGGATTTTGGATATACTTTTCAAGGTACATACTACCATCACCAAAAGCATTCTCAGCTTCACTACTAGCCGATAAAAAAGCTTTTTCAAACTCTTCCTTTTTCCATACAATACGCATACCACGGCCACCACCACCTGCGGCAGCTTTTAAAATAACAGGATACCCCATACTATCTGCAAGACACATAGCTTCTCCCAGATCCTCAATCTTTCCTTCTGAACCTGGTACAACAGGTACACCTGCGGCAATCATCATTTCTCTAGCTTTGGCTTTATCTCCCATAAGGCGAATCATCTCACCTGTAGGTCCAATAAAGGTAATCCCACACTTCTCACAGATTTCTGCAAACTTAGCATTCTCTGATAAGAATCCAAACCCTGGATGAAGTGCATCACAGCCTGTTAAAACAGCTGCACTAATAATATTTTCTATATTAAGGTAACTATTTTTAGGAAGAGGACTTCCTATACATACTGCTTCATCTGCTAGCTGTACATGGAGTGCTTCTTCATCAGCTGTTGAGTACACTGCTACCGTAGCAATACCCATTTCCTTACACGCCCTAATAATACGAACAGCAATTTCTCCTCTATTAGCAACAAGTACTTTTTCTATCATCCTCCTTCACCTCCTATTAGCCGATAGCAAAAATAAGTTCTGCTTCACATACCTTTTTACCTTCTACACTAGCAATTGCTTTACCTACACCCATAGGGCCTTTTTGTTTAATGATTTCACATTCTAGCTTTAAGGTATCACCTGGCACTACTTTACCTCTAAATTTAGCATCCTTGATGCCACCAAAGTAAGCAATCTTACCTTTAAAGGCTTCCTGTGACAAGAGCGCAATAGCGCCTACTTGTGCTAGTGCTTCTACTATTAAAACGCCTGGCATAACAGGTTCCTGTGGAAAATGTCCCTGAAAAAAAGGTTCATTAATGGTTACATTTTTATACCCTATAGCTGCTTTTCCATCTTCTAATAGCTCTGCTTTATCAACCAGTAAAAAAGGATATCTATGAGGAATAATCTCCATAATTTGCTTTGTATTTAACATTGTTTACTCCTTTTCTATTTCAAGATGAAAAGAGGCTGACCAAATTCCACCATAGACTCGTTAGCTACTAAAATCTCTACTACTTCACCTTCTATTTCTGCCTCTACTTCATTCATTAGCTTCATCGCTTCAATAACACATACCACATCACCTTTTTTAACTTTAGTCCCTACCTCTACAAGAGGCTTTGCCTTAGGACTACTAGCTGCGTAGAAAGTTCCTACCATAGGTGAAGTAATGGCTTTTGTTGGTGCCTCCTGAGTAGGCGTGGTAGCTGCCTCATTCATGATCGCACCATTACTTTGAACTACATTTTGCGCATTTGGTACTGCCTTAGTAGCTTCTGTCATAACGGTTTGATAAACAGTTTGCTCTTTACCAAGTTTTAACTCAAAATCTTCACACTTAAGAGAAAGCGTAGTTAATTCAGCTTCACTAAAGGCTTTCATAAGTTCTTTAATTACCCCTATCTCCATTTAAGCTTCCTCCCATTTCTTAAAGATTAAAGATGCATTATGACCACCAAAACCAAGAGAATTACTCATAGCATATTGAACTTTTTCTGCTCTTCCCTCACCTGGTACATAATCAAGTGGACATGCTTCATCTGCTACTTTATAATTAGCTGTTGGTGGCATAAAGTCATCCTCTACTGCCTTGGCTATAGCAATGGCCTCAATAGCACCAGCTGCACCTAATAGATGTCCTGTCATTGATTTAGTAGAGCTAACAGCTACTTTAGTATCTTCTCCAAATACACTTTGAATCGCCATGGTTTCATAAAGGTCATTGTACTGTGTACTTGTACCATGAGCATTAATATAGTTGACAGCTTCTGTAGTAATATCAGCTTCTCTTAAAGCTTCTACCATGGCTCTAGCAGCACCTTCGCCGCCTGGTGCAGGTGTAGTAATATGATGTGCATCACCTGTTGCGCCATAGCCAACCACCTCTGCTATAATATGAGCACCTCTTTTTTTAGCATGTTCTAAAGTCTCCATTACTAATACACCGGCACCTTCTCCCATAACAAAGCCACTACGTTCTTTATCAAAAGGAATGGATGCTCTCATTGGGTCTTCACTAGTTGTTAATGCTGTTAGCGCATTAAAACCGGCAATGCCTAGAGGCGTAATACAAGCTTCACTGCCACCTGCTAGTATCACGTCTTGGAAACCTTGTTTTAAATATCTATAGGCTTCTCCAATAGAGTGTGTACCAGAAGCACAGGCAGTAACAACCGTAGAGCAAATACCCTTTGCACCTGTATGAATAGCTACATTACCTGCTGCCATATTGACAATAGCCATAGGTACAAATAAAGGAGATACTCTTTTAGCTCCTTTTTCATGAAGCTTAATCGTTTCTTGTTCAATGACATCTAAGGCTCCGATACCACTTCCAATCATGACACCCACCTTATTGGCATCTTCCTCTTCTATATTCAGCTTTGCATTTTCCATTGCTTGTTTACTAGCATAAATAGCAAATTGTGAAAATCTAGCTAGTCTTCTTGCTTCTCTTTTGTCAATATACTTTTCTACTTCGAAGTCTGTTACCATTCCTGCTACATGCACATTAGTCCCTTCGATTTGTAGTTCTTCAGGAAGTGCTTTAATACCACATTTGCCTTCCTTTAAGTTGTTCCAATAAGTCTCTACATCATTTCCTATCGGTGATACTACGCCCATTCCAGTAATAACAACTCTATTATTCATTTTCACTTCTCCTTCTCGTTATTACATGGCCATACCGCCATCTACTTTAATAACCTCTCCTGTAATATAGCTTGAAAGATCACTTGCCAAAAATACTGCCACATTAGCTACTTCTTCACTATCTCCAAAACGTTTCATAGGAATACTTGCCATGGCACTCTCTTTAACACGATCTGGAAGTACTTCTGTCATATCGGTTGTAATAAAACCTGGTGCAATAGCATTTACACGAATTTTCTTACCAGCAAATTCTTTAGCTACTGATTTGGTAAACCCAATAACTCCTGCCTTAGAAGCTGCATAGTTACTTTGCCCAGCATTCCCATTGATACCAATTACTGAGGTCATATTAATAATGCTCCCACCCGTTTTCATCATAGCTCTAGTAGCATGTTTACTGCAGTTGAAAACACCTTTTAAGTTAACATCTAACACATCTTGGAACTCTTTTTCAGTCATTCTAAGAAGTAACATATCTTTGGTAATACCTGCATTATTAACTAAAATATCTATTTTACCAAAAGCAGCTATAGCACCTTCAATGAGCCCTTGTGCTTCTTCAAATTTTGCTACATTGGCGCAAAGTGCAATAGCCTTACCGCCTAATGCTATAATCTCAGTTACTACGCTCTCGGCTTCTTCTTTTCTAGCTTCACTACTATAGTTAATCACAACACTTGCACCTTGCTTTGCAAAGCACATGGCAATAGCTTTACCTATGCCTCGTACACTGCCTGTAATAACAGCTACCTTATCTTTAAGCATTGTTTTTACCTACCTTTTCTAATACATTCTGCATGGTGGCACTATCCTCTACATTTAAAATAGTCGCTTCTGGTGCCATCTTTTTAACTAAGTTACTTAATGTACATTTAGGACCCACCTCAATAAAGGTGTCAAATCCTTGACTCACTAAATAATGAATACTTTCTCTAAAACGTACACCTTTAACGACTTGAAGAGGAATATTCTCTATAACCTCTTCTCTATTCATAGGTCTAGCACTCACATTACTGATTACCTCTACTTGTGGCTTCTTGAAATCAAGGGTCACAAGCTCTTTTGCTAACTTTTCCTTAGCTTCTTCCATAAGTGAACTATGAAAAGCGCCACTTACTTTAAGCGGTAAAACACGTTTAGCGCCTGCTTCCTTTAATTTTAAGCTAGCTAGCTCTAATGCTTCTTTTACGCCAGCTATGGTTACTTGTCCTTCACAGTTATCATTAGCCACTTCCACTGGTAAATGACTCTCCTTGCTAACCGCCTCACAAACTGCTTTGATTTCTTCTATCCCAAGGCCAATGACTGCTGACATGCCGCCTGGATTTTTATTGGCTGCTTCTTCCATATAAGTTGCTCTTTTATCAACTAATGTTAAAGCTGTTTTAAAATCTAAAGCCCCACTAGCAGTAATGGCATCATATTCACCAAGACTAAAGCCAAGCATGGCATCTGCTATTAGGCCTTCTGCTTCTAGAGCCTTATAAACCGCGTAGTTGGTTGTAAAAAGGGCAGCTTGAGTATAACGTGTTTGATTAATAAGTGCATGAGAATCAGTGAAGCATACTTCTCTTACGTCCCAATCAAGGACGCTAGCTGCTTCGTCAAATATTTGTTTTACAATAATATAAGAATCGTATAAGTCCTTGCCCATACCAACGTACTGTGCACCTTGGCCTGGAAATAATATGGCTGCTTTCATTTTTACCACCTCCTATTTGTTTTTAATTTGGCTCATCATATCATCTAGCCCTTCTATCTTGCCTGCTAATACCTGATTAAGCTCTAGCATCAATTCTTCTACCATTTCTTTTGCAGTTTGTTCTTTAGTAATCATTCCTGAGATTTGACCAGCAAGTACTGATCCTCTCATGATATCTCCTTCTACAGCTGCTCTTCTTAGAGCTCCTGTCCCTAATTTTTCTAGTTCCTCAGGTGTTGCTCCTGATTTTTCTAATTGTGCAAATTCCCTAGTAAGTTGATTACGAAGGCTTCTTACTGGATGTCCTGTTGAACGTCCTGTTACTACTGCATCAATATCTGAGGCCTTAAGTACCCTTTGCTTGTAACTATCTGGAATATCACATTCCTTAGCTACTAAGAATCTTGTACCCATTTGCACACCTTGTGCACCTAGCATAAAGGCTGCTGCAATACCTCTACCATCTCCGATACCGCCAGCTGCAATAACTGGAATATTCACTGCATCTACAACTTGTGGTACAAGGGCCATGGTGCTTAATTCACCAATATGACCACCTGACTCACCACCTTCAGCAATCACAGCATCAGCCCCGCATTTTTCCATGCGTTTAGCAAGTGCTACAGAAGGTACTACTGGAATTACCTTAATTCCAGCACTTTTCCAAAGCTCCATATATTTGCCTGGATTACCTGCTCCTGTTGTTACCATACTTACGCCTTCCTCTGCAACAACCTGTGCCACTTCGTCTACATAAGGACTAAGAAGCATAATGTTCACACCAAAGGGTTTATTCGTTAAAGCTTTACACGCTCTAATTTCTTGGCGTAGCCAGTCACTAGGGGCATGACCTGCTGCAATAATACCTAATCCCCCTGCCTCAGAAACTGCTGCGGCTATACTATGAGTAGCCACCCATGCCATTCCACCTTGAATAATGGGGTAGGAAATCCCCAGTAAATCACATATTGTTTTCATTACTGTATGTCTCCTTATGGTTTATTGTTGATTAGTAATATAGTTAAGTGCGTCACCTACAGTTTGAATTTTTTCTAAATCTTCATTTTCAATAGAGATACCAAATTCTTCTTCGATTCCCATAACAACTTCAAATAAATCTAATGAGTCAGCTCCTAAATCTTCACGGAAAGTAGCTTCTGGTGTTACTTCACTTACCTCTACACTTAATTTGTCTGCGATAACTGCTTGTAATCTTTCTAACATATTGAATTCCTCCTAAAATTTTTTAATTGATCTATCCTAAAAGGCCAATAGCCTGTTGGATGCTAGTTAGCAATGAAGATTTGATTTTAAATTCTTCATTCTTAATTCTTAATTTTTAATTGCTCTTCTTGCTCCACTCAAATAACATGGTTCCCCAAGTAAGACCGGCTCCAAAGCCTGAAGCAATAAGTTTATCCCCCTCTTTTAACTGAGGGCTTAAGTCATATAAGGCCATAGGAATGCTGGCTGCTGATGTGTTACCATGTAAATCTAAGTTCTTGAAAAATTTCTCTTTTGGAACTTTTAGATGACTTGCTACTCGGTCCATAATACGTGAATTCGCTTGATGTAAAATATACCAGTCAATAGCATCTGCACTATAACCTGCTATACTTAAAACTTCTTCTATACTTTTAGGTACTGTTGTTGTAGCAAAACTATAAACACCTTTGCCATCCATCTTAATGGCTGGTTTTATTTCTTCCTTTTCATAAAAGGTATGATCAAAGCCTGCTGTTTCTAAGGTGATCTGTTCAGCACCATCAGGCCTTGCACCTGTTATAATATGATAAATTTTATTATCCTCAGTTCCTTCATAAACAACGGCACCTGCACCATCTGCAAATAAAACACAGGTACTTCTATCTTTCCAATCTACTACCTTGCTTAAAACCTCTGACCCAATAACAAGTGCATTGTGAGCTATACCTGTCTGAATGAGACTATGTGCTAATTGAGTGGCATAAACAAAACCACTGCAGGCAGCTGTCACATCAAAGCAAGTCGCTTTTTCTATACCAAGTGCCTCTGCCACTTTGCAGGCTGTACTAGGCATCATGGTATCTGGCGAAACCGTAGCCACTATAACAAGATCTATAGATTCCTTGCTGAGCTCACTAGCTTCTAATGCTTCTAAAGCTGCTTCTATTGCTAAAGTAGTAGTCGTTTCAGTAGTAGCAATATGTCTCGATTTAATGCCTGTTCGACTAGCTATCCACTCATCAGACGTGTCCACTAACTGACTAAGTTCATCATTGGATACGATTTTCTTTGGTACTGCTTTCCCTAATCCTTTTATCCTCATTCCAATCATAACTTATTCTCCTTGAATTGTTTGGCCTTAAAATAGGCTTGTTGCTCTTCTACAAAGTGTACTAAACTTTCTAGAGATTGAATTAAAATTTGGTGCTCATCTTCCTTTAAGCCTTGTAACATACGTCTTACCATATGTCTATGAAAGTGGTCATGTAGTCTCCAAGCTAATTTTCCCTTTTTGGTGAGCATAAGATGAACAATACGTCTATCCTCTTCCTTATCACTTCTTACTACATATTCCTTTTTTACAAGGCGATTAATAGTTACTGTGAGGCTCCCTACTGTAATACCTAACTTATGAGCTGTTTCAGTCATGGTTTTGCCTTTAAGTTCAATAGCCTCAATAGCATGTAACTCTGTGATGGTTAAATCACTAAAAGGACCTTCTTTTAACACATCTTTCTCAAGTGTAAGAATTTTATTAAAGGAATTCACAAGCAAGGTGTTTACAATCTCAATTGAGTCCTCCAACTTTTCTTCCTCCCTTCAAGTGAAATAAGCAAAATACTTTTACTTTGTATTTCAAAGTATTTTATTTTCAAAGTATATGACTTCATCTGCATTTTGTCAATACATTTTTTTACATTTACGAATTGATTTCTTTATTGACAATTTTGCGCTTTCTTCATATACTTTGATTATCAAAGTCTTTACTTTGAATATCAAAATAAATGTTTTTTATTGATTCAGCTATACAAACAGAGATTTAAATAGCAATGTATATAGCAAGGTACCGCCATGTCAGAAGAGAATGGTGCTTGGTTTCAGCTGCTGTCTCGGCTCACTAAGCAGTTCTAAACTTGTAGCCCTTATGAACGGCTGAAAACTCGCTAGCGCTCAAACACTCAGCCTAAAACCCATAAGGGCTCCTTCGTTAAGAACTGCTAAGCTTACCTCCAAGGCACCCTACACCAATCCCCATCCCCTCCTGACTTGGCTACTACTATGCAAGAACAGTCTATTTAACTGCTTTATGCGTTATTATTGCTAGGGCGAAATATGAGAAAATGGCTTATAAGCTTAAACTATCATTATATTTTTCTCCCGCCGTTTTATTCTCAGGAACGTTTATAAGTTTAGTAACGTTTGGAAGAAATGAGAGGGGAGGGCTATCTGGAAGGGTGACTTGGGAGAGTTTTTTAGAGACACTTGGCGAGTGTTTTGGATGGGGTTTAGTGCGAGTGTCTGAGCGTAGCGAGTTTTCGCACGTTCATCCAAATAAACGAGCCTAGTGCCTCAAAAAACTTGAACCGGAACCCTGGAAGATAGGTCTGCCCTCTCATTTCCTCCCATCAGCTCTTCTCATAAACTCCCCTCAAATTTCTGTTGATGTTAGTACCTGAATAATTACCATTTTATTTAATTTAATACATGGAGTTGATCTAATGAACTTAATTCATTTGCCTTTTGGCAATTTAAAAGCAAAATTCCCCATCATTCAAGGTGGTATGGGCGTAGGTATTTCTTTACATCAGTTAGCTGGTCATGTAGCTAAAAGCGGGGGAATCGGTATTATCTCTGCTGCTCAAGTAGGTTACCGTGAACCTGATTTTCTAACGAATACCTTAACTGCTAACTTACGCAGTTTAAAAGATGAGATATTAAAAGCGAAAGCCATTGCCCCTCAAGGTATTATAGGGGTTAATATTATGGTGGCTTTAAAGCATTACGGTGAGTTTGCAAAAAAAGCGGTAGAAGCTGGTGCTGATCTTATTATTTCTGGCGCTGGACTTCCTTTAGACTTACCCCTTTTCACAAAAGGTAGTGCTACCAAAATAGCTCCTATTGTTTCATCAGGGAAGGCTGCTAGTGTTATTTGTCGTATGTGGGATCGTAAGCATCAAGTAGCACCTGACTGCATTGTTGTGGAAGGGCCTTTAGCCGGAGGACATTTAGGTTTTTCTCTGGAAGCTATTGAAGAAAATCCTAATGTATTAGATATTATGAAAGACGTCAAAGAAGTCGTTAAAGACTATGAAGAAAAGTATGAAAAAGCTATTCCAGTTATTGTAGCCGGTGGTATTTACACAGGTGAGGATGTACGCCTTGCCTTAGACAATGGTGCTGATGGGGTACAGATGGGAACGCGCTTTGTAACTACTTATGAATGTGATGCTGCCCCTGCTTACAAAGAGGCTTATATCAAAGCACAAAAAGAAGATATTCACATTATTAAAAGTCCTGTTGGGATGCCTGGCCGTGCCATTTTAAACGACTATATTAAAAATACACCAGGTAATAAAGCCTGCTTTTACCATTGCATTGAGAAATGTGGTGTAACAACAATCCCTTACTGCATTTCTAAAGCACTTATTTCTGCTGCTAAAGGAGATACAGACCATGCACTTCTTTTCTGTGGTAGCAATGCCTATAAAGCGACACATTTAGAATCAGTAGCTGATATTTTTGAAGAAATTAAAACTTCACTTGAAAAATAAAATTAAATCAATAAAAACGGTCATTTGGCAACCCTCACTACCAAATGACCGTTTTTAACTATAGATGGGAGTTTGTCTATAGTACGACATAAAACCTTTAGTCCCTTATTATTATTTACAAAATTGTTCCACTTTAATCAACAACTTTTCTTTTTCTTCTTCAAATTGCTTTTTTCTATTCACATTAGCACCTGAAGGATGTGGAAAACCTAATAAGCACTTATTTTCATCAACTTTCCCCTCGGCAATTAAACACTTTATTACTTCTTCTACACATCTACCTAACGGAATAATAAGTGCATCTTGCATTAATTCTATTTGCGGATAAAAATGTGCTTCTACATAGCTCATTAAAAAATCATTTTTTAAAAGCTGAGGACTATGTCCCGTATAATTTTTCCCCTTTACAAATGCTGCAAAAGGAATCATAGAGGTAGTATGCAGCAAGTCTTCTCTTTCATCAAAAAGTGCCTTCGCATTTTGAGTCCCCAGGCCTTTTGGCAACTCTAGCGCTTCTAGCATGTCCATTACATTTTTTCTAAGTGTTCCTGCTAAACGCCCTTCTTTTTTACATAAATAGACTATTTCTTCTAGAGACTTATTTTCCTCTATGCATGCTCTAGCCGTACTAATAGACTTACTCATTTGAGTAAAGCCTGGTGTGATCCCTACAATAAATACTTTTGCTTTTGGATTCACGTATTCATTATGTGTACAGTAATAAAGCCCTATCTCTTTTTCAGCCTCTACTAAAAACTCTGGTATGATTAATTCTTCTCTTTTATAAGCTGTTTTTAAGGGGAGCTCTTTAATCTTTTCATAGTAGTCTTTTAAATGAGGTAAATAGTTCACCTTCGTTTTCCTCACTCCCTCATTTTATGCTTCTGGTGTTAACTTAACTAGTAAAATACCTTCTGCTGGAATCAATAGTCTTAAAACCTCTTCTGAGACATCAATATCCTCTGCAGTTAAAACACAGTAAGCACTACATTTTTCTTCTAACTCTAAAGCTGAAAGAGGTAATTCTAACCTAATCTCCTCTTCTATTTTATTAAACAAGCTTAAATACTTACCTGTTTCATCCTCACTAGAAAGTATTGTTAATTCCTTAGAATCATAAATCATCTTTGTTGTATTACTGATCTCATGTGCTTTTAAAATAAGCTGTTCTTTAATAGAAGGATATTTTCCTCCCTTTTCAAAAATAGCAGTTAACTCCTCCTTGTTAATATGGCTATCTACTATTGTAAGTGTCTCTGGTAATTGAATATGGATCATATATTGACCTCCCTTCTACTCATGTTAAGTTTAGTATTTAAATTTATGATAATACAATTCTTGCTTTAAGTAAACATATGGACTTTTATTCTAAAAATTCATGTCAATATATCCATTATTTAACCTTATAAAGCTAATTTTCTACAATAGTTTCATTAACTTTTATTTTTTACTTTCTAAATAGAATTATACTCCTTCAACTTTATTATTTATCTTAATCCTTGTTTATTTACTATGCTTGTGATAAACTAGAACATATGTTCGATTTTTTTAAAAGGTATGGTGAAATTATGGATATTAAAGAAAAACTAGAAATCCTATCTGATGCTGCCAAATATGATGTTTCTTGCTCCTCTTCAGGCTCCAAGCGTGCTTCTCAAAAAGGACAGCTAGGTTCTACAGAATCTGCTGGTATTTGTCATAGCTATACGCCTGATGGACGCTGCATCTCTCTTCTAAAAATCCTTTTAACTAACTACTGTATTTATGATTGCGCTTATTGTATTAATAAGCGTTCTAATAATATCCCAAGAGCATCTTTTACAGTAGAAGAAGTGGTATCTCTTACCATTAACTTTTATAGACGTAATTATATAGAAGGCCTTTTTTTAAGCTCAGCCATTATCAAGGATGCTAATCATACCATGGAAATGCTTACTAGTATTGTCAAAAAGCTGCGTCATGAATATCACTTTGGTGGCTATATTCACTTAAAAGCTATCCCTGGAGCTAGTGAAGAGTTAATTCATGAAGCAGGTCTTCATGTAGATCGTATGAGTGTTAATATCGAATTACCTTCAGCTGACTCTCTTAAACTCTTAGCACCAGATAAGAAAAAAGAAGCTATTTTTAAACCAATGCATGATATCCACCAAAATAGTTTAATTCACCTAGAAGAACGTAAAAAGTCTCTAAAAGCGCCCCTTTATGTACCTGGCGGTCAAAGTACCCAGCTTATTATTGGTGCTACGCCAGATACAGACTACAATATATTAAACCTAAGTGAAAAACTTTATAACAAATATGGTTTAAAAAGAGTCTATTACTCGGCTTATACACCAGTCAATCAAGGTAAAAACTTACCAGAGCTTACTCAGCCGCCTACGCTTAGAGAGCATCGACTCTATCAAGGTGATTGGCTGCTTAGACTCTATGGTTTCAAAGCTAAGGAGCTTTTAGATGAGACAAATCCTCAATTTGATCCCTACTTAGATCCTAAAACCTCTTGGGCTCTCAATCATTTAGAGCAGTTTCCTGTGGAAATTAATCGTGCTCCCTATCAAATGCTACTACGCGTTCCTGGTATTGGCATTCGTGGTGCACAAAAAATCATGAGTAGTAGGCGTATTGCTCCTCTGCATTATGAAGACTTACGTAAATTAGGTATTGTGCTTAAAAGAGCGCAGTACTTCATTACTTGTAACACTAAATATTATGGCAAAGTGGATATGCAGGAAGATAAGATTAAGCGCATTTTAATTCCTCAAGATGCTTATTATGATGAAACGGCACCTTATGAGCAGCTGAGTTTATTTAACTTCCAAACATCTCTATCAACTAAAATCTCCACTTCACCCACTTCCTCACTTTTACTGCCGGAAACAGTCGGTATCAAACAACATCTTTTACTACCTGATACGGCTACCGCATTAACAGGTGAATTATAACTATCCTTTTTAAGGAGGCTTTTATGATTGATTATTTATATGATGGCACCTTTGATGGCTTATTAACTGCTATTTTTTATGGTTATAGCGAACGCCTAGAAGTGCATATTTATAAAGCTCAGCTTTACGCACCTTCTCTTTTTGCTTCTCCTAAAACTATTATCACCGAACCTGAAAAAGCTGATCGTGTTTATAATAGTATTCATGATAAACTTTCCACGTCTACTTTAGAAAATGTTTATTGCGCCTATTTAAGTGAAGAAGAAGGTGTTGAAACCCTTATTTTAAACTACTTAAAACTCTGTTATCGTTATACAGACAGTATCAACTTAGCCAAAAATAATGATATTATTCGCGCTATGGATTTAGCTGTTAAACATGTACGTTTTGAAGCCCATCGTTATAATGGCTTTGTACGCTTTAAAGAAATACGCCCTATGCTATTTTATGCCCAAATTGAACCAGACCATCATATTTTACCTTTATTAATAGAACACTTTGAAAAGCGTTTTTCTGATCAATGTTTCATGATTCATGATACCAAACGCTCAGAAGTAATTGTTTATAATCAAAAGGAAATCTTTATTCAGCAGCTTACCCCTGAGGAAGCTGAATTACTTTTAAAAACACGAATAGATGATCCATTTGAAAAACTCTTTAAGGCTTACTATACTTCAACCACTATTCCTGAGCGTATTAATATTAAGAGGCGTAATGCTTATATGCCTAGACGTTATTTTAAACATTTAGTGGAATTACAATAAAAAGAGAGGGGATATTTCACATGAATATCCCCTCCTTCTTGTTTATTGATTCCTATTTATTTTAAAGAATATTATCTTTTCCTACATTATGTGCTAAAATCTCTAATGCATTTTGCTTCATGGCTTCGCCATTTACTGTGCCACAAAGCTGAGATAATATAATTGGCTTAATGTCTCTATCAAATAAATTAAAAGCTGTAGCCATTATACTACTTTCTATATTAAGACCCGCAATATAGACTTGCTTTAACTGATTTTTCTTTAAGAGCTTTTGCACATCTTCTGTTAAAGCTGTATAAGTAGATTTCATAATCACAATATCTGCTAATTCTCCTATGCCCTCTACTAATTTTGTCTTCGGGCTAAGCATGGTCATTTCCTTCATATTTAACTCCGTTTGATATAAAGAATCCACCTTATTAATAAAACGTGTTGCAATAATTAAATCATAATCGTAATTCTTAACATGTTTAATAATATCTTCTGGGATTTGCTTAGTATTTTCATTTATAAATCCACTTTGTACATCAATCATTAAAAGTAATTTCATTGTTGTCTCCTCCTCTTATTTCCAAATTGAACTTGGAATAAAGCCAAATAATACAGGGGCTGAAGAGCCATTTGGCAATGTATATTTTATCTCTCTGCTCTCTCCTTTTGGAACTTTCCCAATAAGCGCCGCTAATTTTTTAGAACTTAAAATGTCTTCATTAGGTACATTAAATACCTTATCTTGATTCCATTTTACTGCTCCTAGATAGGCACCGCCTCTCGCATTTAAAATAACACCCATATCCTCTGTACCTTTTACTTCAATAGTAATAGGTAATCCATAATTACCTTGATTTCTAATGGTTTCACCTGTTAAAGCATCTGTACCTTCTAACCATTCTTCCTTTTCTCTTCCTATAACAAGCTTAGTTGGATTTTTAATCCCGCTTAAATCTAGTACATATTTTCTTTCTATAACATTAAAAGTTCCTCTTACATGGTTGTCTCTTGGTAATACTTGAAGCTTTGATACATTACTTAAATCTGATTTTTCATCCATCATAACAACAGTCCAAGTGACATTTCCTGTGCTATTAAAATCAAAGAGTCCAGAAATAATTTCATTATTATTCCAAGCTTTCTTAGTTGCACTATTATAAACACATACAGTTTCACCTGGCTTAATGATATAATCCTTACTGGTTTTTCCTTTAAAATATTGACTAACCGAACTTTGTCCTGTCTTTAAAATATTGCTATGAGGACCCAAAATAGCTTCATTACTAATTGTTAGCTTAAGATCTGTACTTTCTTTAGAAGTAGCTAAGATGACAAGCTTCTTTGGTAAGCTGGTAATATTCTTATGGTGAACTGTCATAATACCTTTCCCACTACCTGTATCCTTATACAAAATACCACTAGAAGGAACACTTTCGGGAGAATTACTCATAATCAATGTACCGGTCTCATCTTGCACCTCTACATTTAATGCCTCATCAAAGGTATTGTAATCTTTATCAATATAACCTTCTATTAAATCTCCTTGCCTTCCTTTGTTAAATAGGTAATAGCCATTTCTTATAATTTCTTCGTTCCTAATAGTTACATAGCAAGTCTTTTTATTTGACCAATTGCCCCATTCATCTTGCATTTCTAAGGTAATTTCATACTTACCTGGTTTCTTCAAATAAGTAGGCTTACCAGATATCAAAGAACCATTAGTCGTCACATTTTTATAGCGCCATCTCTGACTTTTAAGATTAATATCGTTTGGATTATCATAGTCATATAGAAATTGTATTTTTTCGCCTATTGCATATGTACTTTTTTCTGTTGTAAAAGTTTTAATATTTAAGGACTTAGGGGCCGTTATCTTTACTTTTCTTCCTACAAATTCACTCCACTGCCCACTACTATCTTTTACTCTTAAATACAAAGTATACTCGCCCTCTTTTAGGCTATCCATTAAACTCTTTGCATAACTACTTATCTTTTCTTTACCATTAACGACTACTTTCCATTCTCTTTTAATAATTTTAAGACCACTTAAACTATAGCTAGATTCAACTACCTCTATAGGCTCACCTAATTGATAGATAGCTTTAGGAAAAGAGAACTGAGCTATTGGCTTTTGAATCTCTCCATAAATTAATAAAGGAAATGTTAAACTTAGTATAAATAGTATCCATATGATTTTGCTTCTTGTCATAACAACCTCATCTACTGTGTATAACTACTTTTTTATTTTAGTAACTTTTCTTTCATTATACACCATATGATGTAACTTGTTACCATAAATTGACTCTAACTTAATTTTTTATACAAAAACACATAATAAAAGTGCCTCTTACTAGAAGTATTCTAGATTGAGGTACTTTATTTGCATCTATTAACACTTATTTTACTAGTTGCATTTAAGAATGATTTAAGGTTACTATGTTATCATCCTTTAAATGAAATCATCTATTCTATTATTGAGGCGTCGAAAGGAGTTTACAGATTATGAATTTATTAGTTATAGAAGATGAAGTTCGCCTAGCAGAAGCTTTAGTTCAAATTCTACAAAAAAACAAATATACGGCATTAGCAGCTCATGATGGCATTACCGGCCTTGACCATGCTTTAACAGGTATCTATGATGTTATTATACTCGATATTATGCTCCCTAAATTAAATGGTTTAGAGGTCCTTAAACAACTTAGAGAACAAAAAATTCAAACACCTGTCATTTTACTTACAGCTAAAGATGAGGTATCTGACAGAGTCAAGGGACTTGATCATGGTGCTGATGATTATCTCACTAAGCCATTTGCTACTGATGAACTTTTAGCTCGCATAAGAGCACTTAGTAGAAGACGGGGTGAACTTATTTGTGATGACACTCTTAATTTTGAAGATATTTCTTTAAATCTTTCTACTTATGAACTCGGCTGTGGTGGTAAAAGTATTCGCTTAGGGCTCAAAGAATTTCGTATCTTGGAGTTTCTTATTCGTCATGGTCAACATATTGTAAGCAAAGAAGAACTTCTTGAAAAAATATGGGGCTTTGACTCAGATGCTGAATACAATCATGTAGAAGTTTATATTTCTTTTCTTCGTAAAAAGTTATCTCATATTCATTCAAATGTAGGTATTCAAACGGTACGTGGTGTAGGCTATCGTTTAGGAGGTGAATAAATGCTAAAAAGACTCAAGACCCGTTTTGTACTTATTACCATGTCACTCATTGCACTCATTTTACTTGTTATTTTTAGTGGCATTTACTTTTTCATGGCTCAAAGTGAAAAAAACTTTGCCCTTAATAATATGCGTAATATGGCAAAAACGGATTCATTTTCTTTGCATCACAATCCTCCTATGTTTCAAGATCCAAATTTTAAGCCTCAACCTGATTTACCTCGCTTTAGAGACGATAGTTTTCTTGTAAAACTCTCTAGTGACAATGAAGTCATTCAGATTGTACCGCCTTTTGAATCTCAGGAACAACTAGAGCAAATTCCTACATTTGTAAGTTTAGCAGAAACTCAAGATGAAAAAGAAGGAATTATTTTCATTAATTCAACAGAAGTACGTTTTTTAAAACAAGATACCGATATGGGAAAGGTCATTGTTTTCTCTGATCGTACAGAGGAGATTGCCACTTTAAATCGTCTCCTTATGATCTGTCTACTCATCGGTATTCTAAGCTTTGCTATTCTTTTTGTCATCACGCTCTACTTAGCTCAATGGGCTATTAGCCCTGTTGCTAAAGCTTGGGAGAAGCAGAAACAATTCGTGGCTGATGCTTCACATGAATTAAAAACACCGCTTACGGTTATTGCCACTAATACGGATGTGGTTCTTGGTAATCCATTTGACTATGTAGAAAACCAAAGTAAATGGCTCCACTATATTAAAACAGAAACCGAGCGTATGACAAAACTTGTTAATGACCTTCTTTATTTGGCTAAGGTAGATGATGATGAATCTCTTCTTCATCGTTTAGAGTTTAATATCAGTGAAGCTTTTACTAATGTTTGTTTACCTTTTGAGTCAATTATATTTGAATCTAATAAGCACTTTCATATGGATATTGCGCCTGAACTTATTATTTATGGTGACGAAAATCGTTTAAAGCAACTTGCTATTATCTTACTTGATAATGCCATTAAAAATACTACTGATAACGGAGATATTTATTTTTCTCTTAAAAAAGATGTTGCCAAAAATAAGCTTATCTTTTCAGTAACCAATACAGGTCCAGGTATTCCAGTAGAACACCATCATAAAATTTTCGAGCGCTTTTATAGAGTCGATCCTTCTAGAGCTCGTGAAACCGGTGGCTATGGCCTTGGGCTTTCTATTGCAAAATCTATTGTTACTCAGCATTCAGGTAACATTGAAGTGCAAAGTAGCCCAGAAGGTCCTACTACTTTCTCGGTTATTCTTCCTATTAAGTAAATAGAGCCATCATAAAGCCCCCAAGTAAGCAGTGGTCATTTTACCTTGCTTACTTGGGGGCCTTCTTTTATTTCATCTTGATAGGAATATCTAATTTAAACGTTGTACCTTTTTCATAAGTAGACTCTACTTTTAACTTAATACCCATGGTATATGCTAAGGATTCTAATAAACTTAAACCAATACCACTTCCTTCAATACCAGCCGCTCTTACTTCACCACTCCTATAAAAACGTTCAAAAATATGAGGTAATTCTTCCTCTTTAATGCCTATTCCTGTATCACTTACAATAACTTGAATATATTTCTCACCTTTTGGTGATACGCTTAAATGAATTTCATCTCCAGCATGCGTATATTTTAATGCATTTTCAATAAGTATACTAATACATCTCTTTACCTTTATCTGATCCCAGCATACCTGTATAGGCTGAGCTGCCCCATTAAAATGCATCTGCTTTTCTTGTATCTCTCCATAATCTTCGTAAAAACTATAGATTTCTTTAAGAAAGCTATTAGCTTCCAGTGATGATAACTCTAATTTACCACCTACATCTTCCTTAGACATAAGAAATAAGTCACTATTTAACTTTTCTAATCCCCTAAGCTCTTCCATCATCTTAGAAAGCTCTTCAAAATGTGCTTCTATGGTTTCATTATTATGCCTTGCTAATAACTCAAGCCTTCCTTTCATAATGGCTAAAGGTGTTCTCATTTCATGGGAAGCATGTTGAATAAACATAACCTGCTTATCATAGGCTACTTTAAGGGGCTTTAAGGTAATCGTTGCTAAATAATACCCTAGTCCTAATACAATAAAAAGTACAATGCCACCAGCCATCACTAAAGCTACTCTTAATTCATGCGCTTTTGCTACTTCCTCATCTACATTTAAAAGGAGTTCTATCCTCAAGCCTTTGGTCGTAAAAGTAATGCCTCTATACGTATGTGCATCGTCTTTAATGGTTACTACTTTACCTTCTGAGCCTTCTGGAAACTGTGGATACTGATTATTCCCTTCATAAGGATGAGGGCTTCCCTTTATTAAATTATTTTGATCCCATACAAAACTAATAAGATTTCGTGCGAGTGGCACTGGCATAATGACTTCTGTTATTTTGCCTTCTTCTGAAGTAATCTTTATATCATTAATAGTCATATTTTTATGAGTAAGGAGTTGTTGATCTATACCGCGGTAAAGATTTTTGTTAAAAACACCACTCGTTACAATAGCAAAGATTATAAGAACCCCCACAACAATCTCTAGACTTGTTACTACTATTCTTCTTCTTGTTTGATGAAAAATATTTTTTGTCTGCATGGTTCTTATAATCTCCTACTTACTTACTGAATTTATTTTTGTGTATTAATAGATTTATAAACATAAAGTACTAAATCAGGATTGTAGCTATTAATATAATCCGTTACTTCCCCTTCATAGTATCTTGTATCTAACATTCTGGTTTCACTTACCATAGTTGAGAAAAATGCTGAGAAAGGTAATGCAAAAGAGTCTTTTACAATAAGCACTTTAAAATCGTTTTCTGCATTTTTATTTTTAATATCTACTTCTGGGAAGTCTCCTCCAAAATAAGAAGCATAGCGATTAGTAAATACACTCTTTGCATTTAATAAATTTTTCTTAATAATAGCTTCTTCAAAAGTTCCTTCCGCTACCGTAGACCCATTTGTTTTAGTAATGGTTACCTCATAGCTCGTATCAAAGTTAGGTGTCATTAAAGTATAGTCATCTAATCCACCATAATATTTACCTACTCTTCTTCCTTGTGAACCTAAAAAGTTTTGTTTATAAAAGGTTTCTTCATAATTACTGCTATCTGTATAGTAATGATTTGGATCTAAATCAATTCCTTCAGTTTCTTTTAAATACTGAACCACTTCCCCTACAGCCCAAAAAGCTGTTTGCGTACGCCAGTGATGGTCTGTATTGTAAAAAAGTGTACCATAATCTAAGCCTGATGATTTAACATTTTCTCTTAGGTCTAATACATCCACACCTTTTTCTTCTAACTGTCCTTTAAAGGTATCTGTATTTATTTCTGCATAATCTAGTACTGAAGCAGGAAGCTCCGTATATCCTTCTATTACCTTTAATGGTGTTTGAACATATACAAAAGGTATATCTTTTTCTTCTAATAACTCATTAACTTTTCCTATTTCTTCTGCATAAGGTGTTGTATCTACCTTATTAGTTGCAAATTGTAATTGTCCATTATTATCTTTAATAACACTTTGTGCTATATTAGTATCTCTAATATAATGTTTTCCTAAAAGACTTTCAGATAAGCCATATAGATTAATATAAGCTTCTTTAGCAAAAACTGCATCAGATATACCTGCTTCAATTCCACTAATAGTTCCTTTTAAAAGTCCTTCTATAGTAGATTTTTCTGCATAACCACTTTTCATACCTGATAAGGTTTTTTTTGCGATACTTTTTACATTTGGGCCTATTGTTAAAATGCCCCCTCCAATAAGAGTTACACAAAATAAACAAATGCCAACTCTTTGTAATGTCACTTTTTTCATTTTGCTTCCTCCTTAAAAATTAAAGTAAATAAAAGGATTATAAGTTCCTTTTACTAAATAAGCTACTGCCACAAAGAAAAGAAGAGCTAATACGCCCATAGCTAGTACACGGTTACACTGTTGAATGATTTGATTTTCCTGTACATAAAGCTTCTTCATCCATTTAGCTACTGGTAATGAAGCAACCACACCTAGGATAAGAAGTATGAAGCTTTCACTTATATAAAAGCTTGCTAAGTCACCTACTAAAACGCCATTTCCCATACCAAACATCGCTTTAATAAAGTTAATGGCTTCCCCAATATTAGCTGCTCTAAATAATACCCAGCTAATGAGAACTAGTAATAGGGCATAAACATGTCCGATCACTTTACTTTTCTCCATCCATTTATCTAAACCTGTAAATTTCTCAATAATTAAAATCACAGCGAAATATAAGCCCCATGCAATAAAGGTCCAGTTTGCACCATGCCATATACCTGTTAAAAGCCATACAACTAAAAGGTTTCTACCTAATTTTAGCTTACTATTAACACGGCTTCCTCCCATAGGGAAATAAACATAGTCTCTAAACCAAGTACTTAAAGAAATATGCCATCTTCTCCAGAAGTCTGATACGGATTTAGCTGTATAAGGTAAATTAAAGTTTTCATTAAAGTGGAAACCAAACATTCTACCTAAACCAATAGCCATATCTGAGTATCCAGAAAAGTCAAAGTAAATTTGTAGCATATAAGCAATAGCTCCTAGCCAAGCAAAGGCCACACTGATATTACCTGCACCTGTGTTATAAACTTTATCTGCTATAAGTGCAAATTGATTTGCTAATAAAACTTTTTTACTTAAACCAATAATAAATCTTACAATACCTGATGCAAAATCAGATTCAGTCTCTTTTCTACCATGAATCTCATTAGCAATCGTTTCATATCTAACGATGGGTCCTGCAATAAGCTGTGGAAAAAGTGCAACATAAAGCCCTACATCCAAAGGGTTTTTAAGTGCTTTTCCTTTTTCACGGTAAACATCAATTACATAAGAAATACTTTGGAAAGTAAAGAATGAAATACCTATAGGTAATGCAATTTTAGGGACTGTAAAAGTCGTATGTGCAAGATTATTTAGATTTTCTACAATAAAGCCTGCATATTTAAAAATCCCTAGTATACTTAAGTTAAAAACAAGCATTACCACTAAAATAAGGGTTGTCTTATTTTTTTCTAATCGATATTTATCAATTAAGTAACCAAATACATAGTTAGCCCCTATACAAAGTAGCATCACTAATACAAACTTAGGTTCGCCCCAAGCATAAAAAATCAAACTTGAAATAAGTAATAATAAATTCCTACTGCTTTGCTTTCTAGTTACACCATAATATAATACGAGTACAAGGGGTAAGAAAACAAATAGGAAAATAGTGCTTGAAAATAGCATATTCTTCCTCCTTTATCTATCATTCATCAATTGTTTTTATTTATATGTGCAGTATATTCTACTAATCTTAATACTTCCTTAATAACTATGTACGACAATTTAAATAATTTTTATAGAAAAAAATCGTTAATTCCTCTATATCATTATTAATAACAAATATGGTAAAATAATACTAATTTATTTGTTGACATTTATTATTTTCAAATAGAATCACTCTCTCCCAAGGACTAAGTGTAATAGACACCTAGTCCTTTTCATTCTATAATACCTTTTCTAATATATATCTTCTAAGGCCACCATATTTCAACTTTTCCTTTTTAATAGTATATCCTAGTTTTAGGAAATTCCTCACACTATATTCATTTAAAGGTGATGCTGTAGCACATAATAGCTTATTTCCTCTTTTACGAGCTTCTTCTTCTAAAGCAGCACATAGCTTTCTTTGTAAACCTAGTCCTCTGTAATTTACTGATACAACTGTTGCCTCTATTTGCCCTACTTCTAATAAGGCCTCACCCGTTAAGTCAATATCGTAGCCATAATTACGTTTATCATAACCAAAGTTTAAGTAGGTCCCCATAGCAACCAATTGATTATCCTCTGTTACATATCCCATAATGCAGCCTTTTTCTTGTATAGCTTCTTCAAATTCTTCTTGATCAGATACAGCAAGTAACTCAGGATTTCCTATATTCATCATAATCTCATGTTGCAAGCTCATAATTTGCTCTATATAACTTTTATCTAATACTTTTAAAACTAAATCATTCTCATTTAAACGTGCTTTCATTTTACCCTCCTCTTTTAATACTTCCCTATATATCATAATGATTTTACGGCTTTTCGTCTACGGTTGTTAAGAAATTGTGATATTCTTCAACTTATTATTATGCTTTTTTCTACTTTTTCTTTAAAATAAAGCTGATTTCCGTACAAATAGAAATTTGTGGTGGGGTTTATGAGGAAGACTACTGGGGAAATGAGAGGAGAAGGGCTATCTTCCAGTGTTCCGGTTCAAATTTTTTGATGCACTAGGCTCACTTATTTGGACGAACGCACGAAAACTCCCGTTGGTCAAACACTCGTGCTAAAACCCATCCAAAACGTTCGCCAAGTGCCTCTAAAAAATTCTCCCAAGTCACCCTTCCAGATATCCCTTCTCCTCTCATTTCTTCCAAACGTTATTAAGCTCATAAACTCTCCTGACAGTAAAGCGGCATGAGAAAAATATAATGATTTTTTCAACTTATAAGCCATTCTATCCTATCTCATTCTAGCAATAATAACGCATAGAGCCCAGCAATTCTTAACGAAGGATTTTCTCCGTTTTCTCTTCATTCACAATAATGCATAAAGCTTCTTTGTAGTTTATTCTTGTAAAGCAGTAGCTATGTAGGGAGACTAGTGGACTTGCTGGAAGATGCCTTGGATCAGAGCTTAGAAACTCTTAATGAAGTAATTCTTATGGGTTTTAGGGCGAGTGTCTGAGCGTAGCGAGTTTTCGCCCGTTCATAAGGATTACGAGTTTAGAGTTTCTTAGCGGAGTGAGATAGTAGCTGGAAGCAAGTACACTAGCCGGACTACATAGCGGCAGTTTAGCTTTATATAATTATTATTCAAATTTCTATTTATAATTGCTACTAAATCATTACAGATAAAAAAAGAGTGCCCCTCAAATATCAATCCCGGGACACTCTTTAAATCTATTTATCAGCAACACTCTATTTTCTCATTTACTCCTCTTGCTGCTTCCTATCTCGATAAGCTCTTAGCTTCTCATTGAGTCTATCTGTTATTTTTCTGTCATTATAATAAACGATTGTACAAACAAAAGCATATACCGCTATTACAATCAAACTAAAGGTTATAACTTGTCTGATGTCACTTACCTCTACCCATCCAAAACCAAGACCACCTATCATTAAAATACTAAATATGACTATAAAATGTAAGCCTTGTCTAAGCATCATTTGTTTCTTCGTTAACTCCTTAGCCGAGTGAAAAATGATATTCATACAAGCAGTTAGAAATGAAAGAACTAATATTTGCCATAAAATGCTTTGAGGTAGATCCCTCTTGGTATAAAAAAACGCTGTAAATAAAAGTGCTCCACCTACAGAACCAGTGGTAATAATAAAAAATTGATTGATAATCTGTCTTATTTCTGTCTTCATAAGCTCCCCCTATAACCCTAATTTTCCTTTAAGTTCAGGTACAAATTGCCTAGAGATAATAACCTTTTCTCCGTTATCTAATAGTGCTTCAAACCTTCCATTAAATGCAGGACTTAAATGCTTAATCTTAGTTAAATTTAAAATAATAGATTTAGAAGCTCTAAAGAAGTCTGTATGTGCATACATATTTTCAATTTCATAAAGCTTCAGCTTAGATTCATAAACCTTTTCTTTACAATAAATAAATATTTTATTATCAACTGCTTCAAAATAATAAATCTCACTAGGGACAACCATATGAATACGTCCTTTATCAAAACCCACTATTTTTTGATGTTGCATTTTTATGCCATAAATCATTTGTAACAATGCCTCATCTAATTCATGGCATTTAACAATAATAGCTTCTTCTTCTCCCTCTACTACATCCTCAATAATAATTTTCATATTTTTCCCCTTTATGCATTATCGATCGGATACTCTTCTTTTTTTAGCAATTACTCCTGCTAATATTGTGAATATTATAGCACTTCCTAATAAAATAAGTAAGCTTATCCCACTTCCCATTTGTGTATCTCCCCAAGATATACTAATACCCATGTATTCTTTATAAAGTGATACAGGTTCAGTAGGTGCTCCTTCAAATACAATCTCGATAGCTGGAATAGTATAGAGTTCTCTCATCATGGCAGTCCCATATAAAATAGGAAAGCCCTTTAAAACATTTTGCACATTCTCTGGTAAACTTCCCATAGGTAAATAAATAGCTGCAACAAACCCAATTAAAGTTCCTAGAATTGTCGTTAACGCTCCATAACTATTCATGGAATGGACAAAAGACGTGATGCAAAATAAAATGGCTACACTAGAAACAATATTAACTAATAGTACGCCCATCACAGCTAACATCCTCCAAGGGCTTAGTAGATTTCCGCCTACTCCTAAAATATAAAGCTGTGAAAAAATAAAAGTGGCTACTCCAAAAGCAAATGCTGTAATAGTAGCAGCAATAATATAACTTAATACTAATTTAAAACGACTAAGAGGTGCCACTAAAAAACCTTGCAACTTATGGTCTTCTTCATCTTTGATCATAATACCTAGCATACTACAGCTTATCATAATGGCATTAACAATCATAATCCCTGCCATTAGCCAACTATTAGTCACATATAGTGCTTCTGATTTTTCTATAGTAGCGAACTCTTGAAGATACTTAATATTTACATCTCCTAAAAAAACTGTGTTTAACGCTAAAATAATAAGCATAGATAAAAAAGAGAAAAATACACTCTGCTTATCTTTTAAATACATCAACATATGACGTTTTACTAATACCCCTAATAGCTTCACTACTATACCTCCCTTAAATATTTTCCTGTAATATTCAAAAACGTATCTTCCATAGTGCCTTGAACTACTTCAAAGCTTATAATAGACTGCTTTAAATGCTGCAGCACTTCTATTGCACTTAAGCTATTGGGTAGTTCTACATGAATACGTGTCCCTTCTTCTTTAAAACTAAAACCACCTGCCTTTAAGTAATTAAAAGTCTCTTCTTTGTTATGCGCTACTAATTTTAACAAATCATTGGCATACTTTTCTTTAAGCTGCTGTGGTGTATCAAAGGCTACTATTTTTCCTTCATCCATAACTGCTACATGATGAGCCCTCTCTGCTTCCTCCATATAATGAGTCGTTAAAAAGACTGTCATTCCCCTTGTTTTCTGCAAGTCTTCTATAAGATCCCATACAATTTTTCTTGTGTGAGGATCAAGACCCGTAGTAGGTTCATCTAAAAACAATATATCTGGCTCATTTAATAAGGCTCTTGCAATTTCGCAGCGTCTCTTTTGTCCTCCTGAAAGCTCTTTAAACTTTTTCTGCAGTAACTCTCCAATATCAAAAATATCACATACTTTATTGATATTAGCTTTGACCTTTTGTGAATTATTTTCATACAAATACGCCCTTGTATATAAGTTTTGGCGAATCGTCAAGCGTTCATCTAAGGTATTTCCTTGGAAGACAACTCCTATTTTATGCCTAATGGCCGCATCGTCCTTTCCTAAACTTAAACCACTCATACGAACCTCTCCTGAGGTTTTCTTTAAAAGTGTACAAAGCATATTAATTGTAGTAGACTTCCCAGCTCCATTAATACCTAGAAAGCCGAAGAGCTCTCCTTGTTCTACTTTAAAACTAATATCATCTACCGCTCTCATCTCTCCAAACTGCTTTACTAAATGATCAACTTCTATACAGTACATCTTATTTCCCCTTTCCTTATCTCATCTTTATACTACGACTATATGTAATGATAGATGATTCAGCAATAACTCACTTAGCAAGTTACTTTTTAAGCCTATTAAGTTGAAGTTTTGAGGTTATAAAATACAGAATAAATCTAAAAAGCGCCACAGGCTTATTAGCTCTGTGACGCTTTGATTCATTTCTTTAGCTTAATTCACATGATTACTTTTCATGTTCCTTCTTATTCTCTATAAAAGGTTTTACTACTAGCTCCTAGGTTGTTAGATAGAGGTATAAAAGTTTAATGGTATTTTCTAAGGCTGTATAATGGGTACGCTCCATACCATGAGAGGCGTGAACACCAGGTCCAATTAATGCACCTCTTATATTATTGCCACCACGAAGAGCAGCACCTACATCAGAACCATACATAGGATAAATATCCACTACATATTTTAAGCCATTAGCTTTAGCTAGCTCTACTAATCTTGTAGTCATTTCATAGTCATAAGGTCCACCTGAGTCTTTTGCACAAATAGAAACATCATATTCGCTGCAATTTAAGTCTTCTCCTATACATCCCATATCTACTGCAATCATCTCTGTAATATCCTCTGGAATGTAACTAGAACCATGACCTACTTCTTCATAAACTGAAATAAAAATTTTAGTCGTAAACCCCGGCATTTTATTTTCATGGTGCAAAAGCTCTAATAATCCCATTAGTGCTGCTACACTGCCTTTATCATCAATAAAACGTGACTTGATAAAACCACTTTCTGTGATAACCGTTTTAGGTTCAATAAAAATAAAGTCACCCGCTTCAATACCTAATGCTAAGACATCTTCTTTTGAACGAACGACCTCATCAATACGAATCTCCATTTTTTCAGGTGTACGCTCTTTACTTTTGCTATCTTCATAAACATGAGCTGCTGGGCTCGTGCTTAAAAAAGTACCTGTGTAAATTTTACCGTCTCTTGTACGAATCTGACAATACTCACTATCTAAAGTAGCAGGAATAGGTCCTCCAATTAAAGTAAACTTTAAGGTCCCAGCATTAGTAATTGAACGTACCATAGCTCCTAAAGTATCTACATGAGCAGATAATCCAATTACCTGCTCATTACTTTTTCCTGGAATAGTAATAATGCCACAGCCTTTTCTCGTTTTTTCAAAAGAGTAACCCAAAGCTTCTGCTTTTTGTTTAATGAGATTCATTACTTCATAACAAAAGCCACTTGGACTATGAATTGTCAGTATCTCTTTTGCTGTATTTAATACGTAGTCCTTATTAATATCTAAATTCATGTCATATTCACCCTTTCTTTCCTCTCTATTATACAACTATTTGGAAATGATTACACCTAACATTGCCTTGCCATCGATCGATCTCACTTTCAAACCTAGGCTCCCTTTGTTAGATTAGCTGCTTTTACTTCTCAGTTTTTTAGCCATAAATAGGTTGTTGACAAAACAGCATTGGCAAGGTAACATAACTCTGTCTTTAGACTTTAAAATGAAATAAGATTAGAAAAGGATGTTTTTATGCAATTACCAGATTTCCCAAAAATCGGTTTACGTACAACCAAAACTGCTTTAGCTGTCTTTCTATGTTTATTACTCTTTCCAGCTGAGCCTTTTTTTGCTTGTATGACAACTATTTTTTGTTTACAAGATACTTCTAGTAATTCTCGTAGAATGGCTTTTATCCGTGGTTTTGGTACTATATTCGGAGGTGCTATAGGCCTATGCTTTCTTTATATCTGCCGTTTTGCTAAACAAATGATTCCTATAGACTACTTAGGTACTTTATGTACCTATCTTATTATTGCACTAGGTATCATCTCTGTCATTTATCTCTTAAACCTACTTAAACGTCAAGGATGTATCCCTATTGCATGTATTGTATTTTTAGCAGTCACAACAGCTAATGCCTATAAAGCACCTGTTCATTATACGATTAATCGTATTGTTGAAACTTTATTTGGAATTGTCATTGGTTTATTAGTTAATCATTATGTGACTCCACCTAAAGATTTCCATAAGCCAAACAAGTAGGATTCATCTTAGAATAGTTTTTCAAGGAGCCATCGCACTAAGAAATAAGTGCTTGGCTCCTTTTCTGCGTAAAATACAATAGCCAGGCTTCGAAAAGCCTGGCTACTGATATAAACTATATGCCACTATATTATTTTATTATAAACAAGCACTAGGCCTATTCTTCTTAATGATTTGTGAGATACCTGCTTCACGAATACGTTCAAAATAAGCATCACTAGAATGCTTTAATATGAAGTCAACTTCCTCTGTATAGAGTGGCATAACATTATAGATGTAAGTTGTTTTTTCTCCCTCTTTAAAGGTATAAAACTTCATATCTTCTTGTACAACAGGAGGATAAACCAACATACCACATAACTCACTACCACTATAGTAAGGCATACGTTCTTCTCCATTACCAACTACATGTCCCCAACCTATATAACTGTTAGTGAGTCTTGGATACATGGCTAAATCTCTTAGACTTTGTAATAACCAACTATTTTCTTCTTTTAAAAGCCCTTCATCTGAAATATCAAAGCTCTTGTCTATAAACATTACAAGTTCTGCATAAGCATTTCCCTTAAGGTACTCTGGAACATTCATTGGTAAATAACGCATGCCATTGGTTACTAGTGCATTAAAACGCTCTCCTTGAAAAGACAAAATATCAATAGGAGGATCAGTTGGTGTTACTTGTTTATATATATTTTCAAATTCACCTAATGCATGTTCTAGGTGATTCATATAACTAGGCTCTTCTTTGAATTTCACCATCTCAACTTTCTGATGTGGTGATGTAAGTTGTTCAATCTTTAAAGCCTTATCTGCTGCTTCTATTTCCGCTATTTTAATGATAGTTGTTTGATTTAAGTCTTTCTTGTTGGCTACTTCTAACTCATTCAAGTTAATGATAGCTGTTTGATTTAAATCTACCTTGTTCTCTTCTTCATTCGGTTTTTCTATAGCTTTTGTCTTATCTTGTTCTTCTTTTTGATGAGCTAAAGTAACAATAGCTGTTTTACTTAAGTCCTTTTTTTGCTCCTCTATAGGAATAATCGCTATTTTACTTAGATCCTCTGAAAAACCTAAATCTTCTCCTTTGTTGCTACTTTCACTATTATGACTTACTTTTTCTGTAGCTTGTAACGCCTCTATTCCTTGTATCATCTGATACTCTAATGGGCTTTCTACTTCCTCTAAGACTGGTACATGAGCTGAAGAGACCTCTACTTCTTCTACTATTTCTTTTACTTCTTTTACTTCTTCTTGGTCTTCTTCATCCCTGTTTTGATTGTCATCACTTTGTATATCACTAGCTTCTTCATTGTCATCGTCTTCTAGCACATCTCCCCTCATATACTGAATCCCCGCATATAAAAGATAAATAAGTGCTCCTAAAATATATACCCCTTTAAAAGCAGGTTCTAGTAGGCCAGCTGCTACTACATCAATACAACTATATGTTCCATGAATAATCATACAAATCCATAAATTTTTAGTCCAGTAATAAAGTAAGCTTAAGTAAATCCCTATACCAAATGATATGAACACTAACTGATTCGTTTGTCCCGCAAATAAAGTCTCAAAGTTAGTTTCTAGCATAGTGAGCGGTACATGAACTACCATAAAGAGCAAAGTAGCTCCTATAATAGATAAAAACGCCTTTCTTCCCGTAAGTTTAAGAAAGTCATTTAAAATACAGCCTCTAAAAATGGCTTCTTGTAAAAATGCCGTGCTTATAAAAAAGACTAGTACATGACTTATGATATAAATAATGCTATTACTGTTTTTTTCTCCCGAGATATAATTTAAGCCATAGGTAACACCGGCTGCTATCCCTAAGTAACATAAGTTACCTATTAAAGAAAACACATTCTCTTTAAAGTCTGTAAAACCCATTTCTTTATACGCGTTTCTAAAAATAAGATGATTTACTAATATAATAATTAAGAAGCATTCTATAGCCATATAAATCATTTCACCTACAAGCCACTGGAATCCACCCCTAGTAGCTCTTACAGGTACTGCTATTCTAAATAACAGCATAAGGATTTCCAGTGCGAATAAGGTGATTATCTGTCCTATGTACTTTATGCGAGATTCTTTTTCTTCTATCAATTTTCCTCCTCCTTATCCTACTATCTTCCCTTATTATACGACAAATAAAATAAATTAAGCTATAAAATTTTTATTATTCTTTATGGACGAAGAAGCGCCTTTGCTATCAGGGCAAAGCCTCCAAAAGTACCACCAAACATTAAAATATAATCTATTAAACCTGTTGTATGAAAAATAATATTTAAGCTGAGTATAATCTGAATCATAATCACAATAGCCCCTATAGCTGAAATAATCCAGCCAATACGCGATTTATGATTAAAAAAGATAATCGCAATACCTATTAATAAGGGAATAGTAACTGCTCCTCCTGGTAAGTTATATCCAAATAATCGTTTAAACCCTACTACGCCAATACTTGTGTTTTTGAAAATGTTATAAAGCCCTATGATTACTAAAACAATCCCTATCCCAAAATCTCTTATAGATGTGTCCTTTGACATATTTCTCCCCACTTTCATTGATTAAAAATTAATATAACTACTAGCTCCATTTAGTACATATCATACACTCTTTTATGGTACTAAGTAGCTACGACTTATCATCATTCTATAATAAATATATGATTTTATCAATTAATTTAAAATTATTTAAATATTTTAAATTAAAATCCTTATTAGTCAGCAAAATACATTTTTCTTTTTCACTCTCTTTTTTAGTCAAAAAAGAGGATGACTATCAACCCAGATAGCATCCTCTCATTTCTCTCCATTTAATCATGCCTATTTCTTTAAATCACGCTTTACTATTTACTATAAAATAATGGCATAATCATAAGTTTTATCTTCTTTTACCATTTGTTCTATTACCTTGGCCGCATCTTCTTTTTTTTCTAAAACACATTCATTTAGCCAATAAGCAATTGCATCACCACGATAACAAACGCCACAATGGGTCTCATCTATCCAAAAAGGATGATTAATCCTTTCATCATAGATCCAATTATTAAACCTTCTGATAAGAGTATCCATATCTAACGCTACTCCATCCGGACAATAAATATAATCTGCATCATAATCAAAATCTACTTTGATAACCACCTATTTACTCCTCCTTCATTTTACTCTTTATGTTTACTGGCTATTAATACTTATCCTTAGCCTTCCCATTTTATACACTCGCATACATGCTATCACCTTGCCAGTGTATAAAATCCTTCTATACTTCTTAACTCATTGTACTCATTACTTTTTTATAGCCGATACTATTTTTTCATAGTAATTCTCTTCTAATATTTTTGCCGAATAATAAAACTTAGCATCTACAGTCTCAATCATATCTCTTACATATTCTTCATTTACATTAGCGCCTGTAGCTGTAGTAAATTCCTTTGTTAAGGCATTATAACGTCCTTTACCTGTAATAAAATTACGACTATAAAGCATTACTAATGGCTCTGATGAAGAGAAAATATCTGTCCCTACAAATAATCTTGAATCATAGTCAAGCCCCATTAAATTCAATAAGGTTGGTAATATATCTAAACTAGAACAAGGCTTATCAATGACTTTAGGTGTCATACCTGGAGTATAAAGCAAGAAGGTACTCTTATAAATACCAAAGTCTTCATCTACTTTTTTACCAGCCAATTCACTAATATACTCATTATTAAGACCATAAGGATAATGATCTGGTGTAATGGCAATTAAAGTATGATCTAATACACCAGCTTCTTCTAACTGTTTTAATAAACTTTCTATAGCTCTATCTAGTTCAATCTGAGAAGCTAGATAAGCCTTAGCTGTTTCTGATAGTTCCAAGTCCTTAACTAAATCTTCATTTTTCTTAGACATATCATTTTCAGAGAACGAATAATTCATATGACCACTTACTGTCATATAGTAAGCATGAAATGGTTCCTCATTAACATATTCTTTAACTGATTCATCCATCATCTCTAGGTCAGATTCTGGCCAACTCTCTTCTATATCAAGGCCTTTTCCCTTGGCTCTATAGTCATATCCTAAATTAGGATGAGAAATATCTCTATCGTAATAATCATAGTCATGATTGTGGAATGCCATAGTTTTATAACCTTCTTTTTGAAGCTGATTACCTAAAGTAAAAGGCATTGCATTAGCACCTGAAGTAGCCATACTCCATACCCCGCTCTTTGGAATCTGCCCTGTACAGATAGCATATTCGCCATCTGAAGTGCTTAATTCCCATAATGGGGTATAAAAATTTGTAAATTGATAGCCTTCTTTGGAAAGCTTATAAAGTGTTGGTGTTAAATCTTCTCTAATGGCATAAGGTGAAAATCCTTCAGCTGTAATAGTAATCAGATTATAACCTTTGTATTTACCTGTATACTCATTTTTAGCTGTAGGCTTTACATTTTTGAAGTAGGTATGCATGGCTTTCATCTCTTCAGAATCTGCTTCTGCAATCAGCTTGTCAAAATCAATGTTTAATTCATTATAGGAAACATTTTCTTCTACACCTTCGCTCATAGCTGGTACACTACTATCTGGAAAGTCCATATCATCATCAGGCGGTTGGGAAAGTAATACAACCTCTTGCTTACTTTCTGTGAGTTCTGGATTCCAGTCGAATAAAGTACGTTTAGCATCTAGTCTTAAGGTAGTCATGAGACCAAGTTTTTCTGCTGCAATAATGGGATAATGATGTTGATAATAAAGATCATAAGGTGAATAAGCATCCTTACTGCCTATATGAAGAAAACTTACGGCAATAACCTGTGCAAGGATCGCTATACCAACTAACATAATCCTTTCTTTTGCCTTAACAACTCTAAACGGCTTAATCCACTTTTTAATACCTATCAATAGTATAAATGGTACAAGCATTAGTAGTACTGGGCCTATATTATTCTTTACTGTGATCATAATAATTTCCCAAAACTCAAATACCTGCCCTGCATTAGAGGCTGAATATAGTGTATAAAACATTCTAAAAATCTTATAATAAATAAATTGTGATACAAAACTAAATGTAATCACACCTATTAAAACACATCCTACGGTATTTCTTTTTTCTTCTTTAAAAGCTGTACATACTAAATAGCATAATACCCCAACTGGAACAGCAAATAATAAGCTATAAAACATTCCTGGACTTAGAAATTTACCACTAAATGCTATTCGAAATACACTTTCTAAATAATAAATCACTGCAATTAAATAAATGAGTAACATCCTATCGTCCCTCTCTTTTCCCCATAGCACTCTATTATGAATACCAAACTCTAATATATCACAAACACAGCTGCAATCAACCATTTAAATAACTAAACTTCTTACCAATTTTTATAAGTTATTAGTTATTTTAACAATAAAATTTTCTACTGGTATATTATTAACTATTTTTTAATAATTCTAATTTTATTATTGACTTAAGCTTATACCTATGTATATAATAGTCACAGATTTCAAATTTTAGAAAAGGAGGTAGGACTAATGTTTAATAATTGTATAAATGTTCGTATGTATGGCTTTACAAAATTAAATAATGTTACTAGTCCTATCGCTATTTCCGGATAGGCTACTTGCCATGAATATCCTTTTTGTTTGATTTTCAACACTTTATTGCGTCTAAAAGGTCATGGTTTAACATGGCCTTTTTTTGTACGCCAAAATAAATACTAGGGGAGGTTTGACGTCTATGTTTCGTGTTTTTAAGTATATTTTTAAATATCCTGTGATGATTGGCATTGCTACTTTAGCCATGTTTATGGTTATTGGGATTGACCAAGTTGTACCACTCATTCAAAAATCTTTTATTGATGATGCCATTTTGGGGGGTAAGGGCAACTTAGTATTTTCTTTAGTCATTTGGCTTTTGGTTTTAGCTTTATTAAAAGCTGTCTTAGGTTATACTAAGGAATTTCTTTATGATTTAATGAGTAGTAAGGTACATGGCACTTTAAAAAATCAACTTTTCAATCATATTCAATCCTTTGAGTTTGCTTATTTTGATCATATGAATACGGGTGAACTTATGGCTCGTATTGGGGAAGACCTTGAAAATATCTGGCAGACCTTAGGGTTTGGCTTAAGATTACTCATTGAAAACATCTTTTATATTGTTTTAAGTACCATTATTTTATTCTGCTTAAATGCTAAACTTGCCTTTATTTGTTTAGTATTATTAATCCCTATTGGTTTCATTACCCTTAAGCTAGAAAAGCTTTTTGGAGCTTGCTATGGGGAACTCAGTGATCAAACAGCTGTTATTAATACCACAGCTCAAGAAAACATTGCAGGTGTGCGTTTGATTAAAGCTTTTGCTCGTGAAAAATATGAGGTTAAAAAATTTTTAAAGCTAAACAAACGTTATTATGATCTCAATATGAGGCAAGCAGGCTATATGTCTAAGTATTTCCCTGTTATTGATTTACTTACCAATACAGCTTTAGTAGCCATGATTACTTTTGGTGGTTATATGGTACTAAGGGAAGAAATGACCTTAGGTACTCTAACAGCTTTTAATACTTATATTTGGTACATTGTATGGCCACTTCGCCAATTAGGCTGGCTAACTGATATGCTTTCTCGTACTTCTGCTTCTGCTAAGAAAATCTTTGCCATACTAGATCGTCCAGCAGAAATCACCAGTCCTGATGATGCCTACTGCCCAGAAACCCTTAACGGACATATTACCTTTAAGGATGTAAGCTTCCATTATAAAGAAGGTGAAGAGGTCTTATCACATATCAACCTAGACATTCCAGCAGGAAGTACCGTAGCCATTATGGGAACCACTGGTTCTGGTAAAAGTTCACTTTTAAATTTAATAGGACGCTATTATGAGCCTTCTAGTGGTGAAATCCTCATTGATGGTGTACCACTCTCTAAATGGCATTTACCTACACTTAGAAAAAATATGTCGATAGTAATGCAAGATACTTTCCTATTTTCTAATACAATTGCTGATAATGTGCGTTTTGGGAAACCTAGTGCTTCTTTAGAAGAGGTCAAAGTAGCCTGTGACTTAGCTTGTGCAACGCCTTTTATTACAGAGTTAGAAGATGGCTATCGTACACAAATAGGAGAAAGAGGCGTCGGCTTATCTGGCGGCCAAAAACAACGACTTACTATTGCTAGAGCTATTCTCAGGAAAGCTCCGATTTTAATTTTAGATGATGCTACCTCAGCTTTAGATACTGAGACTGAATACATGCTCCTTAGTCATCTAAAAGAAAAGAATTATCAGACCACTACCTTTATGATTGCCCACCGTATATCTGCTGTGAAAAATGCAGACCTGATTCTTTACTTAGAAAACGGTAAAATTGTGGAACAAGGCAATCATGAATCACTACTCAAAAAACGTGGTCATTATTATGCTATTTATCAAAAGCAATTTGAAAGTTTCGAGGAGCAGCTAAAGGAGGCGACTTATGTCTGCTAATAACATTAGAAAAGATGAAAAAGTTTTATCTAGAGGTAAGATTCAGCTTATTAAAAGATTATTCGGTTATTTAAAACCTTACAAAAGAAAAAGTATCTTTGTTATTTCGCTAATGATCTTAGTCATGCTTTGTAATCTAATTAATCCCCTCCTTTTAGGAAGGGCTATTGATACTTATGTGGCAGATAAAAATGTAAGAGGTCTTGTGATTATGGGCCTTTTCTTATGTACTTGTAACTTAGCTGCTTGGGGCTTTTCTAAAATGCGCTATATGATCGTAGCTGAGGTAAGTAATAAGATTTTAGTTGAGATTCGCCATGAACTTTATAAACATATTCAAGGGCTATCCTTTAATTTCTTTGATTCAAGACCTGTAGGTAAAATACTAGCTCGTATTATGGGTGATGTGAATGCGCTGCAAAATTTATTTACTCAAAGCATTCAATCCCTCATTCCTGAGCTTCTTACACTAGTAGGAATCTCTGGTTTTATGCTAGCTTTAAATGTAAAATTGGCCTTAGGCTGTTTAATCATTTTACCCTTCTTGATTGGTACTATGTTTTATATTGAAGTTTTTTCAAGACGTAGATGGGACACTTACCGTAGTAAACGTTCTGTTATGAACGCCTTTACCCATGAAGACTTCTCTGGTATTAAGGTAGTAGAAGCTTATGCAGAGGAAAAACAAACAGCAGGTAATTTCAAGGACATTGTTGGTGAACTCACCTCTTCCTTTGTTCATGCTGTTAAACTCAATGATTTATTCTGGCCACTAGTTGATATTTCAGCTGGTCTTGGTGCTATCTTAGTTTATCTATTTGGTTATCGCTTGGTTACTTCTGGAGAGATTCAAATTGGTACACTACTAGCCTTTTCTATGTATGTCGGCATGTTTTGGAATCCTATTATGAATCTATGTAATTTTTATAATACGCTAATTTCTAATTTCTCTGCAGCTGACCGTATTTTTGATATTTTAGATGTAGAACCTATGATTTATAGTAAGTCAGATGCACCTAAGCTTTCTTCTATAGAAGGGGAAGTACGTTTCGATCAAGTTTCCTTTGCCTATGATGAAAAAACAGAGGTACTATGTAATGTCAACTTTATGATTAAACCAGGAGAAAGAATTGCTTTAGTAGGACCTACTGGTGCTGGTAAAACAACGATTATTTCTTTGATTAGCCGGTTTTATGACCCTACTGAAGGACGCATTTTAATTGATGGTCATGATATTAAAGAGGTAGACCTTGGTTCTTTAAGGGAACAAATGGGTATTATGCTTCAAGATACCTTCCTCTTTTCTGATACCATTATGGAAAACATTCGCTATGGCAAATTAGATGCTACTGACGAAGAGGTTATGGCTGCTGCTAAAGCTGTTCATGCTCACGAGTTTATTATGCGCTTAGAAGATGGGTATCAAACCAAGATTAATGAAAGAGGCTCTAGGCTTTCCTTAGGACAAAGACAATTACTAGCCTTTGCCAGAGCACTACTGGCTAATCCTCGTATTTTAATATTAGATGAAGCCACTTCTAATATTGATACCCAGACTGAAACCTTAGTAGAAGAAGGAACAAAGGAACTTCTTAAGGGGCGTACTTCCTTTATTATTGCTCACAGACTCTCTACGATTCGTGACTGCGATAAGATTATGGTCATTAATGACCTTAATATTGCTGAGTGCGGAACTCATGATGAGCTACTAGAGCAAAAAGGACTTTATTACAATTTGTATAAGGCACAGTATCGCTTTTTAAGCGAAGGGGCCTAAAAAGGCACGGCTATCATACAATCATTTTTAAATAATAAAAAAGCATATCTTCATTGGGCTTTAACTCTCTTTTGAAGGCATGCTTTTTTGCTTATTAATATGTAAAATAATTTGATTTCTATAGTCATCTTAGGATAAAGTTTATCGTTGTTGATTTCCCCATAATTCATAATACACCATATCTTCTAGCTTACGCCTAGGACGTTGTTTAGGATTTTCAGCAGTATACCCAACACAAACTATTCCACAAACATACTTATCATTTGAAATATTCAAGATAGGTCTTACATCCTTTTGCTCAAACCATGCTGTCCAACATGTCGCCAAACCCATATGTTCAGCTTCCAGTAACATATTCTGAATTGCAATAGCCGTATCTCTTATAATTTGCTTTAACTCAGGTTCAGAACTATTTTCATCTAAATACAAATCACTCGTATCCTTTATTCTACATGAAACATCTGCAACGCACACAATAAATACAGGTGCATCTAACATCCACTTCTGATTATGATTAGCACGAACCAAACATTCTTTTATTTCACTTGAAGTTACGATAATAAAATTCCATGGCTGTGTATTACTCCCTGATGGTGCTAGTCTTGCACTTTCTATTAACCCTATAATTTTATCTTCCTCAACATCTCTATTCATGTATTTACGAATACTTCTTCTAGCTACAACTTCTTCCATCGTATGCCTCCTTAAAATTGATTAAATCAAGCTAATTACTCTTTTATCCTTGAAGCAACTCCTGTTGCTTCTTTTTACTTTGTTTAGATAATACTAACTGATATGACTTATCTAGCATACTTTTCACTAATTCATCAGGAACATTCCCATCTGGTTTGATTGAATTCCAATGCACTTTATTCATATAAAAACCTGGTACAATATCATCATACTGTTGTCTAAAAAAATCGCCCTCTACTGGCTCTAATTTTAAAGTAATATAATAGGGCTTATCGAATTCATCCAAACAAATAGCTGCAAACATTTTATCTCCTAATAAATAACGTATCCAATTCCATTCTTTCTTCAAATCTTTAGAAACGCCCTTTTTTTCTAGAAGATATTTATCAATCCATTCATATTTCATTTTTTATACTCCTTTAACTAAAAGACTTTGTTAGCCTACTTTTATTTACTATTTTGATAATCTAAACAGTACTCATTTATAAGTTCCTGAATTCTTTTTGTCTTAAAATCATACGCTTGGTCTTGATAAATAAAACCACTGCATCCCCCTGCTTTTACTTCTACACTTATATCCGCATAATGAATCATAAGTATAGGATACTCATACGGACACTTCCCACTATAGCTAGGTACTGCCTTGTGGAGACCTGCCATGATTTCAGTTATTTCTTCTGCATTAGTAATGGTTTTATACAAGCTCTCTTTATTAACCTCTTCAAAATAGACTTCTATTTGATTAACACCTTTGTCTGATAGTGAACAACGTGAACTTTCTCCTACAAAAAATAGTATGATAACGATGAATGCTATCACAATACCGCTACCTATAAGAATTTTTTTATACATATATACCTCCCCCTGCCCCTGTAAGATTAATATACTATAATAGTTTCCTCATCAGCCCATTTCTCACATAAAATCACTTTATAATAAAGTCCAACATCCCCCTAGAAATTGACTCATTACTGCTCTGATAGTTTCTTTAAGGTATCACCTGTTACACGATAGGTAGTCCATTCTTCCATAGGTGTTGCCCCTAATGATAAGTAAAAGTCAATACTTGGTTTGTTCCAGTCTAGGCATGCCCATTCTAGACGACCACAACCACGTTCTATAGCAAACTTTGCTAATTGCTTTAAAATAGCTTTCCCGTAGCCTTTGCCACGATATTCTGGAAGCACAAATAAATCTTCTAAATAAATACCTGCTCTTCCAAGAAAAGTAGAAAAATTATAAAAGAACAATGCAAATCCTACTTCTTTATCGTCTTCCATAACAAAAAATACTTCTGCTTTTTTCTCTTTAAATAACCACTGATATAATAATTCTTCTGTGGCTACTACCTCATCTAGCATTTTCTCATACTCTGCTAATGCTCTAATAAAATAAAGTATTAAAGCTACATCTTTTTCTTCTGCATATCTAAATTTCATCTGAGTATTCATATTAACATCTCACCTCTAATTATGTACTTTCCATTATGCCTATTTTCTTCTAAACAATGGTTCTTTAAAGCTAATTGTCTTATTTTGCATATTTACTTCTGCCTCAATACCATATGGCATAATGCATTTAGGATGTGCATGCCCAAAATTCACATTATAAACAATTGGTAAATCAGCATTATCTACTACCTTACAATACACCTCTTTGTATGCTTCATAATAAGTTTCATCTTGTGGTTTTCCTACAAGAATGCCATTAATCACCTCAAAGATGCCTTTTTCCTTAAGCGCTATAAGTTCTTTCTCTAGTTCTTCTGGAGATGGTTTTTCCTCTGAAGTCTCAAGAAATAATATTTTATCCTGCCACTCTTCTAAACTAGGGAAAATTCCATACTTCTCACATACTGCTTTTTCATCTTCATAACGATTATTAGATATGGTATCATAAAGGCTCTCTATACACCCGCCTAATAATCTACCTTGAAACTTTTGCGGTCCTTGCAAAAGTTCATAACCTCTTGTCTCAAGGTGAGAAACTCTTTCCTCTCCCACTACTTCTGCTGAAAAATCTGTACGCTCTTCATACCAAAGCGCACTTGATTGTATAACAGGTACCTCATTCTTTAAATACAACTCAAAAGCTGCTTTTGTATAAGGCAGCATATGCTCTCCTAACTCTGCTAAGTCACACAGAAAATTAGGGCCATAGAACGTTGCCATACCTAACTTATAAAACATCAAATGGTTAATGGTGGTATCAGAATACCCCGTAAAAAGTTTTGGGCTTTCTTTTACCTTTTTAATAAACGTCTGATTTTCCATTAAATAAGGTAATAAACGATAAGTGTCATCTCCTCCAATAACACAAATAATCCCTTTTATTGAATCATCTAAAAAGGCTGTTTTTAAATCCTCTGCTCTCGCCTCGGGATGACTTTTTAAATACTCTATTCCTCGTAGTGCATTGGGCATAAAAACGCCTTCAAGGCCAAACTCCTTTAAACGTTTTTTTCCTAATTCAATCTGATGCTTACAAAACGCTTCTCCAAGTATGCCACTAGATAAGCTTACAATGGCTACTTTGTCTCCTGGTGATAATTGATATGGCTTATGCATATTCTTCCTCCTTTTTTAAATAGAAATTTGAATAACAACATATATGGCAAGGTACCGCCAAGTCATCCGAGGATGGTGATTGGTTCCGGTTGCTGTCTCGGCTCACTAATCAGTTCTAAACTCGTAGCCCTTATGAACGGCAGAAAACTCGCTAGCGCTCAAACACTCTGCCTAAAACCCATAAGGACTCCTTCGTTAAGAACTGCTAAGCTTACCTCCAAGGCACCCTACACCAATCCCCATTCTCTCCCGCCTTGGCTACTACTCTGCCAAAACAAACTGTTAAGAAATTTTATACGTTATTATTACTAAAGGGAAACCTGTGAAAATCTTTGGTTAAGAACCACTAAACTTTATATGTTATTACTACCATGGATATATAATGGCTTGTAAGCTTAAACTACCATTATATTTTTCCCACGCCGCTTTACTGTCAAGAGCGTTTATGAGCTTAATAACGTTTGGAAGAAATGAGAGGAGGAGGGATATCTGGAAGGGTGACTTGGGAGAATTTTTTAGAGGCACTTGGTGAACGTTTTGGATGGATTTTAGCACGAGTGTCTGACCAGCGGGAGTTTTCGTGCGTTCATCCAAATAAGTGAGCCTAGTGCATCAAAAAATTTGAACCGGAACACTGGAAGATAGCCCTTCTCCTCTCATTTCCTACCAGCAACCTTTCTCATAAACTCCTAGGCAAATTTCTATTTATTACCTTCTCCATTAAGTAAAATAGACCTTTTCTCCAGCTTGCTTCGCCAACAATGGTATAACCTACTGCCTCATACATTTTTAGTGCAAAGGGATTTCCCGAAAAAACATCTAATCTAATAGCCTTTTTACCTTCCTTTATTGATATCTCTTCAATATAATCCATCGTTCGCTTGGCTATTCCTCTATTTTGATACGTGGGATTCACACATAATCGATGAACTACTTTAAAGTTTTCTCCCTTCTCCTTCCATATCCCATTACTATACTGCTCGTCACATAATTGATTTAACACATATATAACGGCTATTTTGTTATTGATTTTACCAACAAATAATTCCTCATTTTCTATATCAGCCTTTAAGATAGCTTCATTAGGATATATATCATCCCACTGATTAATCTGATGACGAAGCATTTCTTCTTTTGCACTTTTAAAAACTTTAACAATGTTCTCTAACTCGCTCATTTTTCCTTTTTCATATAAGATGTCTTCATGTTTTCCTGTTGTACTTTTCATCTCAATCAACTGCCTTTCTCTTACCTGCTAGCCTCTAACCACCCTCACCTAATTGCATTCTTTGTATTCCCCAATTCTCTAAAGACAGTTCATTCATTATTAGCTTCTAACATTAAGTCATATACATTTCCACTTATCTTGTTATCCCAATAGCCCTTTAATGACAATATAGCCTTCCATTTTTGCACCGTTGTTTCTTTAAATCCAAACTTGAGTACAGAACTAACCATCTTTTGTTCAGCAACACAATACCCCTTAGCTAGGGAAACTGCATCACAAAATTGAATTAGCTTATCATAGTCATCATATGTAATATGCTCTAGGTATTCTTTAATCATCTGTATATCTTCCTCTAAGCAATCCCAGGTATCATATATACCCATCACATCTTTATACTGAAAAGTATGGGTTAAGCAAATCCTGGCCACCTCTTCGCATCTATTCAGCATGTATCTGTATCCTTCAAGAGCATGTCTTGCTTGCATTGTTCCATTTATTCTTCCTATATCATGAAGCAACCCTAATATGTAGGCCTTTTCTGAATCTAAACCAGACTTTATAGCTATTTTTCTCGCTAGATCAGCAACATTCTGGGAATGTACTATCCAATCTCCTTCATTCAACTTACAAGCTTCTCTAAAAATTTGATTGGCTTCCTCTAAACTTATCATCATTTTCTCCTTCTCTATAGCTATAGCTCATTGTCTTTACCTTCTTATTATACTACCAATTGTTAATATATTTTCGTATTCAGTATAATTTAATATAATTTTAAAACTTCACTTATCTAACCTATATATATAAATCTAAAAGCCAAGAGATGAAACAAATCGAAAGTTTAAAAATTAGTCCAATTTTTTACGTCGAGAAAGGTACAATCATGTCACAAAAAATAAATACGAGTCATATAATGTACCATGACTACAATATATATCTCTATATATTCTAGTTAAATTATATTATCAGGAGATGGTGTTATGAGATGTTTAAGATCCGAATCATGTAGAGGGCACAATCATTACAGAGTAAGTCGTTGTACTAGTAGTTCAAGTGACTCATCTAGAAGGTCTCGCCGTACTTCAAGACGTTCTAGAAGATGTCGTCGTCGTCGTACAAGTGATTGCTTCAACCGTTGTCGTTGCAATTCATGGGGCCGTAGAAATTGCCGTTGTCGTTCAAGACGTTCTTCTAGATGTTCTTCTAGACGTTCTTTCAGTCGTTCTTTTAGCCGTTCAGGACATTCAAGACGTTCTTTTAGCAGATAGTCAAAAAAATAATTAAAAGTGGATGTTGTGTATATGGATAAATATTATAAACCCGGAGAACAAATAAATGGATATTTTATTACTGAGGTTGTGGGGGAAGGGCGATATGGCATAGCTTATCTAGCAGAAGACCATGAGCTCAAGAAATATATTATTAAGCAACTCAAAAAAAACATGGTTAAAAAAACAAAAGAAAAATTATTTTACGAGGAAGTACTATTAAAAAAATTAGATTATCCTTGTTTTCCTAAGTTTATAGAAAAATTTGATCTTCCTGGGGTTAAGGGCTATATATTAGAATATATGGAAGGCCAAATTTTTGAGGATTTGCTCATGGACGATAACCGTCACTTTACCAGAAAAGAGATATATGAAATCGCCTTTAATATGATAGATATTATCGCCATATTACAAAAAAACAATATGGTTCATCGTGATATTAGGCCCCCCAATGTTATCTTGACAGAAAGTAATCAACTCATATTAATAGATTTTGGATTAGCTCGCTATATTGACAACAAAAAATATGGAAAAGAGATGGATTACTGGTATCTAGGAGATTTTTTAATTCATTTATACTACACCTCCTATTATTTAGATGAAACTCAAAAAGAAAGACCTTGGTATGAAGAACTCGAATTAACAGAAAAGGAAAAAACATTCCTAAAGCGACTCATGGGGATTCAAGGAATCTATACAGAAATTGAAGAAATAAAAAGAGATCTTAAAGAACTCGAAGAAAGCTTTTCGTAATTTACAGACACCTTAACTTTAAAAATAAACCATATAGTTAGCCCCTCCATAACTATATGGTTTATCTCTTTATTAGACCTAATAAATTTGATTCAGGTGATGATGATGTCAAACTCAAACTATATTGTAAAGATTTATAAAGACAGCTTTAGAATCAATCTTTATACAGTACACCCATTTAGAATGATTGGTCTCATTAATGTAGACATCCAATATTCTTATGGCATAGAAAAGGTAACTCTTGCTTTTTATAGTTCTTCAGGAACTAATAGTGGGAAAATCAAAGACTTATGGTATCCTATTGTCGGTATAAAAACCACCACTGGCAACTTCACAGAGTTTACAGATTATCTTAACTTTATTCTATCGCTTACGACCAAAACCAGTTATATCAAACGTGGATGGCTAGCCAAATCTCCTTTCTTTTATACAGAACTTGATGATACGTCACAACTTAGAGGCTTTGCTAATGGTAAGTACTATGATTCCCTTCTAGAACTTGGCAAAACCCTTAGAAATTTATATAACAAGGGCGAATACCATCATTTAACTTCTTTAAAACCCACTTATCTAAATAAAGCTGTTACTTCATCTAAAATTTATCCTGGAAATGGTCACACTCAAAGAGAAAACTTCGAAAAATATATCGAAGACATATTTATTCATGCTAGACCTAATCCAGTATAATCAATGTATTATTCATTAAAGCAATTTCCCTCTTTGATTTCCTTAATTTCTATGCTAAAATGACTCTAAAATCTAATTAATTAAGGAAGTTATTATGGAAAATGAGTTTCAAACAATTGTTAATGTATCATTTTTACTAGTAATTATTTATACTCTTATTTACTTCTTCACCAATACGCGGTTAAGTACATTAAATATCCCTCAGAAGCGCTCTTATAAAACACAGCTTTTTATTCTATTGGTATTTGGTGTCTGCTTACGTATTTTTTTGGCCATTTTTTATACTGGACATCCTACAGATATGACTTGTTGGTCTGGTTGGGCTTTGGGCATGGCTAATTATGGACCTGGGCATTTCTACGAATCCTTGGAATTTGCAGATTATCCTCCAGGTTATCTACTTCTTTTATGGCCCATTGGCATTTTATTAAAACTTACTGAATTACCTTACACTCATATACTTCACTCTATACTTTTAAAACTTCCTATAATCATCTTTGATTTAATAACAACGCTCCTTATTTATGATCAAGCTGAGAAAAAACAGCACAAAAACCCTCTCCTACTAGCAGCTTTCTTTTTCTTTAATCCAGCTGTCTTATTCACCTCTAGTATTTGGGGGCAAGTAGATATTGTTTTTTGCTTTTTTGTTATTTTAATGCTTATAAGCTTATATAAAGAGCAACTTGTTTATGCAAGTATAGCCTTTGTTTTAGGTTTACTTATTAAACCACAGATGTTTTTATTTGGTCCTATTTTCGTAATTGGTTACTATTACTATTGTAAAGATAAACCTATTCAACTAGTGATTAAACGAACACTTATTTCTGGACTAAGTGCTCTTGGAGTCTTTCTCCTTATTTGCTTACCTTTCCTTATTACCAAAAGGGACCCCTTATGGCTCTTTAAACTTTACTTTTCAACTATGGGTTCTTACCCTTATGGTTCTTTAAATGCAACTAATTTAATAGCTATATTAAATGGTCTTTGGGCACCTGATACAACCACCTATTTAGGTTTGAGTTATAAACTTATTGGTGTTATAGGCATCCTATTTGCTATTGGTTATACCACCTTTTTAGCCATTAGAAATAGTAGCAAGAAGCATTTACCTCTTTATGGCGCCTTGATGATTACAGGCATTTTCACCTTAGGGCATCATATGCATGAACGTTATATTTTTCCTGCCCTTATTTGTCTCATCCTTGCTTATTTATATAACTCGGATAGAAAAACTTTACATTTTTTTGTTTATTTTAGCGTTCTAGAAACACTTAATATGGGTTTAGTTTTAAAAGAGACTCATTTATTCTCTTATCAGCCTCTACCACTATTTTTATCTTATCTGCAAGTTATTGGTTATATCTTATTATGTATATACAGCTATCAAATAACCCAAAAACCAAAACAGCTTAAATGATTAAAGAGAAGAGGAAAGCACCCTAGGCTTCCCTCTTCTCTCTATCTTAATGATTAATAAAAGCTATAAAACGTTCTACTTCTTCTGGTTTTGTTGCCCAAGAAGTTACTAAACGTATAACTGTATGTGTTTCGTCTTTTTTCTCCCAAACAGAAAAGTCAAACTCCTTCTTAAGCTGATCTAAAAGCTCATTTGGGAAAATGGGGAAAATTTGATTAGTTACTGATTCTGTTAAAAAACTATACCCAGCTTTTCTTATACCTTCTGCTAATTGGCTAGCCATTTGATTAGCATGATGAGCTAACTCAAAGAACAAGTCCTCTTTAAATAATTCGATAAATTGAATTGCTAATAACCTTCCTTTAGCAAGAAGAGCCCCTTTTTGTTTAATATGGAATCTAAAATCAGCCTTGAGTTCTTCTTTAGTAATGACTAAAGCCTCACCCATTAATGCACCGTTTTTAGTACCACCTATATAAAAAGCATCTGTTAATCTGGCACAATCTGCTAATGTTATTCCATTCTCTGGCGTAGTTAAAGCAGCTCCTAAACGTGCACCATCCATAAATAAAATGAGATTGTGCGCTTTACAAAACTCACTAAGTGCCTCTAGTTCTTTTAAGCTATAATGTGTACCAATCTCTGTGGAGTTAGAAATATAAACCAGCTTTGGTTTTACCATATGTTCATCCGTGTGTAAGCGTAGCGCCTCTTCTACAATTGCAGGTGTCAACTTTCCATCTTCTGTTTTCATTGCTACTACCTTATGACCTGTAGCTTCAATAGCCCCTGTCTCATGAACATTAATATGTCCAGTTTCTGCCGCAATAGCTGCCTCATGAGCTCTTAAAAAAGCTGAAATAGTGGTTAAGTTAACCTGTGTACCACCTACAAAAAAATGAATGTCTGCTTTTTCATCTTCTATTTTTTCTCTTAATAGCGTTTTGGCTGTTTCTGTATAAAAATCTTCTCCATAACCTGATGTCTGCTCTAAATTAGAGCTTATCATTGCTTTTAAAATATTCTCGTGAGCCCCTTCGCTATAATCATTTTTAAAACTATACATTATTTTTCTCCCTTGATTCTTTTTAAGTTAATCATTATGTCATACCATAGGACATTTGATATTAATCATATAACAAAAGAAGTATCCTTTGCAACCTGCCCTGCAAAAGATACTTCTTTTTATTTATCAAGATTTGACCTGCGATATACTTTTACTTAAACTTTCTGCTTCCTGATTTAAATTTTCTGCCATAGCTGTAAATTCCTCTGATGAAGCCACTTGTCTTTCTGTAACTGTAACTAAGTTGACTGTGTGCTTATCAATGATTTCAAATACGTGATCTAACTCATATATCTTTTTCTTAATTGTGCTGACATGACCAGACATTTGCTCAATAAGCTCTTTACTTACTTTACAATCTTTTTGTTCTTTATTGATCTCAGTTAAAAGAATTCTTACATCTTCTTCTAAGTAAGTAATAGCTAACTTAGCACTTGCTCGTTTATCGACTTGCTCGTAAGAGATAAGCGAAATTTCTCTAGTTGAATTAGCAACTTCTTCAAATGCAATTAAACTCTTCATAGAAGCTTGTAAAATTTTTTCAGCAATTAATCTTAAATTAGTAGAAGAAATAGTAATGTATTCAACCATTTGGCTCATACGTTCACAACTCTTAATAATATTCCTGTTAATTTTACCTACTTCATCTTTTCGGTTAGTATCTAATTCTATTTTAAAATCGCCTTTGGCTATTTTATTAAAGGCCTTCATTAACTTATTAATAGGTTTTAGTAGAATTTTAAATCCTAAATAATTAAACAATATACATACTGTTGCTATCACAACTGCACTTAATATAATAATCCACTTAATCAGCTCTAAATTAGTATAAAATCTATCTTCTACTTCATAGCCTATGATACCCACCAATTCTTCATCAGAATTATGAATAGGAATTAATGCTCCTTTTAACCTTCCTGCTCCCTGAGCCTTATTATCATTTCTAAAATAATAAGTATTTCCTTCATTTAATTGAGTAATGACATCATCCTCCTGTTGCACTAATATATTCCCAAAGTTTAACAGAGAATAATCGTTAAAGTCATTACCTAAGTATACTAATCCTTCTCCATCTACTGCCATAGCAAATAAATCACCTGAATCTGTTAAATAGCTTAGTATATTTAAGATAAGCTGCACTTCTTTATATGCTTGACTTTCCTTATCCTTTAGTTGCATTGCCTTTTGAAAGGCATTTCCATCAACTAATGTTCTCCCAACTTCACTGATTTTTAAAGCTTGTTGGTCTATACGATTTATAGCATAACTACGAATACTTATATAATAAACAACGCTGACTAGTAAAAAAATCATTACAATCACGTATGAGGTAATCATCGTTACTTTTGTTCTCAAAGATATAGTCAAATCATCACATCCTCTTTACTATACGATTCTATTTCACATCATTTCTATGGTATAGTAAATGAAATTGTCTGTCAATTTTTGAGAATTTTTCTATTATATGCTATCTTTACTGTAGATTCTAGGTTTGTATACTAATCAGATAAGTTAGAAAGCTAGCTAAATTTGTGTATTAGTTAAAGTGGTTATTGTAATTCTTAAATCTTGTATTTGATTATCAAAAGCTTCAAACACTTCACCTTCTAGACTTAAAGTAAAAGGATAATCGCTGAACTGTTCTTCAAACTGACTTGGTGTATACGGATTCATATCTATCCGATGATTATTCTCAAAGGTATAAATTAAGTTGGTATCATTAAAGTATAATATATGTAAATCATTTAAGGTGTGAAAACGATAAAAGTTACAATACACACCGTATTTAAAAAATAATTTTTGCATCTGTCTAACTAACTGCAATACTTCCTTAGCTGTTTCACATTTTGTTTCATTCAATGCGCTGATTTCTTGTTTGTAGCCCTCTAATTGAACAATCTTTTCCTGATAGGTTGCAACAAGTGCATTCATCATACTCATCAAAAGCTGCTGATCCTCTGAGGGGACAGGTGCTTTATAGGAGTTATAACGCTTATGTTCTGGAAAATGATAAATTTTCCCCATCTTACACCCTCCTTTATTGGACTTTTTCTAGTTTATTTTTTATTTCTAGCTACTATACTATAGCTTCTAATAGTCAGCCCCTTCATATGACCTTTTATTACTATACATTGTGCTTTAACTTCTGTTTATAAATCACCAACTTGATAATGCCATAAATCATATAGCCTACAAATTCAAATATCCCTACTAACATTAATACACTGGCACCTACAGTAAATTGAAGTACTCTAATCATCTTTTCATTCTTAAGACCTATAGATAATACAGCCTCCTTCATTTGTTCGTTATCTATAGTTGTTATAATAGTATAGTTACCTGGCGACTCAATAGTAAAATTAAAATAAGATTCTCCTTTTTGTCCATCTCTATTATAGCTATAGCTCAAATCTGCTGGCTCAACCTTGATTTCTCTGCCTTCCTTTATTACTTCACAATTCAATCCTTCTAAAACTTCTGGTGCTTCATAATGCTTGCCTTCAAATATAGTATCTAATTCTAGGTAAATGGTATAGCGACCTGCCTGATTTAAATTAAGTACAGTGGTTCCTGGTGCTAAGAAACTCGTTTTAGGCGGATCTATACTTCTCAATTTACCTTGTTCAAATAAAAAAATACTTGTAAACGTACATAAAATAAAAACAATAGTCGGAATAATAAATTGCTTCTTAGATGGTTTATAGGTCTTTTCAAACGTATTCATCATACACTTCCCTCTTTAACTTCTCTTATTATATGTTACTTTCTTTTTTTTTTCACTTGTTTGCACAAATACCTGACAATATTCCTATTCTTTTTTCATAGGTATTATCATATAGTAGTAGAAATAAAAACCATGTATAAGCTAGAAATAGGTTTCCAGTTATGCACGGCTTTTATATTTTAGTGGACAATAGCCTTGAGCCACTATCACTTTCATATTCAATTTATCATCTTAATCAATAGCTTCTGCTCTTACAATAAAATGCCCTGTCACATTTTTAACTTCTGATATATACAGATTTCTGTATGCATAATAAGGTGTAATTTTTCCATTATAGATGTTTTCAAATCGTAGTTCATCCTCTTTGTACGTATGATGCTCTTTTACATTAAAACAAATTTCTGTATCTGCCTCTGTTTTAGTAATAATATGCCAGAGTAATTTATCTTTATGTGGTAATTGATTAACACAAAAATCATTACTATGACGGCTTTCTTCTCCTAAAAATATCGTTGGTTGGCATGCAACTGTAGCAGCTTCTCCCATAAAAACACCTCTTCTCATAGGTTTATTAATCATATTACACCAATAATTGTATCATATTTTCTATAATTTTTGAACATATGGATATTATTTTTATTTTATTTTCTTCTAATGTTCATCTCTTCTTCACTTAACAATCACATAAACCTTCTATAATTTAATTCTAGATACTTAAGTTATCTATTTTAACCCCATAAAAGGCCTTCCAACTCCCCTGGAAGGCCTTTTCCTTTTTTGTTTTTATCTTATAAATACTAAATGGTTTTTAGTGGATAGTGCTTCGCTCCAAGTATATCCTGATTCTGAAAACTTCTTTAATTCCTCTAATCCCTCTATCTTATTTTCACATATAAAACGTAACATTTGCCCTCTGGCCTTTTTAGCATACATGCCTACTACTTTATATTTTTCCCCATTAGTTTCTTTAAAGCTTATTTGAATAACCGGGTACTCTTTACTAATAGCTTTTAAATCTAATACTTTACTATATTCTTCAGAAGCTAAATTAACTAAAAAAGCTTTTTCTTTTTGTTTTTCCAATTGAGACAGTACATGATTTGTTAACTCATTTTTCCAAAACTCATATAAACTTTTCTTTTCTCCTACAGAAAGATTGGTCCCCATCTCAAGTCGATAGGCCTGTATCCTATCTAAAGGTTTAAGTAGGCCATATAGCCCCGATAAAATCCCCACATGATTTTGCATAAAACTTATAGCTTCCTGACTTAAACACTCTGCCTTAAGGGCTTTATAAACCTCTCCATAAAAAAAATAAATAGCTTCATAACTTGCTTGATCTGGATTAAAAAAGGTCTTATACCTCTCCTCATTCACTTCAGCTAGAGCTTCTGACATTTTCATCATTTGTTTTAAATCATCTTTAGTATAGCTAGAGAGCTGCCTTACTAAAGTTGTGGTGGCTTCATGAAAAGTCAGCGGCTTATAAGATACATGGGATGTATTTTCAGGTATTTTGAAAATTTTTGCTGGCGAAATAATAATATACATAGATACTCCTTATGCTTTTTCTTTTATTCTACACACTATTTGCTTTACAAACAATACTTTTTATAGGATAATAATTATTAATTACACCGTTAATAAGGAGGTTTATTTATGTCAGATATTATTTTAACAGAAGGTATGACTGCTCCAGATTTTACTTTAATGGGTTCTGATCAAAAAGAACACTGCTTAAGTGATTATTTAGGTAAAAAAGTTATCTTATATTTTTATCCTAAAGATAATACACCTGGTTGCTCAAGAGAGGCCGAAGCTTTTCGTGACCACTTTAATGCTTTTGCTGATGCCAATACTGTTATTTTAGGTATAAGCCGTGACACCCTTGCTTCTCATGATAAATTTATTGCTAAGTACAATCTTCCTTTCGTACTTCTTTCAGACCATACTGAAGAAGTATGCAAACTTTATGATGTACTTAAAGAAAAAAATATGTATGGACGCATAAGTATTGGTATTGAACGAAGTACTTTTATGATTGATGAAAAAGGCATTCTTACTAAAATTTATCGTAAAGTAAAAGTACCGGGCCATGTTGAAGCTATTGCTTGTGAGCTAGGACTATAAATAAAAAAAGCCATGGAAATCCATGGCTTTTTATTATCTCTTTATTACCCTATTAATCTCTATCTTTTACACCTATTAATCTCTATTATTGTGCTGCTTCAAATTGTTTTACAATTTGATCTGCTTCTGGACTAATAACGAATAAAATCATATTATCTTTCTGTGCTGTTTTATAGTTTTCAACTAATTCAAGTTGATCTGGTAAATAAATTTTCCATTGATCTACTAAAGCTTTTTGTCTTTTTTCAATACATGCCATTACCTTATCAGCAT